>CALUMI010000001.1 GCA_944321725.1 uncultured Muribaculaceae bacterium
TCTTATATGTATTGGAAAGGAAAAAACTGAAAGAGTTATTCTTGGAGGATTTGCACATAGCCAATTGGGGACGGCGCTATGCGGAGATGGAGTTGCTTGCCACAGAAGAGAGATTGATTTCCATGTTGTCGGCCATCGCCTCAGAACGGTATAAGGAATTGTTGGAAAAAGAGCCTGATTTGTTGAGGCGGTTGCCGTTAGGAAGTATCGCTACCTATTTGGGCATCACGCAGGCGAGTCTTAGCAGGATTAGAGCACAAATTCGATAGATTCCTTGCCTGTCAAATGCTCAACCGTGATTTCCACCATCAGCAGATGATTGAAACCTTTGGCTATTTCTGCCTCCATACCAGCCTCGCCGTGTGAATACTTGTCCGCCAACAAACGCAAGGCGGATAGTTTTTCGTTCTCGTCTTCCAAAATGCGGGCTTTGCCAAAGACGATGACACTCCGGAAGTAAGTGGTGAACTCGGCTGGCTTGACGTCATCCTGCTCCACCACGCAGAACGAAACCTTGTTGTTCGTCAGGATGGCATCCACTTTGTGCCCTTTCGTGGCACTGTGAAAGTATATCTTGCCATCTGCATACACATAGCTGACAGGGACGGCATACGGATAACCATCGTCCCCATGAAGAGCCAACGTACCGTTCGTCATCTTTTCGAGGATGGAAACGCTTTCTTCGGTTGGCAATAATTGCCGCTTACGGCGTATTTCTCTAAACATATCGTTTTGTTGTTAAACCATTTTCAAACCAATAATAGACGCAATCAGCGTAATCATGAAGAAGATGCGGGCAAAAGAAGCCCGTTCGTGGAAATATACGATGCCGAGCAAAACCGTACCCACCGCTCCGATGCCTGTCCATACGGGATAGGCTGTGCCGATAGGCAATGTTTGCACAGCAATGGCAAGCAACCACATGCTTACAACGAGGCATACCACAAAACCGGCAGACCACAGACGGTATGCTCTGTTTTTAATTTGATAATATGTAAAATGTGCATGCAAAGGTAGGATTTTCAACTATCATTACATTTTGCATTTGATAAAAAATGCCATATCTGCCTTTTCTCATCAGATTTTTGTGTCTTTAATAATAGAGATTTTCTCATAACTTCCTAATTCTCAATTTTGATTGCGTTAATCAGCAGAATCACGGCAGATTTTTCGCAGATTTTGTGTAACTTTGCAGTCTGATAATTAATAAATTAAATTTCATGTCGAGGGTTAATGGATTGTTAATGGCAGCCGTATGTTGCGCTGCCGCGTGGTTTGTGTCGGTGGCTGAGATTCCTGCCGGGTATTATGATGGAATAGAGGGCTTGACCACATCTTCGCTCAAAACAAAATTGCATGAGATAATACGTAATCATAGTAAGAACAATTATCAGGATTTGCCTACAAAATCTTTCATCTATACAGATGTGATTGACAACGGCACAGCCGATAAAAGCGACGATATATGGTGGGACATGTATTCCGACAATGAAAAATATGTTTATTCCGGCAATTCTGTGATAAGCTTTTCAAAAAACGGGCTTAACCGTGAGCACTGTTTTCCGAAAAGCTGGTGGGGAGGCTCCACTTCGGTGCCGGCTTATACCGACCTTAACCACCTCTATCCGTCGGACGCTTCCGCCAATGGCGCAAAGAGCAACTATCCTCTCGGCGAGGTCGATCCGGCCGGCATCAGCTTCGACAATGGAGTGTCTGTAGTAGGAGCGCCTGTAAGTGGGCAGGGAGGAAGCTCAACAAAAGTGTTTGAGCCGGCCGATGAGTATAAAGGCGATTTTGCCCGTACATATTTTTATATGGTCACTTGCTATCAGGACTATAAATGGGATGATTTGTATATGGCCGCGCAAGGTGATTATCCTACGCTGCAAGGCTGGGCTATAGATTTGCTTCTTAGGTGGCATCGCGAGGATCCCGTGTCGCAAAAAGAGATTGACCGCAATGACGTGGTTTTCAGTCTGCAAAGCAACCGTAACCCTTACATTGATTTCCCCGATCTTGCGGAATATATATGGGGTGATAAGATGGGAGAGCCTTTTGAGTCGGAAGAGCTTCCGCCGGTTGGCGACGGTGTGCTGATTACTCCCGAGAATAATTCCACCATCGATTTCGGAAACGTGGTGGAAGGCAAAAGCAGCATTGTTACAGTGCCTATACGCGGAACCGTCACTGAAGACTTGTCGTTGCGCATAAAAAGCACGGGGACGGATTTTTCCATACCTGTCAACTCGATTGGCTGGAGGGAAATAAACGACAGCGACGGCTATGAGCTTGAAATTAAATATGAGCCGCAATTTGTGGGTGAAAGCACTGCGGAGTTGCTTCTTTATGACGGAGGGCTGAAAGGTACCACGAGCTATACGGTCAATTTGCGCGGCGTATGTGTGGAAATGCCTGTGTTTGACCGTCCGGTGGCGACGGCGGCCACTAATTTAAGCTCTACTGGATTCCGTGCTAATTGGATTGTCCCGGAAAATCCTGAGGTGATAGATTGCTATGCCGTGAATTTCTCCGAGTATATTGACGGTGACCGCCGTGATTTTACGGTTGTCACTGATGACGATACGCCGTATTTGGATTTTAATGACGCTGTTAGCGGCGCCGACTACAGCTATACGGTGCAGTCTGTCCGTTTCGGGGAGATGTCGGGAGAGTCGAATGTGATTTATGTGAACCGCTCCGGCAGTGTTTCCGGTTTGGAGTATGGCGCAGGCTTCTCGGCTTTTGCTGCAGAAGGCGGCGTGCGGTTGGAAAGCTCTGTTGAGCAGACAGGCGTAAGGATAGCGAATATGTCGGGTATGCTCATAAAGGCGATTGACGGTTTCAGTGGGGAGCTGACAGTGGAATTGCAACCCGGAGCGTATATCATATATACCGACCAATGCCGTCGTCCTGTTAAGGTTATGACAGGTTTTTGAAGTCTGTTTTTTTGAAGACAAGTAAAAAAATTAGTATCTTTGTGTGCTTTATTGCGGGTGTCGCATGGTAATGGCGCGACGCTTTTCTTGAGCAATGGGCTTGTAAATAGAAATTATGGCAGAACAAGAGAATTATAGCGCGAGCAACATTCAGGTGCTCGAAGGTTTGGAGGCCGTGCGTAAGCGTCCGGCTATGTATATAGGCGATACAGGACCTAAGGGTTTGCACCATTTGGTTTATGAGGTAGTAGACAATTCCATTGATGAGGCTCTTGCCGGATATGCCACTCATATAGAGGTGACTATCGGTGAGGATAATTCTATCACTGTTGTCGATAACGGGCGCGGTATACCTGTCGACAAGCATGAAAAATTGCATAAATCGGCATTGGAGGTTGTCATGACAGTGCTTCATGCGGGCGGTAAATTCGACAAGGGTTCGTATAAGGTGTCAGGCGGTTTGCATGGTGTCGGCGTGTCGTGTGTCAATGCTTTGTCTTCATATCTTCGCGCGGAAGTAAGGCGTGACGGGCATGTGTATATGCAGGAATATGCCTATGGCCATCCAAAAGGTCCGGTTGAAAAGATTGGTGACACAGCGGAGACAGGAACAAAAGTGCTGTTCAAACCTGATCCCACGATTTTTACAGAAACCACAGTCTATAATTACGACACTCTTGCCAAGCGGTTGCGCTATTTGGCTTTCCTTAATGCGGGGATACATTTGACGCTTACCGATTTGCGCGAAAAGGATTCCGCCGGAAATCCGAAAAGCGAGGTGTTCTATTCAGAAGAGGGTCTGAAGGAGTTTGTAAGGTATATCGATGCCAATAAAGAGCATCTGATAGAGGATATAATATATATCAACACGGAAAGGCAAGGAATACCTGTAGAGGTGGCTTTGACGTATAACACATCGTTTAATGAAAACGTGTTTTCATTTGTCAACAATATCGACACGGTTGAGGGCGGTACGCATGTGACCGGTTTCCGCCGCGGGTTGACTTCCACCCTGAAAAAATATGCGGAAGACGCAAAAATGCTTGAAAAAGTAAAGATAGATATTTCGAGCGATGATTTTCGGCAGGGTCTTACAGCCGTGATTTCCGTGAAAGTCATGGAGCCGCAGTTTGAGGGGCAGACAAAGACAAAATTAGGAAACAATGAGGTTATAGGTGCGGTTCAAACGGCTGTCAGCGAAACGCTCAGGAATTATTTGGAGGAGCATCCGCGGCAGGCAAAGACTATTGTCGACAAGGTTGTGCTTGCGGCTACTGCGCGTCATGCTGCGGAGAAAGCAAGGCAACAGGTTCAGCGTAAGTCGCCTTTGTCGGGCGGCGGATTGCCCGGAAAGTTGACTGATTGCTCGTCGCGAGTTGCCGAGAATTGCGAATTGTTTCTTGTCGAGGGTGATTCTGCAGGCGGGTCTGCAAAACAGGGACGCGACCCTAAATATCAGGCTATTCTTCCGTTGCGCGGAAAGATACTCAACGTGGAGAAGGCAATGGAGCATAAAGTGTTCGACAGTCAGGAGATTACAAATATTTTTAAGGCTTTGGGTGTCACTATCGGCACGCCGGAAGACAGCACTGCTCCCAACATAAGCAAATTGCGCTACCATAAGATTATCATCATGACAGATGCCGATGTCGATGGAGCTCATATTTCCACTTTGCTTATGACATTGTTTTTCCGCCGTATGCGCCCGATAATCGAAAACGGTTATCTTTATCTTGCCACTCCGCCGTTGTATAAATGCAGCCGCGGCGACAAGGAGCGTTATTGTTGGGACGACAAGCAGCTTAATGACGCAATCATGGAGTTGGGCAAAGGCGATGAGAAGAATGTGAAGGTGCAACGGTATAAAGGACTTGGCGAGATGAATGCCGAGCAGCTGTGGGAAACTACAATGGACCCGGAAAATCGCATACTTAAGCAAGTGACTATGTCGGATGTTGCCGATTGCGACCGTATATTCTCTATGCTTATGGGTGAGGACGTGGCTCCTCGCCGTGAGTTTATTGAACGTAACGCTTTGCGTGCGGCCATCGACGCATAAGGAAGATTGTCCATTAGTTGATAAATATAATTGAATTAGAGGAGGTTGCGGTAAACACACCGCAACCTTTTTATAGTTTTAGCAGGCGGACAAAATGGCCGGCGACTTTTAACAGGCATGCGGGCATACGCGACGCAAGCAAAAAAGCGAGGCGATAAATCGTAGGGATGTTTTTATATTCTGTTATGTGGCAGTCGCTTTCCGGAAAGGTGCGTTTCCAGCGAACAGCGTCGCAAGTGACCCCTCTCATCAGTTTGATTTTGGCGGAAAATTTCACGAAGTTTACAAATAAGCTGTAGCGGTTTCCGAACTTGCCGGAAAACCATTCGGACAGTGCTGCTGCCATTTTCAAATGGTCGTCGAGCACACGTCCCATTTTCGATGTGGTTATGGATGCTCCTGCCACTCGGCGGTAGTGGTAGTAAGCCTTGTCGAGTATTTTTATTTTTCTTGTGCAGGCAAATATTCTTGCCGACATGCCCAAATCTTCCCAACGGTCGATGCCGGGAAAGAAATGCAAGTCATTTTCGGTGACTACGCTGCGGCGTATGATTTTGTTCCACAGAGCGAAATGCAATGTGTCGAGAGGCGTGTTGTCGAGCTCGGGGAATTTTAAGGAGCTGAACATCACAGCAGTTGGCTTTTTAGGCTTTTCCAAAACGTATCCGCAGCATACGATGTCGGCACCTGTTGCTGCAGCCAACATGCCGGAGTACATTTGCGGCTCAACCCAATCGTCCGCATCGCAAAATGTTATGAACTCTCCGCCTGCTTCTGATATGCCTTTTTCTCTTGAGTATGCGGTGCCTTTGTTTGTGGAATTGTGCAAGATTCTTACCTGATGCTTTCTTTCCGGATATGCCGCAAACAGGTCTTGCAGAATATCGGTGGAATTGTCGGTGGAGCCATCGTCGATGAAGATGAATTCTATCTCATCTTTCATCGTTTGTCCCATAAGCGAGCCGGCGCATTTTCCTATATACCTTGCCGCATTATGAAATACAATTATCACTGATATTCTCAAGTCGTTTGGCATACTTTATTTTTTTTACAAATTTACGCTTTTTCCATTTTGGCGCAATATAATGGCAAGATGTTTTGTGGCCGTTGGCTTAGGAAGAATTTTTGTATCTTTGTGGAGTTAAAAGATGAAACAGTGACAGAGAAAGTAGTTGAAACGCCATTAATGAAGCAATATTTCGAGATGAAGAAAAAGCATCCCGACGCTATATTGCTTTACCGGGTGGGCGATTTCTATGAAACATATACGGCTGATGCCGTCATCGCGTCGGAAATACTTGGTATAACTCTTACGAAACGGGGCAACGGGTCGGGCAAAACGATAGAAATGGCGGGCTTTCCGCACCATGCGCTGGACACCTATTTGCCAAAACTTGTAAGAGCCGGCAAGCGTGTGGCTATATGCGAGCAGTTGGAGGATCCGAAACTGACAAAGAAACTTGTAAAGCGCGGAATAACAGAGCTGGTTACGCCGGGTGTGGCCATTAACGGCAATATGCTCGATTATCGTGAGAATAATTTTCTTGGGGCGGTGCATTTTGGAAAGCAGTCGTGCGGAGTGGCTTTTTTGGACATAAGCACAGGGGAATTTATGACGGCTGAGGGAACTGTCGATTATGTTGACAAGCTGCTTGCCAATTTCTCGCCTAAGGAAGTGTTGGTCGAGCGGTCGTGTAAAAAGCGTTTCGAACAGTCGTTCACTGCCAAATATCTTACTTACGAGCTCGATGAATGGATGTTTACGGAAGAGGCGGCCAACGACAGGCTGCTGAAACAGTTTGAAACCAAAAACCTTAAGGGTTTTGGCATTCATAAGATGCACAATGCCATAATCGCGTCGGGAGTGATATTGTTTTATCTCGATATTACACAGCATACACAAATAGGCCACATCACATCCATATCGCGTATAGAGGAGGAAAAATATGTGCGGCTTGACCGTTTCACCATACGTAATCTCGAACTGATCGAGCCTATGAATGAGGAGGGGAAGAGTTTGCTTGACGTGATAAACCGTACAGTCAGCCCGATGGGCGCCCGGTTGTTGCGCAGATGGATACTGTTTCCTTTGAAGGATGTAAGGCAGATTAACGACAGGCTTGATGTCGTGGAGCATTTTTTTAAGGATCCGGAGGGCAGAGAGTTGCTTCAACGGCAGATGGAAACGATAGGCGACATAGAGCGTCTTGTGTCGAAAGTGGCTGTGGGGCGCATTTCTCCGAGAGAAACCGTGCAGATGAAAAATGCTTTGCGGGCTTTGTCGCCGATAAAGGAATATTGCGAGAATGCCGAGAATCCGGTGTTGCGCTCGTTTGGCGAGCAGCTTAACACTTGCCGCACTATCAGCGACCGTATAGAGCGTGAGCTCAATCCTGACGCGCCGAATATGACTAACCGCGGAAATGTGATTCGCGAGGGCGTGGATGAAGAGCTTGACAATCTGCGCGAGATTGCCTATTCGGGCAAGGATTATCTGTTGCACATACAGCAGCGCGAGAGTGAGGCTACCAGCATACCGAGCTTGAAAATAGCGTATAACAACATATTCGGTTACTATATAGAGGTGCGCAATACGCATAAGGATAAAGTGCCTCCGGAATGGATACGCAAACAGACGCTTGTCAATGCCGAACGCTATGTCACACAGGAACTGAAAGAGTATGAGGAAAAAATACTCGGCGCACAGGACAAGATATTGACCATAGAAACCCGCTTGTTCAATGCCCTTGTGTCGGATATAGCCACATACATACCCGCGATACAGCTCAACGCCTCGCTTATCGCAAGGCTCGATTGCCTGTTGTCGTTCACTCGCGCGTCGATTGACAACCGTTACAATCGTCCGGAAATAAACGATTCTTTATGCATAGACATCACCGAAGGCCGGCATCCGGTCATAGAGAAACAGCTTCCGGCGGGTGAGCAGTATATAAGCAATTCGCTGCGGCTTGGCAACGATTCGCAACAGATAATGATAATTACGGGACCGAACATGGCCGGCAAATCGGCGTTGTTGCGCCAGACAGCATTGATTGTGCTGTTGTCGCAAATCGGCTGTTTTGTGCCTGCCGATGCCGCGACTATAGGGATTGTGGATAAGATATTCACGCGTGTCGGTGCCTCCGACAATATATCGTTGGGCGAGTCTACGTTTATGGTTGAGATGAACGAGGCCGCCTCGATTCTCAACAATCTGAGCGAGCGCAGTTTGGTGCTTTTCGATGAGTTGGGGCGCGGCACAAGCACCTATGACGGAATATCGATTGCGTGGGCAATCGTGGAATATATCCATGAAAATCCGCGTTTCCATGCCAAAACCTTGTTTGCCACTCATTATCATGAGCTTAATGAAATGGCAAAGATGTTTAAGCGCATTGTCAATTACAATGTGGCCGTGAAGGAAATAGGCGGGAAAGTGGTGTTTATACGCAAACTTGAGAAAGGCGGCAGTGAGCACAGCTTTGGCATACATGTGGCAAAACTTGCCGGGATGCCGCCTGTGATTGTCGACAGGGCAAACGAGGTGCTGCGTCAGCTTGAGGCGGCCAACTCGCGCGACTCGATTAACAAGAGCTTGTCAGAGTTTGGGGAGCGTCAGGAAAAAGGCGTGCAACTTTCTTTCTTCCAGTTGGATGACCCCGTGTTGAGCCAAGTGCGTGACGAGATATTGAACACCGACATAAACAATCTTACGCCGATGGAGGCGTTGAACAAGTTGAACGACATAAAGAGTATAATAACGGGGAAGAAAGGCTGACAGCGCGGAACAACTGTCCGGATATGGCATCCGTTGTCGGAAGCAAGTAATTTGCAGAAAATATTTGAAGCTCTTTTTTATCACATTGGATAGTCGTAACTTTGCAAAACAAAAGCAACATTTTGATGGAGAAGACCTACAAATATGAGGACAGGCTGAAATCTACGGTCTTGAGCTTGTCTGACAGCAATTCGTTTTATGATTTGTGCCACATGAGGTGGAATGGCGAGCCGTTGCCTTCTCAGACATCAATAAAAGAGATAATCGGGCTTTGCCGCTCAATATTGTTTCCAGGCTTTTTCGGAAGCGGCGATGTAAATTCCTTTAATCTTGAATATGTGTTGGGAATGGAATGCGAGCGGCTTTATCAGTTGTTGGAAAATCAGATTGTTGCAGGCTTGGCATTAAAGGAGTGTTGCTGTAAAGAAATCAACTATAATTCGCTTTCGGAAAAGGCTTCCGCGCTTGCTGTAGAATTTATTGAGCGGCTGCCTGAGATAAGGCATGTCCTGCAAACAGACGTGTGTGCCGTGTATCGCGGCGACCCGGCGGCAGAAAGTCGTGAGGAAGTGATATATTGTTATCCGGCGATTAAAGCGATAAGCAATTATCGCATAGCCCATGCGCTGTTGGAGCTCGGGGTGCCCGTCATTCCGCGCATGATAAGTGAAATGGCGCACTCTGAAACGGGTATCGATATTCATCCCGGAGCTGTGATAGGTGAATATTTTTCCATTGACCATGGCACGGGTGTCGTGATAGGCGCCACGGCAATAATAGGCAATAACGTGAAATTGTATCAGGGTGTCACGCTCGGAGCCAAGAGCTTCACTTATGATGAGAACAATAATCCTGTAAAAGGCATACCGCGTCACCCGATAATCGGCGACAATGTGGTGATTTATTCCAACACGTCGGTGCTCGGACGGATAAGGATAGGCAACAATGCCGTGATTGGCGGTAATATCTGGGTTACGGAAGATGTGGCTGAAAATGAGAAATTAGTACAGGCAAAGGCCAACAACATATTAAGATTTAAGCAAGAAGATAAGGCATGAAAGAGAAGATGGATTTAGTGGCAAAGACATTTCAGGGACTTGAGGATGTGCTCGCTGAAGAATTGGTGAATCTTGGGGCTGAGGACGTGATGCCCGGACGCAGGATGGTTTCGTTTAGGGGGGATAAGTCGATGATGTATAAGGCAAATTTCTGTTGCCGTACAGCGTTGAGGATATTGAAGCCGTTTTTGTGTTTTAAAGCTGATGATACCGATGTGCTGTATGAGGAGGCCAAGAAATTTGAATGGGATAAATTGCTTTCTCCTGACCAGACTTTTTCAATCGACTCTACTGTCTACAGCGACAGTTTCCGGCACTCGAAATTTGTCACTTATCGTGTGAAAGACGCCATTGCCGATTACTTTACGGCAAAGTACGGACGGCGTCCGTCAATAAGACTGGTCAATGCCGACATGCTTCTCAATGTGCATATATCCAACAATGATGTCACTATATCGTTGGACAGTTCGGGAGAACCTTTGTACAAGCGCGGTTATCGTGTTGCCCAAACCGATGCCCCTATCAACGAGGTGCTTGCCGCAGGACTGATTTTGAAAACCGGTTGGCGCGGCGAGTCAAACTTGATTGACCCGATGTGCGGCTCCGGCACATTTTTGATTGAGGCAGCCCTGATTGCCGCCAATATTAATCCGGGAGTTTACCGGCAGTCATTCGCTTTCGAGCGTTGGCGCGATTTTGAGCCTGAGCTTTTCGACGAAATTTATAACGACGATTCACAGGAGCGGGAGTTCAATTATAAAATATATGGCTCGGATATTTCCGCAAAAGCCATAGCTATTTCGGCTAAAAACATAAAAAGCGCGAGAGTTGGCAGATATATCGATTTGAAAGTGATGCCTATACAGGACTATGAAGAGGCTCCGGAAAATGGTATGCTTATCACCAATCCTCCTTATGGAGAGCGTTTGGACGCGGACGACACGGAGGCTCTCTATGAGGTTATAGGCAATCGTTTGAAGAATGTGTTTAAAGGCTATCACGCTTGGATTATCAGCTCGAAATCCAACCTTTTCGACAAAATAGGGCTGAAGCCCTCGCAGAAAGTGGCTGTGCTTAACGGGGCGATAGAGTGCGAATTTCGCGAGTATGTGATTTTTGACGGGAAATATGTCGATTTCTTAAAAGACGGCAATCGTATAAAAGACAAAAACGATGACGATAATCTTCCCCGCGAGAAATTTGATGCGGCGCGGAGAAAACTGCGCGGCAAAGACCCGGAGAAGAAGCCCGAATGGAAAAATCAGGGGGAGAGATTTCCCCGCAGATTTAAGAAAGAAGACGAGCGTTATGAGCGCGACAGGCGTGGCGTTCGCCGCGAGCGGCCTAAGAACGCATTGGAAGAGAAGTACCATAAGCCTTACTCGGAAAGGATGAGGAGCGAACGGCGCAATTTTGCGAAACCGGTGTTCGACGATGAGAAGGTAAACAAGGCGGTGCGTTTCCGCAAGCCGCGGCTTTTCGAGGAGTCAGAGTTGCCTCAAGGAGGAGTGACGATGCGCCACCGGAGCAAGAAAAATGAAGAAAGCATTACGGAAGATTAATAAATAAAACCTATTCATTATGAATCAGAGGATATTGCTGCTCGGTTCGGGCGGACGCGAATCGGCTCTCGCTTGGAAAATGAGCCAAAGCAAAAAAATGGAGAAGCTCTTTATTGCGCCGGGCAACGGCGGTACGGAGCAATATGGCGAGAACGTGGCGTTGTCGCCGATGGACTTTCCGGCAATCAGGGACTTTGTGAAGGCAAATGGTGTGACAATGGTTGTTGTCGGCAATGAAGACCCGCTTGTGGCCGGTATTTATGACTATTTTGTCAACGACCCGGAACTTGCCGGTATACCGGTAATCGGACCGTCGGAAAAAGCCGCGCAACTTGAGGGCAGCAAGGATTTCGCAAAAGGATTCATGATGCGTCACGGAATACCTACCGCCCGTTATATGAGCGTCAATGCCGACAATTATGAGGAAGGCGTAATGTTTCTGCGCTCTTTGGAGGCTCCTTATGTGCTGAAGGCCGACGGGCTGGCTGCCGGCAAGGGGGTGCTTATCGTTGCGACTTTGGAGGAGGCTGAGGCTAAATTGAAGGAAATGCTCGGCGGAATGTTTGGCAAATCGTCGGCCACGGTGGTGATAGAGGAATTTCTTTCCGGGATAGAGTGCTCGGTGTTTGTGCTTACTGACGGCAATTCTTATAAAGTGCTTCCTGTGGCAAAGGATTATAAGCGTGTGGGAGAAGGCGACACAGGCCTGAATACCGGCGGCATGGGCGCTGTTTCTCCGGTAAGTTTTGCCGACGGGACGTTTATGCAAAAGGTTACGGAGCGAATAATTCTTCCCACTCTCAACGGTTTGAAAGAAGAGCGTCTGACATATAAGGGTTTCATATTTCTGGGACTTATAAACGTGAAAGGCGAGCCTTTCGTCATAGAGTATAATGTGCGTATGGGTGATCCTGAAACAGAAGTGGTTATGTTGCGCACTGACGCCGATTTGGTTGATTTGTTTGAGGGCGTTGCCACCGGGACGCTTGCAGAGCGCGGCCTGTCGATAGATCCGCGTTATGCGGTTACAGTCATGATGGTGTCGGAAGGCTATCCCGGACATTATGAGAAAGGCAAATCGATAAGCGGGTTAGACCGTGTGACCGGCTCCATATTGTTTCATGCCGGCACGAAGCGCACTGCCGACGGGCTTGTCACATCGGGCGGGCGCGTGATAGCCGCAAGCTCTTACGGTGACACCAAAGAGGAGGCGTTGGCAAAATCGTTCGACGCTATTTCGAAAGTGGATTTCGAGGGCAAATATTTCCGCCGCGACATCGGGTTCGATTTGAAATAACATAACACTCCAAAATATTTCTCTCTTTCTGTCTATGGTTTAATGCCGTAGTAGGCAGGAAGAGAGTTTTTTATTGGTTTGCCGCTTGGCTCAAGGCATGATGGGTGTCATTTTTGTTTTTTATATTCGCTTGGCGTCATTCCTGTGTGGTGCTTGAAATACTTTCCGAAAAACGATTGGTTTGGAAAATTCAGGCTGTAGGAAATCTCTTGGATGTTCATTGTAGAGTATTTCAGCAGATTTTTTGCCTCAAGAATTACGTAGTTGTTAATCCAGTCGGCAGCCGTCTGTCCGCTTGCCCGTTTTATCAGCGTGGTAAAATATTTGGGAGAAAGGTGCATCTTGTCGGCATAGAAGCCCACTGAACGCTCTTTCCGGAAATTTTGTCCGAGCAATACCATGAAATCTTTGAAGTATTTGATGTTTTTGTTGAACACTTCTTTGTCTATTTGGCTGTCGGCGGCTTTTTTGTCAACCATTCTGCCTATTTTGAAAAAGATTGCCGTCATCAGGCTTCGCAGAATATCGTTTGTGGCGCTGTCGGGCTCGTTGTTGTTTATTTCGTCGGTAATCGATTTTATCAGATTTGTCAATTCCGAGAATACGTTTTCCGGCAGCTCCATGTATTGCGACGAGCGCAAGTCCAACAGCTTTTGGGCTATCGGTTTGATGTCGAGATTCATCTCGTGGATAAACGCGAGGTCGATTACGGCTATGTGTACCGCGATGGGCTCTTTATAGTCGTCCGGGACACCGGCATGGATGACCTGACCGGGAAAATTTATGAAAAGGTCATGTTTTTTCAGTCGGAGGTCGTTGGAGTTGGTTGTTATGACAAATTCGCCCGATTCGCAGAGTATGAACACGAAAGCGTCGAGGCTGAAAGGATGCGACAGTTGGTGTATTTTTTGGTAGTGTGCGCTGTTGTCGGTGGTGCGTGAGATAATCATGCAGCCCGGTATGAAAGCGTCGCCTTTTTCTTTTTGGAATATTGATATTAGTTTGTTTACCGATATTTTGGGTATCTCTTTTGTAACTGGAATCATAAAACTCGTTTTTCGTTTTGGCAAAAATAGGTAGAATATTCCAATGATTAGAATATTGGTTTGAAAAATAACCTAAATTTATATGGAAGAATTAAAAATCAGCTTTGTAACAAAAAATTTCGAATTGGTAACAAATTTTCCGAATGAATTATTTGTTTTGTGGAAAAACGCCTAAATTTGCACGATGATACAAACAGGCATAAAGCCTTAAATTAAATATTTATGTTAGAAAAAACCAATGTAAAAACTCTTGAAAATGTTGTGGTGCGTTTTTCCGGAGATTCCGGTGACGGTATGCAGCTTGCCGGCAACATTTTCTCGAATGTGTCGGCGGGTGTTGGCGACCAAATCTCCACATTCCCCGACTATCCGGCAGAAATTCGCGCTCCACAAGGCACTTTGAGCGGTGTTTCAGGCTTTCAGGTGCATATAGGCAAAGGGGTGCATACTCCCGGCGACGAGGCCGATGTACTGGTGGCCATGAATCCGGCGGCGTTGAAACGCCACGCTTGTTTTTTGAAAAAAGGGGGTGTGGCGATTGTCGACATAGACTCTTTCCGCGAGCAGGATTTGAGGAAAGCGTTGTATGCCACAAACGACCCGTACAAGGAGATAGGACTCGACGCGCAAGTGGTGGAAGTGCCGATTTCCACTATGGTTAAGTCGGCTCTTGCCGATTCGGGTCTGGACATGAAGTCGATGTTGCGTTGTAAGAATATGTTTGCGCTCGGCCTTGTATGTTGGCTGTTTGACCGTCCGTTGAAGCCGGCGTTGCATCTTTTGAAGAACAAATTTGCGAAAAAGCCCGCGATATATGGGGCAAATGCCAAAGTGATATGTGCGGGATACGACTATGGACATAATATCCACGCTTCTGTTTCAACTTATCGTATAGAGGCAAGTAATGCGCGCCCGGGCATTTATACCGATGTCAACGGCAATACGGCGACAGCGTGGGGCTTGATTTATGCTTCGGAGAAATCAGGCAGGCCGCTTTATCTCGGAAGTTATCCCATCACTCCGGCTACGGATATTCTTCATGAATTGGCAAAGCGCAAGGACTTGGGTGTGAAAGCCTGCCAAATGGAGGATGAGATAGCCGGTATCTGCTCCGCCATTGGCGCGGCTTTTGCCGGCGACCTCGCCGTGACCACCACTTCCGGACCGGGCTTGGCTTTGAAGAGTGAGGGGCTCGGATTGGCTGTAATGGCGGAGTTGCCATTGGTTGTGATTGATGTTCAGCGTGGAGGACCGTCTACAGGATTGCCCACGAAGACAGAGCAGACCGACCTTCGTCAGGCTCTTTACGGGCGCAACGGCGAGTGTCCGCTTGTGGTTCTTGCGGCAGCCTCGCCAACCGATTGTTTCCAAATGGCTTTTGAGGCGGCTCGCATTGCCATTGAGCACATGACTCCTGTCATCCTGCTTACCGACGCTTTTATCGCCAACGGCTCGTCGGCGTTCCGCGTGCCCGACGATGACGAGTATCCGGAGATTAAACCGCGTTTCGTGCCCGACGACCGTCGCGACAGTTGGCATCCTTACGACCGCGACGAGCGTACAGCGGCGCGATATTGGGCTATACCGGGCACTCCGGGTCTGATGCACCGTATCGGCGGTTTGGAAAAGGATTCCGCTACGGGGGCCATATCGACCGACCCTGTCAACCATGAGAAGATGGTGCGCTACCGTCAGGCGAAGATAGACAATATAGCCAACGAAATACCCGGCAAAGACCCTTACGGCGACAAGAATGCCGACACTCTCGTTGTGGGATGGGGCGGCACTTTCGGACACATCCATGAGGCTGTCGACGCTTTGCGGGCTGAGGGACACAAAGTTGCCATGGCGCATTTCCGCTATATCAATCCGTTGCCTAAAAATACCGGTGAGGTGCTGTCACGATATAAGAATGTCGTGGTGGCAGAGTTGAATTCCGGCCAATTCGCGGATTATTTGCAGTCGAAATTCCCGAATGTGAAAATCAGCCGTATCAACAAAATACAAGGGCAGCCGTTCCTTGTTCAGGAGATTGTCGATGGTGTTAAAAAAGTTATGGATGATTGAGTTATGGAAGAACAGAAATATCAAGCGTCGGATTACAAGAGCGACCAATATGTGCGTTGGTGCCCCGGATGCGGTGACCATGCCGTTCTGAATGTGCTTCACAAAGCAATGGCTGAAATAGGCGTGCCTCCGGAAAAAATAGCGGTGATTTCAGGTATTGGATGCAGCTCGCGTTTGCCTTACTATATGAATACTTACGGATTCCATACCATACATGGCCGCGCGGCTGCTGTGGCTACCGGTTTTAAGGTCGCAAATCCGGAGATGACGGTCTGGCAGATTTCGGGTGACGGCGACGGCCTGGCCATCGGCGGCAACCACTTTATTCATGCCGTCCGCCGCAATGTGAATATCAACATGGTGCTGCTCAACAACCGTATTTACGGTTTGACCAAAGGGCAATATTCTCCCACTTCGGAGCGTGGTTTCGTTTCCAAATCGTCGCCCTACGGTACGACGGAGGATCCGTTCATACCGGCTGAGCTTGTATTTGGGGCACGTGGCACATTCTTTGCCCGCAGCCTTGACGTGGAGCTGAAGACATCGCAGGAGGTGCTTGTTGCTGCCGCCCGCCACAAGGGTACTTCGGTTGTGGAGATGTTGCAGAACTGTGTGATTTTCAATCAGGGCATATATAGTTATGTTTCCGACCGAGAGTTGCGCGCCGACCACACCATTCATCTCGTGCATGGCGAAAAGATGCTTTTCGGAAAGAATAAAGAGAAAGGCATAGTTCAAGACGGTTTCGGATTGAAAGCCGTAGTTGTCGGGCAGGATGGCTATACCATTGACGACGTGCTTACCCACGACGCGCATTGCCAAAGCAACCTGTTGCACCAACAGCTCGCGATGATGGACGGACACACGATGCCGTTGGCAATCGGTGTGATACGCGATGTGGCCGCCCCTGTCTACGATGAGGAGGTTGCGCACCAGACGGAGGAGGTGGAAGCAAAGAAGCCGTACCACACTCTGCGCGACATGATTCTTGCCGGCGAGACTTGGGAAGTGAAGTGAAACCAAATCTTATAAGTTTATGCGCCAATACAGCAATCAGACTGCATTGGCGCATAAACTTTATTTGTATCTCTGCGCTGTCAGAATGTATAGCCTACACCTATCGTCATTATGTTGCCGCGGTTTTCCGTATTCTCTTGCGCCGGGCGCATGAATCTGTTCTTGCCTGCGTCGTAGGAAGCTGTGACAGTGAATTTGTCGAGTATGGAAACGCCGACAGAGAAACGGCAACGCACTTCGAAGTTGTCATAATCGCTATTGTAGGAAAATCCGTCATCTTCGTTGTTGGCAAACGACCACCCTATGTAGGGGCCGACCATAATGTCGATGCCGACTTTCTCTTTTATAGGACTCTTACTCCTAACATCACGTCTGCCGCCGCTCCGAAGCGGTTGAGTGAATTTTCTTCAAAGTAAGGCGGCATGTTTTCTATATAGCCTCCTTCATATGACGTTCCCAAATAGCTCCATTGGTATCTCTGCCAGTAGAGCGACACTTCCGGCATCACAAACAGTCCCCAATACAGGAACTTGCGATAACCGCCGCTCAAAGCCACGCCGTTGTAATCCAGATCTTTCTTCACGCTTCTTACATTGAAGCTGTAGTTTGCGCTGATGTTGAAAGCATCGTTCCACAACGCATTTTCCTGAGCAACTGCCGGCAGGCTCATCGCAACCCCTATCAGCATTAAAACAATCCTTTTCATGGCAGTTTTAAATTATTTATGAGAGATATTATAAAGATATTTTTATGGTTTTAAAAGGTTCAAAAATGTAACAGTTGTTGAGTAGGATAAGTTTAGGAAAATTTTATGTTTTACAACACAAAATGGTGTATTTATTCCAAAATTAGGAATTAGGCGTTGAAATGTAGGAAATTGTCATGGATTTTTGTCTGCATGTAGAGTTGCCGAAGAAAAGTGCGACCGCTATGCGGACGGATTTCATATCCGCGCATACCCCAAGCTGCGCTCCGCAAAGCTCCGCTTGCATGGGGTTAAAGCTATGCCGCCTCTACGAGGCTTTTTTACGGCAGTGCATAACGATTGAAAAAACCTTATTCTTGTGGGGACAAATCAAGCGATTATGGATTGAAGCCGTGCAATTCGGCTTTGTGTTTTGGTGGTGCTGTAACGGTTAGTTTCTTGGGATGTTGGGGCAAAGGTATAAAAATGCAACTCTCCGTAATCCGGAAAGTTGCAATCTTTTTGGTGCGCATGAAGGGACTCGAACCCCCACGGCTTACGCCACCAGATCCTAAGTCTGGCGCGGCTACCAATTACGCCACATGCGCAAATGTGCTGCAAAGGTACATTAAAATTCCTTTATCGCAAAATATAATTTGCGGTTTGAGTTAAATTTTGTGCATGGTGTTGTGGTGTCAGGCATTTCAATGTTTTGTTTTACATTGTCCGGAACTTTTCAGGCACGGTTTTTGTTTTGATAAATCGGAAGATAGCAAATTATTGGCTACCTTTGCACTCGTAAAACCTGATGTGTTCTTAAATGATAAAATAACAAACTAAAAACGAAATATTATGGGTAAAAAAGCATTGTTGATGATTCTTGACGGTTGGGGAATCGGCAACCATACGAAGAGCGACGTTATCTATTGCACTCCCACTCCTTATTGGGATTCTTTGTTGGCGAAATATCCGCATTCGCAGTTGCAGGCGAGCGGTGAGAATGTAGGTTTGCCCGACGGGCAAATGGGTAATTCCGAAGTAGGGCACCTTAACATTGGAGCAGGGCGTGTGGTTTATCAGGATCTTGTGAAAATCAACAAGTCGATTGCCGACAAATCTATCCTTAAGAACAAGGAAATTGTTTCGGCATTCACTTACGCTAAAGAGAGCGGGAAAGCCATCCATTTCATGGGGCTTACTTCCAATGGAGGCGTACACAGCTCGTTGGAGCATCTGTTTGCTTTGTGCGACATAGCCAAAGAATACGGTTTGGAGAAAGTATATCTCCATTGTTTCATGGACGGGCGCGACACCGACCCGAAGAGCGGAAAGGGATTTATAGAGGAGGTTGAGGCTCATTGCAAGAAATCGGCGGGCGTGATAGCCTCGATTGTGGGACGTTTCTATGCAATGGACCGCGACAAGCGTTGGAACCGCGTCAAAGAGGCTTACGATTTGCTCGTCGAAGGCAAAGGCAAGCAGGCCGACGACATGGTGAAAGCAATGCAGGAATCCTACGATGAGGATGTGACCGACGAGTTCATCAAACCGATTAACAATTCCACTGTCGACGGAACTATCAAAGAGGGCGATGCCGTAATCTTCTTTAATTATCGCAATGACCGTGCTAAAGAGCTTACCATCGCGCTTACCCAAAAAGATATGCCTGAAGAGGGAATGAAGACCATACCGGGATTGCAGTATTATTGCATGACTCCTTACGACGCGTCGTTCAAAGGTGTGCATATTTTGTTCGACAAAGAAAACGTGAAGGACACTCTTGGCGAATATCTTTCACGCAACGGCAAACGGCAGTTGCATATTGCTGAAACGGAGAAATATGCGCATGTGACGTTCTTCTTCAACGGAGGGCGCGAGGCGCCGTTTGACGGTGAGGATCGCATACTTGTGCCGTCGCCGAAAGTTGCCACTTATGATTTGAAGCCGGAGATGAGCGCATATGAGGTGAAAGACAAACTTGTTGAGGCTATCGGTACGGAGAAATACGATTTTATTGTTGTCAACTACGCCAACGGCGACATGGTGGGACATACCGGCGTGTATGAGGCTATTGAAAAAGCTGTGGTTACGATAGATAATTGCGTAAAAGACACTGTGGAGGCGGCAAAAGCCCATGACTATGAAGTGATAATCATTGCCGACCACGGCAATGCCGACAATGCTGTCAACGCCGACGGAACTCCCAACACCGCACACTCGTTGAATCCTGTTCCGTGTGTTTACGTCACGGCAAAGACCGGCGTGGAGATTCACAACGGCATTCTTGCCGATGTCGCTCCGACTATCTTGAAAATCATGGGTATGGAGCAGCCCTCCGACATGACCGGCAAAGCATTGTTCTAACGGCTCTTCGCGAAAGTCAAACAAATAGACAAGCGGGAGGAAAGCGTCAAACGCTCCTCCCGCTTTTTCTATTCACACCAATATTCGATTTTTACTGTGGTGCCATTATAGTCATATTGGCCGTTTGTCCCGTTAAAATCCGTTGGAATATTGTAGTTGTCAAACCATGCCTTGATTTTCATAACATTGTTCTCTCCGGGATTTGAGTGGCAATAAAGATTTATCAACTTTTTATTGTTGCTGATGTCAAGGCTTGTGAGCATATTGTCATAGCATTCAAGGCTATATAGTTCTGGATTGTTGTTTGTGTTCAATTGTGTAAGATTATTTCCAAAGCACGATATCATTACTATATTTTTATAATTGCTTATATTCAATGTTTCCATTTTGTTGTCTGAACACTCAAGCAAAAACAATGACGGGATATTGTAGGCAAAGCTGTGTATTTTATTGCCGGAGCAGAACAGGATGCTCAAATTAGTGTCTTCTCCAATCACAAAATCTTTGATATTGTTATCACAACAAGACAGGATTCCTAATTCTGTATTTTTGCTTGTATCCAAAGTTGTCAACTGATTCTCATCACAGTATAGTATACCTAATTTTGTATTTCTGCTTATATCCAACGTTGTCAACTGATTGTTATTGCAGTGTAGGATTTCTAATTCTGTATTTTTACTAATGTCTAATTTAGTCAGATTGCAGCTGTTACAATAGAGTTCCGACAGTTGCGAATTTTTGCTGATGTCGAAATTTTTCAGGTTGTTATTGTTGCATGTCAATTCTTTCAGTTCGGTATTGTTGCCAAGATTGAGCTCTTCTAAACATGCTGTTTCACAACTGAGTGTCAATAATTTAGGATTCCCGCTTAGGTCTAATTTTTTGATTTGGTTTACGTTGCCGCAATATAAAGATTTAAGTTGTGAATTGTTTTTAAGGTCTAAATGCTGCAGATTGTTGCCTTCACAACATAGCGTTTCCAGCATTTTGCAATTCCCTATATCCAATTCTTCTATATTGTTATAGCTGCAGTCGAGCGTTATTAATTCTGTGTTTCCGCTCAAATCCAATCCTTTGGGATTATTTTCGCTTGGTGTCAATTCATTGTTGCTGCAATCGAGTTCTTTTAGTGACGGGGACTTGTTTATTGTCAGTTCCGTCAAAAAATTGTTTGATACGGATACTTCTTCTAATGCTGTATTTTTACTTAAATCTAATTTCTCAAGGCTGTGATAATCGCAGTGTAGTATTCTTAAGTTTGTGAAAAATTCAATCCCTTTCAGTGATTTTAATCTGCCCCTATAAAAACTGATACGATTTAAATCGAGTTCTTCAATTCCTGCTACGTCTGCGGGAGTTATCTCTTCGGCTGATTTAATATATCCAAGGTCTTCAAGCTCTTCTGCAAATTTTGAATTGAAAATGGAATTGTCTTCAGGTTCATCGTTGATATTGAAATTGAAATCCCAACATCCGGACAGCAGTATTGAAGCGAATAATGTCAGTGTGATAAAAAATATTTTTCTTTCCATGACACGTGTGATTTTGTGGTTTGTTATGCTATGTTTACAAATTTATAAACAAATGTGATGATTTGCAAACAAATTGTCCTAAATTTTAATATTTGTAAACAAAACGACGGATGTGAACTTATATATATTATATTTTTAGCGCAAATAATACGCTGTTGTGGCGTATTATGGTTTCAGAGTGCTGCGTTGCAGTCTTCTTTGCGATATATTTCTTTTCCTATGCGGTTAATGTGATTTATGAGGTCTTGATTGTTTAAATTGTTGAACAGCGAAATGTCGAAATGATAAGGCAGCAACAAATTGTCTATTGTTTGTAGTATGTTGACAAGGTCTTTGTGGGTTAATTCCATTCCGACTAAGGTTATGTCGATGTCGGAAAACTGTTTATAATTGCCTTTTGCACGGGAACCGTAAAGAATGGCGCGCTCAATATGCCCGTTTTGGGCGAACACATAGCGTATCTTTTCTAATTTATTGTCGCTTAGTCCGTACATGGCATGATGTTTTAATAATTGTTTAAAATGCTTGTCATCATTTTTTCAAAATCACAGAATAGGGGATAATATACTGTTATGAATAGCCTTGTAGATTTCCTCTGCTGTTTTATTGTCGTAGTTATGAGAGGTGAGATTGCGGTCTTCTATTGATTCCATCCATCTTTTGTCAGAGATTATCCCCATTTCAAACGCTTTGCGGAATGCGTCGCGCGAGCCTCTTATGTCGGTATAGCCTTGATATTCGGCAAAGTCTTTCATTACTTTCCATGCTAATTCATGGGTATATTCAAACCTCTGTATCAATCCTTCTTTCAGCAGGGCGTCAACATCTTCGCCTTGTTTGTTGCCGGTTATGATGCTAATGGCTTGCGACAGGCGTGACAGAGTTTTTCTATAGTTGCTTAATCGTTGTATCCAACGTATGTCGTTTTGATTCATGCCTGATTTTTTATAGGATTGGGATATGGTACAAATATAGTGAAAAGTGAGGTCAGAAGCAAATTCAGAGCGCGAGGCGGCGCAGCAGCGGGCGGGAGAGGAGCAGAGTGACGGCAAGTGTTATCGCGCCGCCTACGTAGCCTATCGATGTGACTGACAGGTAGGAGCATACGGCACCGCCTGTGAGTGCTCCGCAGGCAATGCCCACATTGTAGATGCCGGAATATATCGACATTGCTATTGTGGTGCCTTCCGGTGCCACCCGTATAACTTCCGACTGAAACACAAGATTATAAGCAGTTATCGCCACACCCCAAAGCATACATACAGATATGGAGGCTATGTGGCTTGACGCCGCCAAATGGAGCAGCAGCATGAATGTTGTGACACCGCCAAGCGCGAAAATTATGAATGTGCGGGGTGTGCGGTCGAAATATCGTGAGAACAGTACGCTGCCAAGCATTCCGGAAACGCCGAAAGCCATTAGCGTGAATGTTACGAGCTGCTCGCTGAAGCCTGCCACCTGTGCAAGAAACGGCTCTATGTAGCTGTAGCCCGTAAAATGTCCGGTGATGAATGTGGCTGTCACGGCATAGATGCAGATTAGCGCTGGATTTTTCAGCATTGTGGGAAGATTGCGGAGTGTGATTGTATTGCGGTTCTCAACTTTTGGGAAAACGAACGCGAGAAATATCAGCACCGCAAGCGCAGCCGCGGCTATGCACAAGAATGTCATGCGCCAGCCGAGATGCAGGCCGATTACTCTGCCCAACGGCAGGCCGAGTATCATGGCTATCGATGAGCCGGTGACAATCATCCCCAATGCCACCGAGCTTTTGCCCTCAGGCGCTATGCGCACTGCTATCGGCGACACTATCGACCAAAAAACGGCATGAGAGCACGCCACGCAGATGCGGGAAATCATAAGCATACCGAAGTTCTGGGCAATGCCAGAAAATATGTGGCTTGCCACGAACAGCGCGACTATCGACAGCATGAGTCGCCGATAGCTCATTTTGGCGACGAGCAGCATCAACGGCAGTGAAAGGAGAGCCACGAACCATGCGTAGACTGAAATAAGCAGTCCGGCATGAGCCTCTGTTATCTTGAAATCAGCGGCAATACTTGAGAGCAGCCCTATCGGAATGAACTCAGTAGTGTTGAAAATAAAAGTGGAGAAAGCCAGTCCTATCAGCGGAAACCAATGTTTTACGGTGGTTTTAATATCAGTCATAGCGTATAATAAAGTCAATCGGGACATTCAAGTCCGATTTTGCAAACCAAAAACAATCAAATTCGGTGCAAAGATACGGAATCTTTTCAAATTTGGTTATGCCGTGTCGTAATCCTGTCTTATTCAAAATGTATTTTCATTCCGTATGGATCCTGACGCTGAAAACGATTGGCGGATTTGGTGAAATGGCAAAATTTGTATATGTTTGTGTATTCAAAAGTTTTAACAGAATTTGATATGAGCGAGAATATCAAACGGATGATAAAAAATGCTTTCGAGTTGGAGGGATTGCTTCTGTTGGCTGACGAGAGGGGCGATGAGGCTACCGCATTGCTGTTTGACGCCATACGCGAGAAAGCGGAATCTCTTGCCACCGACGCGAAGTTGCTTGAGCCTGTAAATGTTGAAACACCGGACGAGCCTGTGGAAAAAGAGTGTCCGGAAGATGATACCGACAGTGATGTTTTGCCCGAGAATGAAAGTTTGCGGCAGGAAGAAGAGTTGCCGGAGGAAAATCCGGAGCCGGAGTACGATAGTGCGCGTATTGATGCTGCTGACAGCAATATTGAGGTTCGCACTGAGGCGGAAACCGCGTCAGAACCGGAAATCTCTGATGAAAAAGAGTCTGTGGAAACGGATAGGAATGATGCCGGCAAACCGGAAGAGTCCGCCGGCTTGGGAGATGAGAAGATTACCCTCGATGAGGCTTTCATACGCAGCAAGTCGAAGGATTTGCACGGGGCTTTCTCGTTGAATGACATGTTCAGATTCCGGCGTGAGCTGTTTGGCAACAGCGCGGCTGAAATGTCGGACGCGATAGAGCTTGTCAGCGCGATGTCATCGTATCAGGAGGCTGAGGATTATTTTTATAACGATCTCGGTTGGGACAGAGATTCTGAAGAGGCGGAAGAATTTATGACAATAATACGTAATCATTTCAGATAAGAGTTAGGTATGGCTCAACAGGCTGCAGTTGCGGGGAAATTATATGTAGTTCCTACTCCGGTGGGCAATCTTGACGACATGACGGTGCGTGCTGTTAATGTGTTGAAAGCGGTTGATACGATTTTGGCGGAGGACACGCGCACGAGCGGTGTGCTGATGAGGCATTTCGGGATTACGACAAAAATGCAGAGCCACCATAAGTTCAACGAACACGAAACTGCCGGAGCGATAATAAGCCGATTGAAATCGGGCGAGAGAATAGCGTTGGTTTCCGACGCGGGAACTCCGGTGATTTCCGACCCGGGATTTACGCTTGTGAGAGAATGCCGGCGAAACGGCATAGCGGTTGAGTGCCTGCCAGGCCCTACGGCTTTTGTCCCGGCGCTGGTCGACTCCGGTTTGCCGTGCGACCGTTTTTGTTTCGAGGGCTTTTTGCCGCAGAAAAAGGGGCGTGCCACCAAAATGGAAGAGCTGTCGAAAGAGGAGCGCACGATGATTTTTTATGAGTCGCCTCTGCGTCTTGTCAAGACATTGGAGCAGATGGCGGCATGTTTTGGCGCGGAGCGTGAGGCTTCTGTAAGCCGCGAGATATCAAAATTGCATGAATCCACTCATCATGGGACTCTTGCCGAGCTTACGGAATACTTCTCAAAAAATGCTCCGCGAGGCGAAATCGTAATTGTAGTGGAAGGGAAAAAGCAAGAAAAAAATGAGAAGAAAGATAAATACGCGCAATTCAAAACCGACAAAAAGCCGTTATTATGAGAAATCAGCCCATAGGGTGCCGGCGTTATGATGACAGGCATTTACGGGTTGCAGCGGCAATGATTTGTAATTGAAACGGAATGAAGATAACAGTAATTCAGCATGACATAGCATGGCTCGATAAAGCCGCCAATTTGGAGCGTGTCGGCAGGGTGATAGCCGGTTGCGGCACGACAGATCTGATTGTACTGCCGGAAATGTTCTCCACAGGATTTTGCATGGACGCGGCGGCTGTCGCGGAGCCGGCCGGCAATGGAGCCGCGTTGAAGTGGATGCTCCGCGTTGCGGAAGAGAAGAATGCGGCTGTCGCGGGAAGTGTGGCGGTGGAAAGTGGCGGAGCGTTTTTTAACAGGATGTATTTTGTGGAGCCGGATGGCACGGTTGAATATTGCGACAAGCGGCATCTGTTCAGCTACAGCGGGGAGAATTTGCATTATTCATCGGGGACAGAGCGCAAAGTTGTGGAATTCAGGGGAGTAAGGGTGTTGTTGCAGATATGCTACGATTTGCGTTTTCCTGTGTGGTCGCGCAACTGCGGTGACTACGACCTTGCTGTGTATGTCGCAAGTTGGCCGGTCAACCGCATTGCGGTGTGGGATTTGTTGCTTAAAGCCCGCGCTGTGGAAAATCAGTGTTATGTTGTCGGCGCAAATCGTGTGGGAGAAGACCCTATATGCCGGTATACGGGAAACAGCGCGATAATACACCCGTATGGCAGGCCGTTGGCCGAATTGCGCGAGGGTGAGGCCGGATGTATTACGGCCGACATCGACATGGAATGGCTTCGCGGATTTCGCGAGAAATTTCCGTCGCTGCATGATGCCGACCGTTTCAATGTAGAGAAATAGCCGGCATTTGCAGTTTTCCGGATGTCTTAGAGCTGGGATTGCCCGCTTTCGTAGCCTGTGTTTTTGAGCGTGCGCTTGCCTTTGCTCAGTTTCTTTCCGTAGTTGAGGTTGAACGACAGTCCGAGCATCAGCATGTTGGCGTTGTTGCGGATTGTGGTTTCCGACCATTGCGGATTTACGCCCGAAAGGTTTTCTCTCTTGGAAATCCATCCTTTTTTGTCGAAAGGATACCACACGCTTGCCCAAAAGTACAGGTTGTTGTTCACTTTGTATTGGAGCGAGAGAGTTGTGTTTCTTCCCTGTTCTTTTATTGTTTCTCCACTGAGCGCGCTGCGCGGTGTGATGTTCATGTTGCCCGAAAAAGTCCATTTTCCGAAATATGCCTGTAGTTGCAGCGAGCTGAAAAAATTGTTGTGAGTGTGGTGGTAGGATGCGCCGTCGGTTACGTAGCGCGTGAACCCGAACTCCGCATATATGTTCAGGTGATTCAATATGTTTTGGTAGCCAAAATTCACTTGTATCTCGTAATTGTCGTCGTAGTTCTCATTGTTCGGACGTTGCAGGAAATAGTTTCCCGAAGGGCAGAAGCTGTAGGTTTACACCATCGGGTTGAATGTGCGTCCGTATTTCAGCCAAAACGACCATGTCATGCCTTTATTGTTGTTGAAGCGTATCCATGCGCGGTTGTATAGCCAGTTCGACGGTTTTAGCGACGGATTCCCCGTGTAAAATACCCGGTCGTTGGAAGATTGTGTCACAGGCGACAGCATTGACAACGTCGGCATGGTAGGCTGGTACATCAGCGCGTAGTTGACATTCCATTTCTTTGCGAGAGGAAACAGCAATGTCACCACTGTGTTGTTGGCAAGGTGCGTTTTGCTTTCGGTGTTGTTTTCTGTTGTGAATATCTTTAATCCGGTGCCAAGACTGTACTGCAATGTCGAGATTTTTCCGCGACTTCTCCCTATGCGTAGGTGTTGTTTTTTTTGCACTGATATTTGTCCGTCATCGTAGTTGTTTTTATCGTAGGTGTAGGTGTGCTGCACGCCGAAGCGGGTGACTACCCGGTCGAACTCTTTGTTATAGACCGCTTCGCCGGCTGCTCCCAACCGTGCCCGTCGGCTCTTAAAGGCAGCGACTCGGTGACTGACGGATGTATGTAGTCCAGATTGCGGTTGTAGCGGTTGTTGGCATAGTTGCCCACGGCGTTGATTTCTATGCTTTGGCGGTTGCGCAGTTTGGTGGAGAAAAACAAGTCGAGGGTTGACGATGTGTTGCCGCTTGTCAGCCGCCGGTGCTCTTCATAGTCGAGAGTGGAGCCTTCCACCGGCTTTTCTTCCATGCGGTGGCGAATGTCGTTCTCGCCGTCGTAGTATAATTGCGAGAAACGCGCGCTGAACAGCGTGTTCAGTTTGGGTATGAAATTGTATTCCAATGATGCGCTATGGTTTTGGTAATACATATAGGAGTTATAGCCGTATTGGTCGCGTGAGATTGTCGCGTCGGGCGATATGAAAGACTCTCCGGCATTGTTTTTCCATTTGTCGTAGTCGTGCCAATTACCGTTGTAGGATAGTATAAATTCTGATTTTTTGTAGTTGAAAGAGCCTTGCAGGTTGCCGTTGATGAATTTTTCCCACACCGCGCTTTGTGCGCTGCCGTAGATTGAGCCGCCTTGCTGCTTGTCGCGGAGCACTACGTTGATTATTCCGGAATAGCCTTTGTCGATGTAGCGTATGCCGGGATTGTTGGAGTACTCTATCCGCAGCACGTCTTTGGGGTCGAGGTTCAGGATACGCTTCAGAGGCTGTTGCCGTCCGTTGATTTGGTAGACAGGTGTGCGGTCTTCGACTGTGACACGCTCCAATATCGGGTCTGCGCGCAGACCCGGCAGGTCGAGCTGGGCGAACAGATCGATGCTTCGGGCTGAGCGCTCAACTTGGTCTTTGCCGGGCAGCACAATGAATTTGTCCACTTTTTCAATGATTCCGCTGCCGTATACGGTGATTTCATCGAGATTGACGGATGTTTCCGCGAGGAATATGTAGCCGATGTCGGTCACATCGTCTTCTCCGCCTATTACGGCCACGCGCTCCGGTTTGTAGCCGGTCATGCTGACTACGATTATTTTGTTGTCGGGCGTGTCGGTATTAATTTGGAAACTGCCGTTGGCGGCTGTCATGGTCTGTGCAGCCGGCACTGTGTCGTTTTTCAGCAATGTGACGCTCGCTCCGGCGATTGCGTCCGACGATGATTGGCTGACAACCCGTCCTTTTATCACGGTTTGCGGCATTGCTGCCGTTGCTGACGCGAGCAAAATGGCTGTCGTGAGCAGTTTCATAATATTGAATTTCATAATTGAGAGGGTTTTGGCGTAAAAATAGGTTTGTAATGTCACAAAATTATTAAATCGGGTCGGATTATTGTTACCCCCCCCGATTTTAAATTTAATTAACGTTTTGCGGCTATTCCTCGTAAATAATCTCGTAGCGGCTTGGACGCTCCTCAATCATCAGCGACTCTATTATTTCATCAGAGCTGTTTTGCACTACGAGTTGGGTAGTTGTCTTTTCTCCCTTTTTTGTTTTCATTACCAATTTGTACCGCTTGTCGGAAAGCAATGCGTTGACTTTCTTCTTAGATTCGTTGGTGGCGGGTACTTCTATTATATAAGTGCCGCCGTCTTTGGAGTAGGGACGCCAACGTGCGTTGGATTTGGGCGTGGAGAATTCTGATGATACAAATGTCACTTCCGCCTCCGGCATGTCGCAAAGCTGCCGGATAGTTTGGTTTCGTTGTGCGATTGTCGGTATCATTATTGTCGCGGCAACCAATGCTGTTAAAAGTCGTTTCATATCTATAGCTTATTTGTTGTTTAAAAATTCGTCATATTTGCTTATCTCATTCATTGCTTTCTCGAATTCCGCTGTGCATGTGCTGTCGCTTTTGGCTATTTCCGACTCGCAATAATTGGCAAGAAGAGTGTATCGCTCGTCAACCATGTCGAGCAATTGTTTTGCTTCCTGAGGATTGGTCACAATGCGGATGTTGTCGCTTTGCGGGCCTAAGCTGTCAGGCTTGAATAAATTCAGCATCCCAAATGCCAATGCTGCCAATGCCGCCGCAGAGCATGCCGTCCATATTATTTTGCGGCGCAATCCGGCACTATGACGCTCTTTCCGCTCCAAGTCGCCAATAAGTTTGTTGAGCCGGGTATCTAACTCTTCGGGATATTCCGGGCGGCTTTTTGCGTTTTCAAATGCGTTGAGCATATTGCGGTCGCCGGTCAGTTCTTTGTCGTCGCTGAGCCGCAGTGCTTCGCGCAATTCCTGCTCCTCGCGTTCGGATAGCTCGGCGTTGTAAAACTTGTGCAGTAAGTCTTCAATATGTGTTTTGTTGTTCATGCTCATTTCTGTTTTAAAAACAATTCTCTTACTTTCTTTCTTGCCCGCGAGAGCAGTACGCGTATGTTGCATTCGCTTTCGCCTGTCAGCTTGCTTATCTCGTGGAATTGCAATTCCTGCAAGTCGCGCATGCGGATTATTCTTCTTTGCTTTTCCGGCAGCGTGTCGATTATCCGTATGATTCTTGCTGCCCGCTCAATGCTTTCGTCGGCATCGACCGGCTCGGAAACCCCGCCTGCGTTTTCCACAGGCTCGGCGGGATACCGGCGGCGTAGAATGTCGATGCAGATGTTGCGCTGTATCGTAGTGCAGAACGCTTCCGGCGATTCTTTCGCGGCGATTGCGTCACGTTGCTCCCAAAATCTGGCGTAGGCTTCCTGCACTGCGTCGGCGGCGTCGGAGTTGCCTGTCATTCGCAGTGCCATGCCATACAGCTTGTGCCGCAGCGGCATGAATATCGTTTTGAAAGTTTCCGTGTCCATTTGTATTAAAGACGTGTGTCGCGGCGTTTTGTTACATCTCCGCCGGATTTTTTTATTGCTGACAGGGAAAATATTAACATCCGGTTTGTGGTGTGTAATGGGCTGCTGCTTGGTGGTGTCGGCAGGTATCTGATTTCCATACCTCAAGTCGCGCTTCGCTGACGGCTTCGCTTGTATGGGGTTAGGGTGCCGAGTCTTCATAAGGCCCTTTTTTAATTATAATGCAAAAAGGATATGCCGTGTGGGGCATATCCTTTTGTGTTGTCTGTGTAAGAGATGTTCTTACTTGTTGAGGGCGGTGGCCACGTCGACAGCGCAAGCCACTGTACAGCCTACCATCGGGTTGTTGCCTATGCCGAGGAAGCCCATCATCTCCACGTGAGCCGGTACGGACGATGAGCCGGCGAACTGAGCGTCGCTGTGCATACGTCCCATAGTGTCGGTCATACCGTAGGAAGCCGGTCCTGCGGCCATGTTGTCTGGGTGGAGTGTACGGCCTGTACCGCCGCCTGATGCTACAGAGAAATACGGTTTGCCCGCAAGCACGCGCTCTTTCTTGTAGGTGCCTGCTACCGGATGTTGGAAACGTGTCGGGTTTGTCGAGTTACCTGTGATGGAAACGTCAACGCCTTCTTTCCACATGATTGCCACGCCTTCGCGCACGTCGTCGGCTCCGTAGCATTTCACTTTTGCGCGCGGACCTTTCGAATAAGGTATTTCGCGTACAACTTTCAATTCGCCCGTGAAATAGTCGAACTCGGTTTGCACGTATGTGAAGCCGTTGATGCGGGAAATGATCATTGCGGCGTCTTTGCCGAGTCCGTTGAGGATGACGCGCAACGGTTCTTTGCGCACTTTGTCGGCTTTTGCCGCGATTTTGATCGCGCCTTCAGCGGCTGCGAACGACTCGTGGCCGGCGAGGAACGCGAAGCATTTTGTTTCCTCACGGAGCAGACGTGCGGCGAGATTGCCGTGTCCGAGTCCTACTTTGCGGTCGTCGGCAACTGAGCCCGGAATGCAGAACGACTGCAGGCCGATGCCGATGGCCTCAGCTGCGTCGGCTGCGTTTTTGCAGCCTTTCTTCAATGCGATTGCGCAGCCTACCACGTATGCCCATTTAGCGTTCTCGAAGCAGATGGGCTGTGTTTCTTCGCAAGTTTTGTAGGGGTCGATGCCGGCAGCGTCGCAAATTGCGTTAGCCTCTTCAATATCTTTGATTCCATTTTCGTTCAAAGCAGCGAGTATCTGCTTGATACGGCGGTCCTGACTTTCAAATTTCACTTCTCTAATCATGATCTTGTCCTCCTTAAATTATTCTTTACGTGGATCAATATATTTAACAGCATCCGCAAAACGTCCGTAAGTGCCTTTGGCTTTTTCGATGGCTTCTTTCGGGTCTGTTCCGTTCTTAATCATTTCCATCATCTTGCCGAGATGTATGAACTCGTAGCCAATCACTTGGTTCTCCTCGTCGAGTGCCATGCGTGTGCAGTAGCCTTCGGCCATTTCCAAGTAGCGTGTGCCTGTCTTGGTGGTGCCGAACATTGTGCCCACTTGGCTGCGCAATCCTTTGCCGAGGTCCTCCAGCGAAGCTCCGATTGCAAGGCCGCCTTCGGAGAAAGCCGATTGCGTACGTCCGTAGACGATTTGGAGGAAGAGCTCGCGCATTGCCGTGTTGATGGCGTCGCACACCAAGTCGGTGTTCAAAGCCTCAAGCAAAGTTTTGCCCGGAAGAATTTCCGAAGCCATTGCGGCTGAGTGGGTCATGCCGGAGCAGCCTATTGTCTCCACCAATGCCTCTTGGATGATTCCGTCCTTAACGTTAAGCGTCAGCTTGCATGCCCCTTGTTGCGGCGCGCACCAGCCGATACCGTGAGTAAGTCCGCTGATATCTTTGATTTCTTTCGAGCGCACCCATTTTCCCTCTTCGGGGATTGGCGCTGAAGGGTGGTTTGCACCTTTCTTTACACAGCACATTTGCTGTACTTCATGAGTGTAAATCATAATGCGTTGTTTTATAATTTATCTAAAAATCTTATGTGATTTATTTTCCGCAAAGTTACGCAAAATTCGGATAACCGCAACTGCCGTAATCAGTTAAATTTTTCAATGAATTGTAATAAAAAATATTGTCTTATTTTGATGAGGATTACATTTTTTTGAGCGAATAATGTGCGGTTGCTTACACTTTTTGGGACGAATATTGTTGGTGTCAATACATTTTTTCGAGTGAATATTGTTGGTTTTGATACACTTTTTCAAGCGAATCGGGTGTTTTAATTTATTGGTGTCAGCTGAAAATATGAGCGTTAGTTTTGTGGAGTATAAATTTTTTCGGGGATATGTTGTAAAACATATCTACCATGCGGTATGCCGATCGAGGAGTGCCGGGCATAATCAATTTCGTGATGAAGCCACGGCAGGACGGCGGAAGTGTCACAGCCAATGTAAACAGTGCCTTAACTACAGGAAACATCAATGCCAATGTAGGCGGTACGTATTATTACAAAAAATCGGAATGGTCGCTCAATTACAATAATAATTGGCGCAGATATGACGACCAGCGCATAAGCAGCACTGAACAATTTATCGGCAGGGATATGCCCGTCAAATGAACCGAAACAGGATTGCCAAGCGAAATGGGGTATCTGACAAATAGGATTTCCTTAGGCTATACATATATGCATGACGCAAACACAATGCTGTCGGCAACAATCGATGGTATGTTTATGAACAACGCTTTTCGTAATGCTTATTCGGACAATATGCAGATATACGCAAATGAAACAGACAAGTATAAGAAACATAATAATACAGATAACGACGTTGCGACTCCGTCTTTAGATATTTATTTTCGTAAACAAATAAATAAAAATAGCAAAATTGAAATAGATGCTTTTGGCTCTATGTCGGACGGTGATTATGACCGCAATGTCAATCATATTTATGAAAACGAAGCTGATAATTATTATCTGTCAAGTCTGACGCAGAACAGCTCTTGGCGCACCGGATTGGAGGGTGTGTATTCTCGCACATATTCCAAGTTTACTACCACATACGGCTTCCGTTACTACCACAACTACGCCGAGAACAGCGAGCTTCCGACATTGGACAAACTTAGCACGGACTATCTGTCTGTGTATGGCGGGATAGTGGGGCGTTTCGACAAATTGGGATATTCGGCCGGTGTGGGAGGCGTGTATTCACATACAAAGGAATTTTCGATGAAGAAAGACGCTTTCCGCCCGAAAGTCAACGTGACGCTCAACTACCAGTTTCCAAAAAACTGGAGCCTGAACTACCTGTTTATCTACGACCCGTCGCTGCCGTCGCTGTCGCAACAGTCGGAAACTGTTCAGACCATCGACGACATATCGTTGCGGATGGGCAACATGGGGTTGAAGCCGTCGACATGGTTTCGCAATCGCATCTATGCAAGATACACGTATAAGAAGTTTACCGGCACATTTTGGGCGAGCCACAGCCGTACCACCGACCCGATATTCAACCGTTACACATATATAGCCGATGCGTCAAGCCAGTATTACGACAAGTTTATGAGCCGTACGGCCAACGGCAACCATGCCGACCAGATAAACCTGCAACTGAACGTGGGATTTCAGGAGTTGTTCAATCATCTGTCTATTTACGGGGTCGTAGGCTATGACAGGTATGATTTCACCGGATTCGGCAATATCGACTGCGACAAACGGGTGTATGCGAGTGCTGAAGCGTCGTTGTATTTCGGAAATTGGACCGTATCCGGTTATTTTGAAATAGCGCCACGATACTTCCTTTCCGGAAACGTAATCAGCCGTGCCGAGCGATGGAACACTATTCAAGTACAGTACCGCCACAAGAACTGGTTTTTCCGCTGCGGCATAGCCAATCCGTTTACGAAGCGCGGTGCTCTGTATGGGAGCAAGACTTTGTCGGATGTCCATCCTGCTGAGGATGTCAATTTCATAAAGGACAATGCCAATATGGTGACGCTCGGAGTGACCTACCGTATGAACTTTGGGAAGGGCTTCAAGAAAGCGTCGCGATCAATCAGGAACAGCGGCATCGACACCGGCGTAAACACCTCGTATTAGAAACCTATGGCGAAGTTCAGGGTATTGCGGCAGTTGGAGATGACGGACTGCGGTCCGGCGTGCATCCGGATGGTATGCAACCATTTCGGCAAATTCTTTGTTTGACTGCCGATGCGATTAAAACATTTGATGCGGCGTGTGCTTTCGTCTGATGACTTGCACGCAAAGCGTGTGGCCTGTATGTATTGCAAACGGATAATCGGCATGGTGAGAGGGATGCTGTGAGCGGCATGAGGCTTGCCGGGCTGTCGTGTGATGCCATAATTGTGGTTTTTGAAGCAAAAAAGTAGTAATTTTGCAGACGAATTGAAATCAGGATGGCGTTTATCGACATATTGATATTGGCATTGGCTGTTATAGGCGGACTAAGGGGATTTTTTCGCGGCATGGTCGGCGGTATAGGCGGTGTGGCCGGTTTGCTGATTGGCATTGTAGCCTGCCGTTTGTTCGGCAGCACGGTTGCGGCGGCTCTTTCCGCCACATTTCCGGAAACCGAGCACTATGTCACTACGATTTCCGCATATATAGCGGTTTTCCTGATTTTTTATTTCGGGATTAAGCTCGTCGCGATGCTGCTGAAAGAAACGTTGCGGATGCTTAAGCTCGGGTGGTTTGACCGTGTGGGCGGGGCTTTATTCGGCGCTTTGAAGTATTTGCTGATGCTCAGCATTGTGCTCAACGCGCTTTACGCTGTGGCTCCGGCCATTTCGCTTTTCCATTCGTCGGCTCTTTTGGGCGGAAAGGTTTTTATGGTGGTGATGCAAATGGCGCCTTGGGCTTGGGGAGTTGATTTCTTCCCTAACACGGTCGGGTGAGCAGAACAATTAGCTATAGGAAAATGTTATTTTTCCGACGTGGTTATCATATTTTATGAAAGAACAGAAAGATAAGAGTAAAAAAGACGAGAGCATAATCAAGGATGCCACAGGTGGCGATTATAAGTACGGGTTTGTGACTGATATAGACACCCATGTGATTCCTGTAGGCTTGAATGAGGATGTGGTGAGGTATATCTCGCGGACAAAAGGAGAGCCGGAATGGCTGCTCGATTTCCGGCTGAAGGCGTTTCGCCATTGGCAGACACTCGCCATGCCGCGTTGGGCGCATTTGGATATTCCGGAGATTGACTATCAGTCCATAAGCTATTATGCCGCGCCGAAAACCAAGCCGTCGCCGGGCAGCATGGATGATGTCGACCCGGAGTTGCGCCGTACGTTTGACAAGCTCGGCATTCCGTTGGAAGAGCAGATGAGATTGTCGGGGGTGGCTGTCGACGCCGTGATGGACAGTGTGTCGGTAAAGACCACCTACCGCGACCGGCTTGCGGAGTTGGGCGTGATATTCTGCTCGATTTCGGAGGCGGTGAAAGACTATCCTGATTTGGTGAAAAAATATTTGGGGACGGTCGTTTCTTACCGCGACAATTTTTTTGCGGCGTTGAACTCGGCGGTGTTTTCCGACGGGTCGTTCGTTTACATTCCGAAGGGAGTGCGCTGCCCTATGGAGCTTTCGACGTATTTCCGCATCAACGCGGCAAATACCGGGCAGTTCGAGCGCACTTTGATAGTGGCCGACGACGACGCATACGTGTCGTATCTTGAGGGATGCACCGCTCCTATGCGCGATGAGAACCAGCTGCATGCCGCGATAGTGGAAATTATTGTGGAAGACAGGGCTGAAGTGAAATATTCTACCGTGCAGAATTGGTATCCGGGCGATAAGGACGGCAACGGGGGAATATACAACTTTGTGACTAAACGCGGATTGTGCCGCGGCGATTTCTCTAAACTTTCGTGGACGCAGGTGGAAACAGGTTCTGCCATTACTTGGAAATATCCGAGCTGCGTGTTGCAGGGCGACAATTCCATTGGCGAGTTTTATTCTGTGGCCGTGACCAACAATCACCAACAGGCAGACACAGGAACAAAAATGATTCATATAGGCAAAAATTCGCGCAGCACGATTGTGTCGAAAGGCATATCTGCCGGTTTCAGCCAAAACAGCTACCGCGGTGCTGTGAAAATTGCGAAAAACGCTACCGGATGCCGGAATTTCACGCAATGCGACAGCCTGTTGCTGAGCGACACGTGCGGCGCGCACACGTTCCCCTACATTGATGTGCAGAATGAGTCGTCGATAGTGGAGCATGAGGCCACGACCTCGAAAATCAACGAGGACCAACTGTTTTATTGCAATCAGCGCGGCATACCGACGGAAGACGCCGTTGGCCTGATTGTCAACGGATATGCAAAAGAGGTTATGAGCAAATTGCCCATGGAATTTGCGGTGGAGGCGCAGAAGCTGCTGCAAATCTCGCTTGAAGGCTCAGTAGGATAACAAGAAAAAATTATAACAATGCTTGATATAAAAAATTTACATGCCGAAATTGGCGGCAAGGAGATATTGAAAGGCATCAACCTGACGGTGCGACCGGGCGAGGTTCATGCCATAATGGGGCCTAACGGCTCAGGGAAAAGCACGCTTTCGGCGGTGCTGACCGGAAATCCCGCTTACAAAGTGACAGAAGGCGAAGTGACCTTCTATGGTAAGAACCTGCTTGAGATGTCGCCGGAGGACCGTTCGCACGAAGGGATTTTCCTGAGTTTTCAATACCCGGTTGAGATACCGGGAGTGTCGATGGTCAACTTTATGCGCGCGGCTTTGAACGCAAAGCGGAAATACTACAATCAGGATCCGCTTTCGGCAAGCGATTTTCTGAAACTGATGCGTGAGAAACGCGCGATAGTGCAGTTGGACAACAAGTTGGCATCGCGCTCGGTCAATGAGGGATTCTCCGGCGGAGAGAAAAAGCGCAACGAGATTTTCCAAATGGCTGTGCTTGAGCCCCGTCTAAGCATTCTCGACGAAACCGACAGCGGATTGGACATCGACGCGCTGCGTATCGTGGCGGAAGGCGTGAACAAGTTGAAAACCGACAATAACGCCACTATAGTCATTACCCATTATCAGCGTCTGCTGGACTATATCAAACCGGATGTGGTGCATGTGCTGTACAAGGGGCGTATCGTGAAAACCGCAGGCCCGGAGCTTGCTCTTGAGCTTGAGGAGCGCGGCTATGACTGGATAAAAGAAGAGGTTGACAACGCTAAATAGTTCTCTGCAAATGTCGTCGATTAATCAATACATTGAATTATATAAGGAAAACGTTGAGGCTGTGTGCGGTAATTCAGCCGGGGCTTTGAACAGCGCGCGCCGCTCCGCGCTTGAGGCTCTCGATGGGGCGTCGTTGCCTGAAAAAGGCGACGAGGACTATGAGGTGACAAGCCTTGAGGATGTGTTTGCTCCGGATTACGGGGTGAACGTCAACCGTATAGATCTTGGGGCAAATCCGGCGGAGGCGTTTCGTTGTGATGTGCCTAATATGAGCACGTGCATGTATTTCCTTTTCAATGACGCTTTTCATCCCGGTAAAAATGCCGCCAATTCATTGCCTGAAGGCGTGATAATAAAATCGTTGAAAGACGCTGCCGCAGAAAATGCCGATTTGGTGGATGAGTATTATGGCAGGATTGCGTCGCCCGACTGTAAGCAGACTGCGCTAAACACATTGCTCGCGCAGGATGGAATTTTTGTCTATGTGCCTGACGGAGTGGTAATGGAAAAGCCCATACAGCTTGTAAACATATTGAACAGCGGTACGCCTCTGATGGTTAACCGCCGTATGCTTATAGTGATAGGCAACAATGCCTGTGCCCGTATGCTTGTGTGCGACCATACCCAGAATTGCGGCGTTGATTATCTTAACTCTCAGGTGGTTGAAATATATGCCGGTGAGAATGCCGTATTCGATTATTACGATATTGAGGATTCCTCGACGGGAACTAACCGTGTGTCGTCGTTTTATGTCCGCCAACAGTCCGGGGCAAATCTGATGATTGATGGCATAACGCTGATGAACGGCTTTACGCGCAACAATTATGTGGTGGATTTGGCAGGCTCCGGCACCGAGCTGCATCTTTACGGCATGGCCATGGCAAACGGACGTCGCCATATCGACAATCATACGGTGGTAAGGCATGCGGCAAAAGGCGGACGGACGGACGAGCTGTTCAAATATGTGCTCGACGAAAATTCTGTCGGGTCGTTTTCCGGACTGATACAGGTTTGCCCCGGCGCGGAAAAGACAGAGGCTTATCAGAGCAATAAAAACATTTGCGCTTCGGAAGGGGCGAGGATGTACTCAAAGCCTCAGCTGATTATCGATTGCGATGATGTGAAGTGCAGTCACGGCTCTTCCACCGGACAATTAGACCAACAGGCGTTGTTCTACATGCGCCAGCGCGGCATCCCGGAGCATGAGGCGAGGTTGATGTTGATGCAGGCTTTTATGAACGATGTTATAGCCGGAGTGAGGATGGAGGCTCTGAAGGACCGTTTGCGCCATCTTGTCGAAAGTCGTTTCGCCGGCAATAATAGCGCGTCTTGCCGCTCATGTTCTTCGACTTGTCATAAACAATAGACAGAAAATGCTTGATATAGATAAAATACGCTCGGAGTATCCGATTCTCAAACGTGAGATATTCGGCAGGCCTTTGATTTATCTTGATTCGGCGGCAACCTCACAGACACCGCGATGCGTAGTCGACAAGATTGTGGAAATGTATACCACAAAAAAAGCCAATGTGCATCGCGGCGTGCACGAGTTGTCGCAGGAAGCCACTGAATTGCAGGAGCTGACCCGTGAGAAAGTGAGGGCATATATTAACGCGGCCTCGACTGAAGAGATAATTTTCACTCGCGGCACGACTGAGGCCATAAATCTTGTCGCCTCATCGTATGGCGAAAGCCTTTGCAATGGCGATGAGATAATTGTCACCGCGATGGAGCATCATTCCAACATCGTGCCTTGGCAGCTGTTGCAGCAGCATAAGCGCATACGCCTTCGTGTTGTCCCTATCGATGAGAAAGGCGAGTTGCGGCAGGATATTTATGAGGAAATGTTTACGGAAAACACCCGTTTGGTGGCGATATGCCATGTGTCGAATGTGCTTGGCACTGTCAATCCGGTTAAACAAATGGTGGCGGTGGCGCACAGGCATGGCGTTCCGGTGCTTGTCGACGGCGCACAGTCAATGCCTCATATCAAAGTGGATGTCAGGGATTTGGATGCAGATTTCTTGGCTTTTTCAGCCCATAAGATGTATGGGCCTACAGGGGTGGGAGTGCTCTATGGAAAGAAAAGTCTGCTTGAGGCAATGCCACCGTATCAGGGTGGAGGCGAGATGATTGGGAATGTTTCGTTTGAAAAGACCACCTTTGCCGAATTGCCATATAAGTTTGAGGCGGGTACTCCTGACTTTGTCGGTATAGCGGCTTTCTCGGAGGCTGTTGACTACATTGGGAGGCTCGGCATTGACCGGATAGCTGTGCATGAGCACGAGCTGCTTCTTCGTGCCACTAAAGGGCTTGAAAGCATACCGGGAATGCGTATTTTCGGGAATGCGGAAGATAAGAGTGGTGTAATTTCGTTTCTTGTGGATGGCATACATCACTACGATATGGGAATGCTGCTGGATAAATTGGGCGTTGAGGTGAGGACGGGACACCATTGTGCCGAACCTTTGATGTCGGTATTGGGCATAGAGGGGACGGTTCGCGCCTCATTCGGCGTATATAATACGGTTGAGGAGGTCGACGCTTTTGTGGAGGCGGTTGACCGCGCCGCAAAAATGTTGGGATAGGAGAAATCAAATTCAGCTATTAACCATAACTTGCTAATGGTCGTCGCGCAGCAGCGTGGCGGCCATTTGCCATACAATGACTCCTGTGGCGGCCATTGCCGCCAATCCTGTAATTGCCGACTGCGAAAGCGTGTGCGTTGATGCCGCGTCTATCAGATCGTTGATTAAATCGCCTTTGGCAATGGCCATGCTCCAAAAGCCTACGCATATCGCCAATGCCGCGCAATAGAAGCACCACATGACCCATCCGTGCCGGCTGCTTTTCTTTTCCGGCAGGCGGTTCATCACTTTGCGTGTGAACCATTCATTCTCGGGCGCTTCTTTTTTTATTTCATTTAGCAGTTTGCGGAGTTTGATGTCGTTGTCGTGTTCTTTCATATATCTTGCTTTTTATTATTCGAGAAATTTTATGAGTTTTGCCTTAGCCCTCGATATGTGGGACTTCACTGTGCCATCCGGCATCCCTGTGATAGCCGCCACATCTTTTATCGGTTTGTCTTCCATATAGTATAACACTACGACCGTGCGTTCTTGTTCATTCAGATATTTTAGCGCTTCGGCAAGGTCGATTTTGGCGTCGCTTCCGCCGACATACGTTTCTGCCGGCTCCGGTAGTCGCTCTTCAGCCTGCTCTTTGTTGCGCCGCGTATAATCGTAGAACTCGTTGTAGGCAATGCGGTATAGCCATGTTCGGAATCGGGAGAATCCTTTGAATCCGCGTATCCCGGTGTAGGCTTTTATAAAAGTGTCTTGCGAAAGGTCGTCGCTCAGCGCAACGTCGCCGGTCAGATTGATGAAAAAGCGCCGGATGTCGGATTGGTATTCTTCGACAAGCCGCCCGAATGCGTCCCTGTCGTCGGACAGGGCGCACCGGGAAACCAACATCAACTCTTCAATCCTGCTAAGCATCTTTACGTTCTTCCGCTTGGCCGCCGTTTTGCGATTCCTGTAATTTTTTGTTGCTTCTCGCGTCGAGGATATATACGATGAGCTTGCCTATTCCGAGTAATAGTATTACCGACGAGAGCGCGGCTACTTCATAGTCGTCGTTGATGATGAAAAACAAAGTGACTGCTATGCCTACGGCAATCAGTATGACTGCGTTGTTGAGGGCTGACTTGCCTGTTTTCTCTCTGTCTTTCTCCGGAGCCTCGCGGAATACGTATTCTGGTATTTCCACACCGTTTTCGATGGCTTTCTCCACCATGTCGTATTTGCGTTGGCGGCGTTTGGTGGCGTTGCTTGCAATGACGTAGATTATGACACACACCATGATGAACGGGCAGGCTATCGCCACGACCGGAATCAGCACGTTTTCAATTCCATCGAAAATGACAGCCGCAAATCCGCCGGCATTACCGCCGTTGTTTTGGATGCTTTGTATGGCATTGCCTACCTCTTCTTTGACTATGGAGCGTATAATTTGCTCGTCCATTTTCTCGGCTTTGGCAATCGAGTCTGCGAATGCGATAGAATCGGTGCTTTCTGTTTCGGACGCGAATGCTATGGCCGTAGTGAATAGCATTGCTAACGTTAAAAAAATAGTTTTTTTCATATTTGTATAGTTTATTTTTTTGTTTTCTATGCATTAGACGTTTCAGCTGCATAGAAAAGTTGCGTCGCGTGTGAAATTTTTCTCTGAGGTGTTCGGTCTGTGTAAAGGTAGGCAATTTTTTGTAATTTTGCAGCCGGATTTAAATATATGCTTATGGAGAGAATGGATGTCGATGACAAAAAGCTGTTTATAGAAACTTACGGTTGCCAAATGAATGTCGCCGACAGTGAGGTTGTGGCTTCGGTGATGAAGCTGGCCGGATATGAGTTGACAGAAAAAGAGGAAGATGCCGATGCGGTTTTTCTCAACACGTGCTCTATCCGCGACAATGCCGAACAAAAAATTCTTTCGCGGCTTGATTATTTGGCGTCGTTGCGCCGGAAACGCAAGAACGGACGGCTGATTGTGGGCGTGCTTGGCTGCATGGCCGAGCGGGTGAAAGACGTACTGATAAAAAATCATGGTGTGGATATTGTTGCCGGACCCGACTCTTATCTCTCATTGCCGGAGCTTACGGCGGCTGCCGAATCCGGTGAGAAGGCAATCGATGTCGAGCTGTCGACCACAGAAACCTACCGTGACATAATTCCGCGCCGCATTGGCCATAACCGTATAGGAGGGTTCGTCAGCATTATGCGCGGCTGCAATAATTTCTGCTCATACTGTATCGTGCCTTATACGCGCGGACGCGAGCGCAGCCGGGAGCCGCAAAGCATACTCAATGAGCTTGAGGATATGCGTCGTAGAGGGTTTAAGGAAGTGACGCTGCTTGGCCAAAATGTGAATTCCTATCGTTATGAGCAGCCCGACGGCAGTGTGCTTGGCTTCGCCGGACTTTTGAGAATGGTGGCGGAAGCCGCTCCCGAGATGCGTGTGCGGTTTACCACGTCGCATCCGAAAGACATGAGCGACGAGATAATATCGGTGATAGCCTCTGTGCCGAATGTGTGCAAGCATGTTCATTTGCCGGTGCAGTCGGGCAGCAATGCCGTGTTGAAGGCGATGAACCGCAAATACACGCGTGAATGGTATCTCGACCGCATAGCGGCGATACGCAAGGCTATGCCGGACTGCGGTATAACGACCGACATGTTTACCGGATTCCACGGTGAAACGGAGGCTGATTTTGAGCAGACGCTCAGCCTGATGCGTGAGGTTGGCTTCGACAGCGCTTTTATGTTCAAGTATTCCGAGCGTCCCGGCACTTACGCGTCGAAAAATTTGCCTGACGATGTGCCTGAAGAGGTGAAAATAGAGAGGCTTAACCGTATGATAGCCTTGCAGAACGAGCTTTCGGCGGAAAGCAATCGCCGTGATGTGGGCAAAATCTTCGAGGTGCTTGTGGAGGGCGTTTCGAAGCGTTCGCGCGAACAGCTTTTCGGGCGCACTTCCCAAAACAAGGTAGTGGTGTTTCCTCGCGGAACACATCGCATAGGAGATTTGTTGACGGTTAAAATAACGGATTCCTCTTCGGCAACTTTAATCGGAGAAGAAATATAATTGAATACAATTATGGCTGAAATGATTGCTAAAAATGATGATTTCGACCCGTATGCGGTCGACAATGGCAGTAATCGCCTGTGGAATCGCAATTATATCCTTGTGATGACTGCCAATTTCCTGTTGTTTTTCTCGCTTTACAATCTGATGCCTGTCCTTCCGATATATCTTGCCGACGAGTGTCATGCTGGAAAAGATGTGATTGGGGAGGTGATGAGCGGATTTATTATCACCGGGTTGATGATACGCCCGTTCAGCGGCTATATAGTCGACAGCTTTCCGCGTAAGAAGGTGTTGCTTATCTGTTATGCCGCTTTTGTGGTGATGAATATAGGATACGTCGTGTTTTCCACAGTACTTGCCATTGCGATAGTGCGTGTGTTGCAGGGTTTCGCTTTTGGGTCGACATCCGTTTCCAACAGCACGGTGGCCATCGATGTGCTTCCGTCGTGCCGTCGCAGTGAGGGTATAGGGTACTACGGAATAAGCAATAATCTTGCCATGGCGATAGGCCCGTCGGTGGCGTTGGCTCTTTATCATAATATACCCAACATCCAAATTGTGTTTTCTGTGCCTTTGATTTCCGCTTTGTTGGGTTTTCTCTGTGTGACGGCCGTTAAGAATAAGCCGCGGGCCATAGTCAAGGATGCCGCTCCGCTGTCGTTCGACCGCTTTTTCCTTGTTAAAGGCATACCGGAGGGACTGACATTGATTACATTCGCTTTTTCGAGCGCGACGCTCACTACGTATCTTGCAATTTACGGAAAACAGGAATTGGGCAAATATTCGGAATCGGGGATATATTTTCTTGTGATGGCTCTCGGACTGATATTGTCGCGCCTCACCACCAACCAATGGGTGCGCAAGGGATACATTGTGCGCAATGTCAAGGCCGGAATGATTTTGGTGATTGTCGGATTCTTGATATTCAATGAGCTGCGTGATGATTTGTCGTTTTATGTTTCGGCTTTTGTCATAGGCTTGGGCTATGGTACTATGTGTCCGTCTTATCAGTCGATGTTCATCAATCTGGCACCAAACAGCAGGCGTGGCACGGCAAACTCTTCTTACCTGACATCGTGGGATGTTGGCGCGGGGCTCGGAATATGCAGCGCCGGATATATTGCGGAGCTCACCAACTATCACACCGTGTATCGCATCTGCTTCGTGTTGTGCATAATTGGCTGCATAATATATTATCTTTACACGTCAAAGCATTTCGAACGTCTAAAAATAAGGTAAAAATTACAGAATTTTCGGAAAATAGTTGACAACGGCTTGTTCCGGGTAGTATCTTTGCAAGATATGAGGAATTAACGTGTTATGACGAAAGAAAAAAAATCAAAAATATCATATTTCCAATCAAATTTCACGTCTACGGTAAGTGTGGCTCTCGTGCTTCTTCTGATAGGTGTGGTGGCTTTTTTGGGCATTCTTGCCAAGTCGTTTTCCGACGAGTTGAAAGAGAACGTCGGTTTTAACGTGATTTTGCGTAAAGACGCCACTGCCGAGCAGATAGTGGAGATGGACGGAATGTGGAAATCCGCGCCTTATGTGTCGAGAGTGAAATATATATCGAAGGACGATGCTTTGGCGAGTTGGCAGAAAGATACCGGAGAGAACCTTGTCGAGCTGTTCGGCGTAAATCCTCTCAGCGCGGAGTTTGAGGTATATGTGAAACCGGAGTACGTTTCGTCCGACAGTCTTTCAAAAATAGAGAAATCATTGTCGTCGATAAAATGTATCGAGGAGATAGCCATGCACAAGGCGGAAGTCGACGAGGCAAACCGCAACATAAGCAATATAGCGATTATCCTGCTTAGTGTGGCTGTGCTGTTGATGTTCATCTCGTTGGCTCTTATTAACAATACCGTGCGTCTTACTGTTTATTCGCGGCGGTTCATCATCCATACGATGAAACTTGTTGGAGCGAAGCCGGGTTTCATTCGCCGGCCTTTTGTCGTTAGCAATATGCTCAACGGGCTGATAGCGTCGGTGGTGGCTATGGTGCTGTTGGTGGGTGTCTATTTTTCAATGTCGCGCATTGATCATTCATTGACTGACGGTTTTGAGCCGCTGACGGTTGCGGCAGTGTTCTTCGGTCTGGCGATAGTTGGAATCCTGATTTGCGGTTTTGCGGCCTTTTTTGCCTCGAATAAGTACATAAGGGCTAATTACGATGATTTGTTTAAAAAGTAATTTTAATATATAATGGCGAATATAGAGAATAAAGAAGATTCGAGCCGCCCGTTGGGGAAAAGCAATTTTCTGCTTATGGCGGTTTCTGTGGCGTTGATAATAATAGGTTTTCTGTTTACGGGAAGCGGCGAACCGAGCACTGAGGCCGGGTATAATCCCGACATATTCAGCCCGATGAGGATAGTTGTCGGGCCTACTGTTGCTTTTGTGGGATTTGTGTTGATGTTTTTTGCCATTTTATATAAGAAGAGATAGACATGGATATATTGGACGCGGTGATAATAGCGATTGTGGAGGGGCTGACGGAGTTCCTTCCTGTATCGTCTACAGGTCACATGATTATAGCCCAGAATGTGCTTAGTGTTGAGAGTACGGTTTTTGTGAAGGCATTTACTTTTATCATACAGTTTGGCGCGATTCTTTCTGTTGTTTGCCTGTATTGGAAACGCTTTTTCCGTCTTAACCATACGCCTGCTCCCGCCGGTGCGTCAGGATTCAGACGCTTTCTCCACAAATATGATTTTTATTGGAAATTGTTTGTGGCTTTTATTCCGGCCGCAGTGCTGGGGCTTTTGTTCAGCGACCTTATCGACAAAATGCTTGAAAGTGTGACGGTGGTTGCCGTGATGCTTATTGTGGGAGGTATATTCATGCTGTTCTGCGACAAAATATTCTCGCATGGCAGTGAGAAGACGGAGATGACAGAAAAACGGGCGTTTTGGATTGGAATGTTTCAATGTATATCGATGATACCCGGAGTATCACGCTCTATGGCGACTATAGTAGGCGGTATGGCGCAGAAACTTACGAGGAAGGCCGCGGCCGAGTTCTCTTTCTTTCTTGCCGTGCCGACAATGTTTGCCGCTACGGTCTATAAAATGTATGATTTGCTGAAAGAGGGCGGGACACAAATAATAGCCGACAATCTTTCTGTTTTGCTTGTCGGCAATATTGTAGCGTTTATAGTCGCTTTGCTCGCCATAAAGTTTTTCATCGCGTTTGTCACCAAATACGGTTTCAAACTTTTTGGTTGGTACCGTATTGTGGTTGGCGGAGCCATACTCGTGATGCTTGCTTTGGGTTATGACCTTGCTTTGATGTAGAGAGATATGCTTAATCCTGTAGAGGGTGAAATATTTTATGTGGACAAGCCGTTGCGTTGGACTTCGTTTGATGTGGTTAAACGGATACGCGGAGTGCTCAGCAGGAAAACCGGCATAAAGAAGCTGAAAGTGGGGCACGCCGGAACTCTCGACCCGCTTGCCACAGGAGTAATGACCGTAGTGACGGGACGCGCCACCAAGCGCATTGAGGAATTGCAGGCGCATACAAAGGAGTATGTGGCCGAAATAAAGCTCGGTGCCACAACTCCTTCGTTCGACCTTGAAACGGAAATCGACGCTGAATACCAGTGGCAACATATCGGCAAAGACCGGATAGAGGAAGTGCTTAAGAGCTTTGTCGGAGTGATAAAGCAGGTGCCGCCTGCTTATTCGGCTTGTAAAATCGACGGAAAACGCGCCTACAAAATGGCGCGCAAGGGGAAAGAGGTGAACATTAAGGCTAAAGAGCTTGTTATTGATGAGATTGAGCTGTTGGCCGCAGAGTTGCCAATAATAACGATACGCATAGTGTGCAGCAAAGGCACTTATATACGCGCTTTGGCACGCGATATAGGAGTGGCGCTTGACAGCGGAGCTCATCTCGTCGGACTGCGGCGCACCCGTGTCGGCAATGTCCGAGTGGAAGATTGCGAGCAGGTGGATGCCTTGATTGGGTGGCTTGAGAATGAAGAATTTGTTTTACCGGAAGAAACATCGGACAGAAATATATGAAAGAGATGAATGGCAATAGAGAAATGAAGTTGTCGCAGTTTAAGTTTAAACTGCCGGAGGAACTTATTGCGCAGTATCCGTCGCCTGAGCGCGATGAGTCGCGGTTGATGGTGGTCAACCGTAAAACAGGCGGGATTGAGCATAAAGTGTTTAAAGACGTGCTCGACTACTTCAATGAGGGAGATTTGTTCGTGCTTAACGATACGAAAGTGTTTCCGGCTCTTCTTTATGGGAATAAGGAAAAGACAGGCGCGCGTATCGAGGTGTTTTTGCTTCGTGAGCTCAACGAGGAGCATAAGCTGTGGGATGTGCTTGTGGAGCCTGCCCGTAAAATACGTATAGGAAATAAGTTGTACTTTGGAGAGGATGAGTCGATGGTTGCCGAGGTTATCGACAACACTACTTCTCGCGGACGCACTTTGCGCTTCCTTTACGACGGGCCTCATGATGAATTTAAGGAGGCTCTGTTTAAATTGGGGCTGACACCTCTTCCTTATTATATCAACCGTCAGCCTGAACCCGACGATGTGGAGCGGTATCAGTGCATATATGCCAAGAATGAGGGCGCGGTGGTGGCTCCTGCCGCCGGTTTGCATTTTAGCCGTGAGATTTTGAAACGGATGGAAATTAAGGGGATAAATTTCGATTTTCTCACATTGCATTTCGGATTGGGCAATTTCAGGGAAATCGATGTGGAGGATCTTACCAAGCATCGTATGGACTCAGAACAAATGGAAGTGGGACCGCATCTTGTGGAGACAGTCAACAAGACCAAAGACGAGGGCAAGGCCGTGTGTGCCGTTGGGGCTTCTGTTTTGAGGGCAATCGCCAGCACGGTGAGCATGAACGGGCATATCAAAGAATATAGCGGTTGGACGAACAAGTTTATATTTCCGCCTTATGAGTTCAGCGTGTGTACATCGATGATAACCAATTTCCACATGCCTTATTCCACAATGCTGATGATGGTGGCGGCATTTGGCGATTACGATTTGATAATGGAGGCTTATGACACGGCCGTAAAGGAAAAATATCGTTTTGGAGCGTATGGCGACGCCATGCTGATAATCTGATTCTTGGAAATTGTGCGAAATAAAATAAAAGCCGGAACCCGCAATGGATTCCGGCTCGTTTTTTTACCTTAAAATATATTTATTACCTAATTTATTCCGCGTCGAGCATGATTTTCTCCACAATCGTTTTTCCGCTCTTCGTGGTTTGTTTGCGGATGTAAAGACCATTTTGCGACGGGTCTTTTATTTCGATGCCTTGCAGTGTGTAGTAAGTTGTGCCGACAATCTCTTCCGCTTCCTCAATAGTTTCTACAGCCGCGCCTGTGCCGTCGGGAGAGAGCTCGTTGAGGGCGTTGTAAGTCAGACGCTCGATGTTGCCTTGATACGGATTGGTGGTGTTGTTCTGATTCCATTCGTAGCAGGCTATGCCGATTGTGATACATTTTCCCTGATAGGTGTCGTTGGCGTCCCAGCGCGCGATAGCACCACCATAGTAGTCCTCGATATGCGGCCACATGCCGAGAGGGGTGACTTGCCATTGGCTATATAATCCTTGATAGTGGTTGACATCACCGTTGCCTGTGGCATCCCCGTCGTAAGCGTCGTCTAAATGCCAAAAGCAGTTATGGTCTTCTTTCCAGCCCGGACCGGTCATGTGGAATACTTTATATTCCTTCCCGTTGGGGCGTTGTGCCGTTTCCATTGTGATGCCGTCAAACAGGGGGTCATTGGACCGGTCGAATGTTTGAGGAGCGTCAGCCCATGTGCCGAGCACTACGTTGACATCGATAATGTCCTGATTGTCTACGCCTTCTGCAAATGTCACGTTTTCAGGGTCGCGGTCTATGCGCCCAAAGTCTTTGAGCAGGATGCAAGCATGGTTTGTAAGCAGCAGGTTGCCGCCGTTTTTATAAAAATCGGTGATGGCTGTCTTTACCGTCTCGTTTAGAAAACCTTTCTCGCCACCAAGACAATTGTTGCGGAAACTTGCGATATAATCAGCGGTGGTAGCCTGTTCAAATGGCTGGGCAACCACACGGTCGATTGCAATCCAGATTGCCTGATAGTTTGACAAGTCTGCGGTTCCGTCGGCTATTTCGGCTGTGCTTATATACTTGCCGCCATACTCGTTAAACCATTCGGCAGCCGCGCGCTCGTCGTCGTCGCCTGTGCTTAGCAACTCGTCGTAAGAGGCATAACTGCCAACCATTACTACCTTATCGAAATCTGCGGCCTGAGTTGCTGCAACCGATAAGATAGAAGTCAGAATTAGAGATGTAATTTTTTTCATACGATTAAAAATTAAAGTGTTGAAAATTTTGTTTGTTAAGTTTGTACGCAAAATTACGTTTTTGGCTTTCCTGTGATATGTAAGGAATGTTTCAAATGCTGTCAATCTTGTTTCAGACCCCATTTTTTTTGTACCCTCTTATGCCCGCAGGATTTTATTTACTTTGAAAGTTATGCGGGGTGTGATAATTGTTGTAATTTTGCGGAAAATTCAGATAAAGGCTTAATTATAAGAGAATGAAAGTAGCTATTGTAGGCGCAAGCGGTGCCGTTGGACAAGAGTTTTTGCGTGTTCTTGACGAACAGAATTTCCCTGTGGACGATTTGTTGCTTTTTGGTTCTAAGCGCAGCGCGGGCAGGAAGTATGCTTTTAGAGGAAAAGAATATGTTGTGAGAGAACTCTGTCACAATGATGATTTCAAGGGGGTTGATATCGCTTTTGCGTCGGCCGGTGCCGGAACATCGAAAGAGTTTGCCGAAACAATCACCAAGCATGGGGCAGTCATGATTGACAATTCGAGCGCGTTCCGGATGGATGCCGATGTGCCATTGGTTGTGCCTGAAGTCAATGGTGAGGATGCCTTTAATGCTCCCCGCAATATCATAGCCAATCCGAATTGCACGACCATACAGATGGTGGTGGCTCTGAAAGCCATACACGACGTGTCGCCTATCAGGCGTGTGCATGTGGCCACATATCAGGCGGCGAGCGGCGCGGGAGCGTCGGGGATGCAGGAGCTGCGCCGGCAATATGACGACATAACAGCCGGCAAGGAGCCTGTAGTGGAAAAATTCGCTTATCAGCTTGCCTATAATCTTATTCCTCATATAGATGTGTTTATGGATAACGGCTACACCAAAGAGGAAATGAAGATGTATAATGAAACAAAAAAGATAATGCACGCTCCGGATTTGCATGTTAGCGCGATGTGTGTGCGTGTCCCGGTGATGCGCGCCCACAGCGAGGCTGTGTGGGTTGAGACGGAGCGTCCGGTTTCTGTCGAAGAGGCCCGGGAGGCTTTCCGTAAAGGGAATGGCCTTGTTGTGGTTGATGAGCCGCAGGAAAAGAAATATCCCATGCCGTTGTTTGTCGCTGGCAAAGATCCCGTTTATGTTGGCAGGATACGGAAAGATTTGACAGATGACAACGGACTGTCGTTTTGGATAGTGGGCGATCAGATTAAAAAAGGCGCGGCGCTCAACGCCGTGCAGATAGCGCAATATATGATTGCCAATAAGAAGTAAGCAAGGAAGTATGGACTTCGATAAATTGTCGCGGGCGGCAGAGTCGGTGTCGCAGACTGTGGGCAGCATGATTAAGATTGCTTTGCTGTCGCGGCGGGTGACTGTAGTAAAGCGTGCCGTGGAAGGCGACGAGATTGTGGTGCTCGGCAACGGGCCGTCGCTGAGCAAGACGGTGGAGGAGTCGGCTGATTTTCTGTCCCGAAAAAAGAAGATTGCCGTTAACTTTGCGGCAAACACCCCGCTTTTTCTTGAGCTGAAACCGGAATTCTATGTGCTTGCCGATCCCCATTTTTTTGCAGACGGCAATGAGAATGTCGACAAATTGTGGGAAACGTTTGCGCGGAAAGTAGAGTGGGACATGGTGCTTTTTGTCCCTTCCAACGTGAAATTGCGGCGTGCAGATTCGCTGAGTTCCAATCCTCATATCACCGTTGAACGGTACAGTCTTACGCCTGTCGAGGGAAACCGCCGCTTTTGCCATTTTGCTTACAGTAGGGGATGGGGTATGCCACGTCCGCGCAATGTGTTGATTCCGTCGATAATGATAGCCTTGAATATGGGTTTCCGGACTGTTTATGTAGCCGGTGCGGATCATTCATGGATGAGGACATTGTCGGTCGACGACAACAACCGGGTTGTGAGCATTCAGCCTCATTTCTATAAGGACAGTGAGAAAGAGAACCGGAGGGTGACGGCCGAATATGCCGCATATCCGTTGTATAAGATAGTCTACAGTTTTTATGTGGCGTTTAAGGCTTATTTCGAAATCCGCGATTATGCGGATTATCTCGGCTCTAAGGTCTATAATATAACTCCGGGCAGTTTTATCGACGCTTTTGAGAGGAAAACGGTATAGGTCTTGTCGCTTTTTTTCTTGTTTATATAAAAATAAAAAGCCGCTACGCATGCGTAACGGCTTTAATCGTTGATTGTATCAGCTTATTTTACAGTGTCAGCAGCTACAGTGTCAGCAGCTACAGTGTCAGCAGCTACAGTGTCAACAACAGCTACAGTGTCAGCAGCTACAGTGTCAGTAGCAGCAGCGTTTTCTGCTTTGTTACCACAAGAGAACAAAGATGCGCTAAATACAACAGCAAGTAATAAAACTAACTTTTTCATCTTTTTTTGAATTTAATAATAAAACAATTTTTTATGCTTCAAAAACGATACAAAGGTATAACAAAATAATCTACTACAATAATTTTAGCGGAAAAAAATTGCCTTTTGAGTAACTTTTGACAGTTTTTTTTGGTCTAAAAGTCGGTTTTTTGCCTCTTTGTATCATGTAATATGTTGATTGTTAGCATATTGGCAAAAGGTTTAACGTTTATGTTGTAAAACATATTTTTCCGGCGTTAAACCTTTTGCCATGATTATTTTACTATCAGGAGATAGTAATTTTTCTTTCCGCGCTGCACGAGCAGGTACTTGCCGTTGAGCAAATCGCCGGTTGTGATGAGCTTGTCAAACGCTTCGAGTTTTTCTTTATTTACCGAAACGCCTCCTCCTTGCACCAATTTGCGCATTTCGCCTTTTGACGCGAAAATTTTGGAGTGCTCGGCGAATAAGTCGACAGCTTTTACTCCCTCTGCCAACAAGTCGCGGGATACCTCAAATTGCGGTACGCCCTCGAACACGGCGAGCAGTGTTGCCTCGTCGATTTTGTGGAGTGTGTCAGCAGTGGCGTTGCCGAACAGTATCCCGGAAGCCTCTACGGCAGCGTTATAGTCGGCTTCGGAGTGTACCATTACTGTCACTTCTTTTGCAAGACGCTTCTGAAGTATGCGCAGATGAGGAGCGGCTTTATGCTCTGCAATGAGATTTTCGATTTCCTCGCGTGGTATGAATGTGAAAATCTTTATGTATTTTTCAGCGTCCTCGTCGCTTACGTTGAGCCAGAACTGATAGAATTTGTACGGTGAGGTATAGCGTGGGTCGAGCCATACGTTGCCCGACTCGGTTTTGCCGAATTTGCCGCCGTCGGCTTTGGTTATCAGCGGGCAGGTGAGGGCAAATGCCTCTTTGCCGAGTTTCCGGCGTATAAGCTCCGCTCCGGTGGTGATATTGCCCCATTGGTCTGAGCCTCCCATTTGCAATTTGCAGTTTTTTGTTTCGTAGAGGTGCAGATAGTCATATCCTTGCAGGAGCTGGTATGTGAATTCCGTGAACGACAATCCGTCGCGTGCCTCTCCGTTGAGGCGGCGTTTCACGGAGTCTTTCGCCATCATGTAGTTTACGGTGATATGCTTTCCTATTTCGCGTGCAAAATCGAGAAAGCGGAAATCTTTCATCCAGTCATAGTTATTGACTAATTCTGCGGCGTTGGGCGCGTCGGAGTCGAAATCGAGGAATTTCGACAGCTGTCTTTTAATGCACTCCTGATTGTGGCGCAGTGTTTCTTCGTTGAGCAGGTTGCGCTCGGCAGATTTGCCCGATGGGTCGCCTATCATGCCTGTGGCTCCTCCTACAAGGGCTATGGGCTTGTGTCCGCAGCGTTGGAAGTGGCGGAGAATCATTACGCTTACGAGGTGGCCTATATGCAGTGAGTCGGCTGTAGGGTCGATGCCTACGTAGGCCGTTGTCATTTCTTTTTGAAGTTGTTCTTCGGTGCCCGGCATCATGTCGTGAACCATGCCGCGCCATTTTAGCTCTTCTACAAAATTCATCGGTTTAAATTATTTTTTTGCAAAGGTATAACAATAAGCGGCAAATGGCAAATCACCATTTTACGAGGTAGTATGTGTAGACTGTCCCGTCGTCTTTTGTGAGCTGCAGCTGCTTGTCCTTGCCGTCGCGTTTCAATATCTTGAGCGCGCACGCTATCTTGAAATCCTCTCCTCCGCACTCAGGGCATTTTTCCGGAGCGGCGATTCCTTCGTTGGCATGTCCGCAGGATGTGCATACGGTTTGGTCGAAATGCAATTTCAGCAGCGGACTGTTGTCCCTTTCTTTGAACTCGAAAAACATATACCCGTCGCGCTCCTCCCAGTTGCCGTATTTCAGAATAGCGTTGGTAGAGTATCCGTCATTGCTCGCCCAAACAGCTGAAACCACCGACGACTGGAAGCACAGCATGCAGTCGCCTTGATATTCTGTGTCGGGCTCTCCGTTTTTGTCAATTCTCTCGATTTTCCATTGTCCGAACCACGGTCCTATGTCGCCGTTGTTGTGGGTGCATCCGCCGATTGTAAGGATTGCGGATATCAGCAATATTATGTATGCGGCTTTTTTCATTTTCCGAATATGTTTAAAATTCCGTCATATTTTAAAGAAACAAGCACTCCGTAGCTGTCGCCGAGCAAGTCGCCTCTGTCCATGGCGAATTGTCCTTTGAGCGACAATCCTTTCACTTTCTTGAGCGCATATGATGCCTCTACCATGAAAGACGTGTCTTTCGCTTTTTTTATGCGCGGCGAGCTGTAGGTGCCCAAAGAGTTTCTGTAGGAAACGAGGAAGCGGTAGTCGAGATTGCCGGTTATGTTGCCGGAAACGCCCGCGTGGAATCCGCGTATGCGGTTGTCGAACACTTTCAAGTATCCGTTCCTGTTATAGATTGTCGACGGGATGAACGGAGTGCCTTGCGACATTCCGAAGTTCATATACGAATTGTAGCGGAAATTGTTGTAATAGCTGTCGCCTCCTGTTGCCTCGCCCGTCATTGTTGAGCCGGGGTTGTCGTTGGGTGCCCAATGTGTCGGCCCGCTTTGGTTGGTAAAGTCGATATATTCGATTACGGCGTTGGCTATAGGCGCTTTGTCGTTCTTGTTTTTGTATTCCAATCCCCAAATTCCGTCGAAGCCGTTGAGTTTGCCTATTCCTGAGCCGTCCTCATAGGGCCATTGGAAATAGGCTTTAAGCTCGGTGTTGTCGCGGAAGCGGTAGCGTGCCACAAAGTCCCACGAGCCGAGTGAGTTGCCATAGTAGTATTGCGAGTCGCCGGCGTTTTCTCCCTTTCCGCCTCGTGTGGGCATGAACACATCTATGAAGTCCTTGAATTTCAAGTCATACGGGTCTTCTTTCACAAGCACACCTTTGCTGAAAGTGCGCGCGTTGCCTCCGAATTGCGCGTACATCTGCATACCTACCGTCACCGAGAAAGGCTGTGACGGCTTTGTGCGGAAATAGCAGCGTTTGTAGTGTGTCCACACGCCTGTGTTGATAAAATTGCCGTAATAATTATAGTGGTCTTCGAGCCAATCGTCCTGCACATATTTGCCGTATGATATTTCGCCTTGTATCTGTACCCAACCGTTGGTGAACGGTATGTTCTGGAAATCGACGAATCCGATGCGCACTTCCGGGACGGGGCGGGCATTGTTGGATTGTATGTAGTCGCCTACGCCGAGCTTGCTGTTGAGCAGCGGCGAGGTGCGCTCTTTCATGCCGGCCATCAGAAACACGCCGCGATATTTCACTTCGGCGTAGAGTTGCTGTAGCCATATCGCTGCCGGTTTGCGTCCTACGGGAAGCATCTCTCCGGCCTGTGTGTCGTAGCGCAGGTAGTCTGCCTCGCTCGCCGCGCCTGTCACGAAATCGGCTCCTAACGAATAGCTGAACCTTTTCGACAAATCGAGTTCTTTCCATGCTTTGGCGCGGAAATTCAGAGTTTTGGACTGTGTCACTACTCCTCCGTTGTTCGACATTATGTAGTAAGGCGCAAGCCCGGAATTGCTTTTGCCGGCTGTGCCGAGCAATTCACCCTCGTAGTGGAGCGGCGTTTCTGCCGCCAAGTTGAGGGCTGACATGGCGGCTGCCGTTATTATCGCGAATTTTTTGTTCATGCTTTAGAAATTGCTTGTCTTTGTTTTGGCGTATTCCTTGATTCTGTGTATCATGTCCTGCCGGTACTCTATAAACCGTTGATAGAAAGTGCGAATGTGCCGCATCTTTTTTTCTTCGTAGATGTCGGATATCGAGAAAAATATGCCTGTTTCCTCAACGTCGCCGAACTCGTCGTTGATAGCTGTCCCGAGCATTTTCATTTTAGGCGACAGGTTCATGTATGAGTTCACCAATGGCGGAATGTTGATGCCCCGTGCCCGTATGTTGGCGTTGAGTATTCTGTAGTCGTCTTTGAAATCTTTGCCTACGAATATGCGGCGCATCTTTTTTATGTTGATGTTTGTTTCTAACGGGTGGATTGGTCTTACAATGTTTTCGTCGTCATGAAAATGCTTGTCGAGAAAATACAGAATCATGTCGCGGCACTCCACCGGATAGCTCGGGTACATGGTCATTTTTCCGAATAGATATTTTATGTGCGGATACACCACTGTTAGCGCCCCTAAGCCGTCCCACAGATTGTCTAAAGCGTAGAGGGCTTTTGCCCCGGCTTTTGTTGACTGATAGTCAACCGACACGAAAGAGCGTCCGAGCTCTATTGTGTAAGGCAGGTATTCTTTCAGAAATTTTTCTGAGTATTGGAACATGTGCGACATGGCTATGTGCGGGGTGCCGTCGTTGTCGTATCGCATGTTCTCTCCCAATAGAAAGCGGTAACCGCCGATTATCTCTTCAGCCTCAGGATTCCATACGATTAGCTGTTGGCACGGGTCGTCCATAGTGTCGAACTCATCGATGTCGGCTCTTTTTCCGGTGCCTCCGCCTGAGGCGCGGAAAGCTATCTCCCGCAGCCGTCCTATTTCCCACATTATGTTGGGGGAGTTTGTCGAATCCACAATGTAGATTTCATTGCGCCCTTTGTTGGTCGTGCGGAGGAAACGCTCTTCGGTGAGCTCCATTTTCAGCAGACTTTTGTGTACGGGGGCTATTATGCTTTCTATTTGCATGGTGTTGTATATCGATGTTTATTCACCTGACATTAAGTAAACACGTTTTTTAATTTCTTCAGCCCATTCTTTTTGTGTACGGCTGTTGTCGAAAGTGGTGTAGGGAATGGGCTTGCCTATTTTCACGTGAAAAGTTGAGCCTTTTCCGTCGACCATTTCGCCGGGTAGTAGAACCATTTCTACATTTAGCTTAATTCCTGTTTTTTTTCTAAACCGTGCAAATTTATAAAAAAAACTTGAGTTTTTTCCTCCAAAATATACCGGCACTACATCTCTTTGGGTTTCAATGCTTTTTGTGACAAACGATTTTTTCCATTCCATGTCGCGTATCAAGCCGTTTTTGTCGCGTCTTGAGCACAATCCTGCCGGAAACGTAATCAGTTGCATATTGCCGGAATATGCGCTGTCGATGTCTTCCATCGCTTTGCGCGACTGCCGTCCGTGCTTGTTGATTGGAAGAAACACATTCTCCAAAGGCTTTATCAGCATCAGTATGTCGTTGACTATACATTTTATGTTGTCTTTCCCGAACCTGCTGCCGAGCAATGAGATTAAAGCCATTCCATCGAGCCCTCCGAGCGGATGGTTGGAAACAAATATGTATCTGCCGTCGGTTGGAATGCTGTCTAATCCTTCGGCTTCAACTTTCACGTCTAATGATTTGAGAACGCCTGCCGCAAAATCCACTCCTTTTTTGTCGGCATTTTCTTTGAGTATCCTATTCAGCTCGTCCTGCCTGACTGTACGTTCCAACAGGCGGTAGATGAAGCCCGGTATCAATTTCGCATAGCGTGGGGCTTTTTTCTCTACGGCTTCGCGTATGTCAATGTGTAGCGGTTGTTCCACTTCTGTAGCAATTTTGTGCAAACTTACAAAAAAACGCACATACAACCGGATTTGGTTGCAGTAATTGTGCCGCTGCACGGTTATTTTTATCTTTGTGTGGACTTTTATTTTGGCGCAATATATAATAATGTGTATGAGATGAAAAGCGGAATTGGTGGGCAGGGGAATGCGGATTGCCGTCAGTAAAAATGCACATTTTGATGATTTTTGTGCATAAAACGGATGTTTTCTGCCAAAAAATTTTCTTATGAACGAATAAATTGTTTACTTTGCACGTCAAAAGAAGAATCAATAATTATTATTAATTTTTAAAACTTAAAGTTATGTCTGAAATTTCAGAAAAAGTAAAGGCTATAATCGTAGAGAAGTTGGGTGTCAACGAAAGTGAAGTAACACCGGAAGCTACATTTGCACAGGATCTCGGTGCTGATTCTCTCGACACAGTTGAATTGATTATGGAATTCGAGAAGGAATTCGGCATTACAATTCCTGATGACAAAGCTGAAGGCATTAAGACTGTAGGCGACGCTATCGCTTATATCGAAGCTAACAAATAATCGATATTTTTAAATGGAACTTAAAAGAGTTGTAATTACAGGGCTTGGCGCGATTACACCAATCGGCAACGACGCGGCCACAACATGGGCCAACGCGTTGAAGGGTGTGAGCGGTGCGGGGCCGATTACTCATTTCGACGCTTCGCTGTTTAAGACACAGTTTGCATGCGAGGTGAAAGGGTACAACTCTGCCGACCATTTCGACCGTAAGGAGCTCCGCAAATATGATCTTTACGCACAGTATGGCGTGGTTGCGGCCAAAGAGGCCATTAAGGATTCCGGCATAGAGGACTATGCGGGACTCGACCGCGACAATGTTGGCGTGATTATCGCTGCCGGAATCGGCGGTTTGCATACTTTCGAGGAAGAGGCAGGCTATTACGCGATGCATCAGGAGCAAGGCCCGAAGTATAATCCGTTCTTCATCCCGAAGATGATTGCGGATATGGCTGCCGGCCATGTGTCGATGATTTATGGCTACCGTGGCCCTAATTATGCTACGGTTTCGGCCTGCGCGTCGTCGACCAACGCTCTTATCGACGCGTTTAACTATATTCGTCTTGGAAAGGCTGTCGCTATTGTGACAGGCGGGGCGGAAGCTGCTATCTATCCTGCCGGTGTGGGCGGTTTCAATTCAATGCACGCATTGTCTACCCGCAACGACGACCCGCAGCACGCGTCGCGCCCGTTCAGCGGCTCGCGCGACGGTTTCGTCATTGGCGAGGGCAGCGCGTGTCTTGTCTTTGAGGAATTGGAGCATGCTCTTGCCCGCGGCGCTCATATTTATGCTGAGGTGGCAGGTGGCGGCATGTCGGCGGACGCTTATCATCTTACGGCTTCCCATCCGGAAGGACTGGGCGCAAAACTGGTGATGAGCCGTACTCTTGAGGATGCCGGAATGAAGCCGGAGGACATTGATTATATCAATGTGCATGGCACTTCTACTCCGGTGGGCGACCTTTCTGAAGTGAAAGCCATCAAAGATGTGTTTGGCGAGCACGCCTATAAATTGAACATAAGCTCCACAAAATCGATGACCGGGCACCTTTTGGGCGCGGCTGGCGCTTTGGAGGCCTTGTTCTGCGTGAAAGCCGTGACCGACGACATTGTTCCTCCGACAATCAATCATGTCGATGGCGACAATGACCCGGAGATAGACTACAATTTGAATTTCACTTTTGGAGAAGCTCAAAAACGTACTGTAAATGCTGCTTTGTCCAATACTTTTGGTTTTGGTGGACATAATGCAAGCGTAATTGTAAAGAAGTTTAAGAAATAAGATTGCCACTTTATCGTGGGATTTTACGATAAAATTCTTTATCGCATGAAGCTCCGCTCATCTAAAGAGAAGGAGCTTTATGCTTTCATTTATGAATTGACAGGTTTTTGTCCTCGCGACATCAGGCTTTACAGGCAGGCGCTTTGTCATCGCTCAGAAGCCAAAAACTCTCCGGAGGGCAGGAGTTTTAACAACGAGAGGCTTGAATTTCTTGGCGACGCGGTTCTCGGTACGGTGATAGCCGATTTGTTGTACCGCAAGTTCAGGCGCGGCAGAGAGGGGTTTCTTACCAATACCCGCTCAAAGATAGTCAAACGGGATATGCTTAACCGGCTAGCCGAACAGACGGGAGTGGTCAGGCATCTGAAATATTCGCCTCCGGCGCATGTGCATCACTGCTCTGTGGGCGGGAACGCTGTGGAAGCTCTGATAGGTGCCGTGTATATTGACCGCGGCTACGATTGCTGCCGCCGGTTTGTTGAGGAAAGGGTTGTTAATCCTTATATCGATATTAGTGCACTTGCGCGTAAAGAAATTAATTTTAAGACGAAACTTCTGGAATGGTGCCAGAAATTTAAGATAGAGCTCGACTATGAGCTGATAGCTTTGGAACGCGACGCTGACGGTTGTCAGGTGTTCAAATCCTCTGTCATTCTCGGAGGCATTGAGGTGGGACACGGTATCGGCTACACCAAAAAGGAGTCGCAGCAGAAGGCCGCGCGTGAGGCTTTGTCGCTGCTCGACAAGACGGAATCTTTCCGTAATGCTGTTTTGCGGACGGCTGTGGAGACTGCCGTCGCTGAATGATGAAAAGATTATAAGAGAAGCATACTTTCTATTTTAAAATTTTTTGACCTATGAGAAAAACTTTATTGTTGTTGGCCTTGTTGACAGGCTTTGTTCAGTCGTTTGCCGCGTCGTTTGTCGGCAATCGTAATGATTTCAGGGACGAAATGATTTATTTCGTCATGACTACCCGTTTCTACGACGGCGATCCGTCGAACAACACGCAGTGTTGGGACGGAAAATCCTACAATGTGGGCGATCCTGCATGGCGTGGTGATTTCAAAGGCTTGATAGAGAAACTTGATTATATCAAGGCTCTCGGATTTACGGCGGTGTGGATTACGCCGGTTGTGGAGAATGGCTCCGGATATGACTATCACGGCTATCATGCGATGAACATGAGCAAGGTGGATCACCGTTATGAGTCGGAGGATGTGGATTTTCAGACCCTTATCGACGAGGCACATGCGCGCGGAATGAAAATTATTCTCGACATTGTGCTTAATCATACCGGCAATTTCGGAGAGGAGAATTTGTGCAAGCTGTTTACCCGCGATTGGGATGCCGACCAAAGCAATATCAGGGAATGCATGATTCCTTATACGCAGAAAGATGGCGGAAAACTGCCCGACAATTATTCGAGCCTGCCTGACGGGCAGCAGTATGACGCGCGTTTGCGCGAGATGAAAAACACCGACGGGCAAAATCACGACACCCACAACCTGTGGCATCATTTCGGACAGTTTAATTGGGATAACGAAACCCGTTGGTGGGCGCAGATTGCGGGCGACTGTGTGGACCTTAACACGGAAAATCCGCAGGCCTACAACTATCTTATCGACTGCTATACCAATTTCATAGAAATGGGTGTAGACGGGTTCCGTATCGATACGGGCGGACATATTCCGCGCTTGGTGTTCAATAAAGTGTTCAATCCGGCATTTACTGCCGCTGCCGAGCAGAACAAGGCAAAACGTAACGGCGGCCCGTTCTTCATGTTCACGGAGGTGTGCGCACGCTACACGCAGATATGGTATCGCGAGCAGCCGGCTCTTTCGGTTCCGTTCTACACTTGGAAAGAGTCGAAGAACTATGAGTGGGACGACAATCCCGATTCTTGGAATAATCTTGAGATTTTCGAGCAGACACCGTTCACCCACGTCAACCAGCTGTCGTGTCTTGAGCAATATAACGACAATCTCAATAATTCCATCAGTTCGCAGCCTACGTCCGACAATGTGCTGCTCGACGGAAATGATTATCACACGCCAGACTACAGCAAATATTCGGGATTGAGCGTAATCGATTTCCCGATGCACCACAATTTTAAGGATATTGGTGGAGCGTGGGGCATTGCGATGAGCGGTGACAAGTATTACAACGACGCATCCTACAATGTGGTTTATGTTGATTCTCATGACTATGCTCCCAACGGCGCGCCTGAGGATCAGCGTTTTGCGCAAGGCACCGACGCTTGGGCCGAGAATCTTGATTTGATGTTCACGTTCCGCGGCATTCCATGCCTGTACTATGGCAGTGAGGTGGAATTCAAGAAAGGCTGCCCGATTGACAAGGGGCCGAATATCGCGTTGAGAGAGTCGGGCAGGGCTTATTTTGGTGGATATATCAAAGGTGACGTGGAAGTTACCGACTTTGCCGACTGGACGGAGGCGACAGGCAACATGAACGCCACGCTCCGCAATCCGCTCGCTCTTCATATTCAGCGGTTGAGCCGCATACGCATGGCTATTCCCGCTTTGCGCAAAGGACAATATTCTACAGAGGGCTGCGACGGGCCTTATGCCTTCAAACGCCGTTTTACGGATGCAACGACCGACAGCTACGTGCTTGTGACCATATCCAACAACGCCACTTTCACCGGCATCGAGAACGGCACATACGTAGACGCCATAACCGGTGACACGAAGACCGTCACCAACGGCACGTTGACTGCTACATGCTCGGGACGCGGAAATATGCGCGTATATGTGCTGACTACTGATAAGACACCGGCTCCGGGCAAGATTGGCGACGACGGTAATTGGCTTTATGCGTCTGCTCCTGCCGGTTTGACACAGCCGGCCTACGACGGCACGCAGGAGGAGCTTACCGACGATGAGGGCAATCCCGGCGGTTCGCAGGGCGGCGACGATTTGCAGCCTTATGCCCCGTCGTTCTATGTCGGCGAATTGGCGGCTTTCTTCGAGGCTCCTGCCGACGGCTCATACTCATTTGTTTCGGCATGGGTGTGGAATGACGAGATGAACTTTACAGGCGGCTCGTGGCCGGGCATGAATTGCGAGCTTATGGGAACGGCCGACAACGGCAATAAGATATGGAAGTGGGTTTATGACGGTGATTGGTCGGCAGACAATATGCCTGCATACATCATTTTCAACAATACGTCCAGCCCGCAAACCAAAGACCTTCCGTTCTCGAATGGCGGATACTATACTGTCGACGGCCTGCAATATACGGTAGAGCCAACAGTGGCCGGTGTAGCCGGTGTAGATGCTGACGGGATGAAAGTGTATTCATACGGCGGGTCGATAATAATCGAGTCGGCCAAGCCGCGCACGGTGTGGATATACAGCATCGACGGAACCGGATTTCCACAGCAGGTGGACACCGGCAGAAATGTGGTTTCCGGTTTGAGCCATGGTGTGTATATCGTGGATGGAAAGAAGTTGATACTTTGATATATAGTTGGTATTGAGGCGTTGGCTCAGAAGGATGTGCATCTTTCTGAGCCAATTTTTTGTATAAGATACGCCGCATCTCGGCAAAGCAAATAGAGCAAGCTCTTTGCATTGCTCTCGATTTGCACTATCTTTGCGCTTAAATTTCAAAAAGATAAAATTATAACTAAATATGGCGCTTCAATGTGGTATAGTGGGGCTGCCCAATGTAGGCAAATCCACTCTTTTCAACTGTCTTTCAAATGCTAAGGCACAGTCGGCAAATTTCCCTTTCTGTACGATAGAACCCAATGTCGGTGTAATCACCGTTCCCGATGAGCGGCTTAACCGGCTTGCCGAAATAGTTAATCCGCAGCGCATTGTGCCGGCTACGGTTGAGATTGTCGACATAGCCGGACTTGTGAAAGGCGCGTCGAAAGGCGAAGGGCTTGGCAACAAGTTTCTTGCCAATATCCGCGAAACTGATGCCATAATCCACGTTTTGCGCTGTTTCGACGACCCGAATGTAGTGCATGTCGACGGCTCTGTGAATCCTGTCCGCGATAAGGAAATCATCGACTACGAGTTGCAACTGAAGGACCTTGAGACTATCGACAGCCGCATAACCCGCGTGCAGAAGCAGGCTCAGACAGGTGGCGACAAAGCGGCCAAATTGCAGTATGAGGTGCTGAGCCGCTACAAAGAGGCTTTGGAGCAGGGGAAAGCTGCCCGAACCGTGAAATTCGACACTAAGGATGAGCAGAAATGCGCCCACGACTTGTTCCTGCTCACCAATAAGCCGGTGCTTTATGTTTGTAATGTCGACGATAAGTCGGCTGTTACGGGCAACAGCTATGTGGAGCAGGTGCGCGAGGCTGTGAAGGACGAGGATGCCGAAATATTGATAGTGGCGGCGCAGACAGAGTCGGAAATAGCCGAATTCGAGACCTACGAGGAGCGACAGATGTTTCTTGAGGAGATAGGGCTGAAAGAGTCGGGTGTGTCGAGGCTGATACGCGCGGCGTTTCATTTGTTGAATCTTGAGACATATTTCACGGCCGGCCCGCTTGAGGTGCGCGCATGGACCTATTTGAAAGGCAGCAAGGCTCCGCAATGTGCGGGAGTTATACACAGTGACTTCGAAAAAGGATTTATTCGCGCGGAAGTGATAAAATACGATGATTATATCGCGCTTGGCGGCGAATCGCAATGCCGTGAGGCAGGAAAAATAGGCATAGAGGGGAAAGACTACGTGGTGCAGGACGGCGACATCATGCACTTCCGCTTCAATGTATAGACCGTGTAAGGTTATAAGGTTATAAGGTTATGAGGTTATGAGGTTATGGGTTTTTCATTTGATAAATTAGAAGCATATACGAGTTCTCGGAGGTTGGTGAAGGATGTGTATGATTTGACAGGTAAATTCCCTAATACAGAGAAATATGGTTTATCAGATCAATTACGCCGGGCTGTTATTTCTATACCTTCGAATATAGCTGAAGGTAGCGGACGTAGTTCAATCAAAGAGAAAATACATTTCATAGAAATAGCGTATGGCTCATTGATGGAAGTATATTGTCAGTTACAGCTCTGTCACTCGATTTGTCGTATGTTAGTATTGACGATTTTGAAGTCGTAGCTGATAAAATTGATGTGGTGTCAAAATTGTTAAAAGGATTAAGGTATAGCTTTAAGAAACAATTGGCTATCCCATAATCCCATAACCTCATAACCCCATAACCTCATAACCTCATAACCTCATAACCTCATAACCTCATAACCTCATAACCTTATAACCCCATAACCTCATAACCTCATAACCTCATAACCTTATAACCCCATAACCCCATAACCCCATAACCCGGTACTTGTTACTGAAATTTAATATTAAGGGGAAGGGGCGGATATGATGTCATTTTGTCTGCGTAAAGCCGTAGGAAACGCCTGATTGAAAGCGGTTGGACGGGTAGAATTTCGGATGTTTACAGCGCGGTCTGTGGCTCAAAAAATAAAGGAGGAAATGTTTGTTTATCAGCGATTATCTGCCTAAATTTGCGGTAAACCAAAATTTTATGTTTATGAAAAAATTACTACTTTCTACAATGATGGCTGCCGCCGGACTGTTTGCGGCAAACGCGGCGGAAGTTACTATCAGTTTCCCGGCAGTGCTTGGACCGGGCACTTCGGATGGTAAATATCCGTCAGGAGAAAACAACATTGTTGTGACCACTTGTGAGGATCAGGGATTCTCGTTTGCTTTTGATAAAGGCGCCGGCTCAAGCGACCCGAAATATTATTCGTATATGAACAACGGAAATGACGAGGGCTCTTTGCGTTTGTACTCGAATAATGTGATGACAATAACGGCTCCCGACGGCGCGACAATGACTAATATCGATTTCACCTTGCCGACAAATTCTTGGAATCATGCCGACAGCGACAGTGAGTATGCGTTCAGTACCGGCACGTTTACCGCAGGGTTCACTGCCGACAACCAGCCGGCTACCGCCAACTGGGCAGGTTCTGCCGATGTGCTTACGCTGAACATGCCGTCGCAGAAAAACTCCGCTGACGAATGGCCGCAGTTGCGTATTATGACAATGACTATCACCTACGAGCAAGGTGAGGTTACGCAGTGCTCTAATCCGCGTTTCAGCCTTGCCGAAGGAACATACTACGAGGCTCAGGAAGTTGCTATCTCTTGCACTACGGCAGGAGCTACTATCATGTATAAGATAAACGGCGGTGCAGAGCAAGCCTACAGCGAGCCTATAAGCCTTTCCGAAGTCGGAACTTACACTATCGAGGCTTACGCCAAGAAAGACGGCTTGGACAACAGCGCGACTGTCGAGGCTACTTACACAATAGCCAACCGTCCGGTCATCACTTTCCAAAAGATGGATCCTAACAACGTGGTTGAAGGACGGTATGTTATCGCTTACACGGAAGATGTCACCACTTATATAATGAAAAATGAGGTATACCAAAACTTTTATGTGAAAGGTGAGGAATATGATTTGACTGCGGGCGCTCCTTCCGAAGAGTATATCTTCACGGTGGCAAAATCGGGCAACGGATATACGATTCAAAATAATGATGGTACATACGTGGCTTTGGTAAAGAATGGAACGCATACAAATCTTAAGCCGGCTGAGGCTACTCCTTATGTGTGGACATTCAGCGGTACAGCCGACGCTGTAGTTGCTACCGGCGACGGTATGGGCAACTCCTATTTGCAGTTCCAACTCTACAGCGGACGCACTCCGGAATTCTGTGCCGACAGCCGTTATGAGTCGCCGGTGTTCTATCTTGTTGACGACAATACTCCGGAAAATCAGTGTAAAGCTCCTGTGTTCTCATTGGCCGGCGGTACATATTGGTCTGCGCAGAATGTGGAACTTACTACCGCAACCGAAGGAGCGGAGATTGTCTATACAATCAATGGCGGCGCTGAAACCGTATATAACGCGCCTATCGAATTGACTGTTGCCGAAGAGCCTTACGTAATTGAGGCATACGCGAGAAAGTCCGGAATGGATAACAGTGTCACTGTTTCCGCTACTTACAGAATCAGTGCTCCTGTTGCGTGTGAAAATATCGACGAGTATATTGCATTGGCCGAAGTGGAGGGTGAAGGCGCAATGTTTGAATGGACATTCCCTGTAACTGTAACGGGCGTTATGCCGAGCTACACTTATGTGCGCGACGATGAGGGCGGTGCCATGTTGATTTATGGCAGAGAGGTTCCGGCTTACGAAGTTGGAGATGTGATTCCGGCAGGTATCATCGGCGGATTCTCAAATTATTACGGATTATACGAGATGCAGAATGTGGTTGTGGAATCGTTTGGCGAATCTACTGCCACAGGCAATGGCAATCCTGTAGTGATGACTGCCGGCGCGATTACAGACGGAGATATGAACAAGGTGGTTTATCTCGACAATGTGACATACGTTGAAACGAAGTCAGGCGAGTCAATTACGAGAACAGCAGAGGACGCAACAGGCTCAATTCGTTTGTGGATGCAGAAAAATTGGGATGTGCAGACTCCGGAGAACGGTACAGTCGTTGACCTCATTTGTGCCGTTGCTGTGAATAATGATGATTTGCAGGTTTATCCGATGGAGTTCCTCGACGCTTCCAACACACCCGACTTTAGTGGAGTTGCAGGCGTGGTTGCGGGCAATACTGTTGTAACCGCAAATGCCGACGGTGTGGTTGTTGTAGCCGCTGAGGCTGTTAATGTAAGCGTTTACAATGCGGCAGGACAGCTTGTTGCAAGCGAGAACGTTGCCGCAGGCGAAAATGTGATTAACGTTCCGGCGGGATTCTATATCGTGAAAGCCGGTGACACAGTCGCTAAAGTTATCGTGAAATAATCAGGCAAACTGATATGCGCTCCGGTTGGAGTGCGTTGGCAAAGGCGGGAGCAATCCCGCCTTTTTCATTGTGGCCATACCCCATGCAAGTGGAGCTCAGCGTAGGACAGCGGCATATATGGAGAGCCTCATGGAGGCTCCGGAGTTTTAACCCCATGCAAGCGGAGCGCGGCTTGGGGTGTCCGTGACTGTAAAATCCGGCCGCATAGTGGTCGCACTCCTCATTGAGTCGGTACAGCACAGCAAGTGCGGCCTCCATGAGGACGATAGGTGTGCGGCCATGTGGCGCATTGAGTATCTTTTTTCAAGATTTATTACGATTTGTAACTTGCTATAACATTCTGATTGATATTGTGTTGTGGAAAATAGGACAAAAATTCCGACTATTAAATCTTAAATGTTAAAATTTAACACTTTATCAGCCTCTGCAAAAAAGCCTCAGGGCGTTATGATTTGGCGTTTTTTGAGCGCAAAATCTTTTGTTTTATTATAAAAATCCCGACTGATTCTGTCTGAATTCTGTTTTGAAACGCTTTTGTAATATCTTTTTTCTTCAGCCACACATATATAATATGCCGGATTTTTCGAGGTTTTCCGGAATGCTTTGTTTTTGGGATGTGACGCTATTTTGTTGTTTGAAAGCATGTTATTAAACATAGTTTTATGGCATTCGGTGCGTTGACACTCATAAAATCACATTTGGAAATAGTGTGCAAAAAAGTTTGAAAATGTTTTGTGTGATTGAAAAAAGATTTATAATTTAGCATAGTGCTACAGAAAGAACGAATTTTTGATGCAAGAGTATTGCAAATCGGATACGGTTTTAGAAATTTGTTATTCATAGCGTATGAAAAATGGCGGTCTAATCTTAATTCTGCCCCCGGAATTAACATTGGGGCTGCCAAGTGGCGGTTTCAGATTGAAATCGCGAGGTTTGAATTTAATTTATTGTGTGTTATTATAATTATTTGATGTAGTTTTTATGAAACTTAAAAGATTTGTCATTTTGATAGCGATGGCTTTCCTCTCTCTGCCGGTGTTCGCGCAGATGAAAGTGACGGGCGTCGTTGTCTCCGCCGACGATGGCGAACCAATTATCGGTGCTACGGTAAGGGTGAAAGGACAAGAGGCGACAGGTACGGCGACCGATCTCGACGGACGGTTTACGCTGACCGTGCCTTCGAGCGATTCACGGCTCGTTGTGACTTACGTTGGTATGGATACCAAAGAGGTCAAGGTCTCCTCGTCCGAGATGAAGATTGTTTTGGAGAGTAATTCACAAGTTCTGACAGAGGTCGTCGTTACCGGTATGGGTAAGATGGACAAGCGTCTGTTTACGGGTGCAACCACCCAAATCGACGCCGACGACGCCATGCTTTCCGGTGTGGCCGACATCAGCCGCTCGTTGGAGGGACGCTCCGCCGGTGTGTCGGTGCAGAATGTGTCGGGTACGTTCGGTACGGCTCCTAAGATTCGTGTGCGCGGCGCCACATCTATCTATGGCGCGTCGAAGCCTTTGTGGGTTGTCGATGGTGTCGTAATGGAGGATGCTGTGGAGGTTTCCGCCGACGATTTGTCGTCAGGTGATGCCGTTACGCTGATTTCTTCGGCTATCGCCGGCCTTAACTCCGACGACATCGAGAGCTTCCAGATATTGAAAGACGGTTCGGCCACCTCTATATATGGTGCGCGCGCGATGGCCGGTGTGATTGTCGTTACCACCAAGAAAGGTAAGGCAGGCTCTACACGCGTCAGCTACACGGGCGAACTTACCACCCGCATGAAGCCGAAATACCGTAACTTCAACATATCCAATTCGCAGGAACAGATGGGTATCTATAGCGAAATGGAGCAGAAAGGCTGGTTGGAGTTTGCCAACATCGCTTCGGCGTCCAACTCCGGTGTATACGGTAAGATGTACGATTTGATTGACCAATACAACACGTCGAACGGCACTTACGGCTTGGCCCACACAGAGGCTGCCATGAACGGCTATTTGCGCTCGGCCGAATATCGCAACACTGACTGGTTCGACGAGCTGTTCAGCAACGCCATTATGCAAAACCACTCGGTGAGCATCGCCGGCGGTACTGAAAAAGGCAACTTCTATACATCGTTGTCGTTTATGAACGATCCGGGATGGTATATATCGAGCGACGTCCGCCGCTACACGTTCAACGCCAACGCTTCGTATCAGATTTCTCCGACGGTGAGATTTACGGTGTTGACTTCCGACTCCTACCGTAAGCAGAAAGCTCCGGGTACGTTGAGTCAGGAAACCGATCCGGTGAGCGGCGAGGTGAAGCGCAGCTTCGACATCAACCCCTACAGCTACGCGTTGAATACTTCGCGCACGCTCGACCCGCACGAAACTTACAAACGCAACTGGTCGGATTTCAACATTTTCGACGAGTTGGAAAACAACTATATGGATATCGGTGTGACGGACTTGAAATTTCAGGCCGAATTGAACTGGAAACCTTTCGAGGGACTTGAGCTCAACGCTTTGGGAGCTTACCGCTATCAAAGCTCTGTTCAGGAGCACCACGTCATGGACCACTCCAACCAAGCCAACGCATACCGCGCCGGTATCGATCCGGAGGATGCCACTATACGCGACATCAACCCGTATCTTTACACGGATCCCGACAATCCAAACGCGCTGCCTGTGTCGATTCTTCCGAAAGGTGGTATCTACTACAACGACACTTACACTGTTTCGCAGTACGACTTCCGCGGAACGGCAACATATAATAAGGTGTGGAACAACCAGCATATCTTCAACGCGTTGGTTGGTTTGGAAGTCAACAACACGGAGCGCACGGCTCTCAACTACACAGGTTGGGGATTTGTCTACGACAACGGCGGCATACCGTTTGTAGACTATAACTGGCTGAAGCAGCTCAACGAGGAAAACGGCTCTTACTATGGCCGCGAATTGACCTACGACCGCTCGTTTGCATCGTTCGGCAACCTTACGTATTCATACGGCGGCCGTTACGTGTTGAACGGTACAATCCGCTACGAGGGTACCAATAAACTCGGCAAGGCTCGTTCTGCCCGTTGGTTGCCCACATGGAACGTTTCCGGCGCATGGAACGCCCACGAGGAGAGCTGGTTCCGCGACAACAACGCGCTCAACCGCGTGTTGAACCACGCTACGTTGCGTCTGTCCTACTCGTTGACAGCCGACAGCGGCCCGGATTGGGTGTCAAATGCTACTGTGGTCTACAACCCGTATCGCCCGTGGCGTCCTATCTCAGGCGTTCAGGAACTCGGTGTGCAGCTTACCGACCTTGCCAACACTGAGCTTACCTACGAGAAAAAGCGCGAGTTCAACATCGGTGCTGATCTCGGTTTCATGCCGGGCAGCCGCATCAACGTTTCAGCCGACGTTTATTTCCGCGACAACTACGACCTGATTGGTGAAATCTACACTCAGGGTGTGGGTGGTGTCACGATGAAATATGCCAACGTTGCTTCGATGAAATCTCGTGGTGCGGAAGTGACGATTTCTACCCGCAACATCGAAACGAAAGACTTCTCTTGGACAACCGACCTTACGTTTGCCAAGACAAAGAACGAGATTACCGAGCTCGATGCCCGCAGTAATGTGATGCAGCTCGTTTCCGGTCAGGGCTACGCTTTGCAGGGCTATCCTGTACGCGCCATCTTCTCAATTCCTTTCGTCGGATTGAGCGAGGAGGGTCTGCCGCAGTTCATCAACGAGGACGGCGAGGTGACTATCACCGACATCAACTTCCAAGAGTTCGAGAAAACCGACTATTTGAAATATGAGGGACCGACCGACCCGACTATCACCGGAGGTTTCGGCAACATCTTCAAATGGAAGAACTTCCGCTTGAATGTGTTCATGACTTATTCGTTCGGCAACAAGATTCGTCTTGACCCGATATTCTCCAACGAGTACGACGACCTTACGGCGATGCCTAAGGAGTTCAAAAACCGTTGGACTTTGCCGGGCGACGAGAAATACACCACAATCCCGGTTATCGCCAGCAAGCGCCAAAACGAGAACCACCTGTATCTCGACCGTGCCTACAGTGCCTACAACTATTCTACCGAGCGTATAGCCGACGGCGGTTTCATCCGTTTGAAAGAGGTTTCGCTGACCTACGACCTTCCGAAGTCGTTCCTCGAAAAGATACGTTTCTCTTCGGCTTCCTTAAAGTTGCAGGCTACCAACTTGTGGCTTATCTATGCCGACAAGAAACTTAACGGACAGGATCCGGAGTTCTTCAACGCCGGTGGTGTGGCTTCGCCTAACCCGCGCCAGTTCACGTTCACTTTGCGTTTCAGCTTGTAATGGTCAAATTTTAAATTAGTGATTACGAAAATGAAAATCAAAAGTTTATTATATATGGCGGTTGCGGCGGCTGCGGTGTCGCTCTCATCGTGCAACGATTTTCTTGACAAATTGCCCGACAACCGTTTGAATTCTGAGACGGTCAGCCCGGATCAGTTGCTGCTGATGCTGGTCGATGGCTATTCCACCGGCAACTACGCGAAGTATTGCGAATTGAGCGGCGACAATATCATCGACAACAACTCTCCCGACGAAAACGGCGTGCGCTACAATCTTGAGGCCGACAACGTTATCGACGATGAGATGTTTGCGTGGGAAGACGCCAAATCGGATATGGATGTCGACTCTCCTTCTCACATTTGGGAGGGCGCTTACCACGGTATAGCCGTTGCCAACCATGTCCTTCAAATGATTGAACAATGGCGTGCCGAAGGCCGCGAGTTTACCGATGAGGAAGAGGCAAAGATTTCTGCCGCCGAGGCTGAGGCTTATTTGGTTCGCGCCTACAACCATTTCGTGCTTGTCAATGTGTTTGCGATGCCTTATGGTGAAAACAGCGAAACCGATTTGGGAGTGCCTTACGTTACGGAGCCTGAAACCGAAGTGCTTGTCCACTACGAGCGCAACACTGTCAAGGAAGTGTACGACAAGATTGAGGAAGACCTGTTGAAAGGTTTGGACGGGGTGGTCGACACTTATTATGATATTCCTAAATACCATTTTAATGTGAAGGCTGCCAACGCTTTTGCCGCGCGTTTCTATCTTTTCAAACGCGACTATAAGAAAGTGATAAAATATGCCGACGCCGTACTCGGCGAGGGTGTGGCTACTGCTCCGTCGATGATGCGCGATTATTGGTCGGTCAACTATTCCAATGCCGACGCCAACATTCAGGCTTATATCAGTGCCGAGTCGCAGAGCAACCTTATGCTTGTCGCCACCAATTCCGGTTTCTGGCGCACTATCGGTGTCGGAACGCGCTACGGAGTTAACCGTGATGCCGCTACTGAAACTCTTTATGGATGGGGACCTACATGGTCGAACACGGGCTATATTTTGCATCCGTGCTATATCGGTAAGTTGTATATCAACGGTACACAGGAATATGGTGTGTATTTCTTGAAACTCGGAGAGTTGTTTGAGTACACCGACAAGGTTGCCGGTATTGGCTATGTGCATATTGTCCGCACTGAGTTTACTGCGGAGGAAACGCTCCTTTGCCGCGCGGAGGCCAAGATTTATACAGGTGATATACCCGGTGCTGTGGCCGACCTTAAAGTGTGGGACGATGCCCGCAAGAATCTTCCGGCTAAATACACTTTCGATGATTTGACGGATGAGCTGATAAGGAGTTATTATGACGAGAACGCCCATCAGACGGCTTCGAGCGAATATGATCCCCGTCCGGGAGTGTTCAAGAAATTGCATATTGATGAAATCTGCCCGAGCACTGAGTATTCTCTCACAGCAGACAAGTTGCCGTATATCTACTGTTTGCTGCATTTCCGTCGCATAGAAACGATATTCGACGGCTACCGTTGGTTCGACATCAAGCGTTACGGCATTGAGATTACTCACCATATAGGCCGCACACGCGTCGAGACTCTTACAATGGACGATCCCCGCCGGGCTCTTCAGATTCCGTCGGAGGTTATTTCAGCCGGAATGCAGGGCAACAACCGTTTCCCGTTGACGGATGGAGGCACAAGCGGACAGTTCATCAAATATACCGGTTCATATAGAGTGTCTAACAAATAATTTTGATTGAGATGATAAAGAAATATATATTCAGGATTGCGATATGCGGGTGTGCGCTTTTTGCGCTTCCCGCCTGCAATGACGATGAGCTTGATCCGGAAAGCATCTTCTCTACAGAGAATCAGGAACTTGATCCAAATTCGGCATCATACGAGCTCGACAAATGGCTTGAGGACAACTATCTTAAGCCTTACAACCTGCAATTCCGTTATAAAATGCAGGATGTAGGCACGGATATGGACTACAATCTTGTGCCGGCCACTTACGCCAATTCCGTAGATTTGGCTGTGTTGACAAAATATCTGTGGTTTGATGTCTATGGCAAGGTGGTTTCGCCTGATTTCTTGAAAATCTACGGGCCTCGCATCATCCATTTGATTGGCTCTCCGGCCTATAATCCGGCCAACGGTACGATGATTCTCGGTCTTGCCGAAGGCGGATTGAAAGTGTCGCTCTACCGTGTGAACGCTATGGATGTGACAAGTTTCGATCAGCTCAACGAGTTTTATTTCAAAACGATGCACCACGAGTTTGCGCATATCTTGCACCAAACGAAGACTTATCCGCGCGAGTTCGACGAGATTTCCGTCGATTACTACGACCCGATGGGGTGGCAAAACCGAAATATGGAGTTGTGCTACTCGCTTGGATTTACTTCCGACTATGCAAGCTCTGAGGCGCGTGAGGACTTTGCCGAAACAATCGCCAACTACATCACCAAGACCGATGAGCAGTGGAATTATATGCTTGAGGCAGCTTCTTATGGTTGGCAGCAGCAATATGACGATGAGGGACTTCCTTTGGAAGATGAGCTTACCGGAAAGCCTGTTTGCGAGCAGGTTGAGGATTTTGACGGAGTAGACGGCCCGACCGTAATTCTCCAAAAAGTGCAGATTGCCCGCGACTGGTTCCGCGACGCTTGGGGAATGGATCTCGACGCTTTGCGTGCTGAGGTGCAATACCGTCAGTTGAATTATGATATAGATGAGCTTCGCGCACAGGTCTATGATATTTTGCCTGACGGCGGCGATTCGGCTGCGGATGATAAAACAAGTGGAAACGAATAATAATCTGTTAACTTGCGATTGATATGAAAAAAATATTTTCGATTATAATGTGTGGAGCTCTTGTTGCGGGATTTTCTTCCTGTAGCAACGAGGAAGAGGATATCTTCGGCGAAAGCTCCGCTTTGCGTACTAACCATGCTGTGGCCACCTATAGCGAGTTGCTCACGTCGGCCGAGAATGGTTGGGTAATGGAATATTTTGCCAACGAGGAAAAGCCGGGCTATCCGATGCTTATGAAGTTTGACGCTAACGGGGCTGTGACCATTGCCGCGAAAAATAATTATTCCGACAATAATGTCTACACCACTGAGGAAAGCCTCTATGAGGTAATTGCCGATAACGGACCTGTGTTGACGTTCAACTCTTACAACACGCTGTTCCATGTGTTTGCAAACCCGGAAGACCTTCCGGAAACACCACAGCCGGAGGACGAGCAGGGCATAGGTCTTGGAGGCGACTATGAGTTTGTGATTTATGAGGCTGATGCCGACCATTTCCGCATGAAAGGCAAAAAGCACGGGCTTGAAATCAATATGTACAAACTCCCGGCCGACCAAGCGTGGGACACCTATTACGACCAAATCGACGAGATAAAAAGTAGTTATTTCTCCGCTAAGATTCCTACATTGTGGTTGACTGTAGGTAATGAGCGTTACACGATAACCGACATGTCGGATGGTCTGTTCAGCTTTGTGCCGGAAGGTGGTGACCCTGTTTCGCAGACTGTGACAACGCCTTATATTGTCCGTCTTGACGGGACAGTGCATCTTTGCAACGCTTTCGAGGGAGAGAATGAAGACCTTGCTTTGCAGAATTTCAATCTTGCCGACGACGGAACATTGCAATGCGTTGACGAGGGACAGACCGCTAACATATCTTTCGGCACTCCGGTAGAATTCTTCAACGTATCTAATTGGCGTCTTGACACAGAAAATTCGGATGCCGCTGTGTTGGACGCTTATAATGCGCTTAACGCAAAAATGCGCGGTGACGGTTATGGAAATTTGCAGTATATGCAATTTCATTATAACACTATTCCGGAGAAATTGGAAGTTACTGTCCGTACTAACAGGGTTACTGCAATTACCTATTTTAATTATACTGAGTCGAATGGTGGAGCGTCAATAGCTTTCACTGTGGATATGGCGGCAATGCAGGCATCGGAGGAGGCTAATGTTCAGAACGCTGTTGTGCTTTATGAAACTATGCCGGAGTTTAAGGCCATGATGGATATGGTTGCAACATCGTTCAATATTGTTACCGAATCACCGTTGCGTGTTGACGCTATCAATTTGGAAGCGTCTGGCTATAAAATGGTATTGAATTTGCAATAATATTTACAGACTATCACGGGAGAGCCGAGAATTTTCGCATATCTCCCGTGGTAATTTCCAAAATAGCAAGAAAAAAATCAGCATAATGTAATTAATTTTGGATTTTTCTTTGATGTTTTAATGTTATCGTATAATTTTGCTTTCAGTTTTATTGTTATATAAATGTTTTAATTATGAAAAGAACAGTACTTTTGTCATTGGGATTTGCGGCCGCGTTGGTGGCAAATGCCGGTATTAAAGACGCTGTGATGATGGAGTTGCCACAATCGGCAAACCGTCAGGCAGTGGAATTTAAGGAAAAAAAGGTTGTTGCGGCTCCGACTGTATATAACCAAAAAGTTGTTTCTGCCGGTAAATTGGTTAAGAGCTTCAAGAACATGGGTATTTATCAGACAAAGGATGGTAAATATGTGCGTGTGATTAATAAGAACAACAAATTGGATCTTAATAACTATTCCAAGTCTAAGGCTGTTGAGGCTGCTGCCGACGCTTCTTTCTCCGAGAATTTTGACGGTTGGGATGGCGAAACTGCAAACTGGTTGCCTACAGGTTGGTCGCAAGAGTCGAAAGTAGGATCGGATGCAAATCTTATGTGGGGTGTTGCTGAAGGAAATTTCTATGCCATGGCTTATGAAGGATATTCTCTTAATATCACAGCCGCAATGGATTTGGATCCGGAAACATTCGCATATATTTTCCCGGAGCAGGACGAATGGTGCTATTCCCCGGCGTTCACAGTGGCTGCCGGCGATTATTTGTCGTTCATGCTCAATTACGACCCGGGTTTAACCCTTTTGAATTGGGATGTAATGCAGTCGACGTCGGAATATGTTTTTGATAAAGAAAACACTAATCTTGAAGTGAAGATTTCTACAGACAATGGTGCAAATTGGACTACAATATGGGACGCTGTTTCCGACGCGAAAACCATGAGCGATGATGAATTGTATAGCGTAGTCGGTACATCTCCTTGGAAAGGCGTTGTTTGCGATTTGTCAGCTTATGCGGGGCAGAGCGTGAAGTTGGCTTTCCGTTTTGTAGGATCTGCCGGCAACGACATGATGATTGACAATCTTTCTGTTGGTGAGGTTGTTCCGGTGGCTTCTTATTCTGTTCCTTACAACATGTTTGTAAACTCATCGGGTGTTAACTCAGGATATTATCCGTTCGCGCGTTTGGCTCCTGCTTATACGGACATTGAATTTGCGAATGAATCGCAGATGGCAGAAACGTATGAGTGGATGTACAACTCTCCGGAAGACGGTTCTGATATCTTCTCTGAAGAAGAGAATCTGACAGTTAACTATCCTTATTCTCAGTGGAGATATCCGACATTGACTGCCACTACCGGCTCCAACAGCTCAGAGCCTTACCAATTCGGTAGTTGGATTAATTCACAAGGGGCGCCTGCTTCTTCTTTTTGGCAGACAGGTGGATATATAGCCGCTGGTAAAGATGATGTTATGGATTATCCTGTTGTTAACTGGGAAAAGCATTATCATTCAAGGAATGTGTATTTCGGTGCAGATTTGGCGGTTAACTGTTCTGATGAAGCGGCTACATCTTTGCTCGGTAAAGAAGGTGTGGAGGCTACATTTGACTCTTATGCCACATTGATTCAGGCTCCGTCCGCTCCGTATGCTTTTTACGGTGTATATCTTACTATACCTGCTGTTTCTGTGACAGGTGACGAAAACCAAACCGTAACAGTTTCTGTATATTCTCTTACTGCGGAGGGTACACGAGGTGATTTGATTGGCTCGGGAGAATGTAAGTTGTCTGATAATATTTCATCGTCAGAAAGTACTTTATATGTTCCGTGTTATTTCACGCAAAAAATTGGTGCTTTGACGCAACAAGTTCCTTTGACAATCGATGAGCCGGTGCTTGTTTGTATAACTGCCGGTAAAGGTTTGGTATTTAATCTTATTAATGAACTTTCTGCACAGACAGGTTTGTCGGCTACAGGATGGGCTGACGGTTTGTTATACGAAAGCAATTATATGATTGTAAAAGATAAGGAAACAGGAGATTTCTATTATATACGTCTTTCTAGCTTTGGACTTAATCCTGAAGCAACTGAAACTCCTAATTGGGAGTTGATAACAGGTATAGGTGTAGAATTTGATGTGATCTACAACTGGTTGTATGAAAATACCGGGAACTATACTTATGAGGCTCCTGCTACTGGTGGTGACTCTGAGGCTTTCGTGATGAACTCATTGCTCAGCTCTGAGTATTGGACAGTTGAGGGTGACGGTCTGTTTGATTGGGTTGACTACACTATAGGCGACTTTGACACTTCGACAGGCGATACAGAATTGACATTCTCAGTTCAACCGCTTCCTGAAGGAGTAAGCGGACGTAAAACCGCAATCACAATCTCTACTTACGGTGCAGCTCCTGTGACCTTTGGTATTTTCCAGGGCGATGCGGGCGTGTCGGTTGTTGAGACAAGCGCAAACCGCGTGAATGTGGTTAACGGCAACTTTGAGGTTGAGGCCGCTACGGCTACGGCTGTCGATGTTTACAACGTGGCAGGCCAGAAAGTCGCTTCTGCCGCTATTGAGGGCACTACGGTTGTTCCGGCTCAGGATTTGGCTAAAGGCATGTATATCCTGAAGTTCAACGACAACACTGCCGTTAAAGTGATGAAGTAAATAAATCTACATACACACGTAGCACCGTCCGGCTTCCGAGCCGGACACAAGGGGAGCACGGCGCGAGCCGCGCTCCTTTTTTTGTGCCATCCTCTGCACAACCCCTATAGGCATAATCTTCCGCATAAACCCCTGTAGGCATGCTCCTCTGTATAATCCATGTATGCAAGGCTTTGGGAGAAAACGCATATCCTCCCCTGTTCACGGAGCGCAGCGCAGTTAATAGGGGAGGTGTCACGAAGTGACGGAGGGGTTTGATGCCACTGTTGTGGCAGGTCATGAGGTTATATGGTTATGGGGTTATGAGGGGGTATATGGTTATGGGGTCATGAGGTAATATGGTTATGGGGTTATGAGGGGGTATATGGTTATGAGGTTAGCCGCGCAGCGGCGGCATAGATATAGCTTCGCGCAAGCTGAGCGCGGCTTGTAGCAGCCGACGGGGCTGAGAGGCAAGGCCGCATGGCGGCCATGCAGCTGTAACCCCATGCAAGCCCAAAGGGCGCAGCTTGGGGTATGGTGACCCCTCCCTGCCGGCCTCGTGGAGGTCGCACATGCAGAGTTGTTTTGTCATAGTCCGGTCTGTGTCGGAGTTCGACCGCTATGCGGCCGGATTTTATATTTGTGTCCAACCCCAAGCCGCGCTGCGCTTGCTTAGGGTTACACTTGTCAAGCGGCTATGCCGCCGGTATATGAGTGTCGCACTCTCACTTCCTACGGCTTCGCTCCGCTTACCATAGTGTTCAATGAAGTGCCGCCGCGTGGCAGCTCTCCTTTTATAGGCGGCTGATAGATACTCATAACGGGCTTTACGCACAAAGCACGGCGTATGTGTATGTGTACCTTGAGCACGAGCTGTCAACAGGAAAGATGGCATAAGATAAGCCACCGCTATCGCTGATTCGGCCGGTCAGCCGAGTATTGACAGATAGCGGCGCAGTGACAATAATTCCGATTCGGCGATGAGCTTCTGAAAATCATCCGGATTGCCGTCGACATGAGATGCCTCCAATGCCGTGTAATAAGTTAATTTTGATTCCGGAGAGCTTTTAAGGTTAATCATCACATAGCCGTTGCGCAGCAGATACAGATTCATCAGAAGACGTGCCGTGCGCCCGTTGCCGTCGATAAACGGGTGGATTCCAACAAGCCTGTCATGCAGGTATGCCGCAATCATGACAGGGTGGACATGCCGGGTTTCCATGTCGTTGAACCGCAACATGAAATCTTCCATTTGCTTTGTAATCAGATAAGGTTGTGGAGGTATGTGGTGGCTTCCGGAAATCATCACCGGTACCGAGCGGTAAGTTCCCGCATTTTTCCGGTCGATGCCGTGCAGTACGAGCGAGTGTATTTCCTTTATGGTTTTTTCGGTGACAGGCATTTCACCTTTTGCGAAATCGCGTATATAGTCTATTGCCTCCGCATGGTTTATGGCTTCCAAATGTTCCCGCATTGTTTTTCCGGCAATGGTGATGCCCTCATTCACCACAAGCTCGGTCTCTTGCATGGTGAGGGTATTGCCTTCAATCCGGTTGCTTTCATAGGTGTATTCGATGGCAAAGGCATTCTCTATCTTTCTTAAGGCCTCTGTGGGTAAAGGCCGCGTTTTTGAAAGACTGACTTTAAGATTGTCGCATTCTTGCAACAGCGCGGATAATTCATTGTTCATGGAGCCTGTAGTTTTTCTGTTTCTGTAATTGCTTGTGTCGCATATTGCAAAAATACGAAATCATTGTCAGACGCGCAACTTAAAGACGCGGTTGGAAAAAATGAAATGTATTTCACTTTTTTCGAATAATCGGGTTATATTTGCAATGTATTTCATTTTTTTGACGATGATTGAGCGCGACAATTACATTCCCGAAATATCTTTTGACAATGGATAATGACTCTGTGGTTACGCATAACGGGATAATGCAGATGAATGTGTTGGACTGGTTGTTGGGACGATGAACGATAAAAATTGAGGAGATGGATTTCAGGACGAGGGTAGAGATTGAGGACAGCGGCTTGCGTATAGGTTATGGCGACGGAATCCTGATGCTCGGGTCGTGTTTCTCCGACAACATAGGCGAGCGGTTGCGGCGGCGGTTGATGAATGTGTGTGTCAATCCGTTCGGCACGCTATATAATCCGGCAAGCATTGCCATGGCGGTTGAGCGCATTGCGGAAAGGCGAATGTTTTCGGCGGCGGAACTTTTTGAGCATAACGGGATGTGGCACAGCTTTGCGCATCATTCGCGCTTTTCGAGCGCGGACAAGGGAAAGGCTTTGGAAAAAATCAACGCCGGATATGGCGAGGCGGTGGCATCGTTGCTTGGTTGCAAGGTGATGGTTGTCACTTTCGGTACGGCTTTCGTGTTTACGCGCGGAGGGGAGATTGTGGCCAACTGCCATAAATTGCCGCAGCGGAAGTTTGTACGCAGGCGGCTCGGTGTCGACGATATAGTCGGGATGTGGAGCAAGACGATAGATTTGCTCGGCCGCGTCAACAACGGCGCGACAGTGATATTCACGGTCAGCCCGATTCGCCATTTGGCAGACGGTATGCACGGCAATCAGGCGAGCAAGGCCTCGCTTTTGCTTGCCGTGGATGAATTGACGCGTAAATTTCCGCAATGCCGCTATTTCCCGTCCTACGAGATTGTGCTCGACGAGCTGCGCGACTACCGTTTTTATGCGGCTGACATGGTGCATCCGTCGGATGTGGCTGTAGATTATGTGTTTGAGCGTTTTTCCGATGTCTGTTTTTCCGATGCGACGCGCAGTCAAGCCGCCGCATGCGAGAAACTTTACCGTATGGCAGCCCATCGTCCGCTTACCGACAATACCGTTGAAATAGAGAAATTTCGCGAAAGTGTGCGGCGGTATGCCCGCGAGCTTGCGGCGGCACTGCCTGAGGCAAGACCGCAAATTGAGGCGTTGACCGGTTTATAGTCGTATCTATTTTTATTTTGCGGGTTTTTGCCGATTCTGTAATTTTGCGCCGAAGAAAACCGGAGGATAGAAAATGAAATATTCCATTATAGAGATTGCCGGAATGCTCGATGCCGACCCGACAAGTCTGCATGAGGCGGAAATTGATGTGCTGCTGACCGACTCACGGTCGTTGACATATCCGGAACGCTCATTGTTTTTTGCGATACGCACGGCCAGCAATGACGGGCATCGTTATGTGGCGCGGCTCTACGACAAAGGGGTGCGTAATTTTGTAGTCGAGCGCATTCCTGACGGCAGTTATGACGAAAAAACGAATTTTATTGTCGTGGACGACACCACTGCCGCCTTGCAGCGGTTGGCTTATTGTCACAGGCATCGTTTCAAGATTCCGGTTGTCGGGATAACCGGCAGCCGTGGAAAAACGGTCGTGAAAGAGTGGCTTTATCAGCTGTTGCGCGACGATTACCGCATTGTGAGAAGTCCGCGCAGCTATAATTCGCAGATAGGCGTGCCGTTGTCGTTGTGGGATATCGACGACCGCACGGAGCTTGCAATCATTGAGGCCGGCATTTCGCATACGGGCGAGATGCGGCGGCTTGCCGATATGATAGACCCTGACATAACGGTGATTACCAATATCGGCGATGAGCATGACGACGGGTTTGCCTCAACAGTTGAGAAATGTGAAGAGAAATTGCAGTTGTCGAGAAACAGCAGTTGTGTGGTTTATGACAACGACGATTCTACGGTGTGCAACGGCATAATGGCTCTTGCCTACGGTGTGCAGGAGTTGAGCTGGTCGAAAAAAATACAGGATGCCCCGCTTTTTATCTCCTCGATTATCAGGCATGAGCACTCTACGGACATACATTTCACGTATCTGATGTATGCCCGGACGGTCACTATCCCGTTTACGTCGGACATCGACATAGAGAACGCCATTACTTGCCTCGCGGTGCTGCTTGCTTTGCGCGTACCTGTTGACGACAAAATGGCGCGGCGGTTTGCCCTCCTTGCGCCGGTAGGCACGCGTATCGATGTCATTGAAGGTGTGAACAAATGTATGCTTGTTTACGACACATATACATGCGATTATTTGTCGCTTGCTCCCTCGCTCGATTTCATGATGCGGCGCATTACCGCAGGAAAAACGGCTACAGTGGTGCTTTCCGATGTGTTGGGAGAGAGTATGCCTGCCGCTGATGTCTACAAAGAGATATCCAGGTTGCTGAAAGTTTGGCATGTAAGCCGTTTTATAGGTATCGGCAAGGAAATTTCATCATATAAAGATTTGTTTCCGGATTTTTCTGAGTTTTTCGACAATACGGCTGATTTCTTGAAGGAATTGTCGCCGGGCGATTTTTCCAATGAGCTGATATTGATTAAAGGCACGCCGGAAGCAGGCTTCGGAGCAATCAACGACATGCTTGAGGCCCGGCAACACGAAACGGTGTTGGAGGTTAATCTCGACGCGTTGGTACATAACTTCAATTTTTACAAATCGCGTTTGCGGCCTGCAACCAAAATAGTGTGCATGCTTAAAGCCTCAGGCTATGGGGCAGGCTCATACGAGCTTGCGAAAACACTTCAGGCGCAGGGTGCGGCATATATAGCAGTCGCCGCGCACGACGAGGGCGCAGGCTTGCGCAGTGCCGGCATAACGATGCCTATAATGGTGCTTAATCCTAAGGTTGTGAATTATAAGGCATTGTTCGACAACCGTCTTGAGCCGGAGATTTTCAGTTTCGATATTTGCCGCGAATTTATACATGCGGCGGAAAAATATGGTGTTGAGAATTATCCGGTGCATATAAAAATCGATTCTGGAATGCACAGGTTGGGATTTCTTTATGAGGAATTGCCCGAACTAATCAGATTGCTGAAATCACAGAAGGCGGTGCGTCCGGCATCGGTGTTCTCGCATCTCGCTACTGCCGACGACTTCGGCAAGACGCAATATGCAGAAATGCAGCTCGGCTATTTCGACAAGTGCTGTAACCGTCTGACGGAGGCTTTCGATTTTCCGATAATGCGCCATATATTGAACACCGACGGCATTCTCCGTTTTCCTGAGCATCAATATGAGATGGTAAGGCTTGGAATCGGGCTTTACGGAATACCGACACTCGGCAGCGGATGGGATGACGGGTTGCGTCCGGTATCGTCGCTGCGCTCGGTAATCATCCAGATACGCGAATGGGAAGAGGGTACAGCAATAGGCTATGGCTGCTACGGCAAACTCGGACGACACTCGAAAATAGCCACCATACCGATTGGTTATGCCGACGGATTTAACCGCAGGCTTGGCAGGGGTGTGGGAGAAGTGTTTATTAACGGGAAACGTGTGCCGACGGTTGGCAATATTTGTATGGACTTGTTTATGGCGGATGTGACCGATGTGGACTGCAAAGTAGGTGATAAGGTGGAAATATTTGGAGAGCATATCACTGCCACTGAAATTGCCGACAAACTCGGAACTATTCCATACGAAGTGCTGACATCGGTTTCCGAGCGTGTGAAACGTATCTATTATCGCGAATGAGCATGGAGTTTGACAGTAAGTTTGCCGATGAAATCATCGGATTGCTCGGAGAAAAAGAGGGATACGACTTGTTGGGGGCATTGTCGGGTGAGCCGGCAGTGTCGGTGCGCGTCAACGAGGCAAAAAGCCGTTTGACGGTCAACGGACGCAGAGTGGCGTGGTGCGGCAACGGGTTTTATCTTGACAACAGGCCGACGTTCACGTTCGACCCTCTGCTGCATGCAGGATTATATTACGTGCAGGATGCCTCGTCGATGTTTATTGGCCATGTTCTGCGGCAGATAGCCGGAGACAAGGCAGTCACCTATCTTGATTTGTGCGCCGCTCCGGGCGGAAAGACCACGGCGGCGTTAGATGTGGTTTCAGGCAAATCGTTGGTTGTCGCCAACGAGATTGACAGACAGCGCGCGCAAATATTGCGTGAGAACGTCATAAAATGGGGGCGTGCGAATTGTGTCGTCACAAATGACACTCCGGAGAAATTAGGACAGTTGAAAAATTTTTTCGATATAGTGGCCGCTGACATGCCATGCTCTGGCGAAGGAATGTTCCGTAAGGACGAGGAGGCGGTGAGACAGTGGTCGCCGGCTCTTGTCGAAAGGTGCGCCGCGCGGCAGCGTGATATAGTCGACAGTGTATGGGACGCCTTGAAACCCGGCGGTTTCTTTGTCTATAGCACATGCACTTTCAACCGCAGTGAGAATGAGGAGATTATAGACTACATTATCGACAACTACGGGGCGGAACCAATAGAAATCTCTGTGCCTTCTGAATGGAAAATACATGGCGGAATAGGCACATCGGCATATTGTTACAGGTTTCTGCCGCATCTGACGGAGGGCGAAGGATTGTTTATGGCCGTATTGAGAAAGCCGGGACAAAATCAGGGCTGCCGCATCAGGATTGGCAAGGAAAAGAATGTGGCTGTGCCGAAGCAGTGCAAGGCTCTCATAAAAGCCGGTTGCGGAGTGGAGCCGTGTGCGGATGGCGACTTGGTTGTGGCGCGTCCGTCGGAAATGAGGCAACAGATTCTGGCTGTGACGCAGAATGTCAACACAATTCTTTCGGGTGTCCCTATGGCCACAATAAAAGGCAACGACATCGTTCCGGAGCACTCGCTTGCCGTAAGCACTATTCTTGACAGGGAATATTTTCCGGTAGTTGACGTGGACTACGGTGAAACTGTCGATTTTCTGCGAGGCGTCATTTTGCGGCCGCGGCAAAATTTGGCACGTGGGTATTGCCTTGTGTCATATAAGGGCTCGCCATTGGGCTGGGTTAAAAATATAGGCAACCGCATGAATAATTGCTATCCGAAAGAGTGGCGCATACGCAGCTCGTTTGTCCCCGATGTTTCTCCTGAGGTTCTTTACGGCTTCTATCGCGAAGAATCGGCAGAATAAGTATTCAATTTCAAACGAGTTTGATTGTTCTGCACTCTATTTGCATTATCTTTGACATTGTGTAATTAATGTATTAAAATTTGGTTTTATGAAAATGAAAGTGTCGATATTGTTGAATGTGCTGCTTGCGATTGTAGTTGTCGTGCTTGCGGTGAAAACATTTATGGCAGGAAGCAGCGGAAACACAAATCCCGCCATTGAGAATATGATTACGCGTACAAGCGTCAGGGCTTACGAGGCGAAGGCGGTTGAGGACGCGAAAGTGGAGCAAATGCTCCGTGCCGCCATGTCGGCTCCCACAGCTATCAACAAGCAGCCATGGGATTTTGTGATAGTCGACGACCCCGCTAAGCTGAAAGAGCTTGCCGACAGTCTTTCCAACGCAAAAATGGCAGCCGGAGCTCCGTTGGCAATAGTGGTTTGCGGAAATATGCAGAAGGCTATCGAGGGCGAGGGACGCGATAATTGGATTGCCGATGCCTCAGCCGCCACCGAGAATCTTTTGCTTGCGGCTCACTCGTTGGGATTGGGGGCGGTTTGGACAGGTGTATATCCGTCGGCCCATCGTGTGGATGTCATCCGTGATGTGTTGGAATTGCCGGGCTATGTAGTTCCGCTCAGCCTTGTGCCGATAGGCTATCCGGCCGAGAATCCGCAGCCGAAAGACAAGTGGAAACCGGAAAATGTTCATCGTAACGGTTGGAGCGCGGCCTATTAATTATGGCAAATTGGCCGACTGCCATTCTTGTCAAAAAAACAAAAGAGGCACCCATGATGATGTTTCCGCTTTGAGATTTATTGTTCCTGATATGGTTGACGCCTCATTATATTTGCGCAGATATTCTATGGCTTTTTCTTTTGTGACCTCCATGTTGCTTATCGAGAATGAAAGATTTCCGTACAGGCCGCCTTCATCGTCGATTACGTAAGAGAATACTTCAGGGTCGCTGATGTTGTATCTAAGAGTGTTGTCATCCGGCAGAGCGGCTATTTTGTCCTCATTTATTGTGCATTTGATTGATGCCTCATATTTCATTCCGTCCTTTATATCGTCAGCGATGTGATAATATACGAAATCATTGTTGGCATCGAACTGGTGCAGTATTGCGGCAATTTTCAAATAGTTGTCGAACAGCTCGTATCCTTCAGCCCCGAACATGTTGTTGTAGGTATTGCTGATATTATATGTCGTTGTTTTGTCGGTGGCGGGGTCGTAGACGGAGAGCTCAACATCGGCGAACTTCAATAAATCGGTCGGCATCCAAGCGTTATACACCAACTTATAGTTTTTCTCGCCGTCGCCTTTTCCTTCAGGCTCATCTTCTCCGCAACTTGTAAAGCTCAAAGTCATTGCAAATGCAACAAGTGATAAAAATAATTTTTTCATATTGATTATTGTGTTTTAAATTGTTCCGAAAGTTAGATAATTTGATGTCTATCGCCAAAGTATGCGGATTTACTTTTGTGCGAAATGTCTGTATATAATGAAAATACCACGAAAATGACAAAACAAGAGAAGCAAATGACAAAATGAGAGAACAACGGGCTCGCTTCCCGGAAGTAAGAAATCCGCTATGGCTATTTTTGTCCGCACAAACTAAAAACCTAAATAACAAAAAAATCAAATGAAGAAAAAATTTTTACTGCTATTGGCGGCTACGCTCGCCTCTGCCTCCGGATGGGCAACCAATTTGGAAGTGGGCGAAACAATTGTGTACAACGACTTGGTTTTCCGTGTCATTTCCACATCGGAAAACGAGGGCAACGTGGAGGTGGTAGGCTTCGAGGTGCCCGGTCACGAACAAAGATTAATAATACCCGGCACGGTGACGCAAAGTGACGACACCTTTACGGTAGTGTCGATTGTTGAAAACGCCTTTCAGGGAACAGGGCTGAGTGAGATTAGCATACCTGTCACAGTCAAGACTATCGGTAAAGACGCTTTTGCCGGCATTTGGTCACAATATCAAAGCGGTTGCAAGATTGCATACGAGGGAAGCATGGCCGACTGGTGCGACATCGATTTTGCCAACGGCGGCTCCAATCCGTTATCGGTCTATAAGGATGTGACCAAAATCACCATGAAATACATGTATGAAAATATCACATTTGCAGGAAATCATATATTTGAAGAAACAGTTGACGGTTCTAACAGTTTCTATACGTTCCGTATTCCTGATGACGTGAAAGTGATAAAGCCGTATGCTTTCTATGGCATTGGCGCGACTTCCGTTGAAATTCCGGGTACGGTGGAGGAGATAGGGGAAAGCGCATTCGGCGAGATTCGCCTTTTGGGTATCAGTTCTTATGGTGAGATGGATCGCGTGGTGACATTCGAGAAAGGCGATAAGCCGTTGGTACTCGAAAGGAAGCCTTTCAGCACCTCCCGGTGGGCGGATGAAGACGCTCCTTTGGAGATGCCACTTGTCAAGGCGGAAGTGTATTATGGCAGGGAATTGTCAGGCACCAGCGGTCTTGACCATCTGGCAGGAATAGTCATAAGCCCTGACGTAGACACGTTCGGGGAGACTTATCAGGACTTGGGATTCCTTGAATCTTTCACGGTGGAGGACAGAACAGAGCCTATTGCGTTCGAGAACGCGCCGTTGTCAGGCCGTAATACCTACTACGACTTCTATCTCGGAAGGGATTTCACCGGCGCGCTGTTCACCGGCGACCAGTTCACCTACGCGCAAATCGATTTGACAATAGGCGGCAACGTCACGGAAATAACACCCGGACAGTTTGAAAAATTCAGGGTGTTTGGTCTGAATTTCCTCTATGGACCCTATGCGCTTGAACTCGTGGCTACACCTTTCAAGCAGGACACTTATCTCTCCGTGTCAATCGACCGCAACATCAACAGACAATTAGGACTGAACAACATCAACGGGTCGCTCAGCTTCGGCGAGCACTTGACGGTAATCGGCGACAACCTGTTCAGGGAATGCATCATAAACCCGATAAGCCCGATTGACCTTACCATCCCCGACAATGTGAGAAAAATCGGAAATTCCGCTTTCCAGAATTGCTCCGGTATCAGTACCCTGACGCTCGGCAGCGGGCTTACCGAAATCGGCAGCAATGCTTTTGAAGGATGCACTGGCATCACTTCCGTAGCGATTCCCGATGCGGTGACAACGCTCGGGCAGTCGGCTTTTTCCGGCTGCACTTCTTTGGCAACAGCGAATATAGGGCTGTCGGTAGATATTGTCCGCAACGATACTTTCAACGGATGCACCGCCTTAAAACAGGTTTCTATGCCTGACGGCATCTTGACCATCGGCAACAACGTTTTCAACGGATGCACCGCTTTGGAACAAATCACCATTCCGGGCTCGGTAACTTCTGTAGGGCAGAACGCCTTCAACGGATGCAAAAGCATGCGTTCCGTAATTTTTGCCGAAGGCGATGCAGAACTTATGCTTATGGAAACGCCTTTCAACGGATGTACCTTGCTTGGCAATTTGTATCTTGGGCGAAATTTGATGTCCGACATCAAGTTCGGCTTGGAATCGTCTCTACATACTCTTATCATCAGCGATAACGTTAAATCCATCGGCGACAACGCTTTCAAGGACTACACCTCGCTCCGCAACATCAGCATAGGCACAGGCCTTGAAGAGTCAGGTGTGGATGCCTTTGCGGGATGCCCGGTCAGCGAAGTGAGAATATCCGATTTGGCAAAATGGTGTGCCATCGACTTTGCAAACACCAACGCCAACCCGGCTTCGATTTCGCGTACCATCTACCTTAACAATTCCGTTGTCGAGAATTTGGAGATTCCTGACGGTGTTGAGGAAGTGAAGCCTTTCGTGTTCTACAACAATTTGGCGAAGATTGTCACGCTGGGAAGCGATGTGAAGAAGATCGGGCAAAGCGCTTTCGACAACAACACGGAACTCGCCGTGGTAGTGTTCAACAATGATTTGGCTGAAATCGGCAGCTATGCGTTCAAAGGATGCGTAAAGTTGCAGGAACTTGAACTGAAAGACCATGTGGAAACCATCGGCGACAACGCCTTCTTCGGCTGCTCCGCCATAACTTCAGTGACTTTGCCGGCCTCTGTGAAGTCGATAGGCACCGGAGCGTTCGGAGGATGCATCTTGCTCTCCACCACCAACATTTCCGACCTTACGGCTTGGTTCGGCATAGATTTTGCTAACTACGACTCCAATCCGCTCCACATCGGCGGAGAGTTGATGCTCGGCAACGAAATGGTGACGCGCCTGAAGATTCCGGAAGGGATAACAGCGGTGAAGCCGTATGCTTTCTACGGGGCCAACGCCATTGTTTCTGTCGCTGCTCCTGACGGACTTCTGACAGTCGGCGACTATGCTTTCTATGGCAACAAGATGCTCGAGCTGGTGGATTTTGCGGAAGAGGACGCGCACTCGGTAGGTGCGCACGCTTTTGAGGCATGCCCCCGCCTGTCGTCGATTTTCCTTGGCTGCAATGTCAGCGAAATAGGTGAGAATGCTTTCGTGGAATGCCCAGCTTTGAAAACTGTGGACGCTTATAATCTTACTCCGGCCGAAGTTGCCAAGTTCGACGATGTTGTATATGCCAATGCCACTCTGACAGTGCCCGCCGGCTCATCGTTCGACTACGGGAAGGCCGAAGGCTGGAAAGAGTTTGCCAACATAGAAGAAGGAGCGGAAGTATATGACATTACTATCGGCTGGGACGAAGCGTATGGCATGGTGCTTTATCTCGGTGAAAAACGGGAGGAATTCAATGTGATGCAGCGTTCTGTCGAGCTCTACATCTATCCGGACGAAGGTTATAAAATCGGGTCAATCACTGTCAATGGAAATGAGATGCTGTCATTGTACGACGAGCAAAATAATCTGTTCGACCTTGGAGAAATAGATGAGGACAAGGATATTGTAGTCTATTTCGAGGATAAGGATGGCGGTATTGGTGAAGTAGGCAGCGGCGATGTCAGTGTGCGCGGAGCAAGCGGGGCAATCCTTGTCGACGGGCTCGGACATGAGGATACGGTAAATGTCTACAACACCGCAGGACAGCTCGTCTACAGCGGAAACGACTCCGTAATCAATACGGTTTCCGGCGTCTACGTAATCGAAATTTCCGGAAAAGTGTATAAGACCGTAGTTCGCTAACGCGGCACAATCTTTTCAATTATCGCACAAATTCAAGGCGGCATAGCCGTCGCGCCTCACGGGCGCGGCACTATGCCGCCCTTTTTTGCCCCCTCAGAATTCCCTTATCCATAATTATCTGATATTCCGCACGTTTATACGTGCTATTACATTTTACTCAGTATGCTTAGTATTTTTACTCAATCGGTTGAGTAAAAATACTAAATCCCTCTCAATGCCATATTGGGTTGGCAGATAGCGGCACCTGCTTTCCATAGGGCGAGAATCCTGTCAGGTGTTTCTCTCTGTTTGCAGAGCTTGCGCAGCAAATTAGAATTAGAATGATTACCTTATGCCATTCAGGTGTCCTCCCCTGTTCACGGAGCGCAGCGCAGTTAATAGGGGAGGTGTCCCAACAGGACGGAGGGGTTGCCCGATTCACCGTCTTGCGGTGAAAACAGACAGTGTGCGGATTCCACTGCTCCGCAGTGATTGGGCAACCCCCTCGACACTTCGTGCCACTCCCCCTATTTGCTGCGCAAACAGAGGGAGATACCCCGATACCACTGTAGCATATAGCAAATAGATTTCGTCTTTCAGCACACGTATACTATACTTTCAAGCATATTAGAATAGTCTAACGAGCGATTTGGGTTTAGCGGACAGCATTTAAAAACAAGAGAACCCGCTTGAGAATAAAGCGGGTCCTCTCAACCGTAACATTTTATTTGACAATCTCTATTTGATTGTGATTTTCTCGATTTTGTTGCCGGCTTTCACGATGTATATGCCGCTTTCTCCTATGCTGAATTCTCTTTTGGCAGTCTTTATCACAGTCCGTCCGCTTATGTCGAACACTTCCGCTGTGGCGTCAGTGCCGGCCACTTTCACATTGTGTCCGTTGGCCGTTATGCTTATTCCCTTTCCGGTAGCGGTTTTAACGCCTGACACGTCTTCCACAGTGAACGTAGCCTCTGTTTCTCCCTCTATGTCGAACATCCGGCCGTCGGTCCCCTTGAATTCTCTCAGCCACAACATATATTCGCCTTCTTGTCCATAAACGTACTCGTCGATGTATTCGCTGAACTCCATTTCATATTTGCCATCCTCTTCGAACACTATATCTTCGCTTCCGTTTTTCACGACACGGCCTTCCGGATTAAGTATCATCCAGTCCAGCACACCTGAATCGGCATTATCAGATTTGTTTGACACGGTTACAGAGATATCCAAGAATTCGTCGTATCCGGCAGTGCTGTTGATGTTGATTTCGTCGATGCTGACAGCGTATGTAGGGGTGTAGAGAGTGGCTATCCCGTCGTTTACCTGCACAGATATTTTCTCGTTAGACACGAGGCGTTGCCAGTCTTCGCGGCCGTCTTCCCGCGATACCGCGCGCAACGTGTAGTTGCCGTTTTCAAGCCCTGAAAGCAGCCCGTCTACAGTGATTACCGGTGCCTCATGGTCTATGTCCAAGTATCTGTTCGCCCCGAGTGCGCTGATTTTAAAAGCGTTGTCCCCGTCCACGGAAAGCAGATTATCGTCCGCGTCAAACAAAGCCATCGCAATCTCCCCGTTGTACTCGACGCTGTTAAGGTTGTTGATACTGTGGCACTCAACGTCGAAACTGCCGTTAAGTTCCACCTCATCCACGCTCGTGCGGTAGCCGACGCGCCTTCCGTATGCGGGATACACCTCGTCGGCTAGCATCCACAGGTAGCGCTGCGTCTTTACAGTGGGAGTGTCGTATGTGTGGTTGATTGTCACAAAGCTCTGGTGATAGTTGAAATTCAGCGAATCGTCGCCTCCCTCGATGTCAGGACACATGAAATCTATGTCGTAGTATCCGTCGCCAACGCCGTTCCATCCCCAGTTGATGTGGACGAAGCCGTTGCTGTCATAGCCGTCGACCACATACTGGTGTCCGCCCTGCATTGAGTCGTCGTGCACGTAAGTATGCGTGCCTGTGCTTTCTGGCGGCCACTTCCAAAAATGGAATATCTGCGCCATCGATATGGCCACGCAGCCGGCCATAGCGTGCTGATCGTACGATATGTCGAACGGACACAGATTGTTGAACAGCTCCATCTGTCCCCATTTTGCAGTCACAAGCGGCTCTATCCAGACCGTCCCTGCCGTCAATTCTTTCTTGTACGGCTTTGCCTCGCCTTTACGCACTTTTTCCACATAGCCGGAATATGCGCCGAGCCACGACATCATATTCTCGTTGCTGCTGTCGAAACTGCTTTCGTCGGAATAAGCCACCAATTCTGTCATCTCGCTGTCGCCGGAAACGATTACGAATCCTCCGCTTTCGGTTGCAAACACATAGTATTCCGCCGCCTTCGGTTGCGCATATCTCAATGTTCCGGATTCCTTTCCGGACAATACCGCATATTTCGAGGCAATAGCCTCTGCCTCCGCGATGCTTATCTGGCGGGCTGCCAGATTTCCCGCCGCAATCGCAGTTGCGGTAAGGAGCAACACTGTTTTCTTAACGTTCATAGATTTGTTGTCTGTTTCTGAAATGATTTTCCCACGAAATTACTAACCGGGTTTATAATCAAAAAGAAACGCCGGCAACTACTTCTCTTTTTTTGTCACCGGATTCTCTACTTTACGCCCAAGTAGTTGTTTGACAGGTTGTTGCGAAACGCCGATGGCGTGATGCCGAATTTCTTCTGAAACAGCTTGTAGAATTGTGCGCTCGATAGTCCAACCTCTTTGGCCACGGCCTCTATCGTGAATTGCGGATTGTCTTTCAGCAGTTGGGCTGCATATTCCATGCGCTTGCCGTTAACGTAGTCGGTAAACGATATGCCGGCATTCTCTTTGAACATTTGGGCAAATTTGTTTTTCGGCACACGTGCCATGCGGATTATGTCGTCTCTCGACAAATTCGGGTCGAGAAACAGCTTGTCTTTATCAAGAATTCGGCAGACCCGCTCGAAATCGCCGCATATATCCTGCTCATCCGCCGGATCGGCGCTTTCCGGTGGCGCGATGTGCGCTTTTTCTCTCTCCAGCTCGGCCTTGCTTTCGAGCAGCTCCTCGATGGTGCGTGTCTGTATCCGGTTTTTCTCCTTTATTACAAGGTGATGTTTCCAAATGCGCCAAATGGCGAAGATGAGGAGCAGCACGATGGTCGATATTGTCCATAGCAGCACGTTGCGCACACGCAATTTTGCGGCATCTTTCTCAATCCTCATGTCCTTGCGGGCGATGTCGTACACGGTGGCAAGCTCTATCGCCGCGCTGCGTTGCTCGCGGTCTTTCAGGCTGTCGCGCAACTCGGCCAACCGCTCGAATTGCAAGGCTGCTCTCTTGTAGTCGCCCTTTATGAAATAAGCCTTGCCGAGCGAATGGCGTATGGAGGTCATATAATAGTTTATGGTGTCGCCGGACTCGGAATATTCCTTTTCCCGCTCGCTGTTGAGTTTTATCACCTCGTCGTAGCGGCCTCGCTTGAAAAGATAAGGCACAATCAGATAATTGTCCTTGCTGTCGCCCAGCGAAAGAAACTTGCGGTAGCACTCATCGGCCTCTTCCGTGCGGTAGAGCCTTGCCAAAGCCACCGCGCGGTTGGCATAAAGCTGCTTCAGCTCTTTTTTGTCCAATCCGGAAATGGCGGTTTCTTTTCCTGTTTTCGACGTGACCACCTCCTCCAATTTGTCGAGGGCTTCGAGCGATTCTTCCAATCGTTCGTCCCACAGCAGATACAGTATGATGGTGTTGTAATAGTAGCGCAGGTTGCCGTATTTCAGGTCGTAGTCAGTCTTTTCCATCATCGCAAGCGCCTCGTAAAGATATTTGTAGCCGCGCTCCTTCTCGCCTTGATAGTACATCATTTTTCCGAGTTCGAACAGTGCGGCGGAGTGCATCGCCCGGTCGCCGCATTGTTTGGCTTTTTCCAGCAGAAGCTCCACGCATTCCGACTTTTTTGAGTCGAGTTTCAGGTAGTCGTAGCAGGAAATGAGCCGGTGCAGCACTTTCATATAGTTGTGCGGATTGAGGCGCGCGGAATCGCTGTCGAGGGCGTGGTTGTACAGATTCAGTGCCTGATACGTATGCCCTGTATTATAATAGAGGTCGCCTTCTGTCATGTCAAGCGTGTAGGAAGGCAAGTCGCCGCGTTTGCGGAGCTCGCCCATGATGCGGTATGCTTTGCCGTAGTCAGTGAAAGTGTATTCATACACGGCATCTTCGTTGATGATGCTGTCGGGCAGGGTCTTTGCGTCGCCTGCGTAAGAAAAGGGAACAAATGTGAGTATAAAGAATAAGGTAAGGTGAAAGTATCTCATAAATCATGACTTGTCGGATTCGTTGTCAAAGTTACGACAAATTTTTCATTTAAGCGCGGATTTTGCGGGTTCGGATTTAAGAGTTAATTTTGAGCCGTAATTTATTTGACCTTGATATATGTTTAGGAAATTGATGGCAGTTTTATGCGCGGTAGCCTTTTTTGTTATGCCAGCCAATGCCGGCGACTATCGTGTGAGCCTTGTGACTTGCTATCCCGGGCAGATTGTGTATGAGCTTTACGGGCATACCGCAATCAGAATACAGCACGGCGGGATGGACAAGGCATATAATTTCGGGATGTTTTCGTTCAGCAAACCGAATTTCATATATCGTTTTGTCAAAGGCGAAACTGATTACGCGCTTGCGGGATATCCGTTTGTGTATTTTATGCCCGAATATGTTGAGAGAAACTCCAAAGTGGTGGAGCAGGTGCTCAATCTCAGCCAAAAGCAGGCTGAGGAGCTGTACTTGCGGCTTGAATGGCTGAGCCTGCCGGAGAACCGTGAATATCGGTATAATTATGTGCTTGATAATTGCGCTACCCGCCCGCGGGATATGATAGAGGCTGTGACAGGCGGGTTGAATTATCCGCAGCCCGCAGACACCACACTGACTTTCCGTAAAATGATGCGTAGCTATAGTGAGAACTATCCGTGGTATCAGTTTGGCGTCGATTTGGCTTTAGGCTCCGGGATAGATTACCGGTTGGACGCGCGTGAGCAGATGTTTGCTCCTATTTATTTGATGAACGCCTTTCAAGGTGCCACTTTTACGGATGAGTCAGGCAGGGTTGTGCCGCTTGTGAAAGAAAAAATCGTGTTGTTCGACGGCAGTGAGTCGCCCGTGTTGCCGCCAACCCCATGGTATCTTTCTCCGGTGTTCATCTCTTTGTTGGTACTTGCTGCCTCGTTGGCTGTCACGGTGAAAGACATCAAAAGGAGAAAAATTTCCCGATGGTTTGATTTTATATGGTTTCTGACGACAGGATTGGCGGGATGTCTTGTGTTTTTTCTTGTGTTCGTTTCTGTGCATGAGGCCACTTCTCCCAATTATCTCGCGTTTTGGCTTAATCCGTTCTGTCTTGTCGTGCCATTGCTTATTTTCATAAAATCAATGAGGAAGTGGTTGTATTTCTATCATTTTATTAACTTTGCAATCGTTTTGATTTTGCTTGCGGCATGGGGATTTTTACCGCAATGTGCGAATGCGGCGTTTTTTCCGCTTATGTTATGCAGCATAATCAGGTCGGCTAACTATGTTTATATAGAGAAATGCGCAAGAAAAAGCAGGTAAACAGACTGATTTCATCGGTGATATTTTCGTTGGTCGCTCTGTCGGCGTTGTCGCAGACAGTTGCCAACGGAAAGCCTACTCTTATCGTTGGCATAACCATCGACCAGTTGCGCAGCGATTACATACAGCTGTTGCAGTCGCATTTCGGTGAAAACGGGTTCAAGCGTTTGCTGCGTGACGGTATCTGCATTGAGAACGCGGTTTTCAAAATAGCCGATGTCAACAAAATCACATCTACTGCGTTGCTTTATTCCGGAGCGTTTCCGAATGTCAACGGAATAACAGGCGAGATGCTTTATGATGAGGCGGCGAAGAAAGCCTCGAAGATATTCAACGACACAAAGTATATAGGCAACACAACCGACGAAACCTATTCGCCGATGGCCTTGAAAGTGTCGACTATCTCCGACGAGTTGAGGATGGACAATAACGGCATAGGAAGCGTCTATGCCATCGCTCCCGACGCGCAGCAGGCTTTGATAATAGCCGGCCATGCCGCCAACGGGGCTTTTTGGATTAACGGAGAAACAGGCAAATGGGCATCCACAACTTTCTATAAGGAATTTCCGTCGGCTGTGATGCTGCGCAATCTCAATCATCCGCTTTCATCGCGTATCGACACATTGCATTGGTCGCCGGCGATAAGCGTCAACGATTATCCCGACATTCCGCTTCATCGCACATTGTTTCCATTCAGGTACACATTCAGCGGCAAGGATAAGTATGAGCAGTTCAAATCGTCGGCTTTGGTCAACGAGGAAGTGACATCGTTGGCCGTGGATTGCATCAACGATTTGAAATTGGGGAAACGCGCCGCCGTTGATATGCTTAATGTGGCATATACAGCCGCTCCTTATCCTTACGCGGAAGATGCCGACCGCAGGATAGAGTTGCAGGATGAATATATCCGTCTTGACAAGGAGCTTGCAAGATTGTTCGCCTCTATCGATGGAGCTACAGGCGGCAACGCTTTCGTTTTTGTGGCCTCTACGGGATATTTCGACAACACTTTTGCCACCGAGCCGCGTTTCAATATTCCTTCGGGAGAATTTTCCTCGAAGAAGGCGGTGTCGCTGCTCAACATGTATCTTATGGCCATTTACGGCAATGGTAATTGGGTAAGCGGATATTTTAACGAGCAGATTTTCCTCAATGAGAAACTTGCGAAAGAAAAGAATATACCTATAGAGGAGCTTCGCGCCAAGTCGGGCGAGTTTCTGCGCAGAATGTCGGGGGTCAACGAGGCCTACACGTTCGATGAGATTCTTAATAATCCTGTCGGAGAGAATTTGGAGTGCCTTCACCGCTCTGTCTACAATGAAACGGCCGGAGATGTCTATCTTGAAATAGCTCCGGGTTGGACTATAGTCGACGATTTCAACTCTCAAACGCCCGCTTCTAAGCAGGTGCGCGGCAATGCCGTCAATACACCGATATTCATATTGTCGCCCGGTGTGGAGCCTCAAAAAATTTCCACACCTGTCGATGCGACTCTGTTGGCTCCGACTGTAGCCCGGCTGTTGCGTATCCGTTCTCCCAATGCCGCAAAAAGAATGCCTATCGCTTTTTAGGGGCGTTCTGCCTTGAAGTCTTGGAGATTGGGAGTCTGCCTTTTTCGGGCGGCGTTCATAAACATTAATCAGAAAAATAAAAACAATAAATATGGGAGTAAACGATTTTCTGAAAAAAATTTTCGGAAACAAATCACAACGCGACTTGAGGGAGATACAGCCGATAGTCGACAAAATCAACGCAATTTATCCCACACTCGCTGCTTTGTCGAACGATGAATTGCGTGCGCGTGTGACAAAAGTGAGAGAGGAGCTAAAGGCGAGCAAAGCCGACAAGGAAAAAGAAATCAGCGATTTGAAGGCTGAAATCGAAACACTCGACTACGACAAGCGCGAGCCGCTTTGGGAGAAGGTGGATAATCTGAAGTCGGAAATTCTCGACATTCTGGAGAAAGAGCTCGACAAGCATTTGCCTGAAGTGTTTGCCGTGGTCCGCGAAACGGCCCGCCGGTTCAAGGAAAACGAGGAGCTGACGGTCACAGCCACCGATTTCGACCGCGAGCTTGCGGCGCAAGGCAAGGATTTTCTGCGTATCGAGGGCGACAACGCAATCTATAAAAATCATTGGATGGCCGGCGGCAATGAGGTGACATGGGACATGGTGCACTATGATGTGCAGCTCATCGGCGGTATTGTGCTTCATCGCGGTAAAATAGCCGAAATGGCAACCGGTGAGGGAAAGACGCTCGTGGCCACATTGCCGGTATTCCTTAACGCTTTGACAGGAAACGGTGTGCACATGGTGACGGTCAACGACTATCTGTCGAAACGCGACTCGGAATGGATGGGGCCGCTTTATATGTTCCACGGACTGTCGGTCGATTGCATCGACAAGCACGAGCCAAACTCCGCTGCGCGCCGGAGAGCATACAATGCCGACATCACTTTCGGTACGAATAATGAGTTCGGTTTCGATTATCTGCGCGATAATATGGCCACATCGCCGGAGGATCTTGTGCAGCGCGCTCATAATTACGCCATTGTCGACGAGGTCGACTCCGTGCTTATCGATGACGCGCGTACTCCGCTTATCATTTCCGGCCCTGTGCCTAAGGGCGACGACCAAATGTTCATGGAGTTTAAGCCCAATGTGGAGAAGGTGGTCAACGCGCAGCGTAAACTTGTCACGTCTTTGCTTGTAGAGGCGAAAGCGAAAATCGCTTCTGACGACAAAGAGGTGCGCAAAGAGGGCGCGTTGTTGCTCTACAGGGCTTATAAAGGACTTCCGAAATACAATCCTCTCATCAAATACTTGAGTCAGGACGGCATAAAGCCGCTGATGCTTGAAACAGAGGCTTTCTACATGCAGGACAACAGCCGCCAGATGCATATTGTCACCGACCCGCTTTATTTCATTATCGATGAGAAGAACCGCAGCATAGAGTTGACCGATAAGGGTATCGACGTGCTGACAGGCTCAAGCGACGACCCTCAGTTCTTTGTGCTGCCTGACATTGCCGCCCAGCTTTCCGCTCTTGAGAATGAGCCGCTTGGCGATGAGGAGCGTCAGGAAAAGAAAGACGCGCTTATGCAGAACTACGCGGTGAAAGCGGAGCGTGTGCATACGGTAAACCAGCTTTTGAAGGCTTATACGTTGTTCGATAAGGATATCGAATACGTAATCGACGACAACAAGGTGAAAATTGTCGACGAGCAGACCGGACGTATCATGGAAGGCCGCCGCTACAGCGACGGGTTGCATCAGGCCATTGAGGCCAAAGAGGGCGTAAAGGTCGAGGCGGCCACGCAGACCTTTGCCACAATCACGTTGCAGAACTACTTCCGCATGTATCATAAACTTGCCGGCATGACAGGTACTGCGGAAACGGAGGCGGGAGAGTTTTGGGACATCTACAAGTTGGATGTTGTCACCATCCCCACCAACCGGCCTGTGGCGCGTATCGATATGAACGACCGTGTCTACAAGACCAAGAAAGAAAAATACAACGCTGTAATCGAAGAGATACAGAAGATGATAGACGAGGGACGTCCGGTGTTGGTCGGTACCACGTCTGTTGAGATTTCCGAATTGCTGAGCCGCATGTTGCAGCAACGCCACATACCGCACAATGTGCTCAACGCCAAGTTGCACCAGAAAGAGGCCGAGATTGTGGCTCAGGCCGGACAGAAAGCCGTTGTCACGATTGCCACCAACATGGCCGGACGCGGTACGGACATCAAGTTGGCGCCTGAGGTGCGCGCTGCCGGCGGTCTGGCGATTATAGGCACCGAGCGTCACGAGTCGCGCCGTGTCGACCGTCAGCTTCGCGGTCGTGCCGGCCGTCAGGGCGACCCGGGCTCTTCGGTATTTTATGTGTCGTTTGAGGATACTGTGATGCGCCTGTTCGCCACCGACCGCGTTGTCAAGATGCTCGACAGGCTCGGACTGAAAGAGGGCGAGCGGATAGAGGCCAACATGGTGACCAAATCGATTGAGAACGCGCAGAAACGTGTGGAGGAAAACAATTTCGGAATCCGCAAGCGTTTGTTGGAATACGATGATGTGATGAACGCGCAGCGCAAGGTGGTTTATTCGCGCCGTCACCACGCGTTGATGGGTGAGCGTATCGGAATCGACATAATGAATATGATTTACGACACGGTGGAGAATATCGTAAACACCTACGACAGCGCGGACGATTATGATAATTTGAAGATGGAGGCGTTGAAAACGCTTGCGATAGAGTTGCCTTTCTCTGAGGAGGAAAACAGAGGCCTGTCGAACGAGAAGAAAATCGATGCTCTCTATCAGGCGGCTGTAGTGGCGTTTAAACGCAAGATGGAACGCTTGGCAGAAGTGGCTCATCCTATCATAAAAGACATTGTCGAGAACCGTGGCGGAAAAGGGTTGGTAAGAGTGCCTATCGCCGACGGAAAGCGTGTCTATGGCATCGCGGTCGATTTGGTCGAGGCTTATAACAGCGGAAGCCAAAATATCGCGAAGGCATGGCAGAAGGCTATTTTGCTAATGTCGATTGACGAGGCGTGGAAAGAGCATTTGCGTGAGCTTGACCAGTTGAGGCAGTCGGTTCAAAACGCAAGCTATGAGCAGAAAGACCCGTTGTTGATTTATAAGCTCGAGTCGTTCAACCTGTTTAAGACAATGGTCAATACGATGAACTCGAAGGCGGTTTCAATATTGATGCGCGGACAGATACCTGTACAGGTGCAGGCGGCGCCTGCTCCGCAGGGACAGCCTCATGGCAACGGCGGAGGGGTGTCGGTGTCGCCGAGTCGTCCGTCGGCTGAGCCTGTTGCGGCTGTAAGTCCCGCGATGCCGGAGCGTCGGCAGGACTACTCGCGCTACACCGCCCATAAAGAGGAATATCCGGGACAGGACGCGCAGCGGCAGGCAGCTTCTGCTCCTCAGGGACAACGCCATGTGACGCAGCCTATCAAGGCCGAGCCCAAGGTTGGGCGCAACGACCCGTGTCCTTGTGGCAGCGGAAAGAAGTACAAAAACTGTCACGGGCGCGGACTTGTGTAATGTAAGTTTTGAAAGTTAAAAAGTTGGGAGTTGAAAGTTTGGGGTTGAGAGAAGTGCAACCTTTTAGCTTTCAACTTTCGGCTTTTTAACATTATAAATACCGACATGCGTTGTTGCTTTTTGTAACGATTGGAAAGTTAAATATTGCAAAATTGTTGATGAGGCTTTTTTGTGGCGTTGTTTTGCAAATTAGTATAAATGACGGGATAAAAATTCTGTTTATCGATTTTTTATGGGATAATATCAAATTGTTTTTATCAAAAATTGATTGTTAGAAAAATAAATTTCTGCCGGAATATTTTTTTGTTTAATACAAATTCATTTTCTTTGCCATAGTTTTAATATAGTGTCGGAGGATACTGACTTATCGATAAATAAATTTTACAAACCGAAACATTACTTATTACCCAATATCTAATAATGTAGTATATGGACGAAAATCGAAACAAAACAAAATCCAATCGGAGGTTGATTGCGGCTCTGACTGTGTGTTCGTTGCTTGCAAGCGGCGGAACAGTCTGTGCTGCAGAGGCTTCCCCTCAAACTCAAAGGGGGTAGAAGTTAACCAAACGTCTTCCATCTCAGGAAGAGTGTTCGACAAAAACGGAAATCCCGTAATCGGAGCGAGTGTCCTTGTCAAAGGGACCAATGTCGGTGGAATGACCGATGTCGACGGCAGATTTACAATCAAAGCCGCTCCGGGCGAAACATTGCAGATTTCTTATGTGGGCTTTGAAACTCGTGAAGTGAAAGCCAAACAGGACATGGAAATAACCATGTCGGAAAATCCGGAACTCTTGGACGAAGTGGTAGTCGTTGGTTACGGTACTCAGAAGAAAGTTAACCTTACAGGTGCCGTGGCAAACATCGATGTCGATGAGGCGGTGGGCAGCCGTCCTATCACCGACGTGGCCAAAGCCCTTCAAGGCGTGTCGCCGGGTCTGTCGATTACCACTAACGTCGGTGGACTTGGAATCGAGTCAAATATCCGTTTGCGTGGTACTACCGGCTCGTTGAACGCTACCGGCGGTACATCCCCTCTTATTCTTGTCGACAATGTGGAAGTGCCGAGCATCAGCCTTGTCAATCCCAACGACATTTAGAGCATCTCCGTGCTGAAAGACGCGGCTTCGGCGGCTATCTACGGTACGCGTGCGGCATGGGGTGTGATTCTTATCACGACAAAGCAAGGAAAGAAAAATGAGAAACCGACAGTGAAGTACTCCAACAACTTCGCTTGGAACACTCCGACGATGATGCCGCAGGTGGCAACGTCGTGGGGCAGCGCGCAGGCAGCCCTTATTGCGGCGCAACGCTCGGGAAGCAATACGGTTTCATCCATCGGTTATAATATCGACGAGCTTGCTATTCAGAAAATGAAAGAATGGGATGCGATGTACGGCGGAATGTCGCAGGAAGAGCTCGGCGAGATGCAGCTTGGCCGTGACTTCGAGATGCGCGACGGCAAATATTATTTCTACCGCAGCTTCGACCCGCTGGAAATGTTCATGAAGGATTGGACACCGCAACAGAAACACGATCTTTCCGTGTCGGGCGGCAGCGACAAGACGACTTACAATGTGAATCTCGGCTATCTGAAGCAGGACGGTATCATTAAGGTAAATCCCGACAAATACGAGCGGTTTACGTTGAACGCCACTGTCAATACTCAGATACGCGACTGGTGGTCGTTCCATTCCAATGTGATGTTCTCGCGCAGCCAAAAGAAAGAGCCGTATCCTTATACCAGTGGTTATACCGACATGTGGTATTATCTGCTCCGTTGGCCGGCATTCTATCCGTATGCCGATTATCAGGGCATACCGTTCCGCTCGGCTGTGACGGAAGCCGCACAGGCAAAGGATATGAAGACCACTACTAACTATACCCGCGCCAACGTTGGTACGGTGATTTCTCCGATTGAGGGGCTGAGCATCAATTTCGACTATACTTTCGGCCTTTACAACACCTATCAGAAGCGAGAAGGCGGCAGAGTGGCAGGTTGGGATATGTTCAACACCACAAGCCCGTTGACTTATAACGATAATTTTTACGGTGAAAATCATAACCGTGTGCAGGAGTACGACACCTATACGATGACCAACGTGTTCAAGGCATACGCAACCTACGACAAGAGCTTCAACGAGAAACACAACTTGAAGGTAATGGTAGGTATGGATGCCGAGTCGCGCGAGAATATCGGAAACTATTCGGAAGCCCGCACATTGGTGAATTTCGACAATCCGGAGATACCTCTTACAATCGGCGACGAATATGCGAGAAACAGTACTTCAGCCTACCATAACGATTATGCGTCAGCCGGTGTGTTCGGACGTGTGAACTATGACTATATGGGCAAATATCTTGTTGAGGTCAATGCGCGTTACGATGGCTCTTCGAAGTTCCCCGATGGCGACAAGTGGGCATTCTTCCCGTCGGCGTCGGCAGGTTGGCGTCTGAGCGATGAGGCGTTTATGGAATGGACCAAGCCGGCTTTGACCAACTTCAAGATACGCGGCTCTTACGGTACTATTGGCAATCAGGACGTTGAGGCCAACGCATTCCTCTCGACCATCGCTGTTGGAACAGGTTCGGGCTGGGTAGTCGACGGCTCACAGCTTCCTTATCTCGGCGTGCCGTCGGTCATCTCTCCGTCGTTGACTTGGGAACGGGTGTCGACGGTTGACATCGGTTTCGACGCGCGGTTCTTCGACAACGCTTTCGGCATTACATTCGACTGGTATCAGCGCATGACTACCGGAATGCACTCTCCGGGTGAAACTTTGCCTGCCACTTTCGGCGGTGATTCTCCCAACATGAACGAGGGCGAGCTTCGCGGACGCGGTTTCGAGATAGCGTTGGACTACAACCACATGTTCGATTGCGGGCTTGGCCTGACAGTTACGGCCAACCTTTCCAAAGTGCGTGAGGAAATTACTAAGTACAACAACCCGAACAAGAATATCTACGGCAACTATGAGGGCAAAATCATAGGCGAAATATGGGGTTACGAAACCGACCGCCTTTTCCAATATGAGGATTGCTATCAGGATGCCGACGGAAAATGGTTTGTCGACTATAGCAAGGTGCCGGACCAGACGCTTTACGAGACAGGCTCATTCAAGTACGGGCCGGGCGACGTGAAGTATAAGGACCTTGACGGCAACGGCGTAATAGATTATGGTGAGGAAACTCTTGAGGACCATGGCGATTTGAAGCGCATCGGCAACACTACTCCCAACTTTGAGTATGGTTTCTCCATCGGTCTTACTTATAAGGGATTTGATTTCTACACGTTCTTCCATGGCGTAGGTTCGCGCGATGTATGGGTAGTAGGTCAGACAGGTATACCGGGCTTTATGCCGACTGAAGGCTGGCTTGAACACCAAATGGACTATTGGACGCCTGACAATACCGACGCGTTCTATCCTACTCCTACCAACCACGCTTGGCTCAACAACAACCAAAACTTCTTGCGCCAGACGCGTTACTTGCAGGATATGTCTTACTTGCGTTGCAAGAACATAACTCTCGGATACACATTCCCGGAAAAATGGATGAAGAAAATCACGTTTACTTCCGGCCGTGTGTATGTCAGCGCGGAAAACGTGTTTGAGTTCTACAACGGATATATTCCTGTAGACCCGGAAACTACCGAGAATGCGTCCGCTTCCAACGGCCAGTATAAGTTCGGTAAGAGCTATCCGTTTATGAGAACTGTTTCTTTCGGTGTTCAACTTACATTCTAATATTCAATTTATGAAAGCAAAAATATTTTCAGCAATATTATTGGCAGCGGCGTTTTCGTCCTGCTCCGACTTCCTTGACCGTCCGCCGATGGATGAGGTGGTCAATAATCCGGAGTTCTATAATAACGAGAACAATGTCAGATCGACGGTGGATGGTTGGTACGACATATATTTCATTGGCTATAGTTCCGGATGGACCCGTTCTCCGTTTTTTGAGAGTCAGGGTAGCCAGGGTGCGAATTATGCGATGTATTCGGAATGGTGCGACGACTTTGTGCAGGAAAAAGCCACATTCTTCACCACTGTGGCTCCGAGTGAACCTGACGAGGCCACTTCTGATTGGAGTTTCGACAATGTGCGCCGCATCAACATCCTTATTGCCGGTGTTGAAAACTCGGCTCTTGAGCAGGAGGCCAAAGAGCATTGGCTTGGTGTGGGCCGTTTCTTCCGCGGCATGGAATATTCGCGGTTGGTGCGCATGTTCGGCGACGTGCCTTTCTATGACAAGGAAGTTAGCAACACCGATGTTGAGCAGCTTTACAAGCCCCGCGACAGCCGCGAGTATGTAATGGACAAAGTGCTTGAGGATTTTGAGTATGCCTCGCAATACGTGCGCACAACCGACGGCACCGATGGCTTGACCGTCAACCGCTCGGTGGTAGACGCTTATATGTCGAAAGTGTTCTTGTTCGAGGGCACTTGGCAGAAATACCGCGAGAAAAACAACGATTATGCGGCCAAATATCTTGAGGTGGCTAAAGATGCCGCAGCCCGTGTTATGGACGGCACATCGGGCAAGAACTACAGCATTTCCGACGATTATAAGGCGTTGACAACTTCTCTCGACCTTGCCGGAAATCCGGAGATTCTGCTTTACCGCTCATACGTGGCCGGCGTGCTGACACATGCCGAAATGTCGTGGCAGTTGGAGTATGTGCAGACATCCTCGCCATCGAAGTCTTTGATAGACAGCTATCTTACCAAGAACGGTCTGTCTATCAGCCAAAGCGGAAACACTGACTATAAGGGTGACAAGAATATCAAGGATGTGTTGGAAAACCGCGACCCGCGTCTTTCTGCAAATATAGCCGACTCGTTGTGCCTCAATGGTGTTGTCGGGCTTTATGCGATAGGCGGCTATCTTGGCAACCGCTTTGTCAACGAAAGTCTTATCGGCACGGCCGACGGGTCGAGCAACACTAACACCACCGACGCTCCTATAATGAAGCTCAATGAGGTGATGCTCAACTACATCGAGGCTGCCGCCGAGTTGGCCGACATGGGACAGTACACTTTGACACAAGGCGACTTTGACAACACTATTGATAAGATTCGCGCACGCGCTTCTGTGAATATGCCGGCGTTGACGCTCTCAGGCAGCCGACTTATGGTCAACGGCGTGGCAATCGATGACCCTGCCCGCGACAAAGGCAATCCGGAAGTGGCGGGAGATTATGAGGTTAGCCCGATATTGTGGGAGATACGCCGCGAGCGTCGTGTTGAGCTCGTTTACGAGGGTATCCGTTTTGACGACATCCGCCGTTGGGGCAAACTTTGGTACTCCGACATGGTGCTTAATGAGGATGTCAACAAGGGAGCTTATGTCGACAAGGGCGCATACGTGGCTGAATACAACGCGGCGCATCCGGGCACAACAATCACCGTTGACCAACTGTCGATTAATCTTGAGGGTGGCGGCAACGCGGGATATATTGTCCCGATTCAGGCACAGTCGCTGAAGCGTACATACAGCGAGAAGGATTATCTCTATCCGATTCCTACGGGACAGATTTCGCTTTACAAGAGCAAATCCGCTCAAGTAGGCAATCCTGATTTGGTGCTTGAGCAGAATCCGGGCTGGTAGTCTGAGAAAGCATACTGATTTTTGGGAGGGACATGTTTTTTGCGTGTCCCTCCTGTTTTTTCCAAAAACAATTTTAAACAAGTTTGATTGCTTTGCGCCCGATTTGCATTATCTTTGTTGACAACCCGCCTGACAGTCGCCGTATCGGTGTCGGGCGGATATGAATGAATGGTTTTTAAATAAGGAGTGATGTCGTATTTTTCAATAATAGTGCCTGTATATAACAGGGTTGGAGAAGTTGAGGATTTGCTTGAGAGTCTTTCTGTGCAGTCGTCGAAGGATTTCGAGGTGGTGCTTGTGGAGGATGGCTCTACGGAGCGTTGTGGCGAGGTGGCCGCCAAATATTCCGGCAAAATCGACGTGAAGTATTTTTATAAGGAGAATGAGGGGCGCAGCATAGCGAGAAACTACGGAATGGAGCGCGCATCGGGAGAATACTTTCTGTTTTTTGATTCGGATTGCGTTATCCCACCGGAGTATATAGCAGTGCTTTCCGACGCTTTAAAACGCAATTATACGGATTGTTTCGGAGGCCCCGACGCGGCTCACGACTCGTTTACCGACATGCAGAAGGCGATTAATTATTCGATGACATCGTTTCTCACAACCGGAGGCATACGGGGAGGAAAGGTGCAGCTTGAGAAATTTGTGCCGCGCACTTTCAATATGGGATTTTCGCGTAAGGTATGGGAAACGGTCGGAGGATTTCGCGAGATGTTCTCGGAGGATATCGACATGAGCACGCGGATTCGTCAGGCAGGCTTTTCTGTTTCGTTGATAAGGGAGGCATACGTTTATCATAAAAGGCGTACAAATCTGAAGGCGTTTTGCCGGCAGATTTATGTGTTCGGCATGTCGCGCGTCACGCTTTACATTCTTTATCCGGATTCTTTGAAACCGGTGCATCTGCTGCCGGCGGTGTTTGTCGTGGGTGTTGTTGCCATGATTGTATTGTCGTTGTGCCTGTCGTGGTGGTTTATCGTCCCGTTGGCGGCATATTTGGCGGCTGTGTTTGTATGCGCTCTTGTTTCGACAAAGAATTTGAAAATCTCGCTGCTTTCGGTCGTTACAAGCATGGTTCAGCTCGGTGGGTACGGAGTAGGCTTTATAAAGGCTTTTTTCTGGAAAATATTGTTGCGGCACGGACGCGACGAGAAAGAGGAGATAGAGATACGCAAGGGCAAATAGGCCGGTTATGGAGCAACAAGGAGAGTATATGCGGCGCATTGCCGATTTGATGAAGGAAGACCGTCCGAGGGAAAAAGCGTTGGCCAACGGGATGCAGTCGCTTACTACGGCCGAGCTGATAGCCATACTGCTTGGCAGCGGCTCGAAAGGCGAGTCGGTGATAGATTTGGCACAACGGATATTGAGGACTTCGGACAACAAGCTGTCGAATATAGCCAAGCGGTCGGTGCGCGGCCTGATGAAGTCGTTTAAGGGTGTTGGCGAGGCGAAGGCAATCACATTGCTTGCCGCGATAGAGCTTGGCAAACGCTATCGCGATGAAGAACCCGACACTGTGCCGGTGATACGCGATCCGGAATCGGCCTATAATATTATGCGCTACCAAATGGAGAATCTTTCGCATGAGGAGTTTTGGGCGCTGTATATGAATAATGCCAAGCATGTGATAGCGAAGAAGAAAATTAGTGTTGGCGGAGTGTCGGCGACAGTGGCGGATGTGAAGATTATAATGAAAGAGGGCATAGAAAATCTTGCCTCATCTCTGATTCTTGTGCATAACCATCCATCCGGCAACCTTGTGCCGAGCAGGCAGGACGATGATTTGACAACGCGTGTCAGGAAAGCCGGAGAATTGGTGGATATTTCGGTGGTTGACCATATAATTATAGGGCGTGGCGGTTATTACAGTTATGCCTGTGAAGGAAGATTATAGGAGAGGAAAATGAAAGTTGATATAAAGAGGTTGGTTTACAGCATATTGCTTATGCTTTTCATATTGTTTGTATTTCCATTGATTTTAAACGCGATATTTTAGATTTTGATATGAGAAATATATTCGGAACGATATTGGCTGTCGCGGCGTTGCCGGCTGTTGCGGAAACGCTTGAGCCTGAAATCTGCATACCGGAGGGGTGCTATTTGTCGCCTGACGCCGGTTGCTATGTGCCTGTAGGTGAGGCAATCACTTTCAGTGGGATGTCGTCAGGCGAGCCTGATGAATGGAGTTGGACATTTGAGGGAGGAAATCCCGCTGTCGTTTTCGGGCAAGAGGCAGAAGTGGTGTTTGAGAAAGAGGGGCGTTATGACGTGACGCTTACGGTGTCCGGCGGCGCGTCGCAAAGCCGTTGCTCGTTGGAGGGCGGATTGCAGGCCGGCGGAACGGCAGGCGTGTGGAATATCTTTCCGGATGAGAAGAATTTGCTTGCTTCCGTGCCGTTGGATGTGAGCGATTATGGCTATTATGCCGGTTCTAACATCTATGGCGATGCCTTTGCGGAAAAGTATTCCAAGCCTGTCATGCGTGCGGAAATAAGCGGAGTGAGTGTGTATTTCGCCTCTACCGCGTGTATTACGGAGGATGCCGCGATAGAGGTGTCGGTCTGCGGCGCGGACATGCAGGGTATGCCGGGTGAGGCGTTGGCAAGCGTGTCGCTTCCGGCTGCGGAATTGTTGCCATACGACAGCGGTGTGCCTACGGTGTTTGAGTTTGACAATCCGGTGGCTGTCGATGATGATTTTTTCATTGTTGTGGGTGGCATACCGTGCTCCATGAGGGGCAGTGTGGCCGATGAGATAGCGATACTTTGCTCGCCTGACAGGGGCGAAAACGGAAGCTCAACGGTGTTCAGTCATGTGGATTATGATGGGCAGAGCTATTGGCGGAAAGACAGCGACAGGCATTTGTCGATGGCCGTGTCTCCAAATCTTACGTTTGTGGGCAATGAGGGGCCTCAAGGCGCGGTTGGAAACATTGTTGATGTGCCCGGATTGTCGGTGCTTGGCGATGAATTGTGTTTTAATGCAAAGTATTCGTGGGTAATGGTTTACGATTTGTCGGGCAAGGCGGTCAAGCGGATTTTGCTGCCGTCGGGGCGCGTGCCGTTGTCGGATTTGCCGCGCGGGGTTTATGTAATTGCTGCTGAAAGCAACTATTCTGTGGATACATTGAAATTTGTAAAGAGATGATGAAGGATAGTCTTACGATAATAAAAGTAGGCGGTAAAATTGTCGAGGACGAAGCGGCGTTGCGGCGTTTGCTTGCCGACTTCTCCGGGATAAAGGGGAGAAAACTGCTTGTGCACGGCGGAGGACGGTCGGCAACAAAACTTGCCTCCAAACTTGGGGTGGCGACAAAAATGGTTGATGGCCGGCGTATCACCGATGATGCCATGCTGCGCATAGTGACAATGGTCTACGGGGGACTGGTCAATAAAAATATAGTCGCCGGTTTGCAGTCGGTGGGAGTGAACGCCATCGGACTGACGGGCGCGGACATGAATGTGGTGCTTAGCGGGCGGCGTCCTGCCGGTGTGGTGGACTATGGTTGGGTAGGAGATGTGAAAAGTGTGGACACCGGTGCGCTGTCGATGCTTCTTGAAAACGGGTATTGTCCTGTAATCGCACCTTTGACACACGACGGTTGCGGACATTTGCTCAACACTAACGCCGACACTATGGCCGGAGAGGCTGCAAAGTCGCTTTCCGGACGCTATGATGTGGAGTTGGTGTATTGTTTTGAGAAAGCCGGAGTGCTTTACGATGAGAATGACGAAGGAAGTGTCATTCCTGTAATTACGCCCGCTGAATATGATAGGTTGAAATCGTCGGGCGTGGTTTCCGGCGGGATGATACCGAAATTGGACAATGCTTTTGCCTGTGTGTCGAAAGGGGTGAGCCGGGTGGTAATTACCCGTGCGGATTTGATAGCCAACAATGGGGCTGGAACAAAGATTGTGGGTTGAGGTGCCGGTTTTTGCGGAATTTTTGATTGCTTTAAGTTGTGGAAAAACAGAGCTTTACGATAGATGTCATATATTTTTCTCCGACTCATTCTTCAGGAAAGACAGCCAAAGCGATTGCGTCGGGGATGGGTGAGCCACGAAGGAAAATAGTGGATTTCACTCTTGACGAGAAAACCGACGATATTCTTGTCGGGGAAGGCGAGTTGGCCGTGATATGCGTGCCTGTTTATGCGGGGCGTGTGGCTCCTGTCGCTGCGGAGCGGTTGAGCCGGCTGAAAGCTGACGGGACTCCGGCTGTGATAGCTGTTTCCTACGGTAACCGTGATTACGACGACGCTCTTGTTGAGCTTTATGATATTGCTGTGGCTGCCGGATTTAAGCCTGTGGCTGCCGGAGCTTTCATAGGAGAGCACAGCTATAGCCGTAAAGACATGCCTGTGGCAGCCGGAAGGCCTGACGCGGCGGATATAGAGATAGCGAAGCGGTTTGGGCGTGACTGTATGCGGAAATTATTGTCGGGGAATGTTGGCAATGACTTGCGGTTGAAAGGCAACCGTCCGTATCGGGATGTCAAGCCGTCGCCTCCTGTCGCTCCGCATTCCACCGGCGATTGCGCGGGATGCGGCGAGTGTATTAATGTTTGTCCCACACATGCAATTTCGCTGTCGAGCGGGGCACTGCAAACCGACGCGGAGAAATGCGTCAGATGCTGCGCGTGTGTCAAGTATTGTCCGATAGGGGCGAGGGTATTCGATACACCGTTTACGGAATTTCTTTATAAGAATTTTTCTGTGCGTCGAGAACCTGAATTGTTTATTTAAAAATTAAAAAATTATGAGGCATACATATTTTACGAGCGGCACATGTTGCCGGCAATTTGATATAGAAGTGGAAGACGGTGTGATTAAAGATGTGGTTTTCCACGGCGGGTGCAACGGCAATCTGCAAGGCATTTGCGCGTTGGTCAAAGGAATGAAGGCAGAGGAAGTGGCGCGGAAATTCTCCGGAATACGTTGCGGCTACAAATCCACTTCCTGCCCCGACCAACTGAGCCGAGCCTTGAAAGAAATTTTGTGACAAGCCCTCTTTTTGTCAGAATAGATGAAACGTTTAAGTAGATTACTTTTGTGATTGTTTTTTCAGAGCCTCAAGCACTAATACGGCATCTAAATGCGATGTGCCTGAAGGGAAAGTTATCATGAAATTACCGTTGTCGATGCGCGCGTTGATTTTTGGGGCGCAAACCATTTTGCCGTCGAAAAGAAAAGCTATGTGATTGCCGATGGCGTTTTCTGTGGCGTCGGCGAATTTTTGGGTGTCACCACACTTTCCGGTAATCGTGTATATTGTTTGATATGAGCCGTCTATGCGCATCGAGTCGAGCTTAAGATCCTGAAAATCGTCGGCTTTTGCTATAGGGCGGTTTTCCACTATATTGTTTTGCGTATCGGTTACGCGATACCATCCGTCGGCAAGTTTGCGGTTGCCGAAATGGGTAGTGCATGATGCGGCTAACAGGCCGGCTGCTATTGCGAGGACTTTTAATTTCATAGCTTTTTGAAATCTTATGTTGCAAATATAGTGAAAGGTAAGCGCAAAGTTTCAAACTTGTTTGAAAAACTTAGCCGAACCGCCTCCTGTATTATACAAATATAGCGAGATTTGAACGCAGAAACAAATCTGAAAACTCTGTTTTCATTTGCTTCTGCCGTTTTAGGCTTAGGCATTATTTGTTTGTTTCGGGTGTGAATTTGATGTAAATTTGTATAAATGAAAATAAATTTGTTCAGGCACATGAATTATTTAAGATTGAGTATTATTGTAGGCGTATTTGTTGTATTGCTGTTTTGTTCCTGTAATGTCGGACATACAGGGGATAAAGATGCGGTAGGCCAAGACAGCCTGCATACGGCGCTGAAAAATTTTTGTCATTGATAGTGATGATGGCGGATGAGTGTCACATCTGCGGTGATTATGCCGGCAGTGTGGATTTTTGTGCGGATGGGCTTGAATTGGCAAAAGAGATTGGTGATGTTTCGACCGCGGCCAATTTGCATGTTACGTGGGGGTTGAACCTGTTGGAAATGGAGCAATATGAAGATGCGTTTCGCCATATAGATTTTGCCGTCGATATTTTGAGCGGAGAGGCACATAAAAATCCTTGTTATGAGGCATGGGACGATTTATTCTATGCGCTCGGGATGAAATTGAACCTGTTGTATGAAAAAGGGTGCTATGACGAGGCGGTTGGCATGCGTCGTTTGATGGAAGAGGCTATTAGAGGTATGGAGTCAAGTAAAGACACACCTGACGGCATTGTCGATATGCGTCGTGCGGAAATGGACGCATGCTATTGCTGTATTGCTTATACTACAGGCAGAAACGCGGAAGGCGACAGCTTGTGCCGTGTGGTTGAAGACAATCCTTATGCTTCAACGCCCGACGGCGAATATATCCGTATCCCTTGTCTGATTCTGGCGAAACGTTATGATGAGGCTCTTTATTATGTGCGCCGTGAGAAGAAATTGCTACAGGAAACCACGGATACAGTGAATTGGGATTATATCAATCCTCATCTTCAGACAGAGCTTGAGGCGTATGTTGGAAAAAATGACTATCGTTCGGTGGCGCGTGTGCAGGCTACTATGTTCGCTTTGGCTGATACCCTGCGGAAAAGAGAGCGTGGCGAGGACGCATTGGAACTTGCTGAAATTTACAAAACAAATGAAAAAGAGAGAGAAATAGAGCGGCAGGCCGACTCTTTGCAACGTCATCAGATTGTATTTTCGCTTTTGGCTCCGATTGTCATATTGCTTGTTCTGTATATTTGGTATATTTTAAGGACAGGCCGTGTAATCAGGCGAAAAAATGAGGCTATGGTAAAGACAATCGATGAGCTGATCTCGTATAAGGGTAAGTTTGTGGAATTACAGGAGGAAAACATTCGTTTGTCGGAAGAATTGCGGCGTATTTGTGAAATAAGCGGGCACTGCGACGCGGATAATGAGGAGCGGGAGGACGAAACCGGAGCCGGGCCGGAAGATGGAGCGTCGATGTCTAAGATGACGGAAAAATATCGCTCATTGTTTGAGAGGGTGAATTATGAGATAGTCAGTCGCAAATTGTATCTGCAGCCTAATTTTAATAAGCAGGAGCTATTGAAAGAAATCCATATACCGGCAAATAAGTTTGCCGCATTGTTCAGGGAATTTGCCGGATGTGGCTTTTCGCAATACATACAAGATTTGCGTCTTGATTATGCTGTACGCCTTATGAAGGAGCAGCCTTTGTGGAGTTTAGAGGCGATAGCTAAGGAGGCACAAATGTCGAAAGCCGCTTTTTATTCTCAATTTCAAAAGAAGTATGGCATGAAACCTTCCCAATACCGTTTGAAATAAGCGAGGCTGACTTTGTGGTGAAAATCTGTGAAATCCAACAGGTTGAGTCGCGAAAGTGATTTCTGTGGACTGTAAAAGTGATTTTCATAGACTTCTATCGGCTTGAAATTTCTTTGTGTTAACCGTTGTAGGAGTATATTTGTTCCATATCGATGATGTTTCAGTCGATATGGAACAAATTATTTATCTTAAAATGAAAAATAATATGCTGAAGAAACTGATGTTCCTGTCTGTTGTCTTTTTGTTTGAGGTGTGTATGGCTGCGGCACAGGAACACGACACTGTCTATTTATTCCGTTTTAAGCCGGAAAAGGATATGTTCTATGTGCCTTACAGTGGTAACGACGCGGAATTGGCCCGATTGGAGAGCTGTGTGGAGCGGTATAAGGAAAAAATTCTTTCAGGAGAAGTTCCTTTATATGTAGATGGACATGCGTCCACCGTAAAAATGGCATATACGCGTTCCAACCGGGTAAAGTCGGAGCTGATTTTGCGCTGCCAACTTATGGAAAGCTGTTTCATAACTCGCAATCATGCTGATAATGGCGATTATGTCACAGTGAGTTTTACTGTTCCTGTTGCCGGTAATGGTGACGAGGAACAAGACAAGCGCGACAAAGACGATGTTGCTGTGGAAGAGCCTGTTGCGCCCGATGAAACCGACGAGCCGGACACATCCGGTGAAATAGGCGATGTAGAGCAAAACACGCTTGACAGACAGGCAGACAATCGGACTGCTGTAAGCGATGAGCGGCAGCTCGTGGATGAGGAAGCTGATGCCGGACAGAAATTCGGTTTAGCTGTATACGCTAATTTGTTGCGTTGGGCTACATTGACTCCGGATTTGGGAATAGAATGGCGGATAAATAGTAATGTAGGTGTGGCTGTAAAAGGCTCATGGACATCGTGGTTGTGGGACAATAAAAACCGTCGCTATGCTTTGTGGGAGATTACTCCGGAAGTGCGCTGGTATTTGGGAAAAGAGCGGCGCGGCTATGTCGGCGCAATGTATAAGGCAGGCTCATTCAACTATAAGCTGTCGGAACAAGGACGGCAGGGCGATATTATGGGTGGCGGCATCACCGGCGGCTATCGGCTAAGACTGAATAATGCGTTGTCGGTTGATTTCTCTGTAGGCATCGGTTGTTTGCATGCCGCTTACGATAAATATGTGGTTATCGGCGGTACTCGTGTTTTGCGCGGCGGTGACCATAAAAATTGGTGGGGTCCGGTAGATGCCGGAATAACTTTGGTATGGCAAATTTTCTAAAAGCAAGAAAATTATGGGTAAGACGATTTTAATTATGTGTGCATTGTCGGTGTTGACGCTGACATCATGTGTGAAAGACGAGCTATATAATACGCCTCATCCCGGCAAGGGCGCTTTGGTGGTTGCCGCTGATTTTACGGAACGGACGGAAGGCAATGCCGTGCCGGATGAATATGTGGTGTCTGTTGCCGGAATTGATTGTGCCGCGACTTCTGATGCCGCTGTTTGTTTTCCTGAGCTGTTGCCAGCCGGGCGACATCCAATAGAGGCCTATAATAATCCGGAATGTGTCGGTATTGAGGACGGCATTGCGGCTGTCGACGTGTTGCCTGACGGGACTATTGAGGCTTTGCCTCAAGTTTTGTACACATATTCCGGTATGGCGGATGTGGCGGCAGACGATACCGTTAGGATTACGATGCCAATGGGGCAGCGTATGCGCGATTTATATATGAAATTTACTGTTACGGAAGGCGATGCCGGCAGATTGGTATCGGTCGATGGCTCTCTTTCCGGTGTTGCCGGAAGTTTTGATGTTGGCGGTGGAACCGTAGTTGGCGACGCAATGACAGTCGCTCCCGGATTTGAGATAAAAGGCGATTGTGTGGAGGGGCACGTGCGGCTGTTGGGCATGAGCGGAGGGGTGCAGACCCTTTCGATGAGTATTATTTTCAATGACGGAACGACGCAGACTGTCGAAAGCGATGTGAGCGGATTTTTGCAAAATTTCAATGCTGATATGCTCACGCCTCTTGAGTTGAGAGGGAATTTGCTCTTGCCGCTTGCCTCCGGTTTCAACTTTACTATAACCGATATTGAAACCGGCGATGTGGAAAATGTGGAATTATATTAAAAAATCAATTATTTATAATTAATTAAAAATCAGAATGATGAAGAAAAAAATTTTTTGTTCGTTTTTTGCTGTGGGCACATTATTGTTTGCGGGCTGCAGCAACGAGAATGGCGAGATGTTGGATGAACAGCCGGAAGTGTTGCCGGATGGGAGAGTTGAGGTGCGGTTCGCCGCAGGTAATACGGGTGGATAGAGGCGGTTGACGGCACCCGCGCGTCGAGTGAGTGGAGCTCTTCTTTCGACAATAACATCGGTATAATCGCATATACAGAGAATGGCGATATATTTAATGGTTATGCCAATGAGGAATATAGACCGAGATATAGCCAGGGCTATGTGTTTGAGGCTGTAGGCGATGGAATTTATTATTCCGCTGATGCCAATGAGAGGATAAAATTCTCGGCCTATTATCCGTATCAGGAGCTTACTGACGGCAATATTTATAAGGTGGATCTCACACAGGGATATAACAATATTGACGAGCTGCTTTGGGCAGGCATGTCCACTGAGTCGTATAACAAGGATAGCGGCGTGGTGGCTCTTAACATGCTGCGCCAATATTCCACAGTGCGCATAACCCTTGAGGAGGGCGACGGATACGAGTCGGGTGATGTCAACGGAGCGACAGTAACGATTTCGAACATTACTTTGAAAGCTGATTTCAATGTCAAGACAGGTGAAGTTGCCGCGACAGAAACGGGTTCGCTAACTTTTGAAGACCGTGGCGTTTCAGCCGGTTGGTTTATTTATGTGTTGCCGACTGCTGCCGACGTAAATCGTATTGTTACCGTCACGCTTGCATCGGGAGAATCGTTTGATTGGGCGATTGGTGACAAGGCGTTTGAGGCAGGACGTTATTATCAATACAATTTGAGAGTTAACAAAGTGGGCTCATCGTTCTCGTTCACTGTTGAGGACAGGGTGAATGAAATAATGGCGCCGAATGAGTATATAGATTTGTAGTGTGACTGTTATACCATTGATTATGGCGGGATTGCGGTTGTTTGGCCGCAATCCCGCTTCGTTAATTGAGGATTTAATGCCGTTAAGGTGGCGGGTTGCGGTCGGCATAATGGATTTTAGTCCCAAATGAGGTGGCTGTGCGGTTTTGCAGACATTCAGCATTCGGAATGCTGTTGTAAAACATAAAGGAAAATTGTTGTGATAATGGCGGAAATGGCTAAATTCGCTATGTTGAAAAATTGCAAACGCTGATGACAGGAATAAGTAGAATGCTGAAATTTCTCGCGGAACTGCGGGATAATAACAACCGTGAATGGTTTGCGTCCGTTAAGCCGGAATATGAATTGATTAGGAAAGAATGCTATAAGGAGATTGACAAACTGATAAATTTGATTTCCGCTTTCGATGAGCGTCTTGTCGGTGTGGAAGCCCGCGAGTGTGTCTATCGTATTTATCGCGACATACGGTTTTCCGCCGACAAATCGCCGTATAAGACTTATTTTGGTATCGTGCTTGGCAAGGGCGGCAGAAAGTGCTGGGATGCGGCCTACTATCTTCACATAGAGCCGGGCGGGTGTGCGCTTTATGGCGGAGTATGGTTTCCCGAACAGCCTGTGTTGACTCGTTTGCGCCACGATATAGATGACAATATCGACGAGTTTTTGGAGATATTGGATAATCCGCTGTTGAAAGCCAAATTCGGTGGACTGACAGGCGATTCGCTGAAGACGATGCCTAAAGGGTTTCCGAAAGATTGTCCGCATGGCGACATCATAAAGATGAAGGAATATTTGCTGATGGAAAGTTTTCCTGACAGCTATTTTGACCGTGAGGACTGGCAGGATGGCATAGCCTCTGACGTGAAACTGCTGAAACCGTTTATTGACTTTTTGAATTATACGTTTGAGGAGATGCGCAGTTAGCCGGATTGTGTGCATAAAACTGTAACTTTATTGCACATGGAAAGCTGATTTGGGCAATAAAATATTACACAAAATCAGGCTTAATGTGCGAAAAATTAAATAGTTATAAAAAGATTACCGGCAGGTTACGATTTTAGGTTTTTATGGTAATTTTGCAATATAATAATTAAACACAAAGAGATATGGCAAAAATAAGAGGTGCCGTTGTGGTTAACGAGGAAAGATGTAAAGGCTGCAGCCTGTGTGTTGTGGCTTGTCCTACGCATACTCTCGCCCTTCAGCCGAAGGAGGTGAACGACAGAGGGTATCATTACGCTTATATGGCGGACGCTCCGTCGTGTATCGGATGCGCAAGCTGTGCGCTTGTGTGTCCCGACGCTTGTATAGAGGTTTATAAAGTGCGTGTGGATTAAAGTGGTTGGAACATTAAAAAGCGATTTTCTATGGAAGAAGAAATAAAATTGATGAAAGGTAACGAGGCGTTGGCCATGGCTATGATACGCTATGGAGCCGACGGCTATTTCGGATACCCCATCACGCCGCAGTCGGAGGTGCTGGAAACTCTGATGGCGCAAAAGCCGTGGGAAACCACCGGAATGGTTGTGCTTCAGGCCGAGAGTGAGGTTGCGTCCATAAACATGGTATACGGTGGAGCAGCTTCCGGAAAAGTGGTGTGCACGTCATCGTCGAGCCCGGGCATAAGCCTGATGCAGGAAGGCATTTCCTACATGGCGGCAAGCGAATTGCCGGCGTTGATTATCAACGTGATGCGCGGAGGTCCCGGACTTGGAACGATACAACCTTCGCAAGCCGATTATTTTCAGGCGACAAAAGGAGGCGGACACGGTGATTATCATCTTATCACATTGGCTCCTTCGTCGGTGCAGGAAATGTGCGACTTCGTAGGCTTGGGATGGGATTTGGCTTTTAAATATCTTACACCGGCCATCATATTGGCTGATGGTGTGGTAGGCCAAATGATGGAAAAAGTGGTGCTGCCGCCGCAGCGCAAGCGGCTGACCGACGAGGAAGTGCGTCAACGCTGTCCGTGGGCGGCAAACGGGCGTAAGGGTATGCGCAAGAAAAACGTGATTACATCGTTGGAGCTTGACCCTTCGTTAATGGAAGTCAACAATGAGCGTTTCCAGCGCACGTATAAGAAGATAGAGGAGAACGAGGTGCGTTTTGAGAGTATAGGCACGGAGGATTGCGACTATCTGATAGTGGCTTTCGGCTCGTTGGCGCGAATCAGCCAAAAAGCTGTGGAAATGGCTCGTAAACGCGGATTGAAAATAGGCATTCTCCGCCCGATAACCCTTTGGCCATTCCCGAAAGCGGAAGTGGCCCGTTTGTCGGAGCGTGTGAAAGGCATTTTGGTGCCGGAGTTGAACGCCGGGCAGATGATAGAGGATGTGCGTCTTGCCGCAGGCAGTGGCGTGCGTGTGGAGCATTTCGGGCGATTGGGCGGCATAGTGCCCTCTCCCGATGAGATATTGGATGCGTTCGAGAAATTGTTTCTTGGCAAATAGGTATTAATAAAGAAAAACTTTTCCATTATGGATGTCAATGATATAATTAAGCCGGAAAATAAAGTTTATGGAAAGCCGGTGTTGATGAACGACAACAATATGCACTATTGTCCCGGTTGCAGCCATGGCGTCGTGCATAAACTTGTCGCCGAGCTGTTGGATGAAATGGGCGTGGCGGAAAAGGCTGTCGGGATTGCCCCGGTCGGCTGTGCCGTGTTTGCCTATAATTATTTGGACATAGACTGGGTGGAAGCCGCTCACGGGCGCGCTCCGGCTTTGGCTACAGCAATCAGCCGCCTGTATCCGGAGAATTTGGTGTTTACGTATCAGGGCGATGGCGACTTGGCCGCTATTGGCACTTGCGAAACCATCCATGCCGCCAACCGTGGCGAGAATATCACGATAATATTTATCAACAACGCCATTTACGGCATGACAGGCGGACAGATGGCGCCTACTACCCTTATAGGCATGAAGACCGCCACGACACCTTACGGTCGCCGTGTGGATTTGAACGGCTATCCGCTTGCCATTACCGACTTGTTGGCTCGTCTTGACGGCACGTGCTATGTGACACGCCAAAGCGTGCATACTCCAGCCGCCGTCCGCAAGGCTAAAGCGGCGATAAAGAAAGCTTTCCAAAACAGTCTTGACAAAAAAGGGACTTCGATTGTTGAGATTGTCAGCACTTGCAACTCAGGGTGGAAGATGAGTCCGGCAGCCGCGAACGATTGGATGGCTGAGCACATGTTTGAGAAGTATCCGTTGGGTGATTTGAAAAATGTATAAGCTATGAAAGTAGAGATAGTTATAGCCGGTTTCGGCGGACAAGGTGTGCTGTCGATGGGTAAGATTTTGGCATATTCCGGGCTGATGGAGGACAAGGAAGTGACGTGGATGCCTGCTTATGGCCCGGAGCAACGTGGAGGTACAGCGAATGTCACTGTAATATTGAGTGACGAGAAAATCAGTTCTCCGATTCTCAATTCTTATGACATCGCTATTGTGCTCAATCAGCAAAGTCTTGATAAATTTGAGAGCAAGGTTAAGCCGGGCGGCGTGCTGATTTATGACAACTATGGTATTCATCATGCTCCCTCCCGCAAGGACATTTCTGTTTACAATGTCAACGCGATGGAGGCCACTTTTGATTTGAAGAACGACAAGGCTTATAATATGGTAGTGCTTGGCGCGTTGTTGAAAGTATGCCCTGTGGTCAGCCTTGAGAGTGTGTTGAAAGGTTTGAAGAAATCGTTGCCGGAACGTCACCATCATTTGATCCCTCTCAATGAGGAGGCAATAAAGAAAGGCATGTCGCTAATCGACAAATAATACAGTCGCTCGCACGCTTTGCGTGACCGGAACCTGAGCCGCTTGCGCGGCAGGCTCCCATGAAAAGGGCGGCAGAAAAAGAGATGCGGAATATTGCTCTTGTAGCAGTATTCCGCATCTCTTTTTTATGCGATACGCATGAGGATTATTTTTTCATGCGCAGCCCGATACATATTTGGTCGTAGCTTTCAAGAAGGTTGGCAACGGTGGTGATTGTGGCTTTGTCTGAAAGGCTTGCCACTTTTTCTACAAGGTTGACCAATTTTGTGGCGTCGGCGGCAATGGCAAGATCTGACATAGATTTTTGGAAATATACGGTGATGGATTTGTCAGAGCCGAGTTTCTCAAGCAATTTCGATGCTCCGAGCTGCATCCCGAATGAGCCGTCGCCGTTGTCGGCCACGGTGCCTTTAATCTCTTTTCCTTTGACGGAAAGGGTGAAATTGCCGTTGTTGTCGAAAGTGATTTTCGTGTTGTCCACTCCCAACTTGCTGTATAGCGGAGCCAATTTTTCCTCTACTATCGATGATGCCGCCGCTCCTCCGGCTTTTTCCAATAAGTCGTCGGAGCGGAATATAACGGCCGGGCCTGAGGTTGTCCATGAGCCTTGCAGGTCGGAGAGTTTTACGTCGGAAGAGCTTAAAGCGTTGTTTACGATACCGCCTATGTTGCTGTCTTTCAGTTTGCCGAGCAAGTCTGTCAGTGAGCCGTCGGCTTTTGCCGCCGGAGCCGCATACGCGATTGCGATGGCCGCAATCGTCAGAATTTTAGAATAATTTTTCATTGTCATTTGATTTATTGATGTAAAAATACACAATAATCGTGCCGCAAACAATCTGATATTGCCTGAATTTATGTTTTTTGTTTACTTTTGTCTTTATATAATCTTAAAACATGGACGAATTGTACTATAATGCGATAGATTTGTTGAAATCATTGATTTCAGTGCCATCCATAAGCCGTGAAGAAAAAGAGGCGGCGGATATTTTATCCGGTTTTCTTGAAGGCAGCGGCTGCAAGGTGGGGCGCAAGGGCAACAATGTGTGGTGTGTTTCGGAAGACTATTCTGAGGAAAAACCTACATTGCTGCTTAATTCGCATATCGATACGGTGAGGCCTGTGGCCGGGTGGACTCGCGATCCTTTCATGGCGACGGAGGATGATGAGGGACGAATTTTCGGGCTTGGCAGCAATGACGCGGGAGCGTCTTTGGTGAGTCTTGCCGCAGCATACCTTATTTTATCGTCAAAATCGCAGCCATACAACTTGATATTTCTTGCCTCGTGCGAGGAGGAGGTGAGCGGCAAGGGCGGCATAGAGTCTGTGTTGCCATTGCTTCCCACGGTTGACTTTGCCGTTGTTGGAGAGCCTACGGATATGCGTCCGGCAGTTGCCGAGAAAGGGCTGATGGTGCTCGACGGGAAAGTTGCCGGTGTATCCGGGCATGCTGCCCGCGAAGAGGGAGTAAATGCCATTTACAAGGCGGTGGATGTGATTGCTGCTTTGCGCGGATTGCGTTTGCAGCCGGTCTCGGAATTTCTCGGCCCTGTGAAAATCAGTGTGACGCAGATAGAAGCCGGCAGACAGCATAATGTTGTGCCTGATTTATGCAGAATGGTTGTAGATGTGCGGACTACGGATGTCTACACCAATGAGCAGACTTTGCGGCTGATACGTGAGGCTGTGCCTGATTGCGACCTTGAGCCGCGCAGTTTGCGCCTGCGTCCGTCGTCGGTTTCTGTAAATCATCCTGTGGTGCGGCGTTTGGTATTTGCCGGTAAAGAGCCTTTCGGCTCTCCCACGTTGAGCGATCAGGCGTTGATGCCTTTTCCGTCGGTGAAGTTCGGTCCCGGTGATTCGGCCCGCTCTCATACGGCTGACGAATATGTGTATGCCGATGAAATACGCGAGGCCATACAGTTGTATGTGACTGTTCTTGATGGTGTCACGTTAAAATGAATAATAAAAAAACGAGGGTGCTTGTTTTTGGATAGCACCCTCGTTAAATCGCAAAAGCTGTGATTGGTTAGTTTTTGTTGGCGCGTTTGCGCTCAGTTTCGTCGAGTATGATTTTGCGGATGCGCAGATGATTTGGAGTCACTTCCACATACTCATCATTCTTGATGTATTCCAAAGCCTCTTCAAGGCTGAACACCACAGGCGGTATTATCCTTGCCTTGTCGTCGGCTCCGGAAGCGCGCATGTTGGTGAGCTTTTTGGATTTTGTCACATTCACCACAATGTCGTTGTCTTTTGCGTTCTCGCCGACTACCTGTCCGGCATAAACTTCTTCTTGCGGGAAGATGAAGAAACGTCCGCGGTCTTGCAGTTTGTCGATTGCGTAAGCGTATGCAGTGCCTGACTCCATCGCTATGAGCGAGCCGTTTGTGCGTCGCTCTATGTCGCCTTTCCACGGCTCGTATTGCAGGAATTGATGAGCCATGATTGCTTCGCCGGCCGATACGGTGAGCACGTTTGTGCGCAGTCCGATGATGCCTCTCGACGGTATGTGGAACTCCATCTGTATGCGGTCGTTTTGTGTCACCATTGAGGTGAGCTCGCCGCGCCGGCGTGTGACCATGTCGATTATTTTGCTCGAGTACTCTTCCGGCACGTTTACCGTCATCAGCTCGATTGGCTCGCATTTTTGCCCGTCGATTTCTTTTATGATGACTTGTGGCTGACCCACTTGCAGCTCGTAGCCTTCGCGGCGCATGGTCTCAATTAGAACGGAAAGGTGCAGCACACCGCGCCCGTAGACTGTCCATACATCCTCGTGCGGCTCTTTTTTCACACGTAAGGCGAGATTTCTGTCGAGCTCGCGCTCCAACCGCTCTCCGATATGCCGGGATGTCACATATTTGCCGTCTTTTCCGAAAAAAGGCGAGTCGTTGATGGTGAATGTCATCGACATGGTCGGCTCGTCGATTGCTATGCGCGGCAGGGCTTCCGGATTTTCCGGGTCGGTGACGGTGTCGCCTATCTCGAATCCCTCAATGCCGATGAGCGCGCAAATGTCGCCTGATTGCACGCTTTTCACGCGTTTCCGTCCCATGCCTTCGAAGGTGTGCAGCTCTTTTATGCGCTGTCTTGACACGGTGCCGTCTTTTTTGCATAGCCCTATGTCCATTCCTTCGCGGATTTCGCCCCTGTGTACGCGTCCGATGGCTATCCGCCCCACGTATGATGAATAGTCGAGCGAGGTTATCAGCATTTGCGGAGTGCCTTCCAATGTTTTCGGAGCGGGGATGTATTTTATTATTGCGTTGAGCAGCGGGATGATGTTGTCGGTGGGTTTTGTCCAGTCCTCACTCATCCAACCTTGCTTGGCGGAGCCGTAAATAGTGGGAAAATCAAGCTGTTCCTCAGTGGCATTGAGGTTGAACATCAGGTCGAAGACCATTTCATTCACCTCTTCCGGGCGACAGTTTGGCTTGTCGACTTTGTTGATTACAACAATAGGTTTCAGTCCTATCTGTATCGCTTTCTGCAATACGAATCTTGTTTGTGGCATAGGACCCTCAAAAGCGTCGACAAGCAGCAGGCATCCGTCGGCCATGTTCAGCACACGTTCCACCTCGCCTCCGAAATCCGAGTGTCCCGGAGTGTCGATTATATTGATTTTATATCCGTTGTAATTGATTGAAACGTTTTTTGAAAGGATTGTTATGCCGCGTTCTCTCTCAAGGTCGTTGTTGTCGAGCATTAGCTCGCCTGTGGCCTGATTGTCGCGGAATAAATGCCCCGCGAGCAGCATTTTGTCGACTAACGTGGTTTTCCCATGGTCGACATGGGCAATGATTGCAATATTTCTAATGTTTTGCATATAAAGATTATACCTATTTTCGGCTGCAAAATTACGATTTTTTTGCAAATAAACTTGCACATGATATAAAAAAGGAGTTACTTTGCCAACGATAAATATTAGACAATGATTTTGCCGCCCTTATAATGACTGTTAAAATATGCAAAGTGGGGGGGGGTAGAAGTAAAAATTAATTTTCTTATGAAGAATAGAAACATAGTATTAATTCTTGTGGGGATTATAGTTGTTACCTGCGGGGTTGGTTTGCTCAGTCTAAATTACTGCAATAGCAAGAAAGTGTTGGACGACAGTAACGCGCATCATAGCCAGGTGGTTGTGATGGAGGATTCTTTGAGCCATAAACTTAATTAGTGTTTGGATATTGTTTGCGCCGACAGGATTATTGCGCCTGTGTATGAACCGTTTTGTGAAATTCCATAGCTGTATTTTTAATGTATGATTGTGCTTCTGATGTGTCCGTTGCGCTTTTGTGCGCATAGGTGCGGATAGTTGTGTCGGTGTGAAATGCTATATCAGAGAGGGTGGTAATGTGGCCGTTCCGACGTTTTCCTGTTCGACGGCACGGCACAAACGCCCTCTCTTTTTTGTTGTTATAGTAGCGGCATTATTGCGGAGTAGATTGCCATGCAGGCAGCAGTGGCTATGAAAACGGCGGGTGTCATCCATGTGTGCGAGAACCGTTTGTTGCCAATTTCGCAGTACAGGGCTTTCCTGCATAATTGTTTCGACGCTGCGGTTATGAGGATTGCGTAGAAGGAGCCGATTATCGCTCCCGCTATCAGGTCGCCGGGATAGTGTACTCCCAAATATATTCGTGAATATGAGTTTATTATTGCCCAAAGTACTATTGTTGTTGAAAACAGGTGGCGGCGGACTATCATTGCCGCGGATATTGCAAGTGCAAAAGAGTTGGCGGCGTGGCATGACGGAAATCCGAACGCTCCTCCGCGATAACCGTTGACAATGTGGATGAATGCTGATATCCCGTTGTCGGGATTCGACGGGCGCAGCCGCTCAACAAAAGGGCGTATGGCCTTTGCGCATGTCATGTCGGACAGCCCTACTGCTATTGCTATGGCTATTATGAACAGAGTTGCCTCTTTCCAATCAAGATTTTTGAAAAGCAGGTATGCGATGGAAAGGTATAGCGGAATCCAGATTAATTTGCCGGAAAACGCTTCCATGAACAAGTCCCAATACGGAGTGTGCAGTCCGTTGAGCGCGAGCATGGTGTTTGTGTCGATGCTGTTGAGCTGTTCTATCATAGTTGAAAAGTGTTTTATAATGATTCCAAATCGTCGTAAAGTTTTTGTAAGAACGCTTTGCCCTTTTCAATGTTTTCGCCTTTATTCATGCCTTCATCGGATATTATGGCATTGGCGTCGCAATTATATAGCAGGCAGTTGCCCGATGTTATCATTCCGAACAGCGAGGGTCCTGTGAAGTAGGCAAAATGCGGTGACGCCGGATTCAGCATGTTTTTGCTGAATTTAAAATCCGAATGATTAATGCCAAGCTGTGCCAAGAGTGTGGCAGCTATGTCGATTTGCGAGGCGAACGTGTCGTTGCGGCCTTTGAGCCTCAATGCGCCGCCTGTCATTATGAGGGGGATTTGGTGCCGTGCCACTTGGTCGTCGGTATCGGGATATACGCCGTAATGGTCGGGGACAAGCAGTATCAGGGTGTTGTCCCATTTGCCGGATGTTTTTATTTTCTCAATGAAATGCCCTATGCAACTGTCGGCATAGGCAAACGCGTTTATTCGCTTGTCGTCGAATTTGTGGTATGGCACATCGAACGGCTCGTGGCTGCTTGACGTTTGAATTATGCTGAACCGTGGCTTTGCCGGTTTTGCCGCGAAATAGTCTTCAGAGAATTTGTCGAACAAGGCTTCGTCGTTGGCTCCCCATTTGCCGGTTCGTTGATGCAGCGGAAAATCTTTGTCGGAAACTATTTTTTCAAATCCGCACGACACCAAATAGGCATACATGTTGGTGAAATTGGCATCACCGCCGTAGTAGTATGCTATGTCGTAGCCATTTTGTTTCAGGCTGCGGGGAATCGAAGGCAGGTGCTCCACTTTTCCGGCATATTTCATCACACTTGTGTTTGGTTGTGCGGGGTATCCGCTTATTATCGAAACAAGTCCGCGGTCGGTGCGGAAACTGTTGGCATAGAAATTGGTGAACAGCAGTCCTTCGGAGGCTGCTTTGTCCAAGCATACCGCAATGTCTTCTCCTCCGAGCGATTTCATCAGGTGTGAGGAGAAACTTTCGAGTATTATCATTATGATGTCAGGGCGTTGTGTGTTGAGCAGCTGCGGGATGCTGTCGGTTGCCGGCTTGTCGGTCATTCCGGCAAATAGGGAGGCGGCTGTCGAATCGTTCATGTACCGGTATTGTTTGTCAAAATTTGCTTGGTGTGTGGCTGAGTACATCAAGCTGAAGGCCGGATTGATGGCGGCATGGTTAAGCCTTTGGTTCTGGCTGAAATACGCTTTGCCGAGATTCATGGTCGACACTGTAAATCCTCCTCTTATCGGGATGAACAGCGCGCCTGTCAGCAGGAAGGTGACAAGAGCGGTAGTGTAGCGGTTGAAATGACTGTATTTGCGGCTTTTTCTAAGTATTGTCGCTCTAAATGACAGGAATGTGAGAAAGCCGGTTATCATTATGGCCAATATACCGAGCGCTATGAACCATCCGCTTACGCTTGCCATTGCGTCTTTCGGTGAGGAGGCAAAGTAGAATAGTGGGGTGACATCCAAGCGGAAGTCCCAAAATCCGTATAGCGCGATGTCGGTTATGAATATGGCGGATATTAAAAAAGATATTATCGCAAAATATGCGGTGGCCGCATTGTGTATGATTTTGTTTTTGAGGCCGGTCAGGGCGCTTGCCGTCAATAGCAGCCCGGGTATGGCGGTCAGGTAGCCTGCCACCGACAGGTCGAGAGGCAGTCCGTGCCACAATGCCCCGAAAAATCCGCTTGCGCCTATGCCTCCGAGCAGATTGTGGTAGCATAAAATGAACACAATGCGTTGCAGCATGAATATGCCAACAAAGATTGCGTATGTCGTTATCAGTTTGATTATTTGCCGTTTCATTTGTTTTTATCCTCTAAATTGTTGCAAAGGTAAGAAAAAGTTCAGACCTCTTAATATGGGAGAAAATTGTATCTTTGCACCAAATTAGTTTATTATGATTACTCAAGACCAATTAAAAGAGACAGAAGAACGCAAGTTGGCGTTGAGGAGGTATCTTTGACATCGACAGTAAGAAAGTTGAGGTAGAAGAAGAGGAATTGCGCACCCATGTTCCTGATTTTTGGAATGACCAAAAAGCCGCTGAAAAGCAGATGCGCAAAGTGAAGGAATTGCATTTTTGGATTGACAGCTACGAGGAAATCGAAAAAATGGTCGGCGAACTTGAACTTGGCTTCGATTTCGTGAAAGAGGGTTTGTTGTCGGAGGCGGAGCTCGACGAGATGTATGCCCGTACTATCGACGCTTTTGAGAAAGTTGAGCTGCGGAATATGCTCCGGCGGGAAGAGGATAAGCTCGGGGCGGTGCTGAAAATCAATTCCGGAGCCGGCGGCACTGAAAGTCAGGATTGGGCCTCGATGCTGATGCGCATGTATTTGCGATGGTGTGAGAAGCATCGCTACAAAACGAGTATAGTGCATCTTGTCGAGGGCGATGAGGCCGGCATAAAGTCGGTGACAATACAGGTGGAGGGCGATTTTGCATACGGATATTTGAAAAGCGAGAACGGGGTGCACCGGTTGGTTCGTGTTTCTCCTTTCAACGCGCAAGGCAAGCGTATGACGTCTTTTGCGTCGGTGTTTGTCACTCCGTTGGTCGACGACACTATAGAGGTGCAGATTAATCCTGCCGATATTTCGTGGGACACGTTCCGTAGTGGCGGCGCGGGCGGACAGAATGTGAATAAGGTGGAAACGGGTGTGCGTTTGCGCTATAATTATAAGGATCCGGATACGGGCGAAGTGCGTGAAATCTTGATTGAGAACACTGAAACCCGCTCGCAGCTCGACAACCGTGAAAATGCTTTGCGCTTGTTACGCTCGCAGCTCTATGACATGGAGCTTCAGCGCCGTATGGCCGAGCAGGCAAAAATAGAGGCCGGCAAGAAGAAGATAGAATGGGGTTCGCAAATAAGGAGCTATGTGTTTGATGACCGTAGGGTGAAAGACCATCGTACAGGCTATCAGACTTCTGATGTCAATGCCGTTATGGATGGCGATATAGACGGATTTATCAAATCATATCTGATGGAGTTTGCGCAGGATGAATGATACGCTGTCTTTTTAGCCGGGAAATAAAAAAGGATGCTTTTGAGCATCCTTTTTTATTTTATGATGTCATCAGAGCCGATTATTTGACTCGAAGCACTTTGCCGAGCGAAAGTGTCGTGGTGCGCGATATGCCGTTGAGGCGGCACAACGATGAAACAGATGTCCCGTAGCGGCTTGCTATTTTGCTAAGAGTGTCGCCTTTGCGCACTTTGTGGGTCTTTTTTGAGCCTGTTGCGCTATAAGAGTTTTTCTTGCTTGTTTTAGCCGCATATTTCGCGTTGGCCTCCGGAGAGTAGTTGCGCGCTTTGGTATAAGTCTTTTTATTAAATGTGTAATAATCTGTGTGTGTGGTCTGGTTCGCAAAATCGAATATGGCCAACGGGTTGATTGCATAGCCCATGAAGCGTGTCTCGAAATGCAGATGCGGCCCTGTGCTGCGCCCTGTGCTGCCGCCCAATGCTATCGGTTGTCCTACCTCTACATCCTGATTTGGCTTTACGAGGAATTTAGAAAGGTGTCCGTAGACGGTTTCAAGCCCGTTGTGATGACGTATTATCACATAGTAGCCATAGCCTCTGCGCTCATATTTTGTCAGGCGCACTTTTCCGCTGAACGCCGCCCTTACGGTGTCGCCCGTTTGTAGCTTCAAATCCACTCCTTTGTGGGAACGGCGGAAACGCGGACGGTATCCGTAGGGTGAGGTTATGTATCCCGGTACGGGCATTGCATATTCGCTTACGTCGATTTTCACGTCGTTGGGGACTTCCATCCCTCCGTATGGGTTGACTAATTGGCTGTTCCAACTCTCGGTATATATGTCGATTTCAGGCTCTTCTTCTTCTTGAAGGATGATGTCCATGAATTTTTTTGTTTCGTCGATTTTGATTTGTTCCTGAATGTTGCGTTGCGACGCAATCAGTCGCTCGTGGATGTCGTTGTGTGCGGATACCGACCGGAGCTCTTGCGCGTAGGCCGTCGTCGACAGTGCGGCCACTGCTATGGCTCCTGCGCCCAATATTTTGCCTATACCGTTGAAAATCATTATTCTTCCTCTCGTTGTTTGTTGCTTGGTTTATTTAAATTTCGTCATCTGCATATAAATAGTCGAGCATTGCCGGCTTGAAATCGTAGATTTCAGATTTGTCGAAAAATCTTGCGAGCTCTATTTCCGCGTTCTCAACTGAGTCGGAGGCATGTACGATGTTTTGTTGTCCGCTCATGCTGAAATCTCCGCGAATGGTTCCAGGCTCTGCTTTCCTTGAGTTTGTCGCTCCTGTCATTGCCCTGACAACTGCGACTGCGTCAACACCTTTTACACACATTACCACTACCGGAGAAGCCTTCATCGACCTTTTGAGCGACGGGAAGAAAGGACGTTCTGCCAAGTGCGCATAATGCTCTGCAAGAATGTTGTCGTTGAGTTGTATCATTTTCATTCCTGCAATGATTAATCCTTTCTTTTCAAAGCGGGAAATCACTTCGCCCATCAATCCGCGAATCACAGCGGATGGTTTTAATATGACAAGTGTTTGCTCCATATCGGTCTTGGTGTATGAGTTTGTAAAAGATTAAATTCGACATCAAATTTACCAATAATTTTTGGAATGGGCGGAAAGGATTAGGGATGTGTCCTCTGATTTATGAAAATTTAAGGTATTTGAGTGGCGCGTTAATTGTTTTTATGCTGTTGCGATAAAATTGTGAATGCCAATTAACTGATTCTGCTCCAATTTATTGTTTTGTTGAAATGCAAATGCAGCTGTTCGATCAGAATGCGGTTTCCGGCGGATTGCAAATCGGGGTCTTTGTCGAGCACATCATTGGCGCAATCGCGTGCCAATGAGAGTATTTGCCCGTCGGTCGCGAGGTTGGCTATGCGCATGTTGAAGGCGATGCCGCTTTGCTGTGTGCCTTCGATGTCGCCGGGTCCGCGCATTTTCATGTCGGCTTCGGCTATCCGGAAGCCGTCGGTTGTTTCGGTCATCAGTTCCAACCGTCGCCGTGTGTCTTTTGTGATGTTGTGTTTGGTCATGAGTATGCAGTAAGACTGGTCGGCGCCGCGGCCTACCCGTCCGCGCAGTTGGTGCAGTTGTGAGAGTCCGAACCGCTCGGCGTTTTCTATCAGCATGACGGATGCGTTGGGCACGTTTACACCCACTTCTATTACAGTCGTGGCCACGAGTATGCGGGTTTTGCCTGTCACGAACTGCTGCATTTGGTAGTCTTTCTCCGCCGGCTTCATTTTGCCGTGCACGAAGCTGACATTGAACTCTTTGAAAGTCTGTCGTATGTATTCATATCCGTTTTCGAGAGCTTTCAAGTCAAGTTTCTCGTTTTCCTGAATGAGAGGGTATACGACGTATGCCTGACGTCCCATTTTCAGTTGTCTGTAGATTGCCTGATTGACCTTGTCCCTGCTGTTCTCATATTCGAGCACTGTGGTTATGGGCTTCCTGCCGGGTGGCAGCTCGTCGATTACAGACACGTCGAGGTCGCCGTAGACGGTCATTGCCAACGTGCGCGGAATAGGCGTGGCGGTCATCACGAGTATATGCGGCGGATTGAGGCTTTTGTTCCACAGCTTTGCTCGTTGTGCCACTCCGAAACGGTGTTGCTCGTCGATGATGACAAGGCCGAGATGCAAGAAATTCACGTTGTCCTCGATTACGGCGTGTGTGCCTATCAGCAGTTTGATTGAGCCGTCCATCAGTCCTTGGTGAATCTCGTCGCGTTTTGTCTTTTTTGAGGAGCCTGTGAGCAGCTCAACTTTGATGCCTATTTGCGCGGCGAGCCGGCTTAGCGATTCATAATGTTGGGTTGCGAGTATCTCGGTCGGGGCCATGATACATGTTTGGTAGCCGTTGTCTGCTGCCATTAGGGCAGACATCAGCGCGACGATGGTTTTTCCGCTGCCCACGTCGCCTTGCAGCAGCCTGTTCATTTGCCGTCCGCTGCCCATGTCGGCCCGGATTTCTTTCAGTACGCGTTTTTGTGCGTTGGTCAATGGGAAAGGCAGAACTTCAAAATAAAATCGGTTGAAGTATTCACCTATCCGGCTGAAGAGGTAGCCTTTAATTTTAGAGTTACGGTTCTTTGCGTATCGTAGTATGTTTAGTTGTATGAGAAAAAGCTCCTCGAATTTTAGCCTTAATTTGGCTTTTTGCAGTTTGTCGATAGATTCGGGCGAATGGATGTTGAGCAGAGCGTCGCGCAGTCCGAGCAGTTTGTAGCGTGAGATTATGTCTTGCGGAAGTGTTTCCGGGATATATTTCACTTTTTCGAACAGGTTTTGCACGAGCTGCTGTATGGTGCGCGACGTGAACGAGCGGTTGCGCAGCGTTTCGGTGAGATTGTAGATTCCTCTCAATCCGTGTGGTTGATGTTCCTCTTGGTATGTTTCCACTTCGGGGTGGGCGAGGCTGTAGCGTCCGTTGAATATGGTCGGCTTCCCGAAAATTATGTATGTTTTGTTTGTGCTGTAGTTTTCGCGAATGGCTTTTATTCTGTTGAACCATACGATGTCGATTGTTGCCGTGCCGTCGGAAAACAGGGCTTGCAGCCTGCGCTTTGCCCCTTCGCCGTGCTCTGTGAAGTTTACGAACCTGCCTTTCAACTGTATATAAGGAAGTTCTCCTTCCAAATCTTTTATACGGTAGATTTTGCTTCGGTCGATGTATCGGAACGGGAAGTAGTAGAGAAGGTCGTAGTATGTGCGTATGCCGAGTTGCTTGTCGAGCAGTTCGGCGCGTTTCGGGCCAACGCCTGTGAGGTACTTTATGTCGAGCTCTGTGATGTTATTCATTTCTTCCTGCAAGAATGGCTTCCGCTATTTTCAGGTCTGTCGGACGGGTGATTTTTATGTTTTCATTGTCGCCGTCGAACAATGTTATTTTATGCCCGTGAAACTCCACTACCGAAGCGTCGTCGGTGAAGAGCGGGCTATATTCGGTGGTATAGGCTTCTTTTAGGATTTGCAGATTGAATATTTGCGGTGTTTGCACGGCCACGAGCGATTCGCGGTTTACGGCATGGCTTCCTTGCCGGTCGAGTTGGCGTATGCTGTCGGTGACAGGGACTGCTGGAATGGCGGTACCGCACATTTCTGCTGTCTCAAATCCGGTTTTTATTACGGTTTTGGTCACTAAAGGCCTTGCTCCGTCGTGAATGGCCGCGATGCCTTCTTTTGTGGCGATTGTGGCGATGGCGTTTTTTACGGATTCAAACCGGTTGTTTCCACCTTTCGCAATCGTATGTTTTATGCTGAAAGAGTATTGTTTGCACAGGTCGTGCCACAGTGTGATGTGTTCCGGCGGGAGTGCCACTATAATGGCCATGCTGTTGTCATAATTGTGGAAAGCGTCTATCGTATGCATAAGCAGCGGTTTGCCGCCGAGTGTGACAAATTGCTTTGGCAGCGTGGAGCCGAAACGGCTGCCTGTCCCTCCCGCCACTATTATCGTATATCTGTTCATAATAAATATTATTTATCGGGTGGTGAATATGAGCCGGGCGCGGCAGAGGGGTGTGGTGCCGTCGGTTATTTCTGCTTTGCAGTCTTTTGGGTCGGAGTCGTCGAGCCAAACGCTTACTTCGGTGTCAATATACGTTTCTTTCATGAATGTTATCTCAAATCGTCCTATGAAATGAGAGTCATAAAATTCGAGCGGAAACATATTGAGTATCACACAAATATATCGCAAAGTGTTAACGTGGCGGTTGAAATCGATGTCGCTGTAGCGGAACGTGTACCGATATTCTTTCAGGCGCTTGATGTCTTTGATTCTGGATTGCCGCTCTATAGGACACTCTTTTTCAGAAATACTGTCGGCCATTGTCCCGAGCGCGGATATGTCGCAGCTTGTGCGTTCGGTGGAGTCGATTACCGACCATATAGTGCGCGCATATCCTATTGGGTTGCCTTGTTCGTCGGCGATTTCGATGTTTCGTTCCGAAAAATGGCGGTTGAACGATTCAATCCAAGTGGACAACGAGTAGTATTCTCCCACTTTGGGATATCGTTTCATCTCTATTGCCATGCGCGACAGCACCCATGCCCTGTTGTCGCGGCTTAGCCGTTTGTAGCCTATCCCGAGAGAATTAGCATGGAGTGTCGCTATTTCTATTATGCGGTTTGCCAGCAACCACAGCGGCATTTCCTGCTCACTGTTGCATTCTCCGGGCAGCAGATAGAACCGGCGAGAGAAAATTTTATTGTTGTCGTTTGCTTCCATTCGTGTCGCTTTATTATTGCAAATGTATGAAATATTGTCGAATATTTTGTCAATGCTGTCAGGTTATGAGCTTGGTGTGACCGCTATGCGTCCGGTTGCCAAGTATGTCGTAGCTACGGCGGTTTGTGTTTGAGTATCTCTATCTTAAAGATATTCAAATTGAACTAATGGCGGCCGGATGTGTTTTATAAACAAACTAATATGCGAAAATGAAAAAAATAGCTGAAAATATACTTGATTTGGTTGGCAATACTCCGTTGTTGGAGTTGGGACGGTTCAGCCGTAGTAAAGGGATAACTATACCGTTGGTCGCAAAACTTGAATATTTCAATCCGGCCGGAAGCGTGAAAGACCGTGTGGCATTGTCGCTTGTCGAGGATGCCGAGCGCAGGGGTGTATTGCGACATGGCGGCACGATTATCGAGCCTACAAGCGGCAATACCGGTATAGGACTTGCGATGGTGGCGACAGTGAAAGGCTACCGATTGGTGTTGACGATGCCTGAAACTATGAGCGTGGAGCGCCGTAAATTGCTGAAAGCGCTTGGAGCGGAAATCGTATTGACCCCGGGCAAGGACGGCATGGGAGGCGCGATTGCAGAGGCGGAGCGTTTGCGTGATGCCACGCCGGGTGCTGTCATCTTGCAGCAGTTTGAAAACCCTGCCAATGTTGAGGCTCACAGCCGGCTCACAGCCCGGGAAATATGGCGTGATACGGATGGCCGTGTGGATATATTTGTGGCGTGTGTTGGAACAGGGGGCACGGTAACAGGCACAGGACGCGCGTTGAAAGCAAAAAATCCGGTGATACGGATTGTGGCTGTCGAACCGAAATCGTCGCCTGTTTTGTCGGGCGGAAATCCCGGTCCGCACAAGATACAGGGGATAGGGGCAGGATTTGTTCCGAAAATCTACGACAGTTCTGTGGTCGATGAGGTGGTAGCAGTGGCTGACGACGACGCTTTTCGCGCAAGCCGCGATTTGGCACGGACGGAAGGTGTGTTAGTTGGCATATCGTCGGGAGCGGCTCTTCACGCCGGAGTGCAAATTGCTTTGCGTCCGGAAAACCGCGATAAGCGCATAGTGGTGTTGCTGCCTGATACGGGCGAACGATATCTGTCTACGGAATTATTCTCTGTTTAGTTGGCAGTCGGATAATATAGGATGCGGTTCGGCATAGTCAAATCTGAAAACTTTGTTTTCATTTGCCTCAGCTCTCACCTTTCACTATATTTGCAATCGGATTGGGATAGCCCGATTCGTGATTTACATTTTTATAAAGCGTTTTTGCTTTATCCTTTGTTAGAAAATCGCCAAATTTTTGATACGGAGGGATGGAGCAGTCTGTGAACGCTCATGCTTGCCTTGTCCACCCCGGCAAGAGGGGTCGGTATATTGGCACGGCGTGGGGTGGACTGTTTATTTCCGTATGGGCGTTTGGCGATGCCTCTGACAAGATAAACAGAACATTGTCCCGCGCTTTTTTTGTGGAATTTTTTAGGCCTGATGGGGGACACACAAGGCTGCGCCCTGATAGGTTATGCGTCGGAGTATGAGAACAACATGGGATTTGACGGCACTGTATTGGCAATAGGCGGCACAGAAGTTGAAGTCGTGGATGATGCAGGTGTCAATGGCACAACGGTTTCCGCGTCGGAATTATGTTTTGGCAATACTTACCATGACATTGGTTGGAATTTGTCGGATATATGGCGCATAAGGGAAGATGAAAATTATCCATATCTGCGTTGTCAGACAATGCCATTGGTCGATAATATCACTTTTACCGGAAATTCCGAGAATGTGTTTGCTTCAGGGCAGGCCGCTTATACGGAAGGCTGTGTGTTTGTTCAGGAAGATGGCGTGATTTATCGCGGAGAAGTGGATAATTATGGCAAATGGACTGTCACTATGCCTGCTGACGTGTGCGTAATAGGTGATGAGTTGCAAGTCTTTGGTTTGGAAGGTGAAAACGCCCCTTCATATAGCCTTTTTATTACGGTTGACACAATCGGCGAAGCCGGAGTTGACGAGAATATGGACGGTGGCAAGTTGTCGGTTTATTGCAGTAACGGTATGTTGCATATAAAAAATGCTGAATGTGGTGATGTATATTCAATCTGCGACATTAGCGGCAGAATCATTGCGCACGGTGTTGTGTCGGATGTAAACTTCGCTGTACCGGTAGGAATGAATGGCTTGTTTATTGTCAGATGTGGTTGTGATGTGGTGAAAGTCGTAAATAATTACTGATTAGGATAATTAGCGGAATAAAATTTGATTTTGGAGTGGGAGGTGTGTCAAAATGCACACCTCCTTCTTTTTTATGCACAAAGTCCCGGCTTTCACAAGCAGAGGCTTTGTTATT
>CALUMI010000002.1 GCA_944321725.1 uncultured Muribaculaceae bacterium
ACGCGAAAATAGCTCAGTTGGTAGAGCACGACCTTGCCAAGGTCGGGGTCGCGGGTTCGAGTCCCGTTTTTCGCTCTCGACATGTTGGATAGGTCCGGATGGCGGAATTGGTAGACGCGCTACTTTGAGGGGGTAGTGGGCATTCGCTCGTGTGAGTTCGAGTCTCATTCCGGACACTTATAATATGGAACGGCGCTTTCGTCTAGCGGTTAGGACGCGGCCCTCTCACGGCTGAAACACGGGTTCGATTCCCGTAGGCGCTACAGATTTGAAGGAATGAAACTATTATTGTCAGTTTCATTCCTTTTTCTTTTATATCTGTGTCCTATGAATGATTATTTTAAAATACGTTTCGAGCTGAAACCGTGTACGGAAACTGAAACCGATGTTTTGGCCGCATTGCTTTGTGATGTGGGGTTTGAAAGTTTTGAGCCAGATGCCGGAGGTGTGTCGGCCTATATAAAAAAAGAGCTGTATGATGCCGCTGCCATTAACTCTGCTGTCGCGTCCTATCCTTTTTCATCGTCAATAGCTGTTACAAAAGAATTGATAGAAGGGCAAGATTGGAATCATGAGTGGGAGAAACATTATTTTGAGCCTATAGTTTTTGAGAGAAAATGTGTGGTACACAGCTCGTTTCACAAAGACTACCCAAAAGCGGAATATGATATTGTCATCGACCCGAAAATGGCATTCGGTACGGGGCATCATGAAACCACATCGTTGATGATACGCCGTATTCTTTCATTGGATATGGTCGGGAAACGCGTTCTTGACATGGGCACAGGAACTGGAATACTTGCGATTTTATCGGCAATGTGCGGTGCCGGTATTGTTGTTGGTGTGGAAATAGACCCGTTTGCTTATGCTAATGCGAAAGACAATATAGAGCTGAATAAAAAATCGGATATTGATATTCGTTTGGGAGGGGTGGAAACTGTTACGGAAAATGATTATTTTGACTATCTTTTTGCGAACATCAACCGTAATATAATACTTTCCGACATTGGAAAGTATGCAGAGTCTTTGAGAAAAGAAGGTGTGATGCTGCTGAGCGGTTTTTATTTGTGCGATGTGGATATTATAATGGATGAGGCCGAAAAACACGGGTTGCAAAAGCATTCGGTTATATCGGAAAAAGATTGGGCAAATATTTTACTTGTAAAAAATTGAGTTGTCCATGCGGTTTTCTTCAGGAAATGAAATGTGAGAACGCATATTTTAATTGGAGTGGCGGCAAAGATTCTGCTTTGGCTTTATACAGAGTGCTTTGCTCAAAGCAGTTTTCTGTCAAGGCTTTGTTCACGGTTCTGAAGTGTGACAGTAAGAAAATCGCAATGCACGAGGTTGGCGTAGACCTGTTGAGAAAGCAGGCCGATGCCATAGGAATACCGTTGGTGCCTTTTTATTTTGACAATAAATGGACTGGCGCGGAATATGAATTGGCAATGATGAGATGCATGCGTGAATTCAAGAATGATGATATAACGACGGCATTGTTTGGAGATTTGTATCTGGAGCCATTGCGTAGTGAAAGAGAACAAAAATGTCATAGAGTTGGAATTAACTCCGTGTTTCCTTTATGGGGAATGCCAACTGATGTTGTTATGTCGGAGTTTATACAGTTAGGCTTTAAGGCGATTGTCACGTGTGTGGATAATTCTGTCTTGTCGGAGAACTTCATAGGCAGGATAATTGACAACCAATTTATTTCCGATCTGCCCGGCAATGTGGATATATGTGGAGAAAATGGAGAATATCATTCATTTGTGTTCGACGGGCCGATTTTTCGTCGTCCCGTTGATTTCAGAATTGTAAGAAAATATAGTATGGTGTTTACTGACAGTCAAGAGCATGACGTAAGTCGATACACCTATTTGGAATTGGCTTAGGTTGAAATGCCGGATGACTTACTCATTGCCACAACGGTGTTACGTGTCAATATCACCGTCGTGGCTGCATCGTTGGCATATATCCTCATATTGCATACAATAAACTCGGATTTGTAAATCATTTCAGTATGGCAGAGTCGAGTGTAAAACCTCTAAGGAATGCGGCCGAGTCCATTCGCTTTTTCCCGGATAATTGTAGCGACTTAATTTGCAGATAGTTGTCGGCGCATGCTACATAAATGCTGTTTTTGTCCGTTTTTACTGTTCCGTGAATAGCTCCGTTTGTCGGCATATCGGTTATCGATGTTTCGAATATTTTCAGTTGATGCTCTTTGCCGTCTTTTTCGAAGTAGCACCAAGCGGCCGGATAGGGCGACAATCCGCGCACTAAGTTGTGGACGCTGTTGGCGGAGTTATCCCATTTGATATGGCACGTATCCTTAAAGATTTTTGGCGCGGGAGTCGGCTCAATGCCATCACACAATTGATTTTGTGGAATTGTTTTTACTGTTCCGGCTATTATTGCGTTTACTGTTTCAATAACCATATCGGCGCCGAGTGCCATCAATTTGTCGTGGACAGTGCCGACATTGTCATTATCGTATATATTGATTTTTTTTTGCTGTATGATATCGCCGGTGTCGATTTCGTGTTTGAGGAAAAATGTTGTTACTCCCGTTTCTTTGTCGCCGTTGATTACAGCCCAATTCAGAGGTGCCGCGCCGCGATATTTTGGAAGCAGGGATGCGTGCAGGTTGAATGTCCCATATTTCGGCATTTGCCATACGGCTTCCGGAAGCATACGGAAAGCTATAACAATGAATAAGTCGGCATTGATGTTGCGCAGTTGTCCGATAAAATCCTCCGATTTCAGTTTCTCCGGTTGCAGTATCGGCAGATTATGTTCCAAAGCATATTTCTTTACATCGGATTGCAGTATCTGACGGCCTCGTCCGGCAGGTTTGTCAGGCATTGTCACAACTGCGGCAATGTTGTATCCTTCATCCACTAATTTTGCCAAACTTGCGACAGCGAACTCCGGTGTGCCGAAAAATACTATTTTGAAATCTTTCTTTGTCATTTTTTGTAAGGTAATATTTAGTTGTTAATCGTCGGAATAGTGGCGTAATACGCGCCGGTAGGAATTGAATATTTTTGATTTTGACACAAATCCTATGTATTTTCCTTCATTGTCCACTACAGGTAAATTCCAAGCGTTGGTGCGGTCGAATGTTTTCATTACATTTTCCATGCTCTCATTCTCAACAATCTTGGCGGGAGGCATACTCATGAATTTCCGCACATACATTTTGTCGTACAGATCAGGGCGGAACATAATGTTTCTTATATCGTCGAGTAAAACGATGCCGAGAAGTGTTCCGTCTTTATCGGTTACGGGGAACAGATTGCGGTTTGATTCGGATATTGCCTGTACCATTTCGCGCAGGCTCATGTCAGGATGTACTTCTATGAAGCCTTTTTCAATCACACTGTCCATTTTCAGCAAAGTGAGCACTGCTTTGTCTTTATGGTGCGTAAGCAGTTCTCCGCGTTTTGCAAGACGCATGGTGTATATGCTGTATGGAACAAATATTTTTATGGTGCAATAGGATATTGTTGATACAATAAGCAGAGGCAGGAACAGCTGATAGCCACCCGTCATTTCGGCTGTGAGAAATATGCCCATTAGTGGGGCGTGCATCACTCCCGACATTACTCCGGCCATTCCCATCAGCGCGAAATTTTTGCAGGACAGCTCTGATTCGGCGGGATTGAGCCCTAATGTGTTTATCAGGAACGCGAAAAAAAATCCGGTCATGCATCCTACGTAAAGCGATGGCGCGAATGTTCCGCCTACGCCTCCTCCTCCGTTGGTTGCGCTTGTTGCAAACACTTTGGTCAGTATTATCATCAGTAGAAACAATAATACGAACCATACGTTGTCGCGGAACTCGTAGAATACGCTTCCGTCGAACAGTGACGACGGCGAGCCGTTGAGCAATTCGGTTATCGCTCCATAGCCTTCGCCGTAGAGTGGCGGGAAGCAGAATATCAAACCGCTGAGCACTACTGAGCCGAACGCGAATTTTATCCATTGATTTTTTATTTTGGAGAAAATTCCTTCCATGAATCCTATGGCCTTAGTGAAATAAAGCGATGTGAATCCGCATACCACGCCGAGCAGCATGGAGTAGGGGATGCGGTCCATAGTATATATGTCGCTGGCGTCGAATACAAATTCAGGGCTGTAGCCCGTGAATATGTAAGATATTGTGGCAGCTGTTATCGAAGAAACCAATAATGGCATTACAGAAACAGTTGTCAGGTCAATCATCAATACTTCTATCGCGAAAAGCATACCGGCGATAGGCGCTTTGAATATGGCGGCTACGCCGGCTGCCGCTCCGCTGCCTACAAGCATCATCAATATCTGCGGAGGCATGCGGAACATGCTGCCGAGATTTGAGCCGATGGCAGCTCCCGTATTGACAATCGGCCCTTCCGCACCGACAGAGCCTCCGAAGCCTATTGTTATGGAACTTGCCACAACCGATGTATATGTGTTGTGCAGTTTCATGCGGCTTTTGTTTTGGGAAATGGCATAAAGCACGCGCGTAACTCCGTGTGATATGTTGTCTTTAACTACATATCTGACATAAAGCCCGGCAATGAGTATGCCTAATATCGGATAAATCAGATAAAGGTAGTTTGCGCCTGATATTGTGAGGTGCGTGCTCAGCATCGATGCTATCGATGCGATGAGGAATTTCAGAAGCAATGCGGCAAATCCGGATAATATGCCTGTAAAAAATGCAAGCACAAGTAGAAAATTATGCTCTTTTATATGGGTTTCGCGCCATTGCAAGATTTTCATCAGCAGTGACGACATTCGTCCGGTCATATACATGTAGTTTGCCATTGTGCTATAATCCTTTTCCTGTTATCACTGTTTTTATTGTCAGCATCATTATTTTTAAATCTACTGCTATCGACATGTTTTCTATATATATGATGTCGTACTGTGCCCGTTTTATCATTTCCTCCACATTTGTCGCATATCCGAATTTTACCATCCCCAAGGATGATATGCCCGGGCGGATTTGATAAATGAGGGTATAATATGGGGCAGATTTGAGTATCTGATCAACAAAATATTTCCGTTCAGGGCGTGGGCCTACTATCGACATGTCACCTTTTAATACGTTCCAAAATTGCGGAGTTTCGTCAAGCCGGTATTTTCTTAATATTTTCCCGACGCGGGTTATACGCGGGTCATCATTAGAGGAAAGCATTGGTGATTTGTCTTTCTCGGCGTTTTCCATCATTGTCCGGAATTTGTATATATGGAATGGCTTTCCATGCTTGCCTATCCGTTCTTGGCTGTAGATAATCCTGCCCGGTGAGTCTTTCTTTATTAAGATTGCAATTATCAGGAATATGGGAGATAGTATAATCAGCGAGAAGACGGAAAGGATTATGTCCGAAAACCGTTTTACGCATTTTTCCCATTCCGGCATGTTGTTTTGCGCGATATCGATTAATGGCTCCCCGAATATATTGTTGTGCATTATCCGGGCCGTCAATATGTCATGCAACTCCGGAGTTATTTTTATGGGGATGTTGTATTTGAATAATCTGTTTATCAGATTGTAGATATATTCTTTGTCGTTTTTCTTGTTTACGATTATGATTGTTCTTATGTCGTTGTTTCTGCATAGATTGTCAATCTCATCTTCTTCATACATAGGTATGTCGGTAGCTGCGTCGCACGGCTCGCCTGCCATTCTTATTATTCCTATAGGTTTGTATCCTAAATCTTTATATTTGTTGCGGAGGTTGAAAAGCAGATTGTTTGCTGTTTCGTTGTTGCCTATTATCAGGGTGCTGAATGATAATTTTCCTGATTTTATTTTTTCTTTTACATTTCCCGTGATAAAAAATCGGGTTGTATATATAAACAGAAATATGCAGCACCACATGGCGGCTATAAGCTCGTAGTTTTTCAAACGCTCCGGAAAACTGTCGTTTATGAGTATGATGAAAAACATTATAAGCGTCACGATTAGCGTTGACAATACTGTGGTTGACAGCTCTTGTATTCTTGATTTGAGGTGGACTACATTGTAGTATCCTGACAGATATGCGATAAAAATGAACAATATGGGGAAAAATATTTGTCCTAACAGGACGTTTGGCATCGACAAAAACGAATACACTGAGTCGTAATGGCTCATCATGGCGCTTTCTTTGGTAAGATAATAGCGTATCATGCTATATAGAAACCACCCTGCATTGGAGGCTGCAAAGTCGCCAATTATGTATTTTGTTCGTTGTATGTTTTCGTTTGTCAATGTCGTAATATTTTTATTACATTGTCTGCCGACAGTTTAATCACGCTTGATGCCGCATGTTCTGTTTCATCGTCTTGACGGTATTTCACGATATAGTCTACCGCATTTTTTATCTCTTCGGAAATCATTTTGAATGTTGGTGCAGCCGGGCTGCCGCTTATATTGGCTGAGGTCGACACTATTGGCCTGCCTAATTTTTTGCAAAGCTGTTGTGAGAAACTTTCGCGAGAAACGCGTATGCCGACACTGTCGTTCTCCCCAAGAAGATTTTTTGCGAGATTGAGGGCATGGTCGTAGATTATTGTAACGGGTTTTTCGCTGAGTTCGTTGATGGTGTATGCCATTTCCGGAACGTTGTCAACATAACGCTCAATCTTGTCGATATCGTCTATCAGAACGAGCATTGCTTTGTTTTCTGCGCGTTTTTTTATCTCATATATGCGGCTTACGGCTTTTTCGTTGGTGGCATCGCATCCTATTCCCCATATTGTGTCGGTGGGGTATAGGATGATTCCGCCTTTTTGCATTGTTTCGACCGCATTCTTTATATCTTCTTCCATTCTTATTCCAAATGTTGTTCTACAAAGATAATTCTTTTATCCGTTACTTGAAAAACGGGGGCTTTTTTCAATCTTTTTATTTGTTATCAGGAAATTTGTATCCTTGTTTCTCAACGAATTTATAGAACTTCTCGGAGAAAGTTTCGCAATCTGCTTTTGTGTAGCGGACATCGGTAAATACTTGCGCAAGTGTCGTTTTGTGGTTTTCAGTCACATATCCTTTGTTTACTTCAAGACTCTCTTTTTCGGAGTGTATGTTTTTAATGTCCTGCTCTGAATAGTCATGATATGTGTTTTGATGAATTACGCCATTGACAGGCAGACGCTCCACTTGTATGGTTTCGCCGTCGGGATACCCGACAGTAATGGTGATTATTGGCACTACCATTGGCGGAAGATGTAGCACTGACGCTATTTCTTCTGCATTGTATGTGGTGGTGCCTAAATAGCAGCATCCCAATCCGTTGAGTTCGGCGATTGTGTTGAATTGCTGAGCAAAAATGGCTGCGTCGAGGGTAGCCGTCATAAATGATTGAAAATTGTTGTATCCGGGAATGGCGTCGCTTGCCTCGCACCATTTTATGAACCGGTTATAGTCGGCGCAGAATGTTATTACAGCGGCTGCCGACATCACTTGCGGTTGGTTGAAATGGCATGGTGACAGTTGCTCTTTTATTTCTTTGTCTGTCGTGACTATTGCGCTATACAGTTGCATATTGCCTGTTGTCGGTGCACGCATTGCGCTTTCGAGCATTTTTTTCAGTAGTTCAGCCGGTATTTCTTTATCAGAATATTTTCTTATCGTTCTGCGTTGGTTAAAGTATTCGGTGTTCATAATTAGTGCTTTTTATTGTAATGCAAAATTAAATAAACGCTTGCAGAAAAACAATTTTGACATGTTTCTCTATGTGCTTTTATGATGTAAAGAGTAAAAATTTTAGATAAACTCTTTTATGTAAGTTTGTTGTTGACACATGTGTTTGCAAGTTTAACTAAATTTTCTGTTTTGGAAAACTTTGTATAGGCATTGTTTTGGGTAATATGTTGATGTACAGTGTGTAGTGTTTTTGAAATGGAAAACTTTATATGGTTTTATATAATTTGTAATGAAATATTTTGAGAATAAATTTTTATTTGCAACCTTTGCAAAGTCAAATTTTATAGCCAATACTTCATTATCTAATATGGAAAAAAATACGTATACTTACGATGAGGCTTTTGATGCCTCGTGTAAATATTTCAACGGAGATGAGCTTGCCGCGCGTGTGTGGGTGAATAAATACGCGTTGAAAGACTCCTATGGAAATATTTATGAAAAAACTCCCGACGATATGCATCGGCGTATTGCAAAAGAAATTGTCAGAGTTGAAAAAAATTACAAAAATCCAATGACGGAAGAGCAAGTATTTGATTTGATTCGCAACTTCAAATACATAGTTCCTCAAGGAAGTCCGATGGCAGGCATAGGCAACAACTATCAGATAGGTTCGTTGTCAAACTGTTTTGTGATTGGTCTTGATGGCAGTCCTGATTCTTATGGCGGTATAATTAAAATCGATGAGGAGCAGGTGCAGCTGATGAAACGTCGTGGTGGCGTCGGACACGATTTGTCGCATATCCGCCCGAAAGGCTCTCCTGTAAAAAATTCTGCGCTTACGTCTACCGGGTTGGTTCCGTTTATGGAACGTTATTCTAACTCTACTCGTGAGGTCGCTCAAGATGGCCGTCGCGGAGCGTTGATGTTGTCGGTGAGCATTAAGCATCCTGACAGTGAGGCCTTTATTGACGCAAAAATGACAGAGGGCAAAGTGACCGGCGCAAATGTTTCGGTGCGTATCGACGACGAGTTTATGCACGCGGTTGAGAATAACGCCGAATATGTTCAGAAATATCCTGTCGACAGCGATGAGCCGAAATTCGAGAAAAAAATCGATGCTGTCGCTTTGTGGCGTAAAATAGTGCATAATGCGTGGAAGAGCGCGGAGCCGGGTGTGTTGTTTTGGGATACAATAATAAGGGAGTCTGTGCCTGACTGTTATGCGGATTTGGGTTTCCGCACAATCTCTACCAATCCATGCGGAGAGATTCCTTTGTGTCCTTACGACAGTTGTCGTCTTATTGCCATCAATCTTTATTCGTATGTGCAGAATCCGTTTACAAAAGAAGCTTATTTTGATTTTGACTTGTTTGCTTCTCATGTAGGCTACGCACAACGGATGATGGACGATATAATTGATCTTGAGATGGAGAAAATAGACCGGATACTCGACAAGATTAACTCTGACCCTGAAACGATGGAGGTAAAAGAAACAGAGCTTAATTTGTGGAAGAAAATAAGGGCAAAAACCCTTAAAGGGCGTCGTACCGGTGTTGGCACTACAGGCGAGGGAGATATGATTGCCGCCATGGGATTGCGTTATGGCACAGAAGAGGCCACCGCTTTTTCTGAAAATGTGCATAAAGCGTTGGCTCTTGCCGCATACCGCTCGTCAGTGAACATGGCTAAAGAGCGTGGGGCTTTTGAGATTTTCGATGCGGAAAGAGAAAAAAACAACCCGTTCATCAATCGGTTGAAAGACGCTGATCCAGAATTATATAAGGAAATGGCAAAATACGGTCGCCGCAATATTGCCTGCCTTACAATAGCTCCCACCGGCACTACAAGTTTGATGACGCAAACATCGTCGGGTATAGAGCCGGTGTTTATGCCGGTATATAAGCGCAGAAGGAAAGTTAATCCTAATGACCCGAATGTGAGAATCGATTTTGTCGACGAAACAGGAGACGCGTTTGAGGAATATATTGTTTATCATCATAAATTCATTACTTGGATGGAGATAAACGGTATAGAAGTGAAACACGACTATACGCAGGAAGAGTTGGACGATATAGTGAAGCGTTCACCTTATTATAAGGCTACGGCTAATGATATCGATTGGCTTGAGAAAGTGAATATGCAGGGGCGGATACAAAAATGGGTTGACCATTCAATCAGTGTCACTATAAATCTTCCTTCCGATGTGTCGGAAGATTTGATTAACGAGCTTTATCTGCATGCGTGGAAATCGGGATGTAAGGGATGTACGGTATATCGCGACGGATCGCGCTCCGGAGTGTTGGTTTCCACCCAAAAAGATAAAAAGATAGAGGAAAAGCAACCGGGCATTGCTTCTGAGGAGCAGCATTTGCTGAAACGTCCGATTGAATTGGAGGCCGATGTGGTCAGATTCCAAAATAATAAAGAAAAATGGATTGCCTTTATCGGGCTTGCAAATGACAAGCCATATGAGATTTTTACCGGTCTTGCCGATGATGATGATGGCATATTCTGCCCGAAATCGGTTACTAAAGGAAAAATAATCAAAGCCATAGACGAGTATGGCAATAAGCGCTATGATTTCCAATTCATCAACAAGCGTGGATATAAGATAACGATAGAGGGGCTTTCCGAAAAATTCAATCCTGAATATTGGAATTATGCGAAACTGATTTCCGGTGTGCTCCGCTATGGAATGCCTATTGCCCAAGTGATTAAGTTGGTGGGAAGTCTTGAGCTTAACAGCGAGTCCATCAATACGTGGAAAATGGGTGTGGAAAGGGCTTTGAAGAAATATTTGCCAAACGGCACTCATGCTAATGGACAGACTTGTCCCAATTGCGGTCAGGAAACATTGATTTATCAGGAGGGATGCCTGATTTGTACGTCTTGCGGCACGTCGCGTTGCGGTTAGAAAAAGTTTGAGAAAAGCATTAAAAAACGCGCAATGAGAATTTATTATGCCTCCCATTGCGCGTTTCTCGTATTTAATGCGTAAATTTATCGCATAATTTGATTCACTGTAAATTAATGCCTAAAATTTATAGACCTAATGAAAATAACTTTTAATATCGATTACAGAACCAACTGGGGCGAGTCGGTCTACATTGCCGGCAATGCCGATGAATTGGGAGGACTATATGGCGATAATGCCCTTGTCATGAATTATGAAGGAGATTGTTGGAGACTGACAGTCGAATTTAAAAGTCCTGTCAAGGATTTTGAATATCGTTATTTTGTCAGAAGCGAGCAAGGCTACGTCAGAAAAGAGTGGGGGAAACCTCATCGTTTTGTTGTGGGAGAGAAAGTCAGGGCTTATGTCGTGAATGATCATTGGCAGGATCAGCCCGCAGACAAGTCGTTTTATTCGTCGATGTTTACAGAATCGGTTTTCCGTCGTGAAAACAGAGGAAAAACTGTGGTTCTTGCCGGTTGTCTGAATTTGAGAGTATTTGCTCCGACTGTGCGTCCGGATGAGGAACTTGCCATTGTTGGCGAATGTGAGGCGTTGGGCAAATGGAATCCGGCCAACGCTGTTGTCATGGCTGATTGTGATTTTCCAGAATGGTCGGTTGCCTTGCCGTTGCAGGATCTTGCTTTTCCGCTGAGCTATAAGTTTATAAAGAGAAATAAGTCAACAGGCAATGTCGTTTGGGAATCTACAGACAACAGAACTTTGGATTTGCGTGGCTCGAAAGCAAAAACCACAGCTCAAATAGTGTCGGGACTAAGATTTAACGATTCTTCCGCACCATGGAAAGGAGCCGGCACAGCCATTCCTGTGTTTTCTATCCGCACCGAAAACGATTTCGGTGTTGGTGATTTTGTCGGTATAAAAAAAATGGTTGATTGGCTTGCCTTAACCGGACAACGGGTATTGCAGATATTGCCGATTAACGATACAACCATGACAGGCACATGGACCGACTCTTATCCTTATGAGGCAAATTCCTCTTTTGCGTTGCATCCCATGTATTTGCATTTGCCGCAGGTCGGAATTTTGAGAGATGCCGCGCGGCGTGAGTTTTATGATGGACTTGCTGCCGAACTCAATGCTTTGCCGCAAGTCGACTATGAGCGCGTGAATCAGGCCAAGATGCAATATGTGAGGGAGGTGTTTGCAGAATCCGGCTCTGAGGTTTTAGACAGTCAGGATTTTATTGATTTTAAAATTAAGAATGAATATTGGTTAAAGCCATACGCTGTTTTTTGTGCGCTCCGGGATAAATATGGCACTGCTGACTTTTCCAAATGGGAGAGCTATGCTGTCTACAACGAGGCGTCTGTAGATAAATTTGTGGAAGACAACAAGGAAGCTGTCAACGTGGTTTATTTCATCCAATATCATCTTGATAAACAGCTTAAAGATGTAAAAGAATATGCTCATGCGCATAATGTAGTCTTGAAAGGCGATATTCCTATCGGAATAAGCCGCACGAGCGCGGACGCTTGGGTAAATACGGATTTGTTTAATATGGATTGTCAGGCGGGTGCTCCGCCGGATGATTTTTCTGTGCTTGGCCAGAATTGGGGGCTGCCTACTTATAATTGGGATGAGATGGCAAAAGACGGTTTCCAATGGTGGAAAGACCGAATGCGAAAAATGTCGGAATATTTTGATTTATATCGTATTGACCATATACTTGGATTCTTCCGCATTTGGCAGATACCTATGACTGCTGTGCATGGATTGCTCGGCACATTTGATCCGGCATTGCCTTACACGCCTGATGAGATGCGCTACAGCTACGATTTCTGGATCGATGCGGATACGCATGCAAAACCGTTTATTCGCGATTATTTCCTTGCTGATTTCTTCGGTGAGTTTACTGATGAGGTTAAGGATAAGTTTTTGGTTGATGACGGTTACGGAAAATATCATTTGCGAGAATTTGTCGATACGCAAATTAAGGTTGTGGAATATTTTGGCGGGCAAGACAAGTCAGAGAAGAACGAGCGTATAAAGAATGCTTTGCTTGGATTGATAGACCAAGTTCTTTTTATTGAGGACTCAAAACAGAAAGGCAAATATCATCCGCGCATCTCTGCTCAATTCACTTATGTCTACCGTTCGTTGAACGATTATGAGCGTTGGTGTTTCGACCGTCTGTATAACGACTTTTTCTATCATCGCCATAACGATTTCTGGTACGGAAAGGCTATGATGAAACTGCCTGCTTTGGTGAATTCCACCGATATGCTTGTGTGTGGAGAAGACCTTGGCATGATTCCTGATTGTGTGCCAGCCGTGATGCACCAGTTGCAGATACTTTCTCTTGAGATTCAGAGAATGCCTAAGGATCCGAAAGTGGAGTTTGGAAATCCATACCATTATCCATATTTGTCGGTTTGTACCACTTCCACTCACGATATGGGAGGCATTCGTCAATGGTGGGAGGAGAATCCTGACAAGACACAGCGTTTCTTTAATACAATGCTCGGCCAAACGGGGAAAGCTCCTTACTTTGCCGAACCGTGGATTTGCGACATTATCGTCAGCCAGCACATGGAGTCATCGGCGATGTTGTCCATTTTGCCGTTGCAGGACTGGCTTTCGGTTGACGGTGGTTTACGACGGGAGGATCCTCGCGAGGAGCAGATTAATGTGCCGGCTATATCGCATTATTATTGGCGTTATCGTATGCACTTGTCTGTGGAGAAATTGTTGAAGGCTGATTCTTTCAACAGTCTTGTTAAAAATAAGATTACGCGTAGCGGACGATAAGCAGAGGTTTTCTTTACGGATATAAAAAAATGCCGCATTTTCTACAGATGCGGCATTTTTTATTTTTGATTGCTGTCAGCTAAGAATATTAACATTCAGTTTTTTATGGGATATGATAATCTGTTATTTTTACGCTTCATCGCTGTTTGCCAAAGGGGCGGGAGTTGTATAGGTTCTTGCCGCCAACTCTTTGTCGATAGTGTACATGCCAAATCCGTTGTCGCCTATGAGGGTGAGATGGTCAATGTATTCCTGCGCTGTTTTTTCCTCTTCCACCTGCTCATCGACAAACCATGTGAGCATACTGCGCGTTGCGTAGTCCTTTTCTTCTTCGGCAATGCAGTAGAGGTCATTTATCATCTTTGTCACTTTCTGCTCGTGCTTTAATGTGTCTTTGAACACATGTATCGGGCTTTCCCATTCTGTGTCAACAGCGGCTATGGGTTTCAACGTCACACGTCCTCCGCGGTCTTGCACGAAATTCATGAAGATTTCGGCGTGAGCCTGCTCTTCTTTGAACTGCACTTTGAACCAGTTGGCAAAACCGCTTTTTCCGTTGGCCTCAAAATATGCCGACATCGACAGATAGAGATATGCGGACCAAAATTCAGCATTGATTTGTTCGTTTAATGCCTCTTCTAATTTTTTGCTTAGCATGATGTTTGATTTGTTTTTTGCGTTAAGCAACCGGAATTACCATCGTTGGCAATTCCGGTTGCTGTGGTTGAATTATTTATCGGTTTTTTTTGTTGTGGTTCTCTTTGTTGCGGTTTTTCTTGTTGTAGTTGGCTTTTTTGCTGCCGGTTTCTCTGCGGCTTTGGCTTCTGCCGCGTTGTTTTCATTCTGCTCGATGGTAGTTCTTAAAACTCGCAACTCTTTATTCAGCATTTCTATTTCGCTTTCTTGATTTTTAATAGTTGTGAGCAGCGCGTTAAGCTCCTCATTTTCTATCGAAAGCGGATATTGCTCTTCCACTCTGACAATGAAGTCGGCCAACACATTCATATAGTTGGTGAACGCTTGATATGGCGATTCGTATGGGCTGAACATTGCATGTGCCGCGCCATCGCTGAAATGCTTGGTGCTCATGTAGAAGAAATGGTCGGAAGATTGCAGATAGAGCCAGTCTTGTTTCAATCGGCGGTCGCTGCATAGATGCACACGCTCTGCCACTGAGTACAGTTTGTGGAAAGCCTCATTTTGCAAATCGTTTCCAAGCCATGCGCTGACATCGCGTGCCTCGTCGGCTCCTGAAATCGGGTGTGTGACGGAAATCACGTCGACAGCTTTCAATTTGGAAACAGCTTCTGAAGGTGTCCAAAACTCTATCCCTTTTTGTTCGGCAAATCTTGGCAGGGCTTTGAAGAAGTCGAATATGCCTGTCGCTCTCGGATGGTTTTCTCCGAGTGTTTCGTAGTTTAGAGCGATGTTGACTATTTGCTCCTCTTTTGGGCAGTCGGCTATCCATGCCATGTATTTGTCGGCGGTCAACGGATATTCGTGCCATGACGAGTCGGAGAATCGCATGGCGATATCGTCGGTGAGTTTCGAGTTTCTGAACAGCAGTTTCATTTTTGGGGCTCCGGCTGAACTGTACACATAGTTTGGTGATTTCCATCCGAGTATGTGCTTGGCTCCTTCTGTAAGGACAGCTTTAAATCCCATTGCAGATATTTGAGCCGCAATTTCATCGTTGTAGACAAATTCGGTGTTCTTAAATACTTTGGGCTTTTGTCCGAAGAGCTCGTAAATCAGTTTGTCGTGCTGTTCTACCTGTTGGCGGAACTCTTCCTCATCGGTGAGCGACGCAAGCGAATGTGAGTAGGTTTCTGATACGAACTCTACGCATCCTGTATCCGCAAGTTTTTTCATCGAGTCGATAAATTCCGGCACATATTGCTGAAATTGCTCTATGGCCGTTCCTGTGATAGAGAATGCCACTTTGAATTTTTTGTTGCTGTCGTTTATCATTTGCAACAGCAGCTCGTTTGCCGGCAAATAGGCGTGTTGGGCTATTTTCGATATTATTTCCTCGTTGGCGAAATCGTCATAATAATAGTGGTCGTTACCAATGTCGAAGAAACGGTATCGTTTCAGTCTGAACGGTTGGTGTATCTGGAAGTATAAGCAAATTGCACTCATATTATATAAATTTTATCGGTTTAACAATTGGTTGTAAATATCTATGACTTTTTTTCCGGCTTTTTTCCATTGTATGCCATCAACTTCCGTAAGCCCTTCTTCGTGCAGTTGTTTGTACATTGCCGGATAGGTTATTATCGAATATATGGCATCTGCCATTGCGTCGATATCCCAAAAATCGGTTTTTATGACGTGGTTGAGTATTTCGGCGCATCCCGATTGCTTTGATATTATCGATGGCACGCCCATTTGCATGGCCTCAAGCGGAGATATGCCGAACGGCTCCGACACGGATGGCATTATATATACATCCGATGCTTTAAGCATTTCGTAGACTTGTTTTCCTTTTTGGAATCCCGGAAAATGGAAGCGGTCGGAAATGTCTTTTTGAGCCGCGAGATCAATCATTTTTTCCATCATGTCGCCGCTTCCGGCCATTACAAAGCGCACGTTATGCACTTTTTGCAGTACTTTGGCTGCTGCCTCGACAAAGTATTCAGGGCCTTTTTGCATTGTGATTCTGCCGAGAAATGTCACAACTTTTTCTTTCATCTTCGGCACATCCAAATGCTTTAGTTCCTCACGGAGCGGCTCTACCGCATTGTGTACTGTGGTGACTTTTGCCGGATCAATGCCGTACTTCTCTATCACAGTGCGGCGGGTAAGGTTGCTGACCGTGATTATGTGGTCGGCATTCAGCATACCGTCGCGCTCGATACCGTAAACGGTCGGATTGACATTTCCTCTCGACCGGTCGAAATCTGTGGCATGAACATGTATTACCAATGGCTTGCCTGACACTTGTTTAGCATGAATTCCGGCAGGATATGTCAGCCAGTCATGCGAGTGGATTATGTCGAAATCCACTGTGCGGGCAATTACGCCTGCAACTATCGAGTAATTGTTTATCTCCTCAAGGAGATTGTCGGGGTATCTGCCCGAGAATTCGATGCAGCCGAGGTCGTTTACGCTCATGTAGTTGAAGTCGGCATATATATGTGAGCGCAAGTCGAAATACAGCTGCGGATCCATTACATTTCCTATTCTGGATTTTACGTAGTCCCAATCTGCCTCCCGCCATGCGATAGGGGTGTTGCATGCTCCTATGATGTTGGCAAAACTTTTATCTTCGTCCCCGTGTGGCTTTGGAATGACAAATGTTATTTCCATATTCCCGTTTTCGGCCATGCCTTTGGTCAGGCCATAACTTGCCGTGCCAAGTCCTCCGAGTATATGAGGTGGAAATTCCCACCCGAACATTAGAGCTTTCATATTCGAAAGAATTATTTTCTTGGAATTAAACGTCAAAACTATTTAACACATATAGCGCGCGCAGCACCTCTCCTATGCTTGGGGCAAAACTTATTGCGCCATGCCCGTTGAATGGAGGATTGCCATCATAGAGCTCTGATATGGAGCCGATACACTCTTTTGTCATATCGTCCTCATATCCGATAAGCATTCTCCGCAGGAATGCGACACCGCTATGCCCGAATACTTTCAGATAGGCATCGGTGTAGAAGCCTGAGAGCCACGGGCGCGTGGGTCCGTTGAAGTATGAATAGATTCTTTGTGTGCTGCTGCCTACAAAGAAAGGATTGTATCCATAGCTCTTTGGGCTCAGCGTTCGGAGTCCCATGGGAGTCAGCAATTCTCTTGTGACGATGTCGAGTATGCGTTTGCGCTGCACACGGTCGAGAGGGGAGAAGTCGCACCCGGCGGCTATTATCATGTTGGGGCGAACGCTCAAATCCATATAGTTGCCGTCTACATAATCGTAGAGATAACCATAGTCGTTTAGGAACGTCCTGACGAACGCCTCCTTCAGTTTTGCCGCTGTGTATTCCCAATCGTTGTATCGTTCGGGTTTGTTTTGCTCGTCTTTAAACAGTGTTATGCCGAACATTAGCGCGTTATACCACAGCGCGTTGAACTCCACTATAAAGCCTGTGCGCGGTAGGAATGGTTTTCCGTCGGTTGTTTCCACGTCCATCCATGTGACGGGATGAATTGTGCCGTTGGTGGATAACATTCCTTCGTTGTTGATATACAGGTTTTTTTGTTTGCCGTCGAGTATGAAGTTGATGATGCTTTCAAGCAGTTTCCCGTATTTTTGCAATGTTTCTGCCGTACCGCAGAATTTGTAATATTGGTTGATTGTCCAACAAGCCCATAGCGGAATGTCGGGTAAATCGATGTCTTTTATTGTCGGATCCTGTTCTCCGGTTTCCATGTATTTGCGGAGAGCGTTTTCGGCGGTCGACATTATTTTCTCGAAATCATCTTTGTGGTCGATGGCGAGGGTCGTGCCGGGTAGGGCGACAAACAGGTCGCGGGCTATGATTTTAAACCAAGGATAGCCGGCAAGCAGATAGTTGTTGTCGCCGTCTTTCAGGTAGCATTGTTTTGCCGAATTTTTCAGACAGTTGAAAAAACTTGTGCGCGGAGTGCGTCCTTGCGATTCTTTCTCGAATGTGGCTGCAAATCCCCGCGTTTTGGCCGGTTCTGTGCTTGCCGAGAATATTATGCTTTCTCCTTTTTTTATTGGAATGCGGAAATAGCCCGGCACCCACAAATCCTCGCTGAACGGCTCTTCTCGCGCAAGGTCTTTGATATATTCGATTCCTTTGTACCAATTCGGCTCGTAGACGAACTCGGGTTTATGGTTGAACTGCATGTATAGGCGTGGGAATCCTTCATAAAGGCAGAACGACACTCCGTTTTCTGTTTCCTCATACGAGCTGTTCAGTTGCGAGTTTTCCGAGCAAAGGCTTGCCGCGTTTCTGAAAGCGAGGAATGGCTGAAATTGCAGAGTTGTCGGTGAATGGGCTTCTACAAGCGTGTATTTTATCAATATGCGGTTTTCATTTGTCACGAACACTTTTTCCTTTGTGAGGATTACGCCTCCGACGCGGTAAGTCATTTTTGGCACAGTGTCGCAATTAAACTCTCGCAGATATTTGTGTCCGTTTGGACTGTAGACACCGTTTTTATAGCGGTGTATTCCAAGATTGAACGGTGCTCCGTGCTGAATGACTGTTTCATCGAGCGATGACAGCAGCACATAGTTGTCGTTGTTCATCTCTTTGATTGGGATGACAAATAACCCATGTTGCTTTCGTGTATTACAGCCGATAACCGTCGTACAATGATAAGCGCCTGCTTTGTTTGTGCGAAGAATCTCTTTTGGCAGAGATTGATCGAGATTGATAAGTAGGTTTTTATCGAACTTAAGGTAACTCATAGGGTTTATATATTTTGGAGTTATAAATTATAATGGTCACATTAATTAACGCACGAATTTATGTATAATTTTTCTACAAAAAAAGAAATGTGTTGCAAAACATATATTTTGCGCATTTCGGCGATGTTTTTCGCTGTTTATACGTTTAATTCGGCACGTATTGAGTTTACAAAATCCCAAAATCCTGATTCAATGGTGTTGAATATGTTGCTTTTTTCTTGTGCCTTTACCGGAGTGAATACTTTCAGGCCGGCATGGTGGCATTCTATCTCGATGGTTTCGGGCATCATGAGTGTTTCGCCGTCGAGATGCATTATGCCGGGTTTGTCGCGTTGTATTGTCAGCGATGGTGTGCGGAAAGAGATTATATTTGTATCTTGGTCTATATGCTTTGAAAACAGCAATATGCCGAGTATGGCGGTGTCGAACGGCGTTATGGGCAGTATCACGGTTACGTCGATAAGCCCGTCCTGCATGTCGGCATTCGGGGTGATGTAGGCGTTATTGCCATATTGAGAGGCGTTGCCGCATGCGATTATGAATGCCTTTTCTGTGATTATTCCGTCGGGGGTGATGATTTTGTATGATTGCGAGCGGTATTTCAAATATTCCGACAGCGCGCTTTTGACATAACTCAGCGGGCCGCGTTTGCCGTTTTTCGCGAATTTTGCGCTTACTTGCGCGTCGAACCCCACTCCGCATGTGCAGAAAAAAGGATGCCGGTTGGCTGTGCAATAGTCGTATTGTCCGATGTTGCGGTCGTTGATTATTTTTAGGGCGTCGGGTATCGACAGCGGTATGTTGAGATGCCGCGCCAACCCGTTGCCTGAGCCGTTGGGGATTATGCCCAACGCGGTGTCGGTATTGCACAGGGCGGATGCCGTTTCGTTGACCGTGCCATCGCCGCCTATTGCAACTACTCCGTAAAAACCTTTGTCGGAGGCCTCTTTGGCAAGCTGGTAGGCGTGATTCGGACGTTGGGTAAACCGAATGGAAAGGTCGAAGACCGATGTGTCGATTTGCTGTCTGATTATTTCAGGCAGATAGTCTTTGTTTGAGGTTCCTGAAATAGGGTTTATCAATATCAATATTTGTTTCTTGCTTTCCATTGCCTTTTATGCCGCTACAAAGATAATGTAAATCGGGCGCAGAACAACCAAACTTGTTTGAAATTGTTTTGCCGGGATGCAGCTTGTCTGAAGATAAAAAATACTATCAAAAGTGTGGATGTTTGGAAATAAGTGACTATCTTCGTGGAAACTGAAAAACTGATTGATATGAATAACCGTTTGTCGTTGATTTCCAATATATTCATTTTTGCGGCAGGACTGATTTTGATTTTGACGCATTCGCAGGCGCGTATTTTTGAAACTATTATAATTATAATAGGTATTTTGTTTATTGTGCCGGGTTGTCTTGCTTTGGTGGCGTTGCTTTCGCGAAAAGCTCAGGGCAAAATCAACACGTTGGCATTGGTTCCTGTGGCGGGCGGGCTGTTGCTTGGCATTGCTTTGGTGGCTGCTCCTGCTTTTTTTGTGGAGGTGCTTTCTTATACGTTTGCCGTGCTTATTATTGTCGGTGCGATAGTGAAATTCTGGACGCTTTTTTCTGTCGGAAGAATGGTTAAATTTCCGGTGTGGCTGTATGTGGTTCCAACCTTAATGCTTATTTGCGGAATTGTGATATTGCTCACCGATGTGCGGACAATCGAAAGCGTGTTGGTGCTGATAACCGGCATTTCGTTTGTCGCTTATTCGGCTAATTCATTGTTGGAGTATATATCGGCGCGCAGATATAAAAAATCACATCCGTCGGTCGATGTGCCGGATGTGATTGAGATTGGTTGAGATTAGTTGTTATTTCAGCCTGCGGCCTATATATTCGATTATGATGTCGATTATGTCGTTTTCCGGAAGGCGCGACGAGTCTAAGCACAGGTCATAGGAAGTGGAGTGTCCCCATTCCTTGTCCGTGTAGAAGTTGTAATATTCGGCTCTTAGTTTGTTCTCTTTTTTTGCGAGATTTTTTGCGTCGTCGATAGTGATGCCTTCCATTCGTTTGGCGATTCTCGCGGCGCAGGCGTCAGCCGACGCGCTTATGAACACGTTGATGCAGCGTGGGTTTTCACGCAGCAGGTAGTCCGCGCATCTTCCTACAATGACACACGATTCGCGTTCGGCCGCGGAGCGTATCATGTCGCATATTGCTTTTTGCACGCTGTCGTAGTAGGATGCCGAAGGCGAAAATTGGTGCATGTAGAATCCGATATTCATCGACAGGTTGCTTAGATAGAACGATGGCAATTTCTCATCGGCTTTCTTGAAGAGGGCGGGGTTCAGTCCTGCTTCTTTTGCGGCTTCCAATAGCAGTTCCTTGTCGTAGAATCTAACGCCGAGCCTTTCGGCTAATTTTTTGCCTATGTCGTGTCCGCCGCTTCCGAACTGGCGGCCTACTGTGATTACAAATTTTTTATCGGTCATAGCTTTGTATGTTTTTATGATACCACAAATTTATTTGTTTCTTTTCAAAAAAACAACCGAAATGCTTATTTGTCATTGTTGCGGCTGATAGATTTTAGTGCGGCGGCTATGCCGCTATTCAAGTCCGCTAATTGGCCATCTCATCAGCCTTTTAAGCTGTAAGCGACGCAGCATGTCCTCCTCTGTATGCGGAGAGGAGCGAAGCAAATAGGGGAGGTGCCACGAAGTGGCGGAGGGGTTTAGTGCCACTGTTGTGGCAGGTTATGAGGTTATAGGTTAGTCGCGGAGCGACGGCACTTCAGTGGAACCTACGGTAAGCGGAGCGCAGCCGTAGGCAGAGATGCTCTCTTTTACATCGGCGGCATAGCCGCCGCACTACGGAGTGGCTTTTTGAGGTGACTTTTGAGGGTATGTCGGGACTAAATGGGTATAAAAAAGTTAAATAAATGTTTTGCAATGTCGTGATTTGGTGTAACTTTGCACCGTTTAAATTGAAAATAATCAAATTTTTAGCAGTATGAATAAAAAATTTTACTTATTAGGTTTGTGTGTCGCCGCGTCGGCGGCATTTGCTGATGCCCAACAGCTTCCCAACGTCGGGTTCGATGATTGGAAAGAGATATGTGGGGAATCAATGAACACTGCCGGAGAAGGAAGTACGTATGTTCGACCGGGCAAAGAGCCGGCATCATGGAATGGTTCAAGTGTGCTTCAAAATGTATTAGGTACGGATCTCCCATTTGTAGTTGTTGAGGAAGTAAGTGATGGTGAAAATAATTTTGCCATGCTTAAAAATGGCAATGCAATGGGGAATACGATGCCGGCTTTCATTTCATTGTCAACTCCTTGGGTTTTTGTTTATGGTACAAATTTATCGGAGATGTTAAACTATGCTTCCGCAGGTGATGGTGGCAGTTATGGAGGTATTGAATTCGCATATAAGCCAGATGCTGTTTATTTGAAATATAGACGGACTGCTACTGAGGGCGAAATAGCTCACGTGATAGCATATTTGTGGAACGGGACGTATAAGTCTAATGCTCCTACATCTGTATCAGGAAGTAAGCCCGACTTTGTATATACTTACAGTCGGGAAATGGAAAATATAGATCGTGTAATATTAGGAAAACAGAAAGAAGCAGAAACTGTTATCCAACAAGGCAAATTGATTGCTTCGTGCGATTATGAAATTAATGCTAACACAAAAGATTGGGAAGATCTTATTGTGCCGTTGAATTATAATGAAGAAAATTTGGGAGAAACTCCAGATATGGTGAATGTAATTATTTCTTCTGCCGATTATTGGACACGCGGCAATATGAAAGCTAATAGCCGGTTGGATATCGACGATGTAGATTTTGTTTATTATTCTACATTGACGGAATTGAAAGTCAACGGTGAAGCTGTTGCGTTGGAAGACGGTGAATATGAGTATGCCATGAGCGGTACGGAGCTTCCTACAGCTGAGCAGGTTGCTGCCACGACTAAGAGCCAATTTGCGGAGGCTGCGGTTTCTGTTGACGCCGCAAATGCTCAGGTGCGCATAGTTGTTACCAATCAGGGTGGCAAGGATGTTGACGGCGAAATATTGCATACCTACGTCCTTCAATACGAAAAAGCTGTTGAAGCCGCGTCTTATGAGGGGTATCTGAATATCGATATGATGGGTTCTCCGCTTGCTTATAACCAAAGTGCCGCTATTGAGATTGCCGATAAAGGAGAGGGCTTGTGTACTTTCACTCTTCCGGATTTCAATCTTGGCGGTACGCCGTTTGGTGATATTGTTGTCGATGATGTAACTGTCGTGGAAGCTGATGGCGTGAAAACTTACAACGGTTCTGTAGATGACTTGACTTTGAACGGAGGCATAGTTGCGGATGTGGTATTGAATGGGACAATCAATGCCGACAATGTTTGCGATTTCAATATAAATGTGACTTGGAACGACTTTCCTATAGCAGTGACGTTTACTACCGACCTTGTAGGCGAGGATTATGCCGGCTATCTTAATATTGAAATGGGAGGAGTTCCTATGGGACAAGAACAGCAGGCTTCTGTAAAGATAGCATTGACTGCCGCTGACAAATGCACGTTCCTTCTTCCTGATTTTCAATTCGGCGGAATTCCGTTGGGCGATATAATGGTTGAGAACGTAGCTATCACTGGCGGTGAGAATGGCGAGAAAGTATATAGCGGCTCTACTGTAGAGGATCTTGTTCTTGTGCCGGGTGCTATCACAGCGTCTGTGGAGATTGATGGCACGATAACAGCAGATGGTCATTGCAATTTCAAGATAGATGTGCTTTGGAAAGAGAAAAACACTCCTATAGAAGTGACATTTACTACTGAAAGTCTTTCAGGCGTTGAAGGCATAGATGGCGACGCTGTTGCTGTTTATGGCATGGAAGGCGCGGTGGCAGTAAGCGGCTATAACGGTGTGGTTGACGTATATGCGGCTGACGGCCGGTTGGTTAAGAGCGTTGTTGCCGACGGTGATGTGAAGATTGCATTGAATGGCGGCCTTTATATCGTGCGCGTGGGATCTGACGCTTATAAAGTGTTTGTAAGATAAGAGAGAGAAAATCTGATTAATATTTGCGGGACGCATCCTCTATGGGCGCGTCCCGCTTTATTTATAAAAATTGCACAACAATGCGCTGAGTTCATATTTGCGCTATTGTTGTGCAATCAGTTTGGCTTTATCCGATGCTATTTTACGGCGATTTTGGATATTGCAGTAGCTCCATCGGGCGCGGTCAGTTTTACTATATAGATGCCCGGTGTTGCCGGTATCTCAGATGCGTTGCCGCTATACAGGGTAGCGCCTTGCATGTTTACCACTTCCGTTTTCTCAACAGTGCCGTCTATAACTATGCGTCCGTAGCCGCCTGTGGCTTTTGCGGTGTGTGCAGAGGCTTTGCCTATGCCGCCTTGTTCGGGCTCGGCGGTTTTGTCGCTTATCGTAAAGCGTATGTTGCCGGATTTTTCGTCATGTCGGATGTCGTTGATTGTATAGTTGCCGAACTCCACCGTCTCTTCTTCCAAATATCCCGGAAACATCGGATAGTATAGGAACGGATACCGGTTTTGCGAGTCATTGCATACGTAGGACACACCCATATCGTCTTTGTAGTTGTTGACGGTATTGTTTTCCCATTTGAATTCATTGTAGTTTATTCTCGTGATGAGCATACCTTTGTCGCCGGGCATGCCGTCGTATGTTTGCCCTATATATTTGTCCCATCCTTCTCCGTCGCGGTATTCAAGCAGGTAAAATTCTTTTGGCGACGGAGCATTTCCGTCTAAATTGTGTTCCGTGCCGTCGGAAGTGAGCAGGTACACATTTTTCTCGGTTATTGGCGCAAGCTCCATTTCTGTTCCCTCGTATGACGGATAAATTTGTTGCGGCTTAATCCAACCCAAGCACATGCGCTCATATCCTGAATAGGCAGGCGGTGTACGGCTGTAGTTGGTATATGAGCCGCTGTCCATCACATCGTAGCTTCCGGGTGTAAAGAATCCTCCGGAGTAGTTGGTGTCGTACAGGTCGGGCAGACCGAGCACATGCCCGAACTCGTGGATGAATGTGCCTACGCCGTCGAAAGCGGAATCTATTGTCCTGCGGTAAGATTCGCTAATCTCGTTGCTGCAAGCATAATCAGCGACGTGTACACCGTCGACTTCCGTGTCGCCATCGTAGTTATAACCTTCCACTACAGTCCATTGGTGCGGCCAAATGGTGTCTTCCGACCCTCCGTTGGCTTCTCCCGCACCGGCATAGAACACGTAGACTCTGTCGATGTTTCCGTCGCCGTCATAGTCGTATTGCGACATGTCGTGGTCGTCGGCAGAGGCGAGTTGGCATGCCTCGACAATCATTGCGGTTGGATTGCGGTCGTCGCCCCAAGTGTCGTTTCCTCCGTAATACGCCATGTCCTGCGACAGCGTGTATGGCCCGAGCACATCAAAGACAGGAGAATACAGTCCGTAGGACGAGTCGCGGAAGAAATCGTATGCGCTGCCCGTAGCGTATTCTTCGTTGTAGCCCGGTTCGTTGAGCACATTCTCAAACATTTCTTTGCCATACTCAAATTCGTTGTCGGCAAAATTTACGAGTATCACCAAGCCGTGTTGTGTGCTGAGCGGTGTGTCGCCTTTTCCGGCATCTTTTCTCGTTATGTTGCGTTTTGTCCGGCGATTTTTGTAGATGCCGGCCAATTTTTTTGATGTGGCATTGTCGCCGGCCATGAATTTTTTTGCTTTTGCAGGCAGCGGTTGCCCCACCTTGTATTTGGTGGCTTCTATGCCTGTGTCGCTGACTGTGGCATAATAGAAATATCCGTCTGACTCTTTCACTATTGTGCCGTCGGCAAGTGTGGCAAAGTGGAAATTCTCGTCGCCGCACAGACGTATTTCTATCGTGGTGCCGTCGGGCATTGTGCGTGTTATCAGTCCTTTATAGGCGGGAATTGCCGATGCCGACGCTATGGCCGCGGCCAACAGCAGTGATGCTACAAATCTTTTATTCATAATTCTTTGGTTGTTAGTTTGACGCCTCTTTATTTGCTTGGTCTATCATTTCTTGGCTTGGAAGCAGATAAAGCTCTACACGGCGGTTTTGCGAGCGTCCGGCTTCGGTGGAGTTGTCGGCTACCGGATATTGGTAGTCGTAGCCTTTTACCGATTTAAGCTGGGCGTATGCGATACCGTTGGCCGTCAGATAGTTTGCCACCGATTGGGCGCGTTGCAGCGATATGCGCTGATTCACTTCCAGCGTCCCTGTGTTGTCGGTGTGTCCGCATATTGCAAGGTCGAATTGCGGATCGAGTTGGGCGGCAAATTTCGACAATGAGTTTTTTGCCGACTGCGACAATGTCGTGCCGTTGGTGGGGAAGGTGATTCCGCTGTCGAGCGTCACTTTGACGTATTGCACTCCCTGCTCTTCGCCTTGCTCCACTTTAGCCCCTTCTATCTGCTTTGCCTGCTCGGCTGCCTTGTCCATTTTCTTTCCGATAAGCACACCGGCTCCCACGCCGACAGCCGCGCCTACACCGGCTCCTATGGCCGCGCCTTTGCCTTTGCCTATCAATCCGCCGATCAACGCTCCTACGCCGGCGCCTCCGGCGCCTCCTATGACACCGCCTTTGGCCGTGTTGTTCATTTTTCCGATTGTGCCGCAGCTTGAGAATATGAGGGCGGCACACAATGCTATGGAAGATAATTTTACGAGTTTCATTGCAATGATTATGTTATGTTACGAAAAAAGCCGACTTTATCAGCCGGCTTTTGATTAATTTCTTATACCCGCTGATTATTCGTCGATATTCGGGTTCAATTTGTTCCATTCGGAAATCGGAGGAAGCACACCCATGCCGATTACCTCGTCGCGAAGAGCGCACAAGTGCTTGTAGCTTTCGCGCAAAGATGCCATTTCTTCCGGTGTGCCGACGATTTCTTCGTAAGCGCAGCCTTTTGATGTGATAGTAGCCTCTACCGCCATCATCACATGGTCGAAGCCTTTAAATGAAACATAGCGTCCTGCCGGCCAGCGGAATGCCTCGCCGCCCATTGCCGCGCGTATCATTTCTACAGATACGTAAGCCGGGCTTTGGAATGAGGAGCGTCCGCGCAGATTGATGATGTTTGCGCCTCCCTTGATGACCTTTTGTTGTATTTCAGCCCATTTGTCAGCCGGGAGTTTGTCAGTGCCGATGAGGTCGAGAAGCGGAGTGCCGTCAACTTTGGCTGTCGATGCGAATACTGCCATTTGCTCACCGTGTCCGCCGTATGTGCGGCAGCCTGTAACAGCGCTTTGCGGCACGTTGAAATATTTGGCGAGCTCGCTTTGCAGACGAGTGCTGTCCAATGCTGCCAAAGTGGTCACCTGAGAAGGTTTCAAACCGGAATGCAACAGGGTAATCAATCCTGTGATGTCAGCCGGATTGAAGATTACTACCACGTGTTTTACATCCGGACAGTATGCTTTCAAGTTCTTACCGAAATCTTCGGCGATAGCGGCATTGCCTTTCAGCAAGTCTTCGCGTGTCATGCCGGCTTTACGAGCCGCGCCGCCTGACGAGATTACGTATTTGGCATCTGTCAGAGCCTCTTTGATGTCGGTTGTGAAAGTCACGTTGCAACCCTCAAAACCGCAATGGCGCATTTCTTCAGCCACACCTTCCAAGCCCGGCCCGTAGGGGTCGTAGAGGCAAAGGTTGGGAGTAAGACCCATCATAAGTGCAGTTTGTGCCATGTTTGAACCGATCATGCCGGCAGCGCCGACAATGGTCAATTTCTCTTCTGTAAGAAACTTCATAATCTATAAGTTTTAAAGTTATATGAATTGTTCATTGTTTTTCGTGCAACAAAGATAAATAACAATAGTTAAAAGCGATAATTTTTTCCGTCAAATTATGTGAATTTATATCTATTTAAACTCTTCTATGATGTTAAGCATTTTTACGGTCGCTTTTATGGCGGATTCCGTTTGGTCGGCGTCAAGCCCGATGGTTTTGAGCAGGTGTCCGCCGTATTGCCAATGTATGGTAGTCTGCACCAAAGCGTCGGTTTTTCCGCCTCGCGGAATGTTGACTGTGTAGTTGGTCAGGGTGGGGAAGTCGCGGCGGCGTTGCCCTCTGTAGATTTTGCGCAAAGCCTTCATGAAAGCGTCGTATTGTCCGTCGCCCACAGAGCTTTCCATGTATTCTTTGCCGTTGATTTCAATCTTGACAATCGCAGTGGGACGCAGTCCGCGGGCTATGGAGAGCTGGTAGTTGATGAGTTTGATTTTATCCTCGCGGTTCCCGTGTTTTACCACATCGGCAACGATAAAAGGCAGGTCCTCCTGTGTGACAATCTCTTTTTTGTCGCCCAACTCGGTGACGCGCCGGGCCACTTTCTGTATTTTTTCTTCGCTGAGCTCCAATCCGAGTGCCTCAAGATTTTTGCGTATGTTGGCTTTTCCCGACAGCTTGCCGAGCGCGTATTCCCTTGTTCGTCCAAAACGTTCGGGCGCCAATTTCGAGGAATACAAATCGGCCTTGCTGTCGCCATCGGCATGAACGCCCGCGCATTGTGTGAACACATATTCTCCTATTATCGGTTTGTTGGGAGGGATAGCTACTCCCGAATATGATTCCACAATGCCGCTGACGCGGTTGATTTTTGTCTCATCGATGCCTGTCGACAGATGAAGCATGTCATGTATTACGGCAACCGCACTCGAAAGAGGGGCGTTGCCTGCCCGCTCTCCAAGCCCGTTGATTGTGCAATGCACTCCCGAGGCGCCTACTTTTAGCGCGGCGAACAGGTTGGATATGGCAAGGTCGTAGTCGTTGTGGGCATGGAAGTCGAAACGTAACTCCGGATATGTTTTTATCATTTTCTTTACGTAGTCGAAAGTGTCGTAAGGGTCGAGCACTCCCAACGTGTCGGGAAGCATGAAACGTCCCACAGGCTCATTACGCAGCATATCCATCAGGTGAAACACGTATCCTTGAGAGTCTTTCATGCCGTTTGACCAATCCTCCAAATACAGGTTGACCTCAAGCCCTTTGTTTCGGGCGTCGGCTATCGCTGTCTTTACATCGGCTATATGCTCGTCGGGGGATTTTTCCAACTGTATCCGGCAATGCCGCTCGCTTCCTTTGCACAGCAGATTGATTTTTTTTGCGCCTGTGTCGCGTACCCAACTGTTGGACTGGCCTCCATCGATGAAACCGAGCACCTCTACTTTTTCAAGATGATTGTTGCGTTTTGCCCATTCGCAAATGCGCTTCACGGTTTCAAACTCTCCGGCAGAAACTCTTGCTGAAGCCACTTCCACACGCGGCACATGCAATTCCTCTACCAATAGTTTGAATATGCTGAGTTTCTCGCTTCGTGTGAAGCTGACACCTGTGGTCTGCTCTCCGTCGCGCAGAGTGGTGTCCATTATTTCTATTACAGGCAATCTCATATCGGATATGTGTTTTGCTTTGCAAAATTAACCGATTCCTGTGATTTCGGCAAAATAAAAGCAGGGTGTGCCGTGATAGCACACCCTGCCGGTTCAGATTTATGCGTTACGCCTTATCTTTTGATTACGCGTACAGCTTCTCCGTTGTTGATTCTTACGAAGTAGATGCCTGACGCAAGTCCGCCGACATTGATTGTGGCGTTATTGCCGTTGACGCTGTATTCGGCGTTTACGGCCGCGCCGTTCATGTTGTAGACTGCTATGGCGGTTATCGGCTCGGAAGTTTCAACATTCACAACATCAGTGGCCGGGTTAGGATAAACAACTACTTTGTTGCTTTCAGCCACGTTCTCCTCGACTGACGCGTTGACGATTGTCACAGTTTCGCCTGAAGGGGTGACAGCTGTGTCGCCTATGCCTGTCAATTTGTAAACAGACAATTCGTTTTCGCCTGCTATATAAAGGTTGTTGGCTATATCAAATGCCATTTCACGGATTGTCTTGCCTACTGAGAGTGTGTAGAGGAATGTGAGGGTAGGCACGTTCTCGTTCCAAGTCAGCTCATATACATTGACGTTGCTGTCGCCGTTTGCGATGGCGAGAACATCGTTGTCAACGCTTATTGCGAATCCTGCGGCGTTGCAGCCGTTAAGGTCTTCGGCGTTTGCGCTGCTTGAGTCGTAGAGCACGTTGCCCTCATGGTCGAGGTACATCAAAGCCTGTGCGCCTTTGGTGTTGTTGCCGGCTGAGCGTACTTGTGATGCCCATACACCATTTTCGGTTGCCCTTACTTCAACGTTGGTGTTTGGAAGGGTTGCGTTGGTGTATGCGAATTCCGGAACGGTGTTGATTGTCTTGCCGTCGCCGATTTCATAGCGTACAAGCTGGTTGCCTGCATTGCCTGCCGGGTAGTCTTCGCAGAATGTATAAATCTTTGTGCCCACAGCCGATACGCCGGTTGTTCCTCCGCCGATAAGCGTGCCGTTGTAGGTGATTGCACCTGTGGCGTCGCGCTCACCCTCAAACATGTTGGCACATTCGAATGTTTCTGGATTTACGGTGTAAAGGCCTGCATGTGCGTCCGACCAGTCGCTGACGAGCAATGTGCCGTCGTCCATAAGGCCAAGACGGAATGGAGAGGATGCGTTGCCTTGATTGAATTCTTCAGCAAGGAGTGCGGTATGTGTATTTGTCCATGTGCGGTCGTATACATAGATGCCTTTGTCCTTTTCGCCGGCTGTGCCGTTGGCTGCATATATTGTGCCGAAGTACTCGCTTTCAGGATTATTGTTGACAATAACGCCTTGCACTCTTGCAAATCCCGCGTCGGCAAATACTTTGGTTGCCGAGCCTGCTGCCTTGTTTTCAATTTCAACACTCCATTCGAATGTTCCGCCGGGCAGCGTGTTGTTGTCGAAGCTGAAAGAGTTGTCGCCTTCTGACACAGCACCTGCAGCCACTCTTGTTTCTTTGCCCTCGTTGTCGGTGAATACAATGTTTGCCGCGGGAGCGTCGCCGGTTGACTTAAACGTGAATGTGGATTCTGTTTCGCCTACATTCGATACGAGGTCGTATGCGTATTCGCCGCGGTAAACAGGTTGCTCAACTTCTGCGGTGGTGAATTTCGATACCTTGCCGTCGAGAATGAGATAGAACTCCATTTGCGCGTCGCTCACTTGCTCATTGTCGTCAAGCGTGGTTACCACGTTGGCTGCAGCAGTGGCGTATGTGGCTTCTGTCGCTTCTATTTCAGCTCCATTGAGAGCGATTTCTTTGGCGTTGTCGAGGCCGTCGGTGATGTCAAACATCTTGATGCCCGTCACTTTGTTTTCCTCTTTTGCAGGCACTACCATTAGGCTGCGTCCCGCATAGCGGAAGAATGTTGCTCCGTTTTCGTCGGGTGTCATGAGTTCCTCGCTGATTCTGCCCAACAGAGGAGCGTCGACATTTTGGCCGGCTGTCTGCCATTCCATCGGGTTGGTGTTAGAGCCGTCGATTACATATTGGTTGTCGGCATTCGGAGATACAACCAATTGCATGTCATCGCCAATCTTGGTTGCTGTATAGTTGGATTCTGCTGTGACAACATTGTTGATGAATGTTGTGGCCACCAATTCTCCATCGGCTATTGCAAATTCCACGAAGCGCAGCGAAGTGCTTGAGCCGGTGGTCTGCGCCGTAATCATTGCTGTGCCGTCCTCGATTGTTCCGGAGTAAGCAAGGGTCTTGCCGGTCATTGCGTTGTAGTAGTTGCCGGAGTTCTGCGATGTGAACATTACAGCCGGGTCGCCTGTCGGGATGCCGTTTTCGTCGTTCTCCCATTTATATATGGCTACCGAGCCTCTAACGTCGCCGGCTGCAACCTGCGAAGCGTCAAATTGGTTCTCTCCATAGCTCGACGCAAGCAGTACGTTGTCGGCAGAAAGCGCGATGTCGGAAATCTTGAGATCGCGGTTTTCGTCGAGGGTGGTGCCGTTGGTGCTGATGTTTGTGACAGTGTTGTCAGCAAGATTTACCATATAGATATACGGCTCGTTGCTTTCGTCCAAAGCAAGCACGTACATATAGCCGTTGCGCACGAGTTGGCGGCGCACTGTCTTGCCGGCAAGCTGCTCTTCGAGCGGATTGGCTTCTGTGCCTTCTTGCTCTACGTTGTATTCGCCTGCCACGTTGAACGCCTTGTTGCCTTCAACTGCGTCAGGATAGTTCACATAGACTATTGCCGGCGGTTCATAGCCTTCGGCTTCGAGCATCGGGTTGACATACGTGGTTTCATTGGCAGTGACTGTCACGGGTTGCAAATATTCCTCAAACGCTTCTTTGTAGCCTTCGGCCTCGTATGAGAGCGTGTATTCGCCCGGTTCGAGATATGTGAACAAGAAAGCGCCGTTGTATTCGTTGTCGGTCGTATATGTGTCAACCACTTCGCCGTCTTTCATCAATGTCACTTTCACTCCGTTCAACGGTTTGTAGACATCATCGGTACGCGCTATTGCATGATACAAAGGATCTGAGAATTTCTCGTGCATGTCGCGTACTATGCCGTAGATTTCGCCTGTGGTTTCTTTCTGCCATCCCATGTAGTCAACGAGTCCGCGCGCGTAGAGGTGTCCCTCGTGGTAGCACACGTCATCGTTCATGGCGCGTTGGCGGGCGGGTTGGTAAGTGTGGAAATATCCTTCAACAAGGAAACCGGGAGTACCGTGCAGCAGCACTCCGAGATAGCCGAAATACTGTGTCCCGTTGTTTTCGGTATAATCGCCTCCACCATAGAAATCGCAGTCGCCACGTACGTTCATGCTTGTCGCTGAGTAATATGACCAGCACTTGTGAGCGTCGCTGAAAGTGTATGGCCATATATGTTCCGCAAGCCCGCGGCTTCCCGGTACAGACTCGCGCTCATCATCGTAGCCTCTGTAAAGGAAGAGCGGATAGTTCACTCCGTCGCCATCGACATTGGCATTGGAGTGGATTGAGATGAAGATGTCGAAGTCGTTGGCCTCAACCTCCTCGCGTATTTCAGAAAGCGGACGGTTGTAGGCGTTTTCTTCATCATCGGCTGGTCCTGTATAAGGGTATGGTCCGGCTTTGACGTGCGACATCACAATGTGTTGGCTTAGATCCAAAGCCGCTCCTATGCGGGCAGGATTGTCGCCTGTCTGGTTCTTGGTGCGGTCGAAAGGCACGCCTGCCTCGACTAATCTGTCCAACAGGCTGTAGCATTTCAGCAGGTTGGTGTTTGACTCGAAGAATCCGGTAGTGTCAGGATTGGCAGAATTGTATCCCTCTCTGCCGATAGTCTGCATCGGGCGGTTGTTCGGCCCCCAACTACCGTGTCCCGGATTGATGTAAATTCTGATTTGGTCGGCCGGCTGTTGCAATGTATTCTGCGCGAATACGCTTCCGCATCCCAATGCTACAAGGGCGGAAGCTATGAGTAGTTTGCCTTTCATAGTCATTTAATTTTTACATTAATAATGTAGGCCTCGCCTTGCGGGGTGGTAAAAGCAATCTTGCTGCCGTCTTTGGTGGCAGTGGGGTACATGGCGATTTTGTCGCTTTCTGTCAGAACCTGTTTTTCCGAACCGTCGGCTGTATAGGCGATGATTGATGAAGATGTTACGAACTCGCCATTGTCCTTGTCGTTCATGCCGACTACGATTTCATTGTTGTACCATTTCGGGGCGCGGATATTGCCTATGAACTTTACGTCAGAGCCGTCGATGTTGCATGTATATGCGCCTTTTGTCGCAAGATAGTAGACAATTTTAGTGCCGTCGGGTGAAACAGAAGGCCAAAGGTAGCTTTGTCCGGATTGCCCGTTTGGTGATAGGATTTCAGTTTTGCCATTGCGCGTAATCATCAGTTGCCCGTACTTAACCGACACTTCCGGACGGGTGCCTGTCTGTACGACTTTCATGTCACGTGTAGGCTGCACCAAAGTTTTTACTTTGCCTGTCGTGAGGTCAACAGATTTCAGCGCGGTCATTTTCAGACGGTCTTTCCCGACTTGGCTCTCGCGGAATATCACGGTGTTGCCGTCGTCGCTGATTTTTGCGTTGTAGCCTGAACCGGGAGCTTTGGTTACGCTTTTGATTTCACCTGTGCGGAAATCAAATTTTTGAAGTCCTTGCTTTTTTTGGTCGGACAGCAGCATGTAGTCGCCTTTAGGACTCAATGTCGCTATGTCGGCAACCATACCTTCCGGCAAGTTGACTTTCTCAGTGGAAGTCACTTCCAAAAGTTGTGCAAATCCAATCGTACTGCTGCAAAGGAGCATCACTGAAAAAATGATTTTTTTCATAGAGATTGTGATTTTTGTTAGTAATGTTAGGTTTTAAAAATTCTGTTATCAAAAATAAGGTTTGAATTTTGTATTTGGAAACACTTTTTTTTATTTTTATACGTTTTTAACCAATATAAACGGCAGCTTATGTTGTATAACATAATAATCAGGAGAGGCTTCGGGATATTTTGGCGAAACCTCTCCTGACAATTATGAAACGGACGTTATTTTATTGCTTTGTCATTAACTCGTCAACCTTGTTGCGCAAATCTTCACCCGTAAGCCCGCGGAATACAATTTTTCCGTCAGGCGCGAACATTATAATATGTGGTATTCCCATTATTCCGTATATGTCGGTAGGGACGCGTTGTGCGTTGTCAATAATAGGCCATGGCAATTGTTTGCTTTCAACTGCGGCGCGAGTGTCATCGGGGTCGTCCCATACCGCTACGCCGACAATCTGCAGGCCTTTGCCATTATATTTCTCGTATATTTCTTTTAATCCCGGCATCTCGCGCATACAAGGACCGCACCAGCTTGCCCAAAAGTCTACCAATGTGTATTTGCCTTTCCCGACATAATCCGACAATTTTACTGTTTTGCCATCGGATGTCGTTACCGTGAAATCTGTGAACATCTTGCCCGGTGCGGTGTTTTCCAATCTCTCTGCGGAATCCATATAGCGTTTTACGCGTACTGAATTGCGGAACCATTCGGGTGTCCCTTCCAATGCTTTGTCAAGTTGGCTTTTGTCAAGTCCGTAGGCATAGTCGAGAAATACAAGAAGCCCGAACATATTGTCTTTGTTTTGTTCGAATGCATTTTTGTTGAGTTCTGTGAGTAAACTGTTTGTTGCGTTGGCAAGGCTGTCGGTAGCGTTTTTTGCAGCTTCTTCCGGAATTTCTGATTTTTTCAAGTTCTCCAAAGAAGTATAATAGTTTTGAATTATGCTGTCGCCTTTTGCGTTCAGCTCATGGTTTTTGTTGTTGAGCGGTGTCCCTTTTGCCGTGCGCAGGTTCAAATCAACTGTTATTTCTCCCGGCTCAAGAATGAATATGGCAATACGTCGCCCGTGGTTTGAGATGGAAACAATCCTATTTTTGTCGGCTGTCCCTTCAAACACAAGTGTGCTGTCGGTTACGACCACACTGTCGAGCCGCTCGTCGGTATCATAATCTGTCAACAATATTGTGTCGCCTTTTGTGAGCATTTCTTGTGATGTGGCTGTGATTTTGTAATCCGTGCCGTTTCCGGAACAGCTTGCGAGTATTCCTGCTGCTGTCAAGACAGCGCATAAAAGAGATGTTTTCATAATTATTTGTTTTTATTGTTGTCTATTTCTTTTAGTAATTCTTCAACTGCGGTTTTTAATTGTGTGTCTTCTCCTTTTACTATTGTTTCAGGAGAATTCAATACAAGGATGTCGGGGTCAAGCTGCGTGTTCTCAAGATAATTGCCTTCTGCCGTGCGGTATCCTATTATGGGAGTGCCGAAGATGAGTGACGGATCCTGCAATGTTTCCCACGAAACACTTGTCATTGTACCCGGTACGGGAGCTCCGACCAGTTTGCCCATTCGTTTGAACTTGTATACCCAAGGCGTTCCGTGTGCGTTTGAGTAATTGGCCTCGCATTGCAGCATTATCGACGGTTTGTTCCAACGGAAGCTCGGCATGTCGCATGTTTCTTTTCCTCTGTACACTTGCGTCAGGTATTTCTCTCCGCTGAAAAGTGTTTCAATATTTTCATGCAAACGCCCGCCACCGTTGAAACGTGTATCGATGATTATGCCCTCGCATTTGTTGTATTTACCGAATATCTCGGAATAAATGGTGCGGAAGCTGCTGTCGTCCATCGATTCGATATGTACGTATCCAAGTCGTCCGTTTGACCATTTCTCCACGTCGGCCTCGCGCTGTTTCACCCAACGGTAGTAGAGCATATCGCTTATTGCCCGTCGGCTTACAGGTTTGATTACTTCATCCCAGCGTTCACCTGTAGACGGGTCAAAGAAAGATACAAGAGTTTTTCTTCCCGACAGTCCGTTTAGATATTCATAGTAGTCAGCTGTTTTTGAAATCTCTTTGCCATTGATTTTCTCCACAATATTTCCGGTTTTCACTTTTGTTGTGTTGCGGTCAAACGGCCCTTTCTCGATTATTTCAGCCACTTTCATCCCTTCTCCTGTGTAGTCCATCTCAAACAGCAGCCCGAGATCTGCGGTGCTGTCGCCCTTACCATTGTGGTAATAGCGTCCGCCTGTGTGCGACACATTTAGCTCTCCGAGCATTTCGCTCAATAATGTGGCAAAATCATAGTTGTTGTTGATGTGCGGGAGGAATTTCCGATAAGTTTCAGTCACTTTTTCCCAATCCACTCCTTGCATGTCGGTTCTGAAAAAATGACGGGCTTCTTGGCGGCATACATGGTCGAACATATATTCGCGTTCTTTTGCACGGTCGAATTTCATTTTTGCGTTGAAAGATATTTTATCGAGTTTCTCGCCAACTACTCCCATTTTTTGCATTGTGCTTCCGAGAATAAACAGGTTGTCACCTTCTTTGTCCAACTGTAATTCGGCCCACGGTGTGTCAAGGTTTTTAAGCAATGAGATGTCTTTTTCGCGAAGGTCGATTTTCCATAAGTCGTAGCCTTTTTCAATCGACGACAGATAGAACAGCTTTTCACCGTCTTTTGAGATGACGGCGTCGCAGATGTCGGAAGAATTTGGAGTCAGGCGCACTATGCGGTCATCGATGCCGTCGAGCTCCACAACAATATCTTTGTCACTTTCATTCTCGTCATCTTCTTCCTCTTTCTTCTCTCCGTCGGTTTCTTTTTTGTCTTTTTCCTGCTCGTTTTCGAGCTCTTTCAACAATTCATAGTCTTCTTTGTTAAGGCGGAATTTGTCGTATGAATCCTTGTTCAGGAAAACAATCATTACGTCGTTAAGCGAGCCCCAAGAGCCGTGGCTGCGCATACCGTAGCGGTCGCTGATGAACAGTATGGCGTTCCCGTCGAGCGCAAAGCGCGGCATCATGCTGAAATATCCGCTGTTGGTAAGGTTGATGGGTGGTTGTGAGCCGTCTGACTTCACAATGGCTATGTCGGTGAATGGCGCGCGTCCGTTGCCTATTATTTCGAGGGTTAGCCATTTGCCGTCGGGCGACCAATTATAATTGAAGTCGCCGTAGAACCAGTTTGTGCCGTCGGTGATTTGTGTGATTTTTTTTGATTCGATATCAATAGTCATTAATTTGGTTTCATTTTCAACGAAAGCTATTTTTTTGCCGTCAGGGGAGAATTTAGGTTGCGTCCTGTCTGTTTTGTCGTTTGGAGTCAATAACTCTTCCTCGATGAGAGTGGCGTTTGGAAAATTCAAATCGTCTTCGCGCGATATTTTCGCCATGTAGATACCCCAAACACCATCGCGTTCGGCGGCATAAGCCACAGAACGGTTATCGGGCGCGAAATCGACACCGGATTCTCCTGTTTCTGTTTCGGTTATCCGTTTGGTAGTCCCATACTCTACAGATGTGGCAAATACTTCGCCGCGAACGGTGAACGCCACTTGTTTGCCATCGGGCGACACGCTTGCCGATGTCGCGCCTCGTGTGTAGCTCAAATCGGCAATTTGATTGTCGTCGTCGCGTGTTATGTCGATATTAACCAATGATGGTTTTCCATTGGGCAGCTGTGTGTAGATGGCTCCGTCGTAAGTGTAACACAGAGTGCCGTTTCCGGCAACCGAAAGAAATCTTACGGGGTTGCCTTTGAAAGAGGTTAAGGCTGTTGTTTTTGACGGTGCGTTAAGTGGCATTGAATAGACATTCATCGAGCCTCCGTTTCGCTCGCTGAGAAAGTAAACGGTGCTGTTGTCGGGTGAGAATACCGGATTGCGGTCTTCTCCCGCCCGGTCTGTAAGGTTGGTATGTTTTCCGGTGACAGTGTCATAAATCCATATATCACGGGTGATTGATGATGTATGGTGTTTGCGCCACTCGTCCTCAAATCCCTTTTGGTCTTGATATAGCATTTTTGTTCCATCGTTGTCGAAATTCACCATTTCGGCCGGAGTGGCGAGCATTTGGATGCTCCTTCCTCCGCTGACAGGTACTTTATAAAGCTCGCTCATTGAGGAACTTGGAAATAGGGCACTTGTTGCAGGGTCTTGTATGGAGGCTGAATATACGACATATTTGCCATCCGCGCTAAATGACCATGGCGTTTCTGCCGCCGAGTTGTAAGTGAGCCTGGTAGCCGGGCCTCCGTCGGCCGGCATTATGAAAATATCGGCGTTTCCGTGTCTGTCGCTCGCAAAGGCTATGCTTTTACTGTCGGGCGACCATACGGGCGACGACTCGTAGGAATCCTGTGTGGTCAGCTGTACGGCATTTCCTCCGTTTGCATTGACTTTGTATATGTCGCCTTTATAACTGAAAACAATTTCTTTTCCGTCAGGAGAAATGTTGACGTCACGCATCCAAAGCGGAGTAGTGGCGGCAGCGTGCAAGGATGTTGTACCTAATAAGGTAAGAATAAATAGATTTTTCATTATAAATAGTGTTTACTTAGTTTTTATACTCAATTTTTCCCAAATAACTCTTGGAATCATTTTCCATATTGCCACAATAATTTTGTATTTCCAATCGATTATGGCAACTCGTTTCTGCCTCTTGATTGCTTTTACGATAAGTCTTGCAACATATTCTGTCCGCATCTTTAACGGAAACCGTCCGTTTCTCAGCAAGTCGGTGTCGACGAATCCCGGACGTATGTCGGTAAACCGGATGTTGTGGCCTTGCATGTGTGACAGTTGGGCAAGGCATTGCATGTAAGTGTTTTGATAGCGTTTCGTGGCGGAGTATGAGGCTGCAATGCCGAGCCCTTTTGTGCCCGCTATCGATGTTATGGCTGCTATGTGTCCGCTTCCTTTCTGTTTGAAGTAGTTGAATGCCTCGTCGATTATCCTTGTGAAGCCGACAGCGTTGGTTTCGACAGTTTTAAGCTCTGTTTCTGCCACAAGGTCAGGATTTTGGCTTCCTATCCCGGAGCAAAACAGTATCAAGTCGGCACCTCCAATCTCATTTATAAGCATGGAGAGCTCATGTCCGGCGTTGTTGTCTGTAATGTCAATCGTGCGATATTTCGCGCGCGCTCCGCATTCGTCGCAGAATGCCCGTAAACGGTCTGTGCGTCGTCCGGCTACTCCTACGACCGCGCCTTCTTTCCATAACAGTCTGGCTGTTTCCAAACCGATGCCTGATGTAGCTCCTATGACTATCGCTTTGTACGGCATTCTTTGTTTTTGTGTTTAATTTTTTATAAAGTTACAATCATATCCATAAAAACCGGGAAATATGTCAGACGATTAAACATTTTTAACCAACAATATAAAAGCACGCTTAGTCGCTTTAGCCATATTTAACATAGTTGTGTTCTCGCAATATATTGTAAATCAAAAAGATTATCGCTATATTTGCCATGAGAGAGATTATATAAAAAGACACACTAAACACAGAATTCTCAATGAAAGATTTATCAAGAACAATTGCGACCATGTCGGCGATGGCGGGTATTTCGTCGTCGGCTTGCCATGAAGGGGATGAACTGTGCAAAGACAAGGCTCTTGACAATTTATTTGCCGTTGGAAAAGAGTTGGGAAAGCGGCTTGCCGTGAGGGACGGAGATGATGATGAGAATGACATGTCGGCTTTTTATGAAGAGTTCGGGAACATAATTTCCAAATTCAAATCGAAAGGGCAGATTACGGCTGTTTCTAAATCGTTCTCTGATGAGGCGTTGGTTTTCGGCAATTATGATTCTGACGCGGTTTCGTTTACAGATTTGAGAATGTCGGCTTTAATGTCGGGCGACCCGACTGCGGTAGCCGATGTTGAGGCGGCTTTTTATCAGGCTGTGGAAAAATGCCGCACTCAAAACGGCGATGATGAGGCTGAACAGTTTAGGTTGATGTGTGAATATGCCAATGCCGGAGCGATGTTGGGTGCAGAGTTTGCCGACGCGAGAAGAGCCAACGACATGCTGTTTGCCGAAGATGTCAGGCGGAAAGCCGTCGATATGAGCGACAGCCTTTCGTCCGACTGTTATGGCGACATTTTCCGCCGCGCCTATACCCATTATTCCGTAAACGCTTGAATTTTTCAAGAGGTTGAAATTCTAAAATGAAATTTGAACCCAAACTGCTTAATCTTTTACCATATTATATTGGAATAATTTGTTTTATAATTAGTATTTTGATGTCAGCAGCTTGGCACAAGGCAGACTGCCTGCTACAGAACCTAATTGTAGGGTATTTATACATAAGAAGTTAATTGGGTTTTAGAAAAAGTGGCTTTATTATATTGGATTGTGCTATTATTACGATTAGGGAGTGGCCGTAAATTATACCGAAGTCGTGCAAAACTTCAGGATTTCGGCTGACAGGGTGAATGTGTACGCGCAATCCATGATTGGCAGTTGCTATTCGGTGGGCAAGGGTGTAGGCCTGTATTTCGGGCGGAGCTGACAACTGTTTTGCAAAATAGAGAAATGCCGTTGCACCACAAAAGCGCAACGGCATTTCTCTATGCTTATGTATCTGCTTGTAATTATTTTCTCTCGGCAAGTTTTGAGTCGATGTAGAGCAGACCTGCGTCACCGGCTTTCTTGAGCTTGTCGACGATTGAAGCAGCTGTAGCTTCTTCTTCCACTTGCTCACGGACAAATCCCCAAAGAAAATCTTGTGTGGCTTTGTCTTTTTCTGCGGAGGCCACATCGACGAGAGCGTTGATCATACGCGATACTTCGCATTCGTGCTCATATACCGCCTCAAACACTTCAAGCGCACTGCCCCATGTCTGCGGAACAATGTCGACTTTGTCGACCAACGGGGTGGCATCGCGTTTCACCATGTATTCAGCAATCTCACAGGCATGTGAAGTTTCTTCTTCATACTGCTTCTTAAGCCAATGAGCGCATCCGTCGAGTCCCTGACGCTGCATATAGAATGCCATTGACAAATATAAATTTGCGGACCACAGCTCTGCCGTGATTTGTCCGTTCATCTCTTTTTGTAATTTTTCGGTCATCATAATTTTTTCTGTTTTTAGAATTACTGCCTGTTGACAATACTAAAATCGTGCCGATGGTAAAATCAGACAGAAATTCCGAATATTTGACAATATGGCATATTATGGCTGACAAGTGTGCGTAAATGTGTGGTATCTCAGGAAAATGTTGTAACTTTGCAAAAATTTTTTAATCAGAAGCCACCGTGAGGTGGATTTCTAAATAATGACAATTACATATTTTTATGACTTTTGAAGAATTAGGCGTACGCGAAGACTTATTGAAAGCTATCGGAGAATTGGGATTTGAGAGTCCGATGCCGGTACAGGAAAAAGTAATACCACATTTGCTTCACGAAGATGGCGATGTTGTCGCTTTGGCACAAACGGGAACAGGGAAAACGGCGGCATTCGGCTTGCCTGTAATTCAGCGCATAGATATAAAATTACGTAAACCACAGGCTTTAATATTGTCGCCTACCCGTGAGTTGTGCCTGCAAATCGGTGGAGATCTCGCGGATTTCTCGAAATATACTTCTGATTTGAAAGTTCTGCCTGTTTATGGCGGTTCGAGCATAGAGAGCCAGATAAAGACATTGAAAAAGGGTGTGCATATCATTGTTGCCACTCCGGGCAGATTGCTCGATTTGATAAAGCGTGGCACGGTGGACTTGTCGAATGTGCATACTGTGATACTCGACGAGGCGGACGAGATGCTGAACATGGGTTTTGTCGATGATATTAACAGTATTCTCGAAAATGTGCCGCAGGAGCGGAAAATGCTGTTGTTCTCGGCAACTATGCCTGATGAGATAGCCAAAATAGCCAAGAACTACATGCGTAATCCTGTTGAGTTTGTCATTGGAACAAAAAATGAGGGAGCCGAAAATGTGCGTCACGTTTATTATATGGTCAACGCAAAAGACAAATATCTGGCGTTGAAGCGTATAGCTGACGCCAATCCCAATATTTATGCGATAATTTTCTGCCGCACGAAACGCGAAACTCAGGAAATCGCCGACAATTTGATTGGCGACGGCTACAATGTGGACTCGTTGCATGGAGATTTGTCGCAAGCGCAACGCGACACGGTGATGAAAAAATTCCGTGAGCATACTTTGCAGCTTTTGGTGGCCACTGATGTTGCGGCGCGCGGATTGGACGTGGATAACCTGACGCATGTGATAAACTACGGCCTGCCGGACGACATCGCCACTTATACGCATAGAAGCGGGCGTACCGGGCGTGCCGGGAAAACAGGTGTGTCGGTGGCTATCATACATTCTCGCGAGAAATCAAAACTGCGTGCCATTGAGAAAAAAATAGGCAAGACCTTTGAGCATTTAAAGGTGCCTACACCTCAATATATAATAGAAAAGCAATTATATAACCTTGCGGACAGAATAGAGAAAGTAAAGGTTAATGAAACAGAGATAGAGAAATATCTGCCCGGCATAGTAAAAAAACTCGAATGGCTTTCGGAAAGCGATTTGTTGAAGCGGATAGTTTCGTTGGAATTCAACCGCTTGATTGAATATTATAAAAATGCTCCTACAGTAGCTGATTATGAGGACAAAAATCCGAAAGGGAGAAAAGAGCGCAAAGGCCGTGACCGTGATAACGGAAAAATGGAAAAAGGCTCACGCCGGCGTGGTGGCGATAAGGATCGTCGCTCGGCGGAGCGCGGCTACGAGCGCATTTATGTGAACGCCGGTAAAGCCGACGGATTTTTTCCGGCGCGCCTGATGGAAACAATCAATCAAAACATGTCTGGACGTGTAGAGATAGGAAGAATAGATTTGTTGAACAATTATTCGTTGTTCGATGTTCGTAAAGGAGAAGGACAAAAAGTAGTGTCAGCTTTAAAAAATGTCAGATATTTCGGGAAACGTCTTTATGCGGAATTGGCAGATCCGAACCGCGACTATTCAAAGTCGTCGGACAGGAAAAGCAAAAACAAGAAAGCGGAAGACGATGACCCGTTTGCCAAATTTAAAAAAGGAAAATCCAAAAAAAGAAAATAATATTAGCAATGAAAAGAAACGCTGTTTTCATATTATTGATTGTCTGCTCTGTTTTGCGGGCTGCGGCATCCGGTGTAAGCGACTTCTTTATATCCGAGCCTGACTCTTTGTTCGCTCTCATAGACAAGACTACACGGATGGATATGGTGGATTACTATAGAAGCGGGAAGAAAATAGATGCGGCTAATCGTTTAGACGGCACATCGCGCATAGTGGAATTGTCGGATAAATATATGAAAATCAAGATGTCGGAAGCCTCAGATATTGAAATGCGTATTGAGATGTCGGGAAATTCGGACACTGTCATTGTCGTTTCAAAAACATTGCATAATCCTTCGCCAGACAGCGAATTGATGTTCTTCAACCGTTATTGGAAACCGCTTAATCCGGAAACATATTTTTCAGCTCCTGTGGTCGCCGATTTTATGGAGAATGTTTCCGGAAATGAAAAGGACAGGCTTTTGTCATTGGTTGAGTATCCTCTCATATCTTTTGGCTTTGACGAGAGCGGAGATTTGATAGCCCGTGTTTCGTTGGGGGATTATATGATAAAAGAGAATTATGAGCAATTAAAGCCGTTTCTAGAAGACAAAATCGTTTACCGTTGGAACGGGAAAAAATATAAGCAAGTGAAATAAGTTGTTCAATCTTTTAAGTTGTCGTGCTGTTTCATAAATGGCAAAGAAAAATCGCAGAAAGTTGATATTGGCTTTTGCCATCGTGCTGTTGCTTGTCGCTATTGCGGCAATTTTCCTTTTATTGCGGTATCGGCAGTATGGCGACAGCGGGAACGGCGAGATTGACGATTATGAGCTGTATGGTGTGGACTTGTCGTCCCATAACGGGGACGTGGATTTTAAGAGGTTGAAAGAGGCTGACATTGATTTTGTCATACTGAAGGCTTCGGAAGGCAGTGGATTTCGTGATACATTATTTGAAACCAATTACAGTAAAGCGCGAACCGACAGTTTCTATATAGGCGCTTATCACTTTTTTAGGTTTGACGTGGATGGAGTAAGCCAAGCCAATAATTTCATGAGCGCAGTTGCAGGGAAAGAACTGGATTTGCCGTTGGCAATCGATGTGGAAGAAAACGGCAATCCTTATGTGTTTGTGAAAAGCAAGGTTGTAAGGCAATTGCAAGATATGGTTGACGAGCTGATTGCAAATGAATATGATGTGATGTTTTATACCAATAAGGCCGGATATGATAAATTCATCAAAGGCAATTTTGATGATTATCCGTTGTGGATATGCTCTTTTACATTGCCTGAAGATGGTTTGGAGTGGACAATCTGGCAATATAGCCATTGGGGAAATATAGATGGGGTTGAGGGAGATGTGGATTTGAATTTGTTTTATGGCAACAGTTCGCAATGGCAGCTGTGGATAAAATAGAAAAAATCCATGCAATAAAACGCAAATTCCTGCGTTCTAAATACAGAAGAATGGAGCATATTCTTTTGTATTGTTTAAACAGGCCTGTGCAATGAGTTTATATAAGTCAATTCTGAATAATTTTCAGATATTTTGTTTAATTTCTTTTTTGGTTTGTCCGTTTGTTTCAAAGTCATCTGATTTTGCAGAAAAATCAGTGTTGTCAGCAGGCAAATGGGTTAAAATTAAAGTGGATGAGTCGGGTATTTATCAGCTGACCGGAAGAACACTTTCGGAAATGGGCTTTTCCAATATATCCAAAGTGAAAGTTTACGGTTATGGGGGTGCCATGATTTCGGAAACTATGGGCGATGGCTACATAGATGATTTATCATTGCTGCCGGTTTATAATGACGGCTCTAAAATATTGTTTTACGCGCAAGGTCCTGTGACTTGGAAAGACAGTAATTCTTATGGGACAAGGTTGGTTCACGAGCGAAATCCGTATTCAGTTTCCGGTTATTATTTTATTACAGAGAACGATGCGGAAAATATTATGCCGGAAACAGGCGAGGCGGCGGGTGGCTCGGGTGTGCCACTGATTACGACAACCATTGCGACAGTGCTGCATGAGGAAGAGAGTAATGCTCCAGCAAATACGGGAAGGGCATTGTTTGGCGAGGATTTCAGATATAATACGACGCAATCTTTTCCATTCGAACTTCCGGAGCGTGTCGCAAACACGGCTGCAAACATAAGAGTGAATTTCATGGCAAATACAACGGCACCCGGACGGCTCACTGTTTCGTCCGGAGAAACGCAAATTGCATCATTGTCGTTGTCGGCAACCTCTGGTGACTATAATATAGGGAAAATGGGAAATTGCAGCGGTACGGTTGTCGGTAGCGATGACAATATCTCTGTTGCCCTGAATTTCTCGACTTCCGGCTCTATCGGTTTTGCTTATCTTGATTATATAGAATTGAATTATCGCAGGAAGTTGGCTCTAAATGGGAATTTTTTGGAGTTCCGCAGCTATACTTCTTCCTGCAGGGATAGTGTGTTCTCTGTCTCAGAAAGTAATGAGGATGTCATTATATGGGATATAACGCAACGCGATTTGCCCAAAGCAGTAAAAGCCTCATTGACGGGTACTGATTTGCGTTTCCGGCAGACAGAGGCCGGCATACGGGAATACGTTGCTTTTGATCCTAAGAAAACATTTCCTGCGCCTGCGTTTGACAGCAATGTCACAAATCAGAATCTGCACGGCGAGCCAACTCCCACAATGCTGATACTTTCGCCCGCCGAATTTATGTCGGAAGCCCGGCGGCTTGCAGAATTTCATGAACAGAACGATTCCATGAAAGTGTTGGTTGTCGACCACAATAAAGTTTTCAACGAATTTTCTTCCGGTACACCTGATGCCATGGCTTATAGAAAAATAGCCAAAATGTTTTGGGAACGTACTAAAAATCTTCCTGACACGAGCAATTCTAAATTCAGGTATATGATACTTTTCGGACGCAGTATTTATGACAACAGGCAGTTGTCATCGTCCGGGCGGTCGATAGACTATCCGTTGTTGCTTACTTGGGAGTCGGATAACAGCGTTTCACAATCTGAAAGTTTTAATTCGGATGACATATTCGGAATGCTTGAAGATGGCACGAGTTTCAGTGTGAGCAGCAGTCAACTTAATATTGCTTTGGGAAGAATACCTGTGAAGAGTGTTTCTGAAGCCGGTGATATGGTCGACAAAATAATAGGCTATGTTTCAAATCCCGACCCCGGCTCGTGGAAAAACAATGTGTTGATGATTGCAGACGACGGTGATGGCGGGACGCACATGACAGGATGCGACAATGCTATAGTTGCCATGAACAGATGCGGGGGAGAGCGTTATTATTATGACCGGATTTATATCGACGCTTTCGAGCGTTCGTCGGAGGGTACGGGAAACACGTATCCTGAGGCAAGAGAGAAATTATTGCGGAGGCTTAAAGAAGGTGTGATTTATGCAAATTATGTGGGGCACGGCAATCCTAAAAGCTGGACTCATAATGGATTGTTAAGATGGGAAGATATTCAAAATGAACTATATTATAAGCATTATCCTTTGCTGTATACGGGAACTTGTGAGTTTACACGTTGGGATGATGTGGAAGTTTCAGGGGGCGAGCTGATGTTCCTTAACACTCAGGGAGGTGTTATCGGACTTATTACATCTTCGCGGGCAACCGGAATAAGTGGAAATGCCTCACTTGCCGAAGTGTTGGGCGAATATGTGTTTCAGCCTGATAAATACGGGCAAATGAGGCGTATTGGCGATATTGTAAAAGACGCGAAAAACTCAAGAAGAAAAACCGGAGATTTTGAACACAACATTAAATATGTACTGATAGGTGACCCTGCCATACGTTTGAAATATCCGCAGCATAAGATTGTTGTCGATGAAATCAACGGACAGCAGCTCGATGATGACATTTACCCGGAATTAATGGCCCGTCAGACTGTTACATTTAAAGGACATGTGGAAGATTTGGACGGAAATCTTCAGAATGGGATGAATGGAGTTTTGTATTCTACGGTTTATGATTCTCAGGAGTCGGTTACGACCCACGGTTATGATGAAGGTGATAACGATGTCGGAATGGAATTGACTTATGACGAATGGAGCAATAAGCTCTATCAGGGCATAGATTCCATAACCGACGGCAGATTTGAAGTGACGTTCAGAGTGCCAAAGGAAATAAATAATAATTACAGGGAAGGTTTGATAAGCCTGTATGCTTATTCTCAGGAAAACAACATGGATGGAAACGGCAGTACTGACAACTTTTATGTGTATGGATATGATGAGTCGGGAGAAGCTGATGACCTTGCTCCGGAAATCAGATTAATGGCTCTCAACTCTGAAGATTTTAAGGATGGTGACAGTGTAAATGAAACGCCATATTTCATTGCCCAAATCTATGATGAGTCGGGTATAAATTTGTCGGATGCCGGAATAGGGCATGGCATGACATTGCTCCTTGACAATAAAAAAACTATAACAGGATTGACTTCATTTTATTCGCAAGACGCCTCTAAAACGGGATACATTAATTATCAAATGGATGAGCTTGAGGAAGGGAACCACACTTTGCGCTTGAGAGTATGGGATATCGATGGCAATATGACGGAAAAGACGATTACATTTAATGTGGTGAAAGGTCTTGCCCCACAACTTTATCAAGTGTATTCTGACGCCAATCCGGCGAAGACGGAGGCAAATTTCTATTTAAAGCATAATCGTCCGGATGCGATGATTACTGTCACTATTTCTGTCTATACAATGATGGGACAGGAAGTTTGGACAAACACTTCCAAAGGGCGAAGCGATATGTATATGTCGATGCCTGTCACATGGGATCTTACAGACGGTTCCGGCAGAAGGGTAAATCGCGGCATATATTTATATAGGGCGTCAATAACTACTGACGGGGTCAATGAAACGACTAAAGCCCAGCGTATAGCGGTGGCTCCAGAATAGTATTTTTTGCAGTTGTGATTTATGATAATAATAATTAATTTTGTGCGATAAAATAAAGCGGTCTGTTTTGTTATGAGTGAGAAAAAAGACATATTGTTACCTGAGCCGACATTGCGGCGCTTGCCGTGGTATTTGGCTTATGTCAATATGTTGCAGGCTCAGGGAGTGGAATATGTTTCATCGACACAAATATCGAAAGAGATAAATGTCGATTCATCCCAAATAGCAAAAGACTTGTCGTTCTTAAATATAAGAGGGAAGACCCGTATAGGTTATTCAGTAGAAAGTCTTGCCGAAGAGTTGTCGAATTTTCTTGGATTTCAGCAGGAACATAGTGCTGTCATGATAGGTGTCGGCAGTCTTGGCGCCGCGTTGATTAGGGATTCCGGACTTATGCAATACGGATTGCGCATTGTAGCGGGATTTGATATAAATAAGAAGATAATAGGGACAGAGATATGTGGAGTCCGTGTATATGACATATCAGATTTGAAAGAGCAACAAAAAGTGTATAAGGCAAATATCGGCATATTGGCTGTGCCGGTGGAGCATGCGCAGGAATCGGCCGATTTGTTGTCGGAGGCCGGTGTCAGGGCTATTTGGAATTTTACGCCATTCAGAATTAAGGTGAAAGATGATGTGGTAATTCAAAATACATCAATCTATGCTCATTTAGCCGTTATGTATAATAGAATAAATGCTAAAAAGTGAAAATAATTAAATTATCATATTTTTCTAAATTTAAAGAGCCATCGGTAGAAATAATATCTGATTCAGCAATACAGAAAACAGGCAAGCCGTTTTTTATCCCGGATTTTGCCAAAAAGTTAAGTTGCAGGGTAGCGCTTATGGCTCATGTGTGCCGGTTGGGGAAAAATATAGCAAGTAAGTTTGCTCACCGTTATTATGATGAAATAGGGTTGGCGTTGCTTATTGAGGCTGATGATTTGTTGAGAGAGCTTTCGGAAAAAGGGTGGCCGTTGTCGCTTGCAACATCATTTGACAGCTCTGTCGTAACAGGTAATATGTATCCTAAAGAGATATGCAATGACGCGGTTGTGGATTTGCGGATAAATGATAAAAGTATTCATAACAATGAGATGCAGTCCGTGCCCAGAATATTCGACTCGTCGATAGAATATATAAGCCGGTATTTTACGCTGAAAATAGGAGATTTTATAGTGTATGATTTCAATATTGACAAATATGAGCCGGTTATAGGGGATGTGCTGTCTGCCACGATTAATGGAAAAGAGTCTATTGATATAAAATTTAAATAAGAGATATATTGCAAAATGAAGAGATTGTATCTTTCTTTGACACTTATTTTCATGTTGATTGCCCAATATTCGTTTGCCATTAGCTTTAAGAATAATTCTGTTTTGGCTGATGGCAAATGGGTCAAGATAAAAGTAGAGGAGTCCGGAATCTATGAATTGTCGTATCAGCAGTTGAAAGATTTTGGCTTTGAGAATCCGGAGAATGTGAAAGTATTTGGAACCGGAGGAAATGTCGCGTCGGAGAATTATTTATATGAATATATGGATGATTTGGAGCAGAATCCTGTTATGCACCATTCGGATAAAATATATTTTTATGGGAAGGGCGTAGTAAAGGATTCTTTATCTGTTATAAATTCCTCATACATATATCGTCCTGTGACAAATCCTTATTCTCAATACGGTGTGTATTTTCTGTCGGATATGTCTTCGGAGGCACCATTGTTGATCGAGGATGTGGATTACTCTTCGGGTGTTGAGGCTGTTTCATCGTGCCGTGATATAAGCACAGCCGTATGGTTTGACGAGAAGGAGTTGTATAATCCCGGTATGACAGGGCAGAATTTCCTTGGTGATAATTATGCGTTGGAAAAATCAATCACATACAATGTCCCTGTCCCGGAAATAGCCGATGACGGGACTCTATATGCTGTGGCTGCAAATGCTTTGGAGTCGAGTGGGACTATGAACGTGTTTTTATCGGCTAATGGCATTGATATGGACGATTCAGGGCATACGTTGCCTAAAAATAGTGATATTGACTATCTTGACTACGGTAATTTAACTGTTCGGGCAAATGCCGATGCGGCAAATTTGCAGGCGGATAATGATGTGCTGGATTTGAATATAAGAATAGAAACAGACGGAAATCTGACGAAGGCTTTGGTGGACTATGTGTCGGTTTCTTATCCGGCTTATAACAGATTGCCATCTGGCTTGTCACAGACTCGGCGATATGTTTCTTTATCAACAGACAGCGGCATAAAAGTGTACCCTTCTTCTGACGGATTTAGAGTTTGGAAAGTTGATGAGTTCAAGGCTAACAGCGAGAAGCCGTTTAAAGTTGAGAACTGCTTAATGGCTGATAATGGCGACGGCTCTTCTTCTTTTATTGACGGAAAGTCGTTAAGTTGGGCTGAATATATTTTCTTTGATGTGGAAAGAGAGCAGCTTCACCCTGAATATATCGGGGAAATATCTAACCAGAATCTTCATTCCATTGCGGTGCCGGATATGCTTATCATAACCAATTCCGATTTGATAAATCAGGCAGAGCGACTTGCTGATTATCATAGGCAATATGATGGGATGGATGTGGCTGTAGTCGATCAAGAGCTTGTTTTCAATGAGTTCTCATCAGGGGTAAGGGATGCCATGGCATACCGCCGTTTCTGCAAGATGCTATATGACAGGGACTCTAAAAAGTTTAAGTATCTGTTGTTATTCGGTTCGGGAACATACGATAATCGTATGATTTATGCCGAAGACAACACAAAACAGCTCATAACATACCAGTCGAAAGCAAGTTATTCGCAGGTACAATCATATTCTACAGACGATTTTTTTGGATTTCTTGATGATTCCAATACATCTTATACAACACGTCAGATGCAGATTTCTGTAGGAAGAATTCCTTTTTCCACAGAGCTTGAGATGAAAGAGTATATAGATAAATTGATTGCATATATGAAAGATGTCAATACTGTCGGCTCTGCGTGGAAAAACAATATATTGCTGATTGGAGAAAATGGTGATGATGATGTTCATGTTTCTCAATGCGAATCGTTTATGCACTATCTGAGTGATACCGGCACGTATGACATGAGTTTCACGAAATTATATCTTAAGGCTTTCGATGATACGAAAACAGTACGTACAAAATTTGTGGAACAAATGAATTCCGGTCAGAATTTTGTGCTGTTTGTTGGTCACGGACATCCTACCGCAATGACCAAAACACAAGAAATAATGACTCTTGATAAAGCACGTGAAACGCATTATAGACATGCTCCTATAATGTATTTTTCCACTTGCGATGTAGCGCGTTATGACCGTGGCGGTTCAAATCTTGTTGAATCATTACTGATAAACGCGGAGGGAGGCATAATATCCGCCATTGCTTCTACAAGGGTTGTATATACAAATCTTAATGGCAAGTTGAGCGACGCTTTTGCGAAAAGTCTTGCAAAATCGAATGAATATTATGGAGGAGAAAAAACATTGGGCAAAGTCTTGCAAGATGCGAAGAACACTTGTGGGGAAAGGACTATTAACAGGTTGAAATATCATTTGTTAGGAGATCCTGCAATGCGTATAGATTTTCCTGAAAATCAAGTTTCCTTGTCAATGGTAAATGACACTGAATTATCCGGTGATAATTCGATTGATGTAGCGGTTATGGAGCCTATTGAATTTAAGGGCGTTGTCAACGATGAAAATGGTGAGATTGACAGTGAATTTGATGGTAAAGCCATTGTCAGATTGTACGATTCCGATAAATTATATACAACGGCTAAGGTCACTATTAATAATGTGATTTCAGAAAATGAGAATTTATATCAGCGTGGCGCCTTATTAAATGAAGCTGTGTTAGATATTGCTAAAGGTGAATTTTCCGGCAATATTGTTTTGCCGGAATTTTCTGATGCTGAAGGAGCAAAGCCAATTAGAATTATTGCGGTATCTGATGAGGGTGAAATTCTTTCCGGCTGTTGTAGTTCTGTATCAGCGGATAGAAATCTGTTGCCCACGACTTTGCCTGATTTGAAATCGCCGGAAATAGATGCTTTTTATATAAATGATAAAGAAACCTTTAAGGATGGAATGGTTGTTGCTAAGGATTTTAATATTTATGCGGAGATAAGCGATAATTTCGGTATCAACAACTCATATGAGTCAATTACATCGTCAATGCGTATCTCTTTTGATAATGGAAAAACGGTTAAATCTGTCAATGGCTCGTATATTCCGGTCAGCAATAATGCCGGAGTTATAGAAATGCCTGTTTATGACATGGAACCAGGCAGACACACTGCTGAGTTGACAGTTGTTGACCTTTCAGGCAATGTAAGCAATAGAGTATTGTCGTTTTACGTGGAAAATTCAGCGGAAGATTTATTTATGGCATTGAGCGACAAAGCATCCTCAAATAGTGTGGAAATAAATTTGGATACATTGGATGGCGATTTGTCGGATTATTCCAATGCTGAAATTTTTGTAGCGGACGACAATGGAAATATATTGTTTCGCGACACATGCGACAGTATCCCCTATGAATGGAATTTAACCGGAAGTGATGGAAACAAACTGAAACCGGGAGTATATAATATTACGGTTTCTGTGGACGGATACAGCCTTAAATCTGAAAAATTTGTGGTCTTAGAGCAATAAAACAGATATAATTCAGTTTATATTAAGTAGAAATAAATTTAAAGTATGAACATTAAGAAAATATTTATCATAGTTTGCTCATTGGCATTATCGATACCGGTATTTGCTGACGATCCTAAGAACCAATTCAATCCGGTACAGACAGGTGTAACTTCTTTGGGCATTGCTCCTGACGCGAGAGGGGCGGCAATGGGTGACCTTGGCGTCGCTACTGAGCCTGATGCTTATTCGCAATATTGGAATCCGTCGAAATATGCGTTTGCATATAGTACGGCGGCTGTCAGTTTATCATATACTCCATGGTTGAGAAAATTGGTTAACGACATCTATTTGGCAAATCTTTCGGGATATTGGAAAATAGGAAGCGGTGACAATCAGGCTGTCAGCGCGTCATTGCGTTATTTCTCTCTCGGTGAGGTCAATCTTACCGACGACGGAGGTGTGGTCACAAACTCGGTAAATCCTTACGAATTGGCTTTCGACATTGGCTATTCCCGTAAATTGTCGGAAAGTTTCTCTATGGGTGTGGCTTTGCGCTATATATATTCTGATTTGGCTTTTAGCGACGCTTATTCGGCTGAGCAGCAAACAGGAGCCTCTGCTTTTGCTGCCGATATTTCCGGATTTTTTACCTCATATCCTATTATAGGCCGTAATGAGTGCCAATGGTCATGGGGTTTCAATATTTCAAACATTGGCTCTAAAGTTTCATATAACGATGGTAATGACCCGGCTTTTTTGCCTACCAATTTAAGACTTGGGACAACGTTTACTTTCCCGTTGGCGCAGTACAATAATTTGGCATTGTCATTGGATATAAATAAATTGTTGGTTCCGACGCGTCCCCGTCAGTCGGATTATATGTCGGAAGATGGCAACTATGATTCCGAAGCCTATGAATCTGCATTGGAGGATTGGCGTAACACTTCCTCCATCTCAGGAATTTTCAAATCTTTCTCTGATGCGCCGGGCGGGTTTTCTGAAGAGCTGAAAGAAATAAATTTTTCGGTGGGTGCCGAATATAATTATAATCAGCAATTTTTTGTAAGAGCCGGGTATTTTTATGAGCATCCGGATAAGGGAAACCGGCAGTATTTTTCGTTTGGAGCAGGATTCTCATTGAATGTAATCCAACTTGATGCCTCATACATGCTTGCTACGGCTCAAAGTAGTCCGCTCGATCAAACTCTTCGTTTTTCTTTGACTTTCGATATGGACGGATTGAAGCATTTGTTGGGCAAATAATCGGATGAAAGATTTGTTGAACATAAGGGTTGGCATGGGTTATGATGTCCATCGATTGGTCGAAGGGCGAGATTTATGGTTGGGTGGAATCAAAATAGACTATAAATACGGATTGTTGGGCCATAGTGATGCCGATGTGATAATTCATGCGTTATGTGATGCTTTGCTTGGGGCTGCCGCTTTGCGGGATATCGGATTTCATTTTCCGGACAATAATCCGGAGTACAAAGGTATAGACAGCAAGCTACTTCTTCAAAATGTCATGGCATTGTTGAGGGAAAATCACTATGAATTTGGTAATGCTGATATAACTGTATGTGCGGAGTATCCAAAGCTTAATCCTTATGTATCTGATATGCAACGTGTCTTGGCTGAATGTATGGATGTACCTGTTGAAAGTGTTTCTATTAAAGCAACCACAACTGAAAAGCTCGGTTTTACGGGACGGGAAGAAGGAATATCCGCTTATGCGGTTGTGTTGGTTGTAAAGGTATAGAAATCCATGATTGATGTATTGACTTCTTTGAGAGCTGTTTTTGCTTTCTTGGTTTTTATGTCACATTGGGGCATGATAGATGACAATTTTGACAGTCATGTCTTTTTTGAGGGATATGTTGGTGTCAGTTTCTTTTTCGTTCTCAGTGGATTTATAATTGCTTATAATTATGAAGATAGATTTTTGCAAGGTTTAAAAAAAAAGAATTTTTATATTGCCCGTTTTGCAAGAATATATCCATTGCATATTCTGACAACTTTATTATCCGCAGTTCTGTTTGTATTTCCTGTTGTGATTGACAACCTTTCATTTTTTGGGATTGCAAACGCTATGGGTAAATTTGTCCTTAATTTATGCCTTTTGCAGGCTTATATTCCGGAATCTGTAGTCTATTTCTCTTATAATTCTCCATCTTGGAGCCTTTGTTGCGAACAGCTGTTCTATTTATTATGTCCTTTTGTCTTTGTAAAATTTAGGAATACTTTTAGCTTGGGCGTTATTATTCTTCTTGTCATAGTTTTGATGTCTTTTGGAATGTGGATAACACCTGAAAATCGTTATAATGATTTTTGGTATGTGAATCCGGTATTGCGATTTCCTGAATTTTTATTAGGTGTTTTGGTTTATCGTATTTATAAAATACGACGTCCAAATTGGCCAGTGGTAATTTACTCGTTGATTGAGATATTATGTATAGCATTGTTTATCGGTTTTTACATAATGGCGGAATATGTGTCGTTGGTATATAGGTGTTCTGTTTATTATATGTTGCCCATTGCACTTTTAATATTGGTTTTTTCTTGGTCGGGCGGTGTTGTTTCCAAAATGTTTTCAAATAAAATCTTTATTTGGCTTGGAGAAACAAGCTATGGATTTTATTTATATCATTTTATTTTGGTTAGTTTAGTCATAAGAATATTTAATATGTTTGAGTTGGATTGCGAACCGTGGCTTGAAGTATTGATTATTTTTGTTTTGACTTTGTTTGTGAGTGGTATTTCGTATAGCCGGTTTGAAAAGCCGATGAATAAATGGATAAAAAACAAATTGCTTAAAGCATGATTTCGCTGAAAAAATAAGAGAGGCTGTATCAAAAAAACACAGCCTCCCGTGATATTTGGTTAGTGACGTAATTTATAAGTATTTCGGGTCTTCACCATATTCGTTTCTGCCAATGTTGCCTTCCTGACAGAACCATATTATAAGTACTACAAATCCTACAATAGGAATCAGGCAGAGCAGATAGTACCATCCGCTTTTTCCTATGTCGTGCAGACGGCGGACACTGACGGCAATCATCGGTATTACACATGCTAATGGAGCGATGACAGTCCAGCTAAAAAGCAGACTTATGACAAATACCATGAGATACGACCACCAATATTCGGCGCGTCGTGAGCGTCCTTCAAATTGGGCATACTTTGTCCAAAACATTTTGCAGGCCTCCATCATGTCTATGTTTCGCATTCTCATCCCATTTGGAGCAGTGCTGTAAAATTGTTGTTGCCCGTAATTGGGTGACTGTTGGTATGGTGGCACTTGCTGTCCGTAATTCTGTGCTTGTTGGTAATGTGGAGGTATTTGCTGATTGGCTGTTTGTTGCTCAAGAGCCGGTGGAGTCTGTTGATTGTTTAATTTCTCTATCGGATGTCCGCATTTGGGACAGAATAATGCGCTGTCGTCAACCAACTGTCCGCATTGTTTGCATTTAATCATAATTATAACGGTTTTAAGTTTATTCTATTATTTTTCAAATTTAAGTAATATAATTCGTATTTAAATAAAATTCTTATGATTTTTCAATCTGTGGCATTATTTTTTCTTTTGAGAGCATATTTGTTGTCAATATTATGCAGTACATAACGATTGTAATACGATAAGCACAACGTAGTTAATGGTAAGGCTATAATTAAGCCCAAAAATCCTAATAATGTACCCCAAATAGACAGCGAGAGCAATATTATAGCCGGATTCAGTCCCATTGTCTTTCCCATGATTTTAGGTGTAAGATAAAGGTCCTGTATACATTGTACCACACAATATACAATTATTGCGAGTATGAACATCTGCCAAAAACTTGAGCCGGTTTCCACAGAATATATCAAGCATAGCAATGTGGTGGGGATGAATGAGATTAATTGCAGATAAGGCACCATGTTGAGCAGTCCTATAAACAGCCCCAATATGATGGCCATTGGCATATCGATTATCAAAAATCCGATGCAGAATAATATCCCGACAATAAAAGCGATTAGAGCCTGTCCCCTGAAATATCTGTTCATGCTGTATTTTATATCATCGATTATATGGAATACCGGTTTTTTGTATTTATTGGGTACGAGATTACGTATGCCTTTCATGAATGCCTCATAATCGAGAAGTATGAATATGAAATATAATAAAACGATAAACCAGCTGCAGATAGTGATGATTATGGAGATACTCCCGCTGACAACTGTCCACGTTCCAGACAGGGTGTTTTTAATCAATTCAATCCATTGCTCTTTGGTCAATAATGACGCAATATGGTTAAGGTCGATGTATTTGCGTATAAAAGCATGTACTTCCGCAGGAACATACGGGCTCTCTGATGAGTTGGCATACTCTTTAATCAAGTTGGTCACCGTAACCAACTCTTCAATGATTATTGGCGCAAGCAGATATACAAACAGAGTGATGAAGCCTGTAAACTCTATCAGAAAAAGAATTATTGGGATAATATTGTTTTTCAAATGCAAAATACGTTTGTTAAACGCCACAAACGGCTCAAAGATATACGCGAGCAGACATGCGACAAAAAATGGAAGCAGGGCATTGCTCAATTTGTTAAGCAGCCAAAACGCCGCGATTATGATTGCCAATGTGAAAAGTATTCTTATCACACGGTCGAATGTGTAGGGATGTTGTGAGATTGTCATAAATCAAAACTGTTTGATTTTAATCATTCAATGGCAAACATACACAATTTTTGCTATAAATGAAACTTATTGCAAGTTGAAATAATAATATTCGGTTATCTATTGTTTATTTCGTATCTTTGGGTGATGATTATATAGGGCGCGTTTTGCTGCAATCTTTTTACGGGTTTGCCGGATGCCCGAATTTTAGTTGTTTTTTATAAAAAGATTTGATGTATGGAAACCGACATAAAGAGATATACGAAGAAAAAGACTGTATGGTCATGGATTATTCTTATATTGGCATTGATATATGGTGTCAGTCCTGTAGACATAGTTCCTGATTTTCCTTTTGTAGGGTGGATGGATGACTGTTTTATAATTTTGTTTGCTGTTTTTAATTTGATACAATTTCTATCGGAGAATAAAAACGCCGGATTGTCGAAATTCGCAAAATTATTGAAATGGGTTATAGCAATATTAGGCTGTGTGGCAATATTGTTGCTGTTGCTTGTTGGTACAACTATTGTTAAACTTCTTGGCTAAATCCAATTTTTATAATTCATTTTTCTATTCTGTGTAAACATGTTAACTTTGCAGCCGATGAAAAGATGTATTTTCTATATACTTTTTACGGCGGTATGTTTTATCGCTTTCCCGGCAAAAAAGCAGAGTCTTGAGCCGTCGTATGCGTGGACAGCTCTTCCGCCGTTAGGCTTGCATAGTCCGGCCACTATCGACACATTGCTTTATAATTATTATAAATTGTCAATACCCTCGCTTGTTAGCGACGCATACGCCACTACAGGCAATCTTGGAGCTGCCGGTATCAATTCAATATATTTCGACAGAAAAGAGCGGTCTGAGTTTTTCTTTACTGACGTTTTGCAGCCGTGGCTATATAATGCGGAAGATCAGGTATACTACAATACACGTATTCCGATGACGCTATTGTCTTATAATTGGGGTGGCGGCAGAGATTCGAATCAGGACCGTTTGAAAGGTATTTTCTCGGGCAATGCCGGTAAGCGTATTCAAGTAGGCGCGTTACTGGATTATTTGTATTCAAAGGGAGGGTATGATCGTCAGGCTGTTAATAATTTTACATGGGGACTCTCCGGCTCATATATGGGTGACCGTTATGAGGCGCAGGCTTCGTTTAATAGCTTCAATTCTGTCAATATGGAGAGCGGTGGCATTACCGATGATTTGTATATTACGGATCCTGCCGTATTGCAAGGAGGAGTTTCTTCAATTAACGCAAAAGCAATCCCTGTAAATCTTACAGACGCTTTTTCTCGGGTGAAAGGGGCGCACTTTTTAATGAATCACCGCTACAAAGTAGGATATTACCATGAGGAGGAAATAAATGATACAACAATAAAACGCACTTATATACCTGTTTCAAGTTTTATATGGACATTTGACTATAAAAAAAACAGCCATAAGTTTATCAATCGTTCGGCGGCAGAGGATGCCGAATTTTTTGACAATTCATATTTGTCTTTGACCGGCACGGAAGATGAAACTAAATATTGGCGTATCAGGAATACTCTTGGAATATCCTTGTTGGAAGGTTTTCATAAATATGCAAAATTCGGACTTGCTGGATTTGCTACGCATGAGGTGCGGCGTTATACGCAGACAACAGATACAATGTTGACCTCGGCATACAAACCGGAAGGCCTTACTCCTTTTCCAAACGTGGCGGTGGAGCCTGTCACAACGGAAAATCTTTTATGGGTTGGCGGACAACTGACAAAACAGCGAGGCTCAATCCTGACTTATTCGGCTACAGCTAAATTCGGATTGATTGGGCCGGTGGCCGGTGATATAGATGTGTCGGGGAAAATATCCACTAAGTTCAAACTGTTTGGCGACTCTGTCACAATCACAGGCGAAGGTTTTTTTAAAAACACAGAAACACCGTTTCTTTTAAAGAACTATATTTCAAATCATTTTGTTTGGCAAAATAATTTCGGAAAGGAAAGGCGTTTCAGGGTTGGAGGCAGCATCGATATTCCGCACACAGGCACAAATTTGTCGGCCGGAATGGAGAATGTGCAGAATTTGGTGTATTTCGACACAAATGCATTGCCTGCCCAATATGGCGGAAGTGTACAGATTGTAAGCGCACGTTTACAGCAGAATCTACGATTTGGCATATTTAATTGGAATAACACCTTGACATATCAGACATCGACAAATGAGTCTGTACTGTCGTTGCCTAAATTTGCTGTATATTCGAATATGTTCATCTTGTTTAAGATAGCAAAAGTGCTTCAGGTTCAACTTGGTGTAGATTGCAATTATTATACGAAATATTATGCTCCGGCATATCAGCCGGCAACGATGGCTTTTTATAATCAGCGTGAAACCAAGTTGGGCAACTATCCGTTTATGGACGCATATATCAATATGAAATTGTATAAGACTCGTTTCTATGTGCTCTATTCTCATGCCAACCGCGGGCTGTTTGGCGGAAGCTCTTATTTTGGGGCACTGCATTATCCAATTAATCCGAGCCGCTTACAATTCGGTATTTCTGTTGATTTTGCAAATTGATAATTTTATGTCGGTAAAAAACATTTTTTTATTTAAACCTAATTTAAAGGTCTACATAGCATTGCTGATTGTCGCCATTGCCGCTATGGTAGCACTTTACAGATGCTCAAGTCATGGGATGAAACAGAATTTGTTTGCCGGCAGTAAAGGTGATACAATAGATGTGGCGATAGAATATTCTCCTATGTCATTATATATGTATGACGACACTTTAGGCGGTTTTAATTATGATTTGCTTAATCTGATGGCGAAAGAAGAAAACATAGACATAAAAATGCATCCTATTGTTAATCTGAAAAAGACTCTTGAGGATTTGGACAAAGGGCTTTATGATATTGTTGCCGCGCAAATACCGGCTACTGTGGAATTCAAACGGCGTTATCTCTTTTCGGATTCTATATATCTTGACCGGCAGGTTTTAGTGCAGTTGAAGGACTCTTTGGGAAATTGCAAGGTGAAATCACAGCTTGACTTAACAGGAAAAACTCTTCATGTTGCCGACGGGTCACCGGCCATCTCTCGTATAAATAATTTATCAAGAGAGTTAGGCGATACTATAAGTATTGTGAGAGAAAAACGTTATGGTCAGGAGCAGCTATTTTTAATGGTAGCGTCGGGAGAAATAGATTATGCAGTCATAAATTATAAGGTGGCTCATTCTTTGTCAAATAAATATCCGGCTGTCGACATATCTACGGCTGTCAGCTTCAACCAGTTGCAATCGTGGGCACTTCGTAAAGATGCCGTAAAATTGAAAGATAGTCTTGATGTATGGTTAAAAAAGGTGAGAGTAACTGACGCTTATAAAAATATTTATTCTCGATATTTCTGATTATAAAATCTCTAAGGCTATTTTGGCGCATGCAATAGCGTCGGCAAGCGCATGGTGATGCCTTTGCAAGTCATACCCACATTTTAATGCTACTGTCTGTAGCTGATGATTCGGTAGTTGCTTGCCGAATATTCTTCGCGAGGCACGGCATGTGCAATAAAATTTATAGTCAGGATATTCCATTTCATATTTTTGAAATACAGCTTTAAGGCAACTTTCGTCGAAAGTGCTGTTATGGGCAACCAATGGCAGATTCTCTATTAATGGGGATATCTCATTCCATATTTCCGGAAATTTTGGGGCTTGCAAAGTGTCGTTTCTTGTAATTCCGTGGATTTGGGTATTGAAATAATTGTAAAAATCAGGCTCCGGATGTATAAGACGGTATATTTTATTGCAAACAACTCTGTTGCGTACGATGACCACACCCACGCTGCACACGCTTGATCGGAAACTGTTGGCTGTCTCGAAATCTATTGCTGCAAAATTGTCCATATATTTTTATAAAATTGTTCAAAGATAGCTATGAAACAATATTTATGCAATGCCGGGTTGTGATGAATTTATTTGTGGTGACGGATTTTCTGCGAAAATAAGATAATGCAGTGAAACTATAGTTAATGATATGCCGTGTTGATTGTATTTTTTCATTTCAGGTTTTAATTTTGCATTAAATAATGAATGAAAAAAGCGAATCATTGTTGTTGTAAATAAAATAGTATAAATATGTCTGGAGTAACTAAGGAAATGGCTTTGGAATACCACAAAGGTAACAGGCCGGGTAAAATTGAGACTGTCCCAACAAAACCTTATTCATCGCAAAACGATTTGTCGCTTGCATATTCGCCGGGTGTGGCATATCCGTGTTTGGAAATAGAGCAGAATTTGCAGGACGCTTATGAATACACAAACAAAGGAAATCTTGTGGCGGTGATATCAAATGGCACCGCTGTGCTTGGACTTGGCGACATAGGCGCTCAGGCAGGCAAACCCGTAATGGAGGGCAAGGCTTTATTGTTTAAGATATTTGCGGGATTGGATTGTTTCGACATAGAGGTTAATGAGAAAGACCCTGTTAAGTTCGTTGAAATTGTAAAAGCTATTTCTCCCACGTTTGGAGGCATAAATCTTGAGGATATAAAAGCTCCCGAATGTTTTGAGATAGAAAAACGGCTTAAAGAGGAATGCGACATACCGGTAATGCACGATGACCAGCATGGTACGGCTATTATCTCTGCCGCAGGGTTGCTTAACGCGTTGGAGATACAGGGCAAACGTATAGAAGATATTAAATTGGTGGTAAATGGAGCCGGAGCCGCGGCTATCTCTTGTACTAAGCTGTATATCAGTTTGGGTGTAAAAAAAGAGAATATAGTCATGTGCGACAGCCATGGCGTGATTAATCGCAAGCGCACGAATCTTAATGCGCAGAAGCAGGAGTTTGTCACAGACCGTGATATTTCCACTCTTGAGGAGGCAATGGTTGGAGCTGACGTATTTCTCGGGTTGTCGGTAAAGGATGTTGTTACGCCTGAAATGATACAATCGATGGCAGAGAAACCTATTGTCTTTGCTCTCGCCAATCCTGACCCGGAAATAGAATACCATAAGGCAGTCAAATCTGTACCGGATATAATTTTTGCAACCGGTCGTTCTGACTATCCTAATCAGATTAATAATGTGTTGGGATTTCCTTATATATTCCGTGGTGCGCTTGATTGCAGTGCGACGGCTATCAACGAGGAAATGAAATTGGCGGCGGTGCGTGCTATCGCCAATCTCGCAAAACAGCCTGTGCCGTTGGTTGTCAATGCCGCATATAATATGAGCGGAATATCGTTTGGCAGGGAATATATTTTGCCAAAACCGCTTGATCCTCGTTTGCTTACGACGGTTGCTCCGGCTGTTGCAAAAGCCGCAATAGAGTCTGGTGTGGCTCGCAAGCAAATTACCGATTGGGAGCAATATAATGAAAAATTAAATGGACTGATGGGATATGACAGCAAGTTGATGCGCCGTTTGACAGAACTTGCCAAAAATAATCCCCGTCGTGTGGTATTCGGAGAGGGCAATACTGACAATATGCTGCTTGCCGCAGTCGACGCTTTGCGTGAAGGTGTCTGCAAACCGGTGTTGCTTGGCAATGAGGAAATGATTGAAAAGCGTGCCGGCAGATTGGGAGTGAGCCTTGACGGTATAGAAATCGTCAATTTGCGTCATGACCGCGAAGCCGAACGTCGAGAACGATATGCCGTAATGCTTTCCGATAAGCGCGGTCGCGAAGGCTTTACCCGCCGGGAAGCGTTGGAAAAAATGTTTGATAGGAATTATTTCGGCATGATGATGGTTGAGGCCGGAGATGCTGACGCGTTTATCGCCGGAACATATTCAAATAGCAGCGATGTAGCCTCGATTGCCAAAAATGTGATAGGTGTGCGTCCGAGTTTCGACCATTTTGCCACAATGCACATAATGAATACCAAAAAAGGTGTTTATTTTCTTGCGGATACTATGATTAACAAGAATATGAACACAGAAACTCTTGTTGATATTGCGCGCTTGGCTCGTACAGCTGTTGAGTATTTCGCCAAAGAGCCTGTTATGGCAATGGTGTCATATAGCAATTTTGGAGCTGATAAGGCAAAATCTCCGCGCATGGTGCATGATGCTGTTGCTATTCTTCATGAGCGTTATCCGGATTTGTTGGTGGATGGCGAAATGCAGATAAATTATGCGCTTAATAAGGCAATCCGGGATAAAAACTATCCGTTCAACAAGCTGAACGGCAAAGATGTGAACACACTGATATTTCCTAACCTCAGTGCGGCGTCGTCAGCGTATCGCATAATGCTTGAAATGGGTCTTGCCGAATTTATCGGTCCGATTCAAATCGGACTTAACAAACCTGTGCATTTTATATCTGTTGAGTCGTCAGTCCGTGATATTGTCAATCTTGCTACAATAGCCACAATAGATGCCACTGCATGTGAGAAAGGCAATGCTCTTCTCGACAAATGATAAGCCGTTATAAATGAAATCCCCGCGACAATAACTTTTGTTGCGGGGATTTTTTTATCTCCAATTTGGCTCTTAATATTTCAGTCCGAGATTGGCAAAGATAAAAGAGTAAAGGTCGACATATTCATCGATAACTTTTGTGGTAGGTTTGCCGCCTCCATGACCGGCCTTACTGTCTATTCGTATGAATTTTGGACGAGTGCCTGTGTTTGAGGCCTGTAGCGTGGCCGCATATTTAAATGAGTGGGCCGGAACTACACGATCATCGTGGTCGGCGGTGGTTACGAGTATGGCCGGATATTTTGTACCGTCATTTTTAATGTTGTGGAGTGGGGAATAGGCTTTCAGATATTCGAACATCTCTTTGCTGTCCTCGCTTGTCCCATAATCAGGAGCCCAATTCCATCCGATTGTAAATTTATGGTAACGCAACATGTCCATCACGCCAACTCTCGGTATGGCCACACTGAACAAATCCGGGCGTTGGTTGACACATGCCCCTATAAGCAATCCTCCGTTGGAACCGCCTTCTGCCACAAGCAGATTTTTGTTGGTATAATTTTCTTTAATCAGATATTCGGCTGCTGAAATGAAATCGTCAAATACATTTTGTTTCTGCATCTTTGTGCCGGCAAGATGCCATTTTTCTCCATATTCGTTACCGCCGCGCATATTCACCTGCGCATAAATAAATCCTTTTTCAAGCAGCAACATGCGATTGGGGCTGAAACCGGGATATAGAGTGATGTTAAATCCTCCGTATCCATAAATATAAGTGGGATTTTTGCCGTTTCGTGTCAGACCTTTTTTGTAGGTAAGTGTCATTGGGACTTTTGTCCCGTCTTTGCTTGTCACAAAGACTTGTTCAGTCGTGTAGTCTTCCGGATTGAATGATACGGAAGGTTGTCTATATACGGATGATGTGTTTTTTTCAATGTCATATTTATATATTGTGGTAGGATAGGTGAATGAGCTGAAAGAGTAGTATGTTTCATCGCTGTCAGGCTTTCCTGAGAAATTTACTGTTCCGATTGTAGGCAATGCCACTTCGTGGAGTAATTTTCCCGTAATGTCATAGACATAGGCATGATTTGACGCGTCTTTGTCGTATACGGCAATCAATTTGCCGCCAATCAGCGATACAGCCGACAATACCTCTTTTTGTTCGGGGAGTACATCCTGCCAATTCTCTATCGACGGATTTTTTATATCTACAGATATTAGACGGTTGTTGGGCGCATTTAAATTTGTCACTATATAAAGTTTGCCATTGAAAATTTCAACAGGCATGACCGCATAGTCTTGAGTACCGGAAATACATACGAATTCAGAGGTGGAATTTTGCAAGTCTTTTATATACAAACCGTTACCATTCCCTGCTCCGGATTCAAACATGAACAATGTGTTGCTGCGCTCGTCAGTTGTCGCTGTATAGAAGCGCAATGGATATTTCGGATTTTCGTAAATAAGTTTGTCACTGCTTTGCGGGGTGCCTATTTTGTGATAGTAAATTTTATGGTTTTCATTTTTTCCGGAATATTCTTGTCCTTTTGGCGTGTCGTATGCGCTATAGAAAAATCCGTCTTTGTACCATGCCGCGTCAGTGAATTTAGCCCATTTTATATGATCCGGTAATAATTTTTTTGTCGCTGTTTCCATTACAAATATCTCTACCCAATCCGAACCGCTGCGAGAAATGGTGTATGCCAAATATTTTCCGTCATCGGAAAGGCTTGTACCTCCTAATGCGACAGTACCGTCCTGAGAGAGTTGATTCGGGTCAAGCAGAACTTCGCTTTTGCTGTTGGGAGAATCTGCCATATAAAGCACACTCTGATTCTGTAAGCCGCTATTATAAAAATAGTAATATTTGCCGTTTTTTACGGTCGGGCAACCGTATTTTTCATAATTCATCAATTCAGACAGCCGTTTGCGTATCTCATTGCGATATGGCAAACTGTCAAGATATTGTGATGTGGTTTTGCGTTGGGCGTTTACCCAAGCGGCTGTTTCAAGTGATGTGTCGTTTTCGAGCCAACGATACGGGTCGGCTACTTTTGTCCCGAAATAGTCGTCTATGACATTGTCTTTTCTTGTCTCCGGATATTTGTAATTTCCTTCTGCGGCATTTGCCGACAAACATGCTATTGTGCACATTAAGAATACATTTGTTTTCATTCCAATATTAAAATTTTATGCAAATATAGCGAAAGGTGGGTGCAGAACAACCAAATTTGCTTGAAATTGTTATGCCGAACCGCATCCTATATTATCAAAATAGAAGTGATATTGCAATGAAAGCAACTGCGGTCAGACGGAATTTGTGTAATTTTGCGCCATAATCAGGTTTGTGCAATATGAATGTTTTAAAACAATATTTTCCCATAGTAAGTGTCATAATAGCCATAATAATGTCTGTGCTTGACGGCACATTGGTAAATGTCGCTTTGCCGTCTTTGACTAAAGAATTTGATGTTGAGCCTAATACAGCCATTTGGCTGATAAATTCTTATCAGATGGTCATAATGATGTTTCTGCTTGTGTTCGCTTCATTTGGCGACACTATCGGCTATCGTAAGATTTTTCTTTGTGGCGTGACTGTATTTACTGTGGCTTCTGCTCTTTGTGCTTTGTCGCAGAATTTTGCCATGTTGGTATGCTCAAGAGTGTTGCAAGGTTTGGGAGCGGCATGTGTGATGAGTGTAAACACGGCATTGGTAAGATTGATATATCTTCCTGAAGTGTTGGGCAGAGGAATGAGCTTCAATGCAATGGCTGTTGCCGTGAGCTCTGCTGCCGGTCCTACGATAGCGGGAATAATATTGTCTTCATTGAGTTGGCATTGGCTGTTTGCCATCAATATTCCTTTGGGCATAATATCTTTCTTGATAGGCTATAAAATGTTGCCGCATAATCGTTTCTTGGTAAAACGTGACATAGGATTTTGGAATAGTGTGGGCAATGTGCTGACTTTCGGACTTTTAATTTATTCGTTGGAAGGGTTTGCGCATCATGAAAGCCGTGGCATAATAATATTCGCGTTTGTGTCTTTTCTCACGATAGGCTATTTTTATTTGCGCAGCCAGTTGAAGAAACCTGTGCCGTTATTGCCTGTTGATTTGCTTAAAATTCCGATTTTTGCGCGATCGATACTCACTTCGGTTTCTTCCTTCATGGCGCAAATGTTGGCTATGGTCGCATTGCCGTTTTTCTTTCAGGATGTCATGTGTTTCTCTCCTGTCGAGATTGGCGTGCTGCTCACACCGTGGCCTATCGCGACAATGATTACCGCTCCTATTGCGGGTCGATTGGTTGAGCATTTTCATCCCGGAATACTTGGAGCTTTAGGGATGTGTGTGTTTTCGACGGGTTTGTTTTTGCTTTATTTTATGCCTGAAGACTCATCGTCTGCCGATATATTTTGGAGGGTAATGATATGTGGAGCCGGTTTCGGATTATACCAAACGCCAAATAATCTTACAATAATGTCATCCGCTCCCATTGAACGCAGTGGAGGAGCGAGTGGGATGCTGGGAATGGCGAGGTTGTGCGGACAAACGGTTGGCACTACGTTGGTGGCTATAGTGTTTGCAATCATCCCGCATACTGTCGGGGCTAAATTGTGTTTGGTTCTTGCTGCTGTAGTGGCATTTATTGCCGGAATCGCAAGCATATCGCGAATTACCCAAAAATTTGAGAATCCGCGTAATCGTGTTAAGCGGAATTGATTAATTGAAATGTGCGCAATAAAAAAACGGGCTGTTTGTTTTTTCAGCCCGTTTCGTACTGTAGTTTTAGGTAAAATCAAATACCAAGTTCTTTTTTGATAATTTCTATCTTTTCATCTGCTTCGCGATTTGCTTTGTCATATTCTTCGGCGCATTTCATTTCTCCATGCACCTCGATATAGAATTTGATTTTGGGCTCTGTGCCTGACGGGCGAATAGAAACTTTTGTCTTGTCTTCTGTGAAATATTGCAGCACGTTGGACGTTACAGGCATGTCAAGTGCAGAAATTTCTCCGGAGATGGTATTTGTCTGTTTCAATGTTTGGTAATCTTTAATTATTGAAACTTTTGAGCCTGCAAGCATTTTAGGCGGATTTTCACGGAATTGCTTCATGATAGCGGCAATCTCTTCAGCACCGGACTTACCTTTGCGTACTAAGGATATTCCTTTTTCGCGGGAAAATCCGTATTTTAGATAAATGTCTTGAAGCATTTCTATCATGTTCATTCCTTTTTCTTTTGCCCATGCGGCAATCTCGGCCATTATTGATATTGCTGAAACAGAATCTTTGTCGCGTACAAAATCTTCGACAAGGAAGCCATAGCTTTCTTCGCCTCCACCAAGATACCTTGCCTTGCCTTCATTCTCGCGCATTATATTGGCAATCCATTTGAAACCTGTGTAGCAATCGTATATTTTAATGTGCTGCTTATCAGCTATTGACTTTATTGTTTCGGTTGTTACGATTGTTTTTACAATGTATTCTTTTCCTGTCAATCTGCCTAATTCAGCATTTCTTGTCATTAAGTAATTGAGGAAAATCAAAGCTATCTGATTGCCATTGATTAGTACGTATTCACCGTTGTTGTCGCGGATTACTACTCCAATACGGTCAGCATCCGGGTCAGAGGCCATTACTATTTCTGCCCCTGTCTCTTTTGCTTTGGCAATGCCCATTGCCATTGCTGATGGCTCTTCCGGATTCGGAGATGCAACAGTCGGGAAATCGCCGCTCTCCACTTCTTGTTCGGAAACGCCGATAATATTTGTGAAACCAAAATTGCGAAGTGAACGCGGTATGAGCTTTATGCCTGTGCCGTGTATCGGGGTGTACACAATTTTCATGTCGTGGTGCTTCTGTATTGCATCAGGACTGAGCGAAAGAGTTTTTATTTTGTCAAGAAATATTTTGTCGATGTTTTCTCCGATGATTTCTATCTTTGACTTATCACCTTTGAATTTGATGTCTTTGACATCGGTCACTTCGTTTACGTATTTAATCGTATTTACATCGTGCGGAGCAATCATTTGGGCTCCGTCGTTCCAATACGCTTTATATCCGTTGTATTCTTTGGGATTGTGTGAGGCTGTGATAATTACGCCGCTTTGACATCCGAGATGACGGATGGCAAATGAAATTTCGGGAGTTGGACGGCAGGAGTCAAATAAATATACTTTTATACCATTGGCGGAGAAAATATCAGCCACAATTTCAGCAAATTTGCGGCTGTTGTTGCGCACATCGTGCCCAACCACTACTTTTATTTCCGGAAGCTCTGCGAAAGCCACTTTTAAGTAATTTGACAGCCCTTGTGTTGCTGCTCCTACGGTGTAGATGTTCATGCGGTTGCTGCCTGCTCCCATGATGCCTCTCAAGCCGCCTGTCCCAAATTCCAAATCTTTGTAGAACGATTCTATCAATTCGGTTTTGTCATCATTTTCCAACATGGCTTTTACCGCGGATCTCGTTTCTTCATCGTATTCGCTACTCAGCCATTTATTGGCTTTTTCTGTTACTTGTTTTAATAATTCGTTGTCCATTATATGAGATTTTAAAATAATATTCCGAAAACAAAAATAGCAACTAATTGTAATTATAACAAATAGATAGCCGAATTTTAGTTTTCTTTATCGTTTTTGTGTTCTGATTGCTTTTCTATGCTTTGTTTTTCTTTCTTTTTGAGTGAAAAATGAAGCAGCACGATTATTATAAGCGATATTCCGAATACGGAGAAATAATATAAGTATTCGCCTTTCAGCAAAATATTCCTGCCAATATAAGCCATGCACAACAAATAGACGAGCAAGACTGCCGGGAGATATGTGGATTTTTTTATTTTCGTTCTCATCTTAGTTTTATTGATAGATTTTATAATCTGAATTTTCAGGATTGAATTTCTCTATTATGAGCCTGTTGTAGATTTTGATGCACGCCCAAGCGTCAATGGCCGCATAGCTTATTTGCGCGTCGCTCAACTCGGTGGCGTCCCAATTCGAGAGCTGTTGGCTCTTTGTTATTCTTTCGTTGAAAAGAATTGCATAAATTTTTTGCAGGCTCAGGCTTGCAAATTTATAGGAGGGCACTATTTTTTGCAAATCTACAAATCCTTTTGGGGCGAAATTGTAGTCATGCGATAAAATGTTGAAATCGTCATGTATCGACAATCCAACCTTTAAAATTTTTTCCGATTCGATGATTGCGCTCAATGATGAGATGTCGTTTATTTTTTTGATGCGGAACAGAAAGCATACGTCTTCCGCCGCTATTTGCATGAGCGATACATGTATTGTCGCTCCCTTGCGGAATGTGGGACGTGATTCTGTGTCAAATCCGAGTATAGAGTAATTTTTTAATATCTCTATTGCCCGTCGCATTTCGGCGGCAGTGTTTACCACTTTTATAACACCCGGATACGATACTTTGGGCAATTCGGCTAATTGCTCTTTTGTAATAGTCAATGAATAGTTACAACATTCTGTCATTTGCTATGATTTTTATTGAATATTGTCCATAATTAAAAGTTCGGTGTCTGTAAGATTTTTCTTTATGATTTTATCCATATAAAGCCGGGTTTCTTCTGCTATGATTTTATCATCATCAAAAAAATCGTTATAGATGATGTATTTTATTTTGATATTTCTGTGCAGTGCTGCCTCGATTGAAAGCAGGGTGTGGTTTATTGAGCCTAATTGTCCGTTAGTTACCAATGCGAGAGGAAGATTGCGCTCTTTTATATAGTCTATTGTAAGATAGTTCTCCGTTATGGGTACCATCAGTCCGCCGGCTCCTTCCATAAGAATGGTGTCATATTTCTTGAATAGTTTTGTTTCGGAATCTTTTATTTTTGACAGGTCAATGTCGCATTTGTCGATTTTTGCTGCAAGGTGCGGCGATGCGGGATAGGTCATTATTATCGGCGCAGTGGTGAAATCTTTGTCTTCCGGCAGGATATTGATATTCATCAATCTGCGGTGAATCTCAATATCTTCAGAATAACCGCTGTTGCCTGTCTGTATCATTTTAAGAGTTATTACTTTTTTACCTTCTTTCTGCATTTTATTGGCCAACCAACCGGTTGCATAACTTTTGCCTACGTTTGTGCCAATTCCGCTAATGAATATTGTTTCTTTCATTCTTTTTACAACGTTTATGTGCAATTATGTATATAGGATTAAATGTGAGAATATATTTGCCATTTCTTTTTGGCAACAATTCTTGCAGATTTTTAAATTTGTCTTTGGATATTTTCTGAGGGGATGTTATTGCGTTGACGCCTGTATTTTTGAGGCATCTCAATAAATCTTTTGCCGAATTGAATTCTATATGAAATTTCCCTTCCGACAGCTCATTCGCGATGAAGCCGGCATTCTCAAGCATGTTGCCCCATTCCTGGAGAGTGTAGTAGGTAAGAGATGAAGAAAATACTGACCTGATTTCTTGATAATTTGATTCGCCGAATGATGATATTGCAATATATCCTTCATCGTCTAAAGTCCTATAAAGCATATTCAAGAAAGCGGGGATATTTTCGAACCATTGTACAGTTGACGCTGATACGATATAAAACGGTGTGTCGTGAGGGAATATAGATTCTCCATCTCCGTAAAGTGTTGATATTTCTTTTGCAAATCCTTCAAAATTTTTTATTGGAATATTTGGTGCAATATCATTGAGTATGATTTTTGACGGGGAGAAAGTCTTTGCGTACATACGTGTGAAAAGTCCTGTCCCACAGCCTATCTCGTAGATGGTTTTTTCTGTGTGGAAATCTATATCCAACCATTTATTCAATAGATTTGCTGCTATTTTTGCCTGTCCATCCGAATATTTGTCGTATGTGTCGAAACTTTTGCAGAAACGGCATTTTACTAATGCTTTATTGATGATATTTGCATTGATAACCGACAGCAGGCAACCGGGCAAATGGTATTCATCGTCAAGCATGATGTATTTTGTCTTTCCTTTCCAACAGTTTATTTGATTGTCTGGCGGGAATATATAATCGTATTTAGATATATAAGCGACATCCCATTCTGTAAAAACATCTTTATGCAGTTGAGAGGTGTTGCGGACGGAAATCAGTTCGTTGCGCAGTGAGTCAATATCTCTCTTTGGCCTGTTGTCCATGAAGAAGTTCAGATTGGATTTGTTGCCACACATGCGACGGATAAATTTATTCAATGATTTATCGGATAACGTGTCTGATGTCGCGTTGAAAATGCTGTGCGGAATGCCGTATTTGTCATCTATTGGATAAATTGTGCCGTTGACAGCGATTGCTTTAATTGGCTTTTTTTCTTGAGTATTCATCCACAAGGATGCCGCATATACTCCAAATGACCAAGCCACGACATAATATCCGGAATAGCCCCTTATGTCGAAATCAGCGTTGAAATCAGAATAGTCGTATATAACCATGCAGTCTTTGTCAAGACCGGATAATGAGCCGAACGGTGTGGCATCCATTCCCCAACCCGCAAAAAACAGGATGACATATTTGCTGTTATTGTTATTTATCAGAATATGTTTCATACCATAAGAGCCTTGATAACCCTCGACAACTGTTTTGCCTGTTCCATGCTGAAGTTGACATTTAGGCTGAACCGTATCCGTTCGGTACCTTCCGGTACGGTTGGTTTTCTTATTGGGAGTGCTATGTAGCCTTGCCGTTTTAATTCTTCAGACATATTAATCGCTTTATGATTGTCACCGATTATGAGCGGTACTATTTGCGATTGGCTATGGATATTTTTATTATATGCCTTAAATTCCTCGTTTAAATATTCACTTGTGGCAAGTAATTGCTTCCGTTGGCTGTTCATATCTGTAAGTTTTTCGATTACGAATTTTGTCCATAAACAAGAAAACGGAGGTAGGGCAGTCGAGAAAATAAAACTTCTTGATTTATTGATTAAAAATTTTTTCAGCACGGGAGAGGTCGCGGCAAATGCACCCATTGAGGCGGCTGCTTTTCCGAAAGTGCCGATGATTATATCTATTTGCTGCATTAATCCTAATTCTTCCGCAATTCCCAATCCATATTTTCCACGCACTCCGAAACCGTGTGCCTCATCCACATAAAGAACTGTATTGGGATATTTCTCTTTAAGCGCAATCAAGCCTTTTAAATCGCATATATCTCCGTTCATGCTGTAGATTGATTCCACTATGACTAATATTTGGTCGTATTCAAGTGACTTTTTGGTCAAAATAGTGTCCAAATGAGAAATGTCATTATGTCTGAAGCGCAAAAAGTCCCTTCGTGACAATGTAATTCCGTCAATAATGCTTGCGTGAACCAATTTGTCGGCCACTATCAGAGTTTTGCCTGTCGCAATGGCCGGTATTATGCCCGTATTTGCGTGGTAGCCGCTGTTGAACAGCAATATCTCCTTTCTGTATAAATCATGCAGAAGCTGCTCCAATGCCGTATAATCCTTTTGTCGTTGTGATAAAAGCCGTGAGGCTGACGATGACATAAATATACGGCTTTTTGGACATTGGCTGTAAAATTCATCAAACAGGCAGCGATTTGACGCGATACCCATATAGTCATTCGACGACAAATCAATCAAATTTGCCTCAGATTCGTCAGGAATATGGCGCAGGTTGCCTTCTTGCTCTATTTTTTGCAGATATGTGCCGAATATTTTCTCATTCATAGCCGCTTCACTATTTTTAGCAGTTTTTTAATGAGGAATATCAGGTCATTGTCCTCAATTATAAATGGAGGCATTATGTATACGAGCTTTCCAAAAGGGCGTACCCAAATGCCTTCGTCTACACACATCTTTTGGAAACTTCCGACATCTACAGGCTCTTTCATCTCGATAACACCGATGACTCCTAAAACTCTTACTTCTTTTACGTTTTCAAATTTGTCTGCCTCAGGCATATATTGCCTCATGATGGATTCTATGTGCAGCACCTTTTTTTGCCAGTCGGATTTGAGCAGCAAGTCGACAGACGCAAAGGCTATTGCGCAGGCCAACGGATTGCCCATGAATGTTGGGCCGTGCATAAGCACTCCTGCCGCTCCTTTCGAAATAGTGTCGGCAACGTCTTTTGTGGTGGCTACTGCGCTCATTGTCAGGTAGCCACCGGTGAGTGCCTTGCCTATGCACATAATATCCGGCATCACTCCGGCATGTTGCCATGCGAATAGTTTGCCGGTTCTTCCAAATCCTGTGGCTATTTCATCGAAAACCAAATAAAGCCCATAGCGGTCACAAAGTTCACGGGCTTTTTTCAGGTAATTGGGATGATAAAACCTCATGCCTCCTGCTCCTTGTACGATTGGTTCAAGGATTAGTCCGGCAAGCTCGTCGCAATGGTTTTTGATTATGCTTTCTATCTCTTCTGTGCAAGAATCATCCCATTCGTCATAAAAACAGCACGTTGGTGCCGGCGCGAAAAATTGTGGAGTCAATGCCGATGCGAAAAGGCTGTGCATTCCTGTCACAGGGTCGCATACAGACATGGCGTTCCATGTGTCGCCATGATAGCCTGAGCGGATTGTGACAAATTTGCTTTTATTTGCATTCCCCGTACTGCTGATTGCGGCCTGTATTGCCATTTTCATTGCCACTTCCACTGCGACAGAGCCAGAGTCGGCATAGAATATGTTGTTCATATTCGGTGGCAATATTGAGAGCAATAATTTGCCGAGATCAATGGCCGGTTGATGTGTGAAACCTCCAAACATCACATGCGACATTTTGTGTAATTGTTTTTCTGCCGCCTCATTTAGCACGTGATTGTTATATCCGTGAACGGCAGCCCACCATGACGACATACCGTCAATCAGGGTAATGCCGCTCTCTAATTTTATTCTCACTCCTGATGCCGATTCCACTTTATAGGTAGGCAGCGGATTGATTGTAGATGTATAGGGGTGCCAAAGATGCTCTTTGTCGAAATTGTCTGTCATATCCTGTTAAAATTCAAATTATGCACAAAATTAGCAAATTTTGTCGGGATTGATTATTATCTTTGGGCAGTAAAAGAGAGCGGTAGATGAAATTGATTATATGTTGTCTGTTTGTTTCACTTGCTTTGTCGGGATGTTTTACCGGAATTGAAAATACCGGACATATCACCGAGAAAGATGTTACGCGTGTAAAAGCCGACAGAAAGTCGCCCGAAGAAATATTTCTTGACACAGTACACCCTGCCGATTTCATGCATTGGAAACCGGGTAAATTATTCTATGTCAGTGACAATAACATCCGTTTGATATTTACTCCGTCTTCGTTATACGATGTCGGCAGCTTGCAGTTAAAAGGCGACACATTGAGATATGGAGGCTATAAATTTATACGCCAGATTGATAATTCGGAAGATGTGATAATCTCAATGTCGGATTTGGATAAAAATAATACGTATTATTATAACACAGGCAAGACTATCGATGAGGTGGAGGAACAAAAATCAGAATATATTGTCCCTTTTCTTATCGATTTGGATTATGTGGATAAAATACGGAGTATGCTAATTGGGAAAACATTATATATTAAGACATCATTATGGATGGATGTCGATAGAAATGCAATCGAGGGGTTGCATTATGTTCCGGTAGTAATTACTGATGTAAAGCCGGGTGATATTGTCTATCCTTTTTTTGTGGAGTTTGAATGTAATGATAAAAAAGCGGCTGTGTATATGTCTTCACAAGTGTCGTCAATTAAGAATATGACTTTCGACAAATTATTCTCGTTTACAGATTTGCGGAAAAATTACAGTCATATAACCGATGAGAATTGGGAGATGATTACAAAAGGAGATATAGCCGTAGCCATGACAAAAGAGGAATGCTCGTTGTCGCTCGGAGCGCCACGCTCAATAGAGCGTGTGCCCACACATGGCGGATTGTATGAGCGGTGGAGCTATGACAATGGAGTGTATCTTATTTTTGAGAATGGGTTGCTGACAAGATTCAGAAAATAGAATGTGATGGAAATAGAATTCTTAGGGACGGGGACATCAACGGGAGTGCCACAGATTGGCTGTGGTTGTGAGGTGTGCCGCTCGGCTGATCAGCGTGACAAACGATTGCGCACTTCTGTCATTGTGCGTGTAAAAGGAGTTGCGTTGTTGATAGATTGCGGGCCTGATTTTCGTCAACAGATTTTGCGTGCATCTAATATGTCGATAGACGCGTTGCTGCTTACACATATTCATTTTGACCATATAGGGGGCATAGAAGATTTAAGGCCTTATTGCCTCACATCACCGTTGGACATTTATGCGCAGCCGCGTGTGCTCGACGGGTTGAAAGCCCGCGTGTCATACTGTTTCGGAGATCATAAATATCCGGGTATTCCGCGTTTTGAACTGCATCCGTTGGACAATGACAGATTTATAATAAAAGGTGTTGAAATTGAGCCATTGACAGTGATGCACTATAAGTTGCCCGTACTTGGCTACAGGATTGGGAATATGGCATATATTACAGATGCCAACGCTATCCCAGAGAATACATACCGGCAGTTGGAAGAAGTGGACTATTTGATAATAAATGCTTTGCGGTTTGAGCCGCATTTGTCGCATTTCTCGCTCTCCGAGTCGTTGGCTGTCATTGAGAGGCTAAAGCCTAAGCAGGCTTGGCTTATCCACATGAGTCACGGCATCGGGTTGCACTCATCAACCTCGAAACTTTTGCCACCGAATGTAAGTTTAGCTCACGATACGCAAATCATCCAACTCCCTGATTAATTATGGGATATATAACAAGGAAGCCGCACACAGGTGGAAATCTTGTGTGCGGCTTCTTTTATAGGGTTATGTTTTTTAGTTGCGGAATAAGAATTCTTCACCGGAAGCGTCAATGGTGATTGAGCGGTCTTTGTCAACATTGCCGGCAAGTATGTCTTTCGACAGGCGGTTGAGAATCTCACGCTGTATGACACGTTTCACAGGACGCGCTCCAAATTCAGGATCATAGCCCTCGTCGGCAAGCAAATCTATTGCCTTCTCGGTGATTGTAAGATCTATGCCGTTTCTCTCAAGTGTACGTTTGACGGCATTAATCTGTAATTCCACAATCTGCTGAATCTCTTTCTTGCTAAGCGGAGTAAACATAATAATCTCATCGATACGGTTCAGGAACTCAGGACGGATATTCGCTTTCAGCATATCCAATACCTGATTCTTGGTCTTTTCGATTACTTCACTCTTGTTGGCATCCGTCATCTTCTCAAAATTCTCTCGTATGAGTTGTGAACCCATATTCGAGGTCATAATGATAATTGTGTTCTTGAAATTGACTGTACGTCCTTTGTTGTCGGTGAGTCTACCGTCATCGAGAACCTGCAGCAATATGTTGAACACATCAGGATGGGCTTTCTCTATCTCATCGAAGAGCACTACAGAGTATGGTTTTCTGCGCACTGCCTCAGTAAGTTGGCCACCTTCTTCGTATCCGACATATCCGGGAGGAGGACCGATAAGCCTTGACACAGAGAACTTCTCCTGATATTCGCTCATGTCGATACGCGTCATCATGTTCTCATCGTTGAACAGATAGTCGGCCAATGCTTTCGCTAATTCCGTTTTTCCGACACCGGTTGTCCCAAGAAATATGAAAGAGCCGATAGGACGGCGCGGGTCATTCAATCCCGCACGGCTGCGGCGCACGGCATCCGCAATTGCGCTGATGGCTTCGTCCTGTCCGACAACACGCTTATGCAATTCTTCCTCAAGATGCAGAAGTTTCTCTTTCTCGCTTTTTACCATTTTTGACACAGGTATACCTGTCCATCGAGAAACCACATCAGCTATGTCTTCTGCGTCAACTTCCTCCTTAATCAGGGACTTGTCGCCTTGCATGATTTTCAATTTATCATGGAGTTGCGCGTTCTCGTCTTCCTTGTTTTTTATTTTGGAATAACGGATTTCTGCAACTTTTGCATAGTCGCCATCACATTCGGCACGTTCAGCCTCGAATTTAAGTTGCTCAATATCAACTTTATTTTGTTGTATCTTGTTAATCAACTCTTTCTCGGCTTTCCATTTCGCCATATAGTTTTTTTCTTCTTCACGCAGCTCTGACAAATCTTTTTCAATTGCCTTGACTTTGTCGGATTCTCCTTCTTCACGCTTTATTGCCTCTCGCTCGATTTCCAACTGTGAAATCTTGCGTATTATTTCATCCAAAGCCTGTGGAACAGAGTCAATTTCAATCCTCAATTTGGATGCTGCCTCGTCAATAAGGTCAATTGCCTTGTCGGGGAGGAAACGATCTGTGATATAACGCTCTGAAAGTTGTACGGCAGCTATTATGGCCTCATCCATAATACGTACCTTGTGATGGTTTTCATAGCGTTCTTTCAGCCCTCGCAAAATGGCTATGCTGCTCATCTCGTCAGGCTCATTGACCATAACAACTTGGAAACGACGTTCAAGAGCCTTATCCTTCTCAAAATATTTTTGATACTCATCAAGCGTCGTAGCACCAATGCTCCGCAAGTCGCCACGTGCTAATGCCGGTTTCAGAATATTGGCCGCGTCCATTGCGCCTTCTCCTTTTCCTGCACCGACAAGAGTGTGAATCTCATCGATGAACAGGATTATTTCGCCATTGCTTTTTGTCACCTCATTGACAATGGCTTTCAGACGCTCTTCAAATTCGCCTTTATATTTGGCACCGGCAACCAATGCTCCCATATCGAGCGAGAAAATCTGCTTTGATTTCAGATTTTCCGGCACATCACCCCGTACAATCCTTTGTGCCAGACCTTCGGCTATGGCCGTTTTACCGACACCCGGCTCTCCAACGAGAATAGGATTGTTCTTGGTACGGCGGCTTAATATCTGAAGTACACGGCGGATTTCGTCGTCACGTCCGATTACCGGATCGAGCTTGCCGCTCCGTGCCCGTTCGTTCAAGTTAATGGCATATTTGCTTAGTGCGTTGTATGAGTCTTCCGCACTTTGGTTAGTAGCCTTATTGCCTTTCCTTAATTCAAGTATGGCCGCTTTTAGCTCGTTTTCTGTTATTCCGGCATCTTTCAGTATTGTGGATGCTTTGCTTTGCACAAGAAAAACAGCCATGAACATGCTTTCTATGGTCACATATTCGTCACCTGATTTTTGCGACTGCTCGATAGCTTTTTGCAGAATATCGTTCGATTCCCGCGATAAATACGGCTCTCCGCCACTGACTTTTGGCTGCGACTCGATTTCTTTTTCTATTTGAGCCTTTATTTGATTTTCATTGACTCCCAATTTCTGGAAAATGAATTTTACAACCGACTCGCCTTTGTCGATAATGGCTTTGAGCAGATGCACAGGCTCAATCGATTGTCCGTTGTTTTGGCGGACAATATTTACGGCCTGCTGTATCGCCTCTTGTGATTTAATTGTAAAATTATCGAAATTCATAGTATTTATAATTTATTTATGTTCAACAACTCCAAGCATTGAATAAACGCTTCTACTTGTGTTATGCAATAAGTATGCCATTTTGGTAGAAATGAATAGTTGCTGTATCTTTGTAAGCTGAAACGTAAATGTATGGATTTTAAACTACAAGCAACAGACTCAAATTCAAATGCCCGCGCCGGACAGATAGTTACGGGGCATGGTGTGATTGAAACGCCGATATTTATGCCTGTAGGGACTGTCGGTTCGGTGAAAGCAGTGCATATCAGGGAATTGGAAGATGAGATAAAAGCCCAGATAATACTTGGAAATACATATCACTTATATTTGCGTCCGGGAATAGATATTCTTGAAAAAGCGGGCGGATTGCATAAATTTAACGGATGGAAACGTCCGATCTTGACAGATAGTGGCGGATTTCAAGTGTTTTCTTTGTCTGCGAATCGCAAATTAAAAGAAGAGGGAGCATATTTCCGTTCACATATTGACGGCTCAAAGCATCTTTTTACGCCTGAGAAAGTAGTTGATATTCAACGTTCTATAGGCTCTGACATAATGATGGCTCTTGATGAATGCCCTCCCGGCGATTCTGATTATCAATATGCCAAAAAGTCACTTGCCCTGACATTGCGTTGGTTGCAACGCGGTTGGGACAGATTTAATGAAACGGAAAGCAAATACGGATATAGCCAGGCGTTTTTTCCTATCGTACAAGGTTGTGTCTATAAAGATTTGCGTACCGAGTCGGCAAGATTCGTAGCGGAACTTGGGGCTGAGGGAAATGCCATTGGCGGACTTGCTGTAGGCGAGCCTACAGAAAAGATGTATGAAATGATAGAGGTGGTGAATGAAATTCTTCCTAAGGATAAGCCACGCTATTTGATGGGAGTAGGCACTCCTGCCAACATTCTTGAGGCAATAGAGAGGGGAGTGGACATGATGGATTGCGTGATGCCTACAAGGAACGGCAGAAACGGAATGCTGTTCACTAAAAACGGAATAATGAATATGCGAAATAAGAAGTGGGCCGATGATTTTGAGCCGATAGAAGCAGACGGCGCAGCCGAAGTCGACCGTCTGTATTCTCGTGCATATTTACGGCATTTGTTTATCAGTCAGGAAATATTGGCTATGCAGATTGCCTCTATCCATAATTTGGCCTTTTATTTATGGCTTGTGAAAGAGGCGCGCCGCCATATTATGGACGGAGATTTCAAATCATGGAAAAATGAAATGGTTGTCAGAATGATGCAAAGGCTATAATTTACGAAGATGAGAGTAAAAACACTTGATCTATATATTATAAGAAAGTTTCTCGGAACCTATATTTTTGCTATTCTGTTGATATTGGCGATAATTGTGATGTTTGATATCAATGAGAAGATGGATCAATTTCTGAAAGCGCCTTTAAAAGCCACTATTTTTGATTACTATGTCAATTATTTGCCTTATATGGCAAATCAGTTCAGCCCGCTGTTTACATTTATTGCCGTGATTTTTTTCACATCCAAGATGGCAGACAATTCAGAGATTATCGCCATTTTGTCAAGCGGTGTAAGTTTCAAGCGTTTGTTGGTACCTTATATGATATCTGCGGCAGTGATTGCCTCTTTTACATTTACTCTTGATGCTTTTGTAATACCTCCGGCCAATGTCAAGCGTATCGACTATCAAAATAAATATATCAAAAACAAGGGTGTTGATTATGGCGTGAACATACAATTACAAGTAGCGCCGGGTGAGATTGCCTATATGTCGCGTTTCGACAACAGAATGAAGTCCGCATATAATTTCTCGTTGGAGAAATTTGACGGTAAAGTGTTGAAATCCAGATTGACTGCATCTACGGCTGTTTATGACACTCTTTATCGTTGGACAGTGAAAAATTATATGATACGCGATTTCAACGGGATGAGAGAGGACATAACCAAAGGCTCGCGGCTTGATACGATTATACCTATAGAGCCGAGAGACTTCCTGATAGCAGAGAATGACCATGAGAAGATGACCACAAAGGAGCTGAAAGAATATATCGACAGACAAAAGGCACGGGGGGTGGCAAATATCAAAAGTTTTGAGATTGAGTATGCACGCCGTTATGCGATGACTGCCGCAGCCTTTATTTTGACATTGATAGGAATGTCGCTTTCCTCGCGTAAAGTAAAAGGCGGGATGGGAATAAATATCGGAGTTGGCTTGGTGTTGAGTTTCTCATATATATTGTTCATGACTGTAACTTCCACATTCGCAATTTCAGGATATACATCACCGATGGTTGCCATGTGGATTCCTAATGTTATATATCTTATCATTGGTATTGTTCTATATCGTAAAGCGTCTGTTTGATATTGTTAGTGTCCCGCTAAAAATAATGGTAAGTATCCGGACTGTTGGATGCAATGAAATGCTGTGTGCTGACGATTGAAAGAACTCTTCTTGTGAAATCAAATTATAAACGTATATAAAAAAACAGATGCCCGTTGGAGCATCTGTTTTTATTGATGTTTCTGAACTTTAGAACCATTTCATGTAGGCAAAGCTTTGGCGATGCGCAAGATTGTCGTTTTTGGGGTAAATACGGAAACCGTAATGGAACAAACCGGAAGATGTGATAAAATCTTTCAGTTGGTATGTTACGACATTGCCTTCACGGGCAACTTCCTTAAACTCAATCCTTGAATGATATTTTTGTTCGCCTTGCTCTACTGAGTAGATGACCATTTCAACTCCTATGCTGTCGGCAAGCCCATTCGTGTCTATTTTTGCGGAAATAGTGTATTCTTTCCCGAATGTAGAACTGTTAGTCAGTTCATTTGGTATCACTGTTTCAAGAACTTTAATGCCATCCCAATGGGCTACCACATTTTCTTTCCATGCCACAAGCTCTTTTGCTTTTGCATAATCGTTCTTTTTCAGCTCTTTTGCATATTTGCTCTCTTTAATGTAGAATCTGTCAAGATAATCATTAATCATTCTTTGCATTGTAAAGTTCGGAGCAATATAAGCAATGGAATTTTTGATGTATTGTATCCATTCCGGCGAGTAACCTTTTGAATTTTTTGCAAAATACAAAGGTATTATTTCATTTTCAAGCATAGAATAGATTGTAGCGGCATCAAGTTTATCCTGTTGCCCGTTGTCGGTGAATGTTTGCTTGTCGGTCAATGCCCAACCGGCACCTTCACGATAGCCCTCATACCACCAACCGTCGAGTACTGAGAAATTTAGCACGCCGTTCATTTCCGCTTTTTCACCCGATGTGCCCGATGCCTCAAGCGGACGGGTAGGAGTGTTCAACCATACATCAACACCGGAAACAAGACGTTTGGCCAATGTCATGTCGTAGTTTTCAAGGAATATGATTTTTCCAAGGAATTGCGGCATACGTGAAATTTCAAATATGCGTTTTATCAAGCCTTGTCCCGCACCATCGGCAGGGTGGGCTTTTCCTGCAAATACAAATTGTACAGGGAACTTTTCGTTGTTTACAATTTTTGCAAGGCGGTCAAGATCCGTAAACAAGAGATGCGCACGCTTATATGTCGCAAAACGGCGGGCAAAACCAATAATGAGGGCATTGGGATTTATGCTGTCGATTATCGACATTATTTTTGAGGGGTCACCTTGATTTTTCAACCATGTCTCTTTAAATGTGCGTTTCACATAATTTATGAACTTCATTTTAAGAGCCATGCGGATACTCCAAATGTCTTCTTCCTTGGCTTTTAATATTGGAGCCCATGTTTTCAAATCAGACTGATGGTCCATATATTCGAGACCGAAAGTCTTTTCATAGAACTCTTTCCATTCCGAAGCTGCCCATGTAGGCATGTGTACACCGTTTGTCACGTATGAAACGTGTGACTCTTCCGGTGCATATCCTTTCCATACGCCTTGGAACATCTTTTTGGAAACCTCACCATGCAACCAGCTGACGCCGTTGGATTCTTGGCACGTGTTAAGAGCGAACACACTCATGCAGAACCGTTCGTTGGTATCCGGATTTTCACGACCCATATTCATCAAATCTGACCATGATATGCCGAGTTTGGCCGGGAATTCTCCCATATATTTTCCAAACAGGCTCTCTTCAAAATAATCGTGTCCTGCCGGAACAGGAGTATGTACGGTGTAAAGGCTTGACGCTTTTACTATCTCCAATGCCACCTCAAAACTTAGATGCTCGTTTTGCACATATTCCACAAGACGTTGGAGGTTGAGCAACGCGGCATGTCCTTCGTTGCAATGGTATAATTCTGTATTGATGCCCAAAGCGCGAAGCAGGATTATACCGCCAATGCCAAGCAGATATTCTTGTTTTATGCGATTTTCCCAATCGCCGCCATATAATTGATGTGTTATCGGCTTATCGAATTCCGAGTTTAAATTATTGTCTGTGTCAAGCAGGTAAAGTTTGATTCTTCCGACATTTACTTGCCAAACATTGCAATAAATATTGCGGCCAGGATACGGTACGGCAAGCACCATTGGCTGCCCGTCGGCATTCAGCACCGGCTCAACAGGAATTTGGTTGAAGTTCTGCGGAACATATTCGGCGATTTGCTGACCGTCCATTGTCAAGGACTGGTTAAAATATCCATAGCGGTACAGGAAACCAACAGCAGTCATATTGACACAAGAGTCGGATGCCTCTTTGATGTAGTCGCCGGCAAGAATTCCAAGTCCTCCCGAATAAATTTTCAAAGCGTTGCAGAGGCCGTATTCCATGCTGAAATAAGATATTGAAGGAAGGTCTTTGCGCAGAGGCTTTTTCATATAATCTTTGAACGTCTTGTAAACGTATTTGATTCTATTTACCATAGAATCGTCGTTCATTATTTCTTTGCAACGTTCAAAAGTCAATTTTTGCAGTAATAAAACAGGATTTTCTCCGGTTGACCGCCACAAATCAGGATCAAGATCATGAAAAAGTGTTTTAGCTTCGCTATTCCATGACCACCATACATTGTGCGACAATTCGTCAAGACATTTTAATTTGGCAGGCAACTCTGTATGGATTGTGAGATCTCTCCATACAGGAGCATTTGTGCTACTTACTTGTAATTTCATAATTTTGTTATTAAAAATGGCGTTAGCCTGTTGATATTCTAATTAGTTAATTTGTTGATTGCTATAGCGTATGCTTTGTCGTAATAAATTATAAATTCATTCCAATCGGCTTTTTTTGAGGTGCTGATGGCAGTTTTGCTAAGCTGTTTCAATTTTGCCGGTTTTAACTGCATCAATTCATATAGAATTGTGGAGATGTCCATGACGGCACTATAATAATTGGAGTCAGTACGCTTTATGACTTTTACGCCTGTTGTTTCCATGTCATTGCCAAATGTTTCAAGAACCCATTGGCCAAATCCTGACAAATTTGTGGTGATGGTGGGCACTCCAAACGCAATTCCCTCGTGTGGGGTATATCCCCACGGCTCATAGTAGGAGGCAAATACAGCCGCATCCATGCCAATGAGCAGTTCGTAGTAAGTTTTGTCGAATATTCCGTCATCACCATTTAAGTAGCATGGGACATAGATAATATTCACCTTGTCAAAACTTGCATTGTGCATACCAAGATACTGTATGCGGTTATAAATTGTATCTTGTGAGTAGTTGTGCAAAGTATGTGTTATAACCGGATCTTCAAGATTTGATGCCGTGTTTTTGTTTTTATCATTCAAAACTGCTTGCAAATCTTTACGCGGACCGGCAGACCATGCCGGAACTAACACAAACGCTATTGCCGATTTTTCGATTTTGCCGGGATTGCCGTTCCGCAAATGATTTACGGCATCCAAATAAACATCCAAACCTTTGTTGCGGAATTCGTTGCGTCCGGATGTCAGAAACATGAAAGTGTCATCTGAAAACCGTTTGCCTGTCAATGCCGAAGCAACTTTTAACAATGACGTGCGGGCGTTTTTTCTTGCGATATCGAAATTTTTGGCTTTTGGCACAAATGCCAATTCAAATCCGTTAGGAGTGACAATGTCCGGACGTTTATCCAATAATTGCTCACATTCTCTTGCCGTGATTTCACTGACGGTGGTAAAGCAATCGGCATTATGAGCGGCAGCTTTTTCCAAAGAATGTTTTGACTGCATGTTTAATTCAGCTGCCATTTGGTCGCCGTTATATCCTTTAAAATAATCGTACAACGGTTTATTATTTCCACAAATGCTTCTCCCGATGCTTGTTGCGTGGGTGGTAAATACTGTGGCTATTCTTGGCGAGTGCAATTTCAGATACAGTAATCCCATGCCTGTTGTCCATTCATCGAAATGTGCTACTACCTTGTCATTCCTTTTTGCCAAATGAGCCGCGCAACTGTCTATCACCATAGCGGCAGCCACGCCAAATGTGCATCCTTCATCATAATCTCCATAAGCATGTAAGGAATCAACTTTAAAGTTTTCCCACATTTCAGTATAAATGCTGTTCTTTATGGAATAAATGGATTCAAATTTGACAAGAATCGCAATCGGATTGCCCGGTATGTCCCAATGGCCTACACGTACTGTAATCCCATTAGGAAGCTTGTTTGTGTTTACCCATTCCTTTAAGACGGAATTTGATTCTTTGAAAAAAGGTGACGGATTTTCTTCAGTCCATATATCCGGACCTATAAATATAAGTTTGTTGCCTAATTGCTTGCCAAGTACTTTGGCTTTGGTTGAAAGGACGGTATAGATTCCGCCAACTTTGTTACAAACTTCCCAACTTGTTTCAAATAAAATGTTGGGACTTATTATATTATCAGACATATAATATCTTAAATAATAACACTAAATTAGGTTGCAAAGGTATAACTATTTTTTTGAAAATCCTAATATAATAAAATTCCGGTTGTCGGTCTTTTTATGATTGAAAGCTTTGACAACCGGGATTTTATTGGTTATTTCTTTTCTTTAATAATTAGCACGCAACAAGCTCCAATGAACAGAAGTATTCCGGCAAGTACAAGCATATTCACCTCAGGAGCGACACATCCTTCCGGTGTGAACAGCGATAGAATTGTGCCGCCCAATGCTGCCGCTACAATCTGTGGAACGCAAATCGTTCCGTTGAACAGTCCAAGATAAGTTCCCATGTGTCCGCCCGACAGAGCATTTGTAAGAATGGTAAAAGGCAATGCGAGCATTGCTGCCCATGCGCAGCCTATCAGGAGGAACGAAAGGAACAATGTGTACGGATTATGGACAAAATATATTGAAACAAATCCTATTCCGCCTAATACAAGACTTACTATGTAGGCAAGTTTCCTGTTTTTGAAGAATGGTATGGCCATTGCCCAAAGCACAGAGCCTATCGCTTGAACCGCAAACACAACACCGACCCAGTTCGCTGCATCTTGATATTGTGTTGACTTTGTGTCAAGCACGATTTTGCCGGCATTCTCGATAATTGGCGTATCGAACACGTTTAATGCTATTGACCCGTTGGTGTATGTCCACATAAACATAAATGCGGCCCAACAGAAAAACTGCACCAATCCCACGGTCCAAAAAGCTGACGGCGCTTTTATCAGCAATTTGAACACGTTGGTTTTCTCATTTTTTTCTTCAACTGTTATGCCGTGATATTCAGCATATTCTTCCGGTGGCCATTCTTTTACTTTTACGCTTGTATAGATGACGCATAGTATGAGAATGGCTGCGCCTATGTAGAATGAAAATATGACAGAGTCAGGAATAACACCTTCCGGAGCTGTGTTTTTTATGCCTATCCATGCAAGGACAAACGGGAATACATATCCAACAAGACTTCCGGCATTACATAAGAAACTTTGAATGGAATAGGCGAGTCCTTTTTGCTTTTCATTGACCATGTCGCCGACCAACATTTTAAATGGCTGCATGGCCATGTTTATGGATGTGTCGAGGAACATTAAGGCAATCAATCCGAAAATCATTGCGGCGCTTATGCTCATTCCAAAACTGCCGGCATTCGGCAACAGGCACATTACTAAAATGGCTATCAACGCGCCAATAAACAGATAGGGGATACGCCGCCCGAAACGGCACCATGTCTTATCGCTTGCCACGCCTACAATAGGCTGAACGATTATTCCCATTAAAGGTGGAAGAATCCAAAAGTAACTAAGGTCGTGCGGATCAGCTCCGAGTGTAGAAAATATACGGCTGATGTTTGCGCTTTGCAGAGCGTAGGCTATTTGTACACCAAAAAAACCGAAGCTAAGATTCCATAGTTTCCAAAAACTTAAATTTGGTTTAGCTTTCATGCTTATTAAATTTTAATTTTAATACAACAATAAATAAGTGATGGACGCGAATGCGCCTGTTAATAATTTAGGTGCAAAGATAGTCTTTTCTTATATTAAGAAATAGAGCGACTCTTAATTTTATGTTTTTTTATATTTGTAGTCAAAAATTATGAGGCTGGCATCTCTTATTTGATTATAAGGCTATATTATCGTACCTTTGCGGTCTAATTAAAGTTTTATGTTTGAAAAAGGAACACGTGGCAACACACTGCATGGCATTCTATTAATTGCTTTATTTTCTTTTGCGGCATTTTATATTTCGGAAATCCCGTTTGTGAAAAAGATGTCTTTCAGTCCGCTTATTGTTGGTATAATACTTGGTATGCTGTATGCCAATAGTTTGAGAAACAAATTGCCTGAAACATGGGTGCCGGGCATTAAGTTCTGTACGAAGCAGATTCTGCGTACAGGAATTGTGCTCTATGGTTTTCGTCTGACGTTAACCCAAGTGGCTGAAGTGGGTTTGTCGGCTGTTGTGATAGATTCGATTATAGTGGCCGGCACAATCTTTTTAGGCGTATTTTTGGGCAGATTGCTGAAGATGGACAAGGACACATCTCTGATGACAGCTATAGGCAGCTCTATCTGTGGAGCCGCGGCTGTTTTGGGGGCCGAGCCTGTTGTTAAATGTGAAAGCCATAAGACGGCTATCGCAGTTTCTACAGTTGTCATTTTCGGAACCATTTCAATGTTTCTTTATCCAATAATGTACAGGGCAGGGCTGCTTGACGGATTAAACGACACAGAAGTGGCGATATACACAGGAAGTACGTTGCACGAAGTGGCGCATGTGGCCGGTGCCGGGAATGCTATGGATCCGACAGATACGCTTGGCATAGCAGGAACGGCAACGATAACCAAGATGATACGTGTAATGATGCTGGCTCCTGTATTGGTCATTATGGGATTGGTTTTGTCAGGACGCGGCGGTGACAATGAAAAAAGAAAAATCACCATACCATGGTTTGCGTTCGCTTTTATCGGAATCATTTGTGTCAATTCGTTGCTGCAATATCTGTTTGGTGTGGAGAGTGTAAAAGATATTCCTTTTAATGGCGCGATAGAATATATCGATACGTTTATGCTTACAATGGCTATGACGGCGTTAGGAACAGATACAAGCATCGATAAGTTTAAAAAAGCCGGGGCAAAACCTTTTATATTGGCTCTATTGCTATATGTGTGGCTTGTTGTCGGAGGTTATTTGCTTGTAAAGTATTTGGTGCCCGCATTGAGTTGATGAAAAACAAAGACGAAGATTGGAAACTTATTTACAACAACTTAACAGACAGCAATATGAGGCTGTCGTTTACGATGAGGGTCCTTCTCTTGTAATTGCCGGAGCAGGCTCTGGTAAAACTCGTGTTCTGACCAATAAGATAATGTATCTGGTAAATCACGGATATGACCCGCGTCGCATTATAGCTCTTACTTTTACCAATAAAGCGGCTAATGAAATGCGTGAGCGCATTGCCTCTTTGTTTGGCTCGCAAGAAGCAGCCAAATTATGGATGGGCACGTTCCATTCAATGTTTCTGAAAATATTACGTTTTAACACTGAAAAAATAGGTTTTCGTCCGGATTTGACCATATATGATACGGCGGATACAAAATCTCTCTTGAGGACAATAATAAAGGAGTGGGAATTAGACGATAAAAAGTATACGGTGAATGCCATCGCATCAGTTGTGTCTGCCGCAAAAAATTCATTGATTTCTCCTGTCGATTATGCCAATGATGAGCATCTTGTGAAGCGTGATATATATAAGGAGCGTCCGAGAGTGGCCGACATCTATGCGGAATATTGCAAGCGTTGCAGGAGATCGAATGCCATGGATTTTGATGATATTCTTTATTATACCAATTATTTGTTTCGGGACAATGAGGATGTGTTGCGTAAGTATCAGGATTTTTTTGAATACATACTTGTTGATGAGTATCAAGACACTAACTTTGCGCAACATGCCATTATCAGGCAATTAGCTTCCGCCAAAATGAAATTGTGTGTAGTGGGGGATGATGCCCAAAGTATTTATTCGTTCAGAGGGGCCAATATAAAAAACATATTGACTCTCAATAGGCAATTTCCGGCTCTGAAAGTATTTAAATTGGAGCAAAATTACAGATCCACACAAACAATATTGAATGCCGCCAACAGCTTGATTGAAAAAAACACGCAACAAATTCCAAAACGGATTTTCTCAACAAATCCAAAAGGAGAGAGGATACCTGTGATAGAAGCGTATTCCGACTTTGAGGAAAGTTATATAGTCGCAAATAAAATTTCAGAAATGAGAATGTTGCAAAATTGCAATTATAGTGATTTTGCCATATTATACAGGACAAATGCGCAGTCGCGTGTCTTTGAGGAAAATCTTCGCAAACGCAATATCCCTTATCGTATTTATGGTGGGCTTTCTTTCTATCAAAGGAAAGAGGTGAAAGATGCAATATGTTATTTTCGCATGACTGTAAATCCTGACGATGATGAGGCGTTGTGCAGGATAATTAACTATCCGGCAAGAGGAATAGGCGATAGAACGATTGCAAAATTGCGTATGGCTGCCGCGGAAAGCAATGTAAGTATTTGGGCTGTACTCAATGATTTGTCTTCTTATGATGTGAAATTAAATGCCGGTACGATAAAAAAGTTGGAGTCATTCAGGATTTTGATGGCCGATTGTATTAATTTTGGCCAAAACTCTGATGCTATGGCTCTTGCCGAGCATGTTTATTCAAAATCGGAATTGGTTACTTCTCTTTATTCTGATTCGACACCTGAAAACATAAGCCGTATGGAGAATTTAAACGAGTTGCTGAATGCTGTGCAGCAGTTCGTTAAAGACAATGAAGAGGCCGGAAATGCGCGCACGCGCATGTCGGATTTCCTTTCTGTGGCGTCATTGGCCACAGATCAGGATAATGATGAGGATGACAGCCCTAAAGTCACGTTGATGACCGTTCATGCTGCTAAAGGATTGGAATATAAAAATGTGTTTATAGTTGGTGTTGAAGACGAATTATTTCCATCTTTGAGAAGTAATGATAATATTCAGGAGATTGAAGAAGAGCGCAGATTGCTTTATGTGGCCATAACAAGAGCAAAGGAGCATTGTGTGATGACTTATGCCACTTCCCGATATAGAAACGGACAGACTCATCCTTGTTCGATAAGCAGATTTATTTATGATATTGATCCGGCATTTCTTAATATATCAGGTTCTTATAGAAAAGTTAACAAAGGGGGTGAAAGACGACAACTGTTTGAATTTCATAATTCACGGGATAATTCTTTACAGGATAAAATCTCCATGCGTTCTTTTGTGCCGGTAAAACATGCTTCTGATGCTGATGTAAAAGAATCAGACAATATAAACTCGTCGTTGTGTGTGGGGATGCGTGTTGAGCATTCACGTTTTGGTGTCGGAGATGTCTTAAACCTAGAGGAGGCCGGAAGCGAAACAAAAGTAACGATAAATTTTGGTAATGTTGGCACAAAAGTATTGCTTACAAAATTTGCGAAACTGAGAATAATTAAATAGCAATGGAAATAAAAACGCCTTATTATATTGTATATGAAGATAAATTGCGCAAGAATTTATCGCTGATAAAAAGTGTGGAGGAAAGAGCTGACGTCAAAATAATAATGGCATTTAAGGCAAATGCTTTGTGGAAGACGTTTGGAATTATTTCTGAATATTGTAAATCGTCTACGGCAAGTTCGCTGAATGAGATGTATCTTTCTCTTGAGGAATTGGGAAATGATGTACATGCTTATTGTCCTGTATATACTGATGAAACAATCAGGTGTTTCATTGAAGGATGCACGCATATCACATTTAACTCAATTGCCCAATTTTTGAGATTTAAGCCATTGGTCGACGCATATAATAAAGATGGCAAAAAAACAGTGAGCTGCGGTATAAGAATCAATCCGGAGTGTTCGGTAATAGAAACTGACATATATAATCCGTGTATGCCGGGGTCACGTTTCGGTGTAACAGAGGGAGAGCTTGAGGCAGGATTGCCGGAGGGTGTTGAGGGTTTGCACTTTCACGCACTGTGCGAGTCTGACTCACACGATTTGGAGAAAGTTCTTTCGGCTGTGGAAAAAAAGTTTGGGAGATTTCTTCCTCAATTAAAATGGCTAAATATGGGAGGCGGTCATCTAATGACACGTAAAGACTACGACGTCGAACATCTTATTGAATTGCTTAAGAGGTTTAATGCCAAATACCCTGATTTAACGATTATTCTTGAGCCGGGAAGCGCATTTACATGGCAGACAGGAAATCTTGTGACAACTGTTCTTGATATTGTCGAACATAATGGAATAAAGACTGCCATAATAGATGCGTCTTTTGCCTGCCACATGCCGGATTGCTTGGAAATGCCATACAAGCCGAAAATCACGTCAGCGTTACAGGATGTGGATTTGTCGAAACCTACTTACCGCATAGGCGGTAATTCTTGTCTTAGCGGGGATTTTATCGGGAATTGGAGTTTTGACAAGGAATTAAAGCCGGGCGATATATTGGTTTTTGAAGATATGAATCACTATACTACAGTTAAGACAAATATGTTTAACGGCATACAGCATCCCTCCATTTGGTTGCAACACTCTACCGGAGAATTGGAGAAACTGCGAGAATATACATATTCAGATTATAAAACCAGAATGGATTGATGAATGGCATGTTTATACGTGTTTAATCCGGAAAATGATTTGGCTTTAGCTTGCGGAGAGCCTAATTTCACGCCGCCGGCCATGGCAAGACAAATCAAACGGGATTTGCAGTTGATTCAATTATGGATAGGCGATGAAGGTTATATATATGCTCCCGTAAATGACATAAATACGTGTTTTGTCGACCGTATGAAATCATGCTTTCCAAAAAGCTGTGGAAATCAGAATTTATATGTCGATGGCACCAATATTGATTGTATATCCCCGTGGGGATGGAGCAGCGCGATAGCTTCGGAACTGAGCAAGCGGTTTAAAGATTATATAAATATTGATGTTTCAAAAATAAGAGAGCTGTCACACCGTAAAACTTCTATTTCTATTTGTTCTTATCTGTTACACTACTTTCCTGAAATTGGTAATTTTAGTATGCCTGAGTTGTGTAATACGGAAAATGATGTTACGGCTATGCTTAAAAAATATGGTGAATGTATGGTGAAAGCCCCGTGGTCGGGTAGTGGAAAAGGGGTATTCCGCATCAATAAAGTCAACTATTCTAACTATTTGAATTGGATACGCAGCACGATACGAAAGCAAGGTTCTGTAATTTGTGAACAATATTTGGACAAGCAACAAGATTTTGCTTTGGAGTTTTATTCGGATGGTAAAAGCATAAAATATATCGGGCCGTCTGTGTTTTTTAATAATTCACGGTTCTCTTATGAGAGGGCACTTGTCGCGTCTTCGGATTTATTGGAAAAACATCTGTTTAACTTTATGCCGAGATCTTATTTCGAACGGTTGAAAAACGCGATGGTATATGTGTTGGATAAAATTGTCCCGCAAATTTATACCGGTTATCTTGGTGTGGATATGATGATATATAAGGAAGATGGAAATTATAGGATAATGCCTTGTGTAGAATTAAATTTACGCATGACAATGGGGCTGATAGCCAATAGAGTCGGTACGAATGTGTTAGAAAAAGGGAAAGTGGCAGACATGTCGATAATTTGGCATAAAGACACAAAATCCGCTATGGAATATATAGGTTCGCAGAAAATGCCTGTGATTAAAGACGGCATGCTTGAGTCGGGCACGCTGCTCCTTTCTCCACTATATCCGGATTCTCGTTATACGGCAGTGGTTACAGTCCGAGATAAGGATTAGAATTTTTTCAACTCCCGGTATAATCGCTGTATAGGAAGCCCCATTACGTTGTAATAGCTTCCTGAAATGGATTCGACACCGATATATCCGATCCATTCTTGTATCCCGTATGCGCCGGCTTTGTCAAACGGTTTGTATTTGTCAATGTAATAATATATTTCCTCATCGCTTATGGCTGAGAATTTCACATCGGTGGTTACCGCAAATGATTCTGTTTTTTCTTTTGTGGATATTGCCACGCCTGTTATCACTTGATGTGTTTTCCCTGACAATAATTTCAGCATTTTTACGGCTTCCTCTTCATTTGATGGTTTTCCTAACACCGTTTCGTTGCATACTACCACTGTATCGGCTGTTATCACGAGATGACCGGAGTCTGTCAAACTTTTGTATGCCTCAGCTTTTTTGCGGGCTATGTATAAAGATGTTTCTTTAGCCGGAATATTTTCCGGGTATGATTCATCTATATCTTTTATGATTTCCACTTTAAAATCAATTCCCAAGCCTTCCAACAGTTCACGTCTGCGAGGTGAGCCGCTCGCTAAGACGACTTTATATTTTTTTAAATTGTTGAGTATCATAATTTCCGTTTTAATTACCATCCGAATGCTTTTTTGTCAGCAAGCCATTTGCCTTGAGCTTTCATTACGAGCTCAATTATTTCACGAGCGCAGCCTTCCCCGCCTTTATTTGTTGAAATGTATTTTGCGGCATTTAGTATGTCTGTTGCGGCGTCGGCAGGCGCCACAGACAATCCGGCACGCCGCATTATTTCGAGGTCAGGTATGTCATCGCCCATAAACATTACTTCAGAATCATCCAAATCATTGTCAGATAGCCATTTCTCATATATAGGCAGCTTTACGTCTGTCCCTAAAAACAAATCGGTTACACCCAAGTTGGTAAAACGTTTTTTTACCGCCTCTGTTTTTCCTCCGCTGATTATAGCTAAGCGGTATCCGGATTTGATGGCATATTGTATGGCATAACCATCTTTTATGTTTATCATTCTCATTGGCTCTCCACTGGGATGGAGTGGTATTGTTGACGATGATAAAACACCGTCCACATCAAAAACGAATGCTTTTATTTTTGTCATATCATATAATATTCCGCTCATTGTTTGTATTTTTCTATAATAGCGTTTGAAAGTAGTTCGTAAATTGCTTTATTGTCGCCGTTCAGCATGGCCAAGTGATTGGCAATGATTTTCTTGTCGCTGCGTCGCGCCGGGCCTGTTTGTGATAAAAAAGGAGAAGTTACGGTTATTTTCCTTGTTGTTTCGTTGATTAATGGAATTAGCACGGAAAACGGTATGTCGTGGCGTTCCAATATTTCGCTTGATATAGTATACATGAAATTTGTGAAATTGCATGCAAAAACAGCCGCTATATGTATTTCTTTGCGTAATTCGCTGTTCGCATAATAAACATGCTGTGAAATGAAATTTGCTAAATCATGGATTTTATTTGTCGTGTTAATGTCTGACCCCTCTATAAAGAAGGATATTTCATTCATTTTTAAATTCACATCTTTGGAGAATGTCTGTAACGGATACAGCACTCCGTTTTGTTTGAATGATTTATCGAATACTTCACGCGCAATGCTGCCGGATGTATGCACCCATAATGCCTCTTTTTTTGAATTTGGCACGTTTCCCAAAAATGATTTTATGGCATCATCTTTAACAGAGATTATATATACATCAGCATCCGCTAATTCTTTGGCGGAATCAGTCGCGGCACATGTTGGAGATATTTTATTGGCGAGCTGACGTGCATTTGCTATCTTGTGGCTGAATATTTGCAGAATGTCGCATTTTTCGGATAATGCCATTGACAAATGTGTGGCGACATTTCCACTCCCGATAATGCAAATTTTCAATTTTCGGTTCTCCATTTTCCAATATGAATTTTCTCCCACTTGCATTTCTCAGGATCGTAAGGTTTGCGGTCTTCATCTTTTTTGCCAAATGTGACAATACATAGAATCCTAATCTCATCAGGGATGGAAAGCAGGTTGCGCACATAGTCTTCAGAAGATGTCCCATCCTCTTTCAGCCTGTTGGCAATTTGTATCCAACAACTTCCCAATCCGCAATCTTCAGCTTGAAGCTGCATAAATATAGCCGCAATCGACGCGTCTTCCACCCAACAGTCGCTTATTTCGGGATTGCTGGTGACAACCACAGCCAAAGGGCATGATTCAAGTGGCTTGGTTCCGAAGTCTTTGCTATTTGCTAATTCTGTTAAAACGTTTTTATCCTCTATAACAACAAATTGGCAAGGCATTTTTCCCTTTGAGGAAGGAGCCACCAATGCCGCCTCAAGGATTATCTTTACGCATTCGGGAGATATATGCTCTTCCGAATATTTTCTGATACTTCTTCTGTGCAATATTAATTCATGCAGATTATTCATGTCATAAATATTTTATCAAACAAAGTTACAAAAAAGTCTCAAATATTTGTTTAGGTGTAGAACAAACCGGGTTGTTATGATATTGTTAAATAAAAAAAGTGAAATGCTTTTGCGTTTTGAAGTTTAATTTTACCTTTGTGGAAATTTCTATCTTAAAATATATATTATGGGTAAACCTTATGTTGTTGGAATAGACATAGGCGGTACGAATACCGTCTTTGGCATTGTAGACGCGCGCGGAACAGTACTCGCAAGCGCTTCTATCAAGACTCAAAAACATGCAAACATCACAGACTATATCGATGAATTGTATGAGGAGTTGTCGAAATTAATAGTTACAAATGATGCTGTAGATAAAATTGCCGGAATAGGAATAGGAGCACCGAATGCTAACTATTTTACAGGGGAGATTGCCGATGGTGTTAATTTGCCATGGCCGACTCCAATCCCTTTGGCAGACTTGGTGTCGGAGAAATTTGGTATACCGGTTGCGATAACCAATGACGCAAATGCCGCTGCGATAGGCGAAATGACTTACGGAGCTGCCCGTGGTATGAAGGATTTTATCATGATTACTTTGGGGACGGGTGTAGGCAGCGGAATTGTCATCAACGGTCAAATGGTGTACGGGCATGACGGTTTTGCGGGAGAGCTTGGGCATGTGATTATGAAACGCAACAACGGGCGTACATGTGGCTGCGGACGCACGGGCTGCCTTGAAACATACGCGTCGGCTACAGGTGTGGCACGCACCGCACGGGAGTTTTTGGAAGCGAGAGCCACAGAACCTTCATTGCTGAGAAATCTTGACATCGCGTCGATTACGTCAAAGGACGTATATGACGCGGCAATGGCAGGTGACAAATTGGCTAAAGATGTGTTTGATTTCACAGGAAATATTTTGGGTGAGGCTTTTGCCGATTTTATAGCCTTTTCAAGTCCGGAGGCAATAATCTTGTTTGGCGGGCTCGCAAAATCAGGCGATTTGCTTATGCGACCTTTAAAAGAGTCAATGGACAGGAATACAATGGCTGTGTTTAGAGGCAAGGTGAAATTACTGATGTCGGAATTAAAAGAAAGTGATGCTGCCGTATTAGGGGCAAGCGCTCTTGGTTGGGAAGCCAAAGCGGCATCGGATATCAACAAGAAGAAATAAAGAATTGCCAATAATCAAGAAAACGGATGCAAACAAAATGTATCCGTTTTCTTGGTTATAAACAGTTTGTTTCATTCTTTTATTTCAGTATCTTTGCAATCAGAGAAAATAATGAAAAGTACTAATTAATATCTTTTTAATTATGAGTTTTAATATAATTGTGCTGGCAAAACAAGTGCCGGACACTCGTAATGTAGGAAAAGATGCAATGAAAGCTGACGGAACTATAAATAGGGCTGCATTGCCGGCTATATTTAACCCGGAGGACTTGAATGCATTGGAACAAGCTCTACAAATTAAGGAACAAAATCCCGGTACATCTATTACAGTTCTCACAATGGGGCCTCCACGCGCTGCCGAGATTATCAGAGAGGCTATATATCGTGGCGCCGATACAGGCATTGTGCTGACCGACCGTGCTTTTGCGGGAGCCGACACTCTTGCTACATCTTATGCGCTGTCAGCAGCTATCCGCAAAATCGGCAAATTTGATTTGATTATAGCCGGACGTCAGGCGATTGATGGCGATACGGCGCAAGTTGCTCCTCAGGTGGCAGAAAAATTGCAACTGCCTCAAATCACATACGCTGAGAAGATTGATAAAATTGAAAACGGGAAAGTGACGGTGACACGTCGTTTGGAATCCGGAGTCGAAACATTGGTTTCTCCGATGCCTGTGGTAATAACAGTTAATGGTTCGGCAGATGAGTGCCGTCCGCGCAACGCAAGACGCATACAAAAATACAAATATGCTGTCACTCCAAGTGAGAAAGCGGCGTTGGGACCGGAAAAGGCGGCGATAGTTGACGCCCGGCCTTATTTGGCATTAAAGGAGTGGAGTGCTGCCGACGTCGATGCTGATCCGTCGCAGATTGGGCTTACAGGCTCTCCGACAAAGGTCAAGGGCATTGTGAATGTTGTGTTCCAAGCAAAAGAAAGCAAGCGTTTGGATGGCAAAGACCAAGTTGCATTGGAAGATTTGGTAAAAGAATTAATTGAAAACCATACGATAGGGTAGTTCCATTCGTATTAAAAAGAATCAACAATGATGGATGAAAATAATCTAATTGTATATTGCGAGTTTGAAGACGGCAATATTGCAGATGTCAGTTTGGAATTGCTGACAAAAGGACGGTCATTGGCCAATCAGCTCGGTGTCCGCCTTGAGGCTATCGTGTTGGGCGATAATTTGGATGGTGTGGAAAACCAAATATTCCCATACGGCGTGGATGTAGTCTACAAATTAGAGGATAAGAGGTTGTTCCCTTACACGTCACTGCCACATGCTTCCGCTTTAATCAATTTGTTTAAGGAAATCAAACCTCAGGTGTGTCTGATGGGAGCAACTACGATTGGGCGTGATCTCGGACCGAGAGTGTCCTCTTGCTTGCACAGTGGCTTGACTGCGGATTGTACAGCATTGGAAATAGGGGATCATAAAGATCCGAAGACAGGTGTAGAATACAAAAATCTTCTTTATCAGATACGTCCGGCGTTTGGCGGAAATATAGTCGCAACGATTGTCAACCCTGAATGTCGCCCGCAAATGGCAACTGTGAGAGAGGGTGTAATGAAAAAAGAAGTATATGATGAAAATTATAAAGGTACAGTTGTTGCTCTGGATGTAAAAAAATATATTCCGGAAACAGACTATATTGTTTCTATAATCGACAGGCACATAGCCAAATCAAAGATAAACATCAAAAACGCGCCTATTATCGTTGCCGGTGGCTATGGTGTCGGCAGCAAAGAAAATTTTGATTTGTTGTTTAAACTTGCGGATGTGCTTGGCGCGGAGGTAGGCGCTTCACGTGCCGCTGTTGATGCCGGGTTCACCGAGCATGAGCGTCAGATAGGACAAACAGGAGTGACAGTACACCCTAAATTATACATCGCATGCGGTATTTCAGGACAAATACAACATATTGCGGGTATGCAGGACAGTGCTATTATCATATCGATAAACAGTGATCCGGATGCTCCAATCAACACTATTGCCGATTATGTCATAACAGGTAATTTAGAGGAAGTGATTCCGGCTTTGATTAAATATTATAAGAAGAATTCTAAGTAAAAACGATTAAAGATGGCTAATTTTTATAATGATAACCCGGACTTAAAGCATCATCTTACTCATCCTTTGATGCGTAAGATTGTAGAATTGAAAGAACGAAATTTTACTGATGCGGAAAAATACGATTATGCTCCTTTTGATTTTGAGGATGCCATGGATTCGTATGAGAAAGTACTTGAAATAGCCGGAGAAATTTCGGGTGAAATAGTAGCGCAAAACGCAGATGACGTAGACCATGAGGGTCCTCATGTTGTAGATGGTCATGTGGTATACGCAAAAGGCACCCAAAAGAATTTGGATGCGCTTGTAAAAGCAGGATTAATGGGTATTTCACTGCCACGCCGCTACAACGGATTGAATTTTTCATTAGTGCCATATATCATGGCAGCGGATATGGTAAGTAGGGCTGATGCAGGATTTGTGAATATTTGGGGTTTGCAGGATTGTGCTGAAACAATTTATGAATTTGCAAGTGAGGAGCAACGTCAACGTTTCTTGCCAAGAGTATGTGCAGGAGAAACAATGGCAATGGATTTGACGGAGCCTGATGCCGGCAGCGATTTGCAGGCCGTGATGTTGAAAGCGTCCTACAATGAGGCTGACGGTACGTGGAGATTAAACGGTGTAAAACGTTTTATTACTAATGGTGATGGCAATATAGCGTTGGTTCTTGCCCGTTCAGAAGAAGGTACACATGACGGGCGCGGATTGTCTATGTTCATTTTCGACCGTAACGATGGGGGTGTGACGGTACGCCGTATAGAAAATAAAATGGGAATAAAGGGCTCTCCGACATGTGAGCTTGTCTTTAAAAACGCAAAGGCTGAATTATGCGGCTCGCGCAAACTCGGTTTGATTAAGTATGTTATGGCATTGATGAACGGGGCACGTTTAGGCATTGCCGCCCAATCGGTGGGAGTCAGTGAGGCAGCATATCGCGAAGCTTTGTCCTATGCCAACGACAGAAAACAGTTTGGCAAGGCTATCATTGAATTTCCTGCGGTATATGAAATGTTGGCGGTGATGAAAGCGAAACTTGACGCATCGCGCAGTATCTTGTATGAAACTACAAGATTCGTGGACATGTATAAAATATACGAGGATATAGCGAGAGAGCGCACTCTTTCGCCTGAAGAGCGGAAGGAGATGAAATATTATCAACGCCTTGCTGACGCATTCACGCCAATGGCAAAAGGCATGGGCAGTGAGTTCTGTAATCAGAATGCTTATGATGCCGTACAAATACATGGCGGCTCCGGCTTCATGAAAGATTATGCTTGTGAGCGTATCTATAGAGATGCCCGTATTACATCAATTTATGAGGGAACAACCCAGCTTCAAGTAGTGGCAGCGATACGCCACGTGACGACCGGCACTTATTTAAGCCGCATCAAGGAATATGAGGCGATGGAATATGCTGAAGAGCTCAGCCCTTTAAAAAATAAATTGATTGCCATGACCGAACTGTATGAAAAAGCTGTCGTATGTGTTACAGATACTAAAAACACGGAATATGTAGATTTCCATGCGCGCAGGCTCGTTGAAATGGCAGGGCACATCATTATGGGGTATCTTCTAATGGGTGACGCATCTCGCAACGCTAATTTCCTTAAATCAACAAACGTATATATCAATTATGGAGAGGCTGAAGTTGACAAAAATTACAAATTGATAACAACTTCAGATCCTGATAAAATGAGCTTGTATAAATAATAGACTGCCTTAGATTTTATATAATCAAAGGAGTAGGGTGCATCCGGCCGGATGCACCCTTTTTTATTATCATTATATAAATCATATCCATTATGGCAGTATGATTTGCAATATGGAACAGTATGTTATTCTCAATTTGTAAAGCATAGTTTGAAACACAAAAGAACTGTTAGAAGAAATATCTTTCCCTTTTTGTTTCCGCAACCTTGCACAATCTTAACTATTAATTCATGTTACATAAGTTAACATTTAAATTATGTGACTAAAAATCAGTGGTATAATTAAATGTATTTGCACGCTTAGGATAGATGCCTACTGTGTTGTTACATGCCTAAAGATAATACACATTAATACAGTGTAACTACTTAATATCAATGCTGTTAATTATATTTATATAAACTATAAATTTAAGTATTTGGATTTGATTGATTAAGATGTGTGTAAGGTTGTTTTTCGTTGTATTTGTATTTGCAAATTAGCCGCATAATGTTTGTGTTTGCAAAATAGAATTACTATATTTGCGTCCGTAAATTAATTATCAGAGATAATTGCAATGGATATTGTAGACAGATTAAACCAATTTTTGGAGGAGATGCGAATTTCAAAGTCGCAGTTTGCTGATAGTTGTAATATTCCTCGACCAACTGTATCCCAGATTTTAAGTGGGCGGAATAAAAAAATAAGTGATGAGATTATTGCAAAAATTCATTCCATATATCCGCAATTATCAATTATGTGGTTAATGTTTGGTGAGGGGAATATGTTGGCGACTGCTGTCGATGGATCTAATCTATCCTTCACTGAAATAAAATCCGGTGGAAATATTGAGCATAATTTATTTGAGAATCATTTAATGTCAAATGATTCTGATTATGCTGATAGCCTCAATAGGCATACTTCGTTTTCCTCTCAAAAACAACATTCATCTCCCATATCAAAATCTATATCAAAAATAGTTGTTTTTTATTCTGATAATAGTTTTGAAGAGTTCCATAGGGTATGATTTCTTATGCTTGGATTTTTTGTCGCAAGGGCATAATATATTAGATCATGAAAAAATCATAATCGGCATTATGTTAAATAGAAAATATCTAAATATATGATAATCACCAATTTCTAATTTTGTGAATTATTGCTATATCAAATTGTTTCTATATGATTTTATCTCTTTTTTGCATTAAGTTTCGCATTGGTTAAATTGTTGTTTTTCTTTTGGTATTTTTATGAATTAAATGCTGTGTGCTTGACGATACAACGATGTCTGGGCTGTTTGATTGAAACCACAAAAACTTTTTAGAAAATAGCCGTTATAACCTGAACTACAGAATCTTACAAATTTTCAATAAAATTGCTAACGTGTTTACTTGATAATTATAGCCACATGCCGATGAAACCGAAGATTCCCGGCATGTGGCTATGTATGTGATTTACAAATAGTTCTTTTACTTTTTATCGGCAAAAGATTCGACAACCATTTTCCTTATTTTCTGCCAACTCGGTATTTGCTTGAGTTTCCTGCGTATCGGAGCATCGTACAACAGGAACAGCAAAAATAGGAATATACAGGCGTATGCAGCCCAACCATACATCTGTTTGATGCTAATTTCGGTCATTTGCGACATGAGCGCATCCATGAAATGTGGGATATTTACCGGCAATCCATTGGCAGCCACATTGTCTATCGCCGCTCCATATCGTGCCATGTTGTCGGGAATATAATATTTCAGGCCACGGGTGTAAATGGCGGCACCTATCACACCGCCCATGACCATGTGGAGCATTTGGAACACGGCAAGGGATTGGAAAAAATGTTGGAAGCTCATGATTTCTTCCGCGCAAGTCAGGAAAGTCACGCTCAACACGGCATACCCAAACCCACGGCAAGCCATAGGCAGATACAGCCGGGAGATGTGAATGTCGCTTGAAACCGTGAAATAGTAGCCAAGCAGATAACATATCACGCCTGCCAGTCCGATGATAATCAGCCGCAGATAGTTGAAATGCTTGATGTGCATCCACCAATAGGAAAACAAGCATCCTGCCAAACATCCGGCAAGCACAGGCCAATCCAATTGCACGCCTGTCATCGTGCCGTAGTGCATTACGCCCTCAAGGAATGTTTCTTCCAGTACATGCTCGGTGGCAAGCAACATCTCCACCAACGCGACCAACACAAGAATCGGAGCCAAGTAACGGTAGGTCCACATCTTGGGTTCAAGGTACGGATGAACGTGCCTTGTATCTTGCACATGCCTTCGATGAAGCATACCAGCCAAAGCAAAGGTAAAAAAGTGATATGCGGCGCAACCAGGTTGCAGAGCAATACTCCCGTAGCCGCTCCACAAAGCAGCGTCTTGTTGGTGAAACGGAACTTCATGCGGAACAGCAAAGGGAAATAAATGGCCATCCCTGCCAAGTTAGCGTAAAGGCACATCAGGAGGTCTTCCCGCATCAGGGACGTTTCGCCCATCATCTGGTTCAGCGTACCAAATAAAGTCCTCCGGAGAATTGGAAGGTAAAGGCTATGAATACATAGATCCACGGCCGTATCCGTTCAGGGACAAAGCCCCTGAACATCGGCATGGAAAAAGGCATGGGTTGTGCAGTTCCGCTCATATCAGTATTTCACTTTGCATTCCACATTGAAACCTGCCCGTAAACGGTTCACCTTGTCGACATCATTACCTTGCAAGCGGATGCGGACGGGCACTCTTTGCTCCACTTTCACGAAATTGCCCGTGGCATTGTCTTGTGGTATCAAAGAGAATGCCGCACCCGTGGCATCAGAGATGGATTGCACTACACCTTTATAGATTATGCCCGGAACGGCATCGGCTGTAAAGGTGACTTCGGCTCCCTCTTTGATGTTCGGAAGTTGGGTTTCCCGATAGTTAGCGATAACCCACAGGTCGCCATTGTCCACAATGTCCACCATCGTCTGGCCGGGCTGTACCAACTGCCCTTCGTGTATATCCTTGCGCCCCGTCACGCCGTCGCAGGTAGCCACGACGACCGTATAGGACAGGTTCAGACGAGCCAAATCCACGGCAGCTTGTGCCAAACGGACAGCCGCCTCATTTTGTCCCAGCCGATGTGTCTGTTCATCCTTTGTCAGTGAAGTCGAATGCTTCATGCGGAGCACCTGCTCATACCGGGCGTTGATGGCATCGTATGCGGTCTTTACGTTGTCATATTGCTGCCGGGTGACGGCATCTTCCTCCAAGAGCTTCTTGTACCGCTGCAACTCACGTTCCGCATTGGCTCGCTGCACGCGGATTTCCTCGATACCGGCATCATTGACGGTCAGGTTGTTTTGTGTCGTGGCTATCCCGGCATGGGTGACTTGTTGTCCTGCCAATGCGTTTGCCAAATCCGCTTCGGCTTGTGCCAACCGCAATCTGAACTCCGCATCTTCAATCACAAGCAACGTGTCGCCTTTGTGGACAAGCTGGTATTATTCTTGAATAGGGAGGAAAGGTTATATTTTACCCCTATCCCTATGTACCAGTAATTGAAATTGTTATCCATTACAGGCACTTCAATGGTGATGGGACCGTCCAAATGCTCTGCGGCGACAATGGAAATATACGGCAGGCGTTCGGAACGTTCCTGCTTTACTTTTTGCTCATTCATTTGGATGGCAGCCTGCGTCTGTTTCAGGAGAATGTTGTTGGTTCCGGCCATGTTCTGCCAATAATCCTCTGTGAGGATAAGGATTTGCTGCTCCAACAAGGAGGTGTCTGGGGTTATTTCCGTACCCTCGGACAGATGTAAGGCGGTAATCAACTGATGGTTGGCTATCTTACGCGCATCTTTCACTCTTGACAACTGCAAGTTCAGCTGCTCCTTTTGCAGTTCATAACGTGTAATGTCGTTTTTCAGAACCGTGCCTTGCTCCCTGCGGGCTTTCATGTTGGCAATGACTTCATCGGTTAGTTCCATGTTCTTCTGCAACACCAGGATTTGGTTGTCCAGTTTGTACACGTTCAAATAATGGCCTACCAGCAGGAAGCGTATTTCCTGCACATTCTTCTGCAAGTCAAGTTCCGCCAACGCCTTTCCTATTTCCGCCTGCTTGATGCCGCTGCTTATCGCACCGCCTGCATAGATGACCTGTTGCGCTTCCAATGCGAAGTTGTTGCCGAAATGCGGCATATCCACCGTCATGGCTTTGCTAAAATCCCTGTCCCACAGCTTGCCGTTGCCCCAATATCTTGCGGAAAGGGACACATTCACATCCGGAAGTCTTTGTGCCTTGGCCGCTTTAAGGGCTTCCCCGGCGGCTTCCATCCCTGTCCGGTACGATTGAATACTTGTGCTCTGCTCGTCGGCAAGACGGAACAGTTCCTCTATGCCCATTTGTCGAGTTTGGGCACACAACCCCTGGCTGCATAGGACTGCGATGTACAACAGCCCTATGAGCCTTTTCTTTTTGCTCATAAATTAACTCTGATTATTTTATGTTTATAGAATGAATATAGCAATGAAAAGGAAACTGAAGGCTAAATTTGCACCTCTGCTCCCCATGCGTGGAAATAACAGATTTTGTTTTTGTAATGTACTGTATAAGATTCCATTCAGCTATGTCATTTACTTGTTTTCGGGTGCAAAATTAGGAAAAAAAGAAATAAAACGTGACCTTACGCAATCTATCTTTTTTACTATTTTAACTATTACGTTGTGCGTGCGCTATAAATCAGTGTATCTTAAAAAGCTCGGAATATAGAATACAAACATTCCAAGTTAGTCAGACGGAAATCTGCTGGTAGTGCTTCGTTATCAGCACCTTGATGTTGTCAAGCGCATAGTTCACCGCCACTGCCTTGCGACTTTTGCCTTTCGCCCTGTTGCCTTTGGCATCCCACAAATACTTGAAGATGCGCTGCTTTCAACTGAACTTCGCAATAGTCCGTTGATTGTAACCCGTCCCATGATGGGACAGTCAGTGAGAATGCTCAAATTTGCCCTATTTGCTCACTTTCAAATAAGCAACAGAGTAATCCCATCACTTGCATGAATGGCTATAAAGGTAACGCCTAATGGTTGGTATGTTGCTCAAATTGAGAGCAATAGCGATTTTAAAGCATTATAATTATTAGGCAATGGAATGGATTCTTTTACACCATTGGCAAATTTGGACAAATTGTCAGGAACTGAGATTTCTTTATGAATTATTTCTTCTACAGTATCCTTGAATTTAGCCGGATGTGCTGTTTCCAAGAATATTCCACATTCATCAGCGCCTAAATTTTGCTCAAGTGACTTATATGCTGTCGCTCCGTGTGGGTCAAGCAAATATCCTTGTCTGACATATAAATCATAAATTGTTTTTCTTATATCATTGTCATTGTACCAATTACCGCTTATATTAGCACACACTGATTTGTATGAATTTCCAAATAATTCCATTATTCTTTCAAAATTGCTCGGATTTCCTACATCCATTGCATTTGCTATTGTTTGAACGGAAGGTTTTGGCTTGTAAATTCCTGTTGTCAGATATTTAAAGAAGATGTCGTTTTTATTGTTTGCCGCCAAAAAACGTTTGACAGGCAGCCCCATTTTCTTTGCGATTAAGCCTGCTGTAAGATTGCCCAAATTGCCACACGGAACGGAAATTACCAAATTTTTCTCTTTGTCATTCACGTTATAAAATTGCGCGTAGGCATAAAAATAATAGAAAGACTGTGGTATAAGTCTTGCTATGTTTATTGAGTTTGCGCTGGTCAATTTTATGTTTTGGTTAAGTTCCTTATCAAGAAAAGCCTGTTTTACTAACGACTGGCAATCATCAAAAGTTCCATCTGTTTCAATTGCATATACATTATTTCCCAATGTGGCAAATTGCGACTCTTGTATTTTGCTGACTTTGTGGGCAGGATACAATACAAAAACTTTTACTCCCTCCACATTGTAAAATCCGTTGGCAACAGCTCCCCCTGTATCTCCGGATGTTGCCACTAATACATTTATAGGCGATTTGTCAGCCTCTTGGGAATTAAAATATGCCAAAAGACGAGCCATAAACCTTGCGCCAACATCTTTAAAAGCCATTGTAGGGCCATGAAATAACTCAAGAGAATAAATGTTGTCGCTAATAGGAACGAGCGGTATATCAAATTTTAATGTGTCATACACAATGTTTTTAAGGCATTCTGCATCGACATCGTCTTTAAAAATAACATTCGCAATGGCAAACGAGATTTCTTGTAACGACATCCCTTTTATATTATTGAAGAAAGCATTAGGAATCACCGGCATGTGTATCGGCATATAAAGTCCGTTGTCGGGGGCCAATCCTTTAATGACAGCTTCTTTCAGAGAAACTAACTGGCTTTGCCGTTTTGTACTATAGTATTTCATTGTCTTAAAAATTCAATTATAAATTCATTATTTTCCAGCAGCCCCAAAGAGCCTTTTTCCGCAGAATATTCGTTAAATCTTGAGATGCCATCAGCAGCCATGTCATTACGGTATATCATAAACGGAACAGGAGTTGCTGTATGCGTACGTAATTTGCAAGGTGTCGGATGATCCGGCAACAATGCGATAGATACAGGTTCTTTCATGTTTTTAATCGCCTCAATTATAGGCCTGCATATTCTTTGGTCTAAATTCTCTATAGTTTTAATCTTTAGATTATAATCGCCTTCATGACCGGCCTCGTCGCTTGCCTCGATATGTAAAAAGACAAAATCGTTATCATCAAGCGCTTTAATTGCCGCATTGACTTTTCCTTCATAATTTGTATTCCACAAGCCTGTAGCCCCTTCGATCAATACAGGTTTCAATCCGGCATAAATGCCTATTCCTCTAATAAGATCCACTGCAGAGATTACAACCCCGTTTTTTATACCAAATGCGTCGGTCAGTTTAGGCATATCAGGTTTATATCCCGGTGACCATGGCCAAATGCTGTTTGCCGGATCCAATCCTCTTTCAACTCTTCTCCGATTAACCGGATGATTTGAAAGCAACTCTTGTGATTTAACGATTAAGCTATTAAGTAATTCCGCAGTATCTTCTGCCTCTTTTGATAGAGGCTTGACTAACGCATCCTTATAATAAGTACCGGGTATATCATGCGGTGGAGTGCAAACAATATTTTTGTTCCCTCCTTTTATTTTCAGTAAATGGCGGTATGATACACCGGCATAAAAACTGATTTGTCCATTGCCCAAGTACCTTGAAAGAAAATTAATCAATACGATTGCCTCCTCCGTAGAAATATGGCCGGCTGAATGATTCTTTATAATGCCATTTTCTATGCAAATCAAATTACAGCGCATGGCCATTTCTCCCGCTTCAACCGTGACACCCATGCTTGCCGCCTCCAATACTCCTCTACCCTCGTAAGCGGTAGCTATATCGTAACCCAATATTGACATATTAGCAATTTCACTGCCGGGATGAAATCCTTCAGGAACAGTTTTTAGCAAACCATGACGTGAATGTCGCGCCAACCAATCAATGGCCGGTGTATCGGCATATTCGAGCGGTGTTTTATTCCCGAGTTCAGGAATACGCTCATCCGCCATTCCGTCACCTAATATTATAATATATTTCATGTATGCTATCTGATATTGGCTATGCTTATGATGTCGGAGAACACACCGGCAGCCGTTACTTCTGCTCCCGCTCCATAACCTTTTATCTCTATCGGGTATTCTCTATAACGTTCTGTTGTGATTAGGATGACATTGTTACTGCTTTCCAATGAATAAAAAGGATGATTGCTTTCATAGCTTTTCACCCCGACGCTCACCTTTCCATTGTCCAACTCCGCCACAAAACGCAGATTCCGGCCTTGCTGTCCGGCCTCTATTCTTTGCCTTTCTATGTCAGGCTCGATTCTTTTTATATTATTAAAGAAATCATGTATATTTCCTTCGAACAGTTCGTCAGGAATAAAAGGATTGAATATCACGTCTTTACAATCTATTTGGTAGCCGGCTTCTCTTGATAATATCACTATTTTTCTTATCACATCCGTACCGCTTAAGTCAACTCTTGGATCGGGTTCGCTATAACCGGCCTCCATTGCCATTTTTATTGCCGTCCCAAGCGTTATATTTTTGTCTAATGCGTTAAAAATAAAATTAAGGGTTCCTGAAATAACAGCCTCGATTTTTAATATCTTGTCGCCTGAATTTATCAGATTGTTTATTGTGTTTATTATAGGAAGCCCGGCTCCGACATTTGTCTCGAACAAGAATTTCACATCTTTTTTTCGTGCAACCTGCTTTAAATTGCAGTATGTCTTGTAGTCAGACGACGCGGCAATTTTATTCGCCGCAACCACATTGATGTTATGCGACAGCAGTGTATCATATAATTTCGCTATTTCCGCGCTTGCCGTGCAGTCGACAAATACAGGGTTGTAAATATTCATTTTAATGATTTCACCGGCTATGGTGGCAGGCTCAGCATTAATTTCTGACTCGTCCAAACTTTTTTTGTAGTCTTCTATATTTATGCCATCCCGATTGAATATGCTATGCTTGGAATTAGAGATACCCACAATATTGAGCGATAATGATTTTAATTCCTTCAGTCTTGATTGTTGGCTACAGATTTGCTTGATAAGAAAACTCCCGACATGCCCTACTCCAACGATAAACAAATTAAGCACTTGCGTTTGTGAAAGAAAAAAAGAATCATGAATCACATTAAGCGCTTTTTTCAGATTTTCCTGTTTTATCACAAATGATATGTTTGTTTCCGAAGCACCTTGAGCGCATGATATGACATTTATCCCATTTCTTCCCAATGTATTGAATAGTTTTCCGGCTATTCCGGGTGTATGCTTCATGTTTTCGCCGACTATGGCCACAGTGGCCAAATTATGCTCGGCAATAACAGTGGTAATCTCGCCTGTTTTTATTTCGGAGGCAAATTCCTCTTTTAACGATTTTACGGCTTTCTCCGCATCAATGTTTTTAACGGCAAAAGACGTGTTATGCTCTGACGATGCTTGAGAAACAAGGAATACGCTTATACCTTTTTTCGACATTGTGTTAAATATCCGCGAGTTTACGCCAATTACTCCGACCATTCCCAATCCGGATACGGTAATCAGACAGGTGTCATTAATCGATGAGATTCCTTTTATGGCTTTTGTGTCGGACTCGTATTTCTCATCGGAAATCAACGTGCCCGGAGATTCAGGATTGAAAGTATTCTTGATTATTATTGGGATGTTTTTATGATATACAGGATAGATAGTCGGCGGATAAACCACTTTTGCGCCAAAATTGCAAAGTTCCATAGCTTCTGTAAACGATAAATGCTGTATTACATAAGCATGGTTTATCACTTTTGGGTCGGCGGTCATAAATCCGTCCACATCAGTCCATATTTCCAATACCGAAGCATCCAATGCGGCAGCTATCAACGCTGCCGTATAATCGCTTCCGCCTCTTCCCAAGTTTGTGATTTTTCCGGAGATTTTATCTGTGGAAATAAATCCAGGCACTATGGCTACTTTTTCTTTAAAATCTTTGAAAGTTCGGACGATCAGTTCATTTGTAAGATTCAAATCAGCTATATGTTTGTCATATAGTTGTTCTGTTTTTATGAAATTGCGGGCATCATAATACCGTGAATCAGGAATTAGCTTATTTATAATTGTCGATGAGAGCCTTTCGCCATAGCTGACTATCATTTCAAGCGTGTGTTGCGACAAGTCTTTTATCAGTGAAACCCCACGGTATATATTGCTTAGCTCGTCGAACAACGAATTTACGGTGTTTCTCAGATCTGTCCTATCAACCGGACCGATTAGTTTTTCAATTATAATATCGTGTCGCGCTACTATCTTGGAGAAAGAATCCAAATAAGACAAATCACCTTTTTCTGCCAATTTTGCTGTTGCGATAAGCATATCAGTTATGCCTCCAAGCGCAGAAACAACAACAATGACCTGCCCGGTCTGATTTTCTATTATATTTTTTACACTCTGAAGACTTTCGACTGTGCCAACAGATGTGCCACCGAATTTCAATATTTTCATACAGAAAAATAGTTATTGTATTTGTGGGATAAAGTTAATCATTTATCTTTGTATAAAAGAGGCCATCTATGGAAATTTCAGATATTTTCAAATTAAATCAGAGGCAACCTGAATGCGGGCAAGGAAAGATGCTCATTGCTCAGCCGTTTTTACATGATTTGTATTTTAATCATTCATGTATATGTTTGGTTGATTATGAAGAAAAAGCCTCTGCTACCGGTTTGGTGTTGAATAAAAAAACAAATCTTTTCTTGGGCGATTTGATTAAAGGATTGGACAGCGAATTGAAAATTCCCGTATTCTGTGGCGGTCCGATGAGCATGGACAAACTGTTTTATATTCATGACTATCCGGATATAAAGTATTCAAAAAAAGTTGTCGACGGGTTATATTTTAACGGTGATTTCGAAACTGTTCTCCGCTATTTGAATATAGGATTTCCGGCAGAAGGGCATATTAAATTTTTTGTGGGATATAGCGGATGGGAGCCTTTTCAGTTGACCGATGAAATAGCAAATCATGTATGGGCCGTTTCTGAGTCTGAGATTTCCAATTATTTAAAAACAGCAACAGAAGACTATTGGTATGAGTGTGTAAAGCAATTAGGCGCGACTTACAAGCCGTGGCTGCTATGCCCTCCTAATCCATATTTGAACTGACATTGTCGGCCAATATCTTCCATAATTTGTCGTTTGGGACAGGCGCTGTGATGTCTATTAATTCGCCCGACACAGGATGTGTGAAAGATATTCTGTGAGATTGCAGACTTATCCCCCCGTCGGGATTACTGTGGGATGCCCCGTATTTAAGATCTCCTTTTATAGGACATCCTATTGCCGATAATTGGGCTCTGATTTGGTGTTTTCTTCCGGTATGCAATGTGACCTCAAGCAATGTGTAGAACTCTGATTTGCCTATAACTTTGTAATCCAAGACAGCCTTTAACGCTCCGTTTTCGGGTGTGTCGCTTACATACGACTTGTTGTTTTTTTCAACAGAATGCAGATAATGAGTTAGTCTTCCTGCTTTGTTCTCGGGGCAATTTCGGCATATTGCCCAATAAATTTTTGTTACTTCCCTGTCTTGAAAAAGCCTGTTCATGCGAGATAAGGCCTTGCTGGTTTTTGCAAACACCACAATGCCCATTACAGGCCTGTCCAAACGGTGAATTACTCCACAAAAGACATTTCCCGGCTTATTGTACTTGGATTTTAAATATTCTTTCACCTCTTCAACAAGTGGTTTGTCGCCTGTCTTGTCGCCCTGTACGATTTCTCCACATGCCTTGTTTACAATAATGATATGATTGTCTTCGTAGAGTACCTCCATTTAATTCCCCATTTCTGAAATGAATTTTATCCGAACCAATCTTATCTCCTCTTCTGTATATGAGTCGCCAAGTTCTTGGATGGCAGCTTCAAGATCATCGCTTTCGCTTTCTTTAAAATATTCAATAATGTCTTGTTGCTGATCCTCATCCATTATTTCGTCCAAGAAATAGTTGATGTTAATTTTAGTGCCTGAATATACAATCGCTTCTATTTCATCAAGCAGCTCAGAGTATTCCAACCCTTTTGATTCCGCCAACTCATCCAACGCTATTTTGCGGTCAATGCCCTGTATTATTGATATTTTTAACTTGCTTTTATTGGGTACTGTCCTGAATATCAAGTCCTCCGGACGTTCTATCTCATTCTCTTCCACATGCGTCTTTATGACATCGACAAACTCTTTCCCGTATCTTTTTGCCTTTCCGGAGCCTACACCGGGAATATTTTGCAGCTCATCCAAAGTTATTGGATAAGTGGTGGCCATAGCCTCAAGCGAGATGTCCTGAAATATCACATAAGGAGGCAACTGCAAATGTTTGGCGATTTTTTTCCTTAAATCTTTTAAAATAGAATATAGTTCCGGATCCATTGCGCTTGTACCGCCGCTTTTGATTGCCACTTCTTCGTCTTCGTCGTATTCACGATCCTCCACGATTTTGAAAGATTTCGGATTTTTCAGAAATTCATATCCTTTTGGAGTTATTTTCAGTATTCCATAATTTTCTATTTCTTTTTCTATATATCCCGCTATGGTAGCCTGATGTATTACAGACTTTAGTAATTTTTCATTTTCAGCATCTTGACAACCGAATACTTCGAGCTGGTCATGCATGTGCGATTTTATGACGGAAGTTTCTTTTCCGACCATAACGTCGATGACATAATCGCTTTTGAATTTTTCCTTTAAAGCCGCAATCGTTTCAATCACGGCACAAAGTTCGTCTTTTGCTTCCACTTTCTTTTTGGGATTTAAACAGTTATCACAATTTCCGCAATTATCTTCTTTATACTCTTCTCCGAAGTAATAAAGCAGCGTTTTTCTGCGGCATACAGATGATTCACAATATGCGGCAGTTTCTTGTAATAGTTGTTTTCCTATTTCTTGCTCTGAAATAGGCTTATCTTGCATGAACTTCTCAAGTCTTTGTAAGTCTTCGCTTGTGTAGAAAGCTATACATTGGCCTTCTCCTCCATCGCGTCCGGCACGTCCCGTTTCCTGATAATATCCTTCAAGACTTTTAGGTATGTCGTAATGAATTACATATCTAACGTCGGGCTTGTCTATCCCCATTCCAAATGCAATGGTGGCGACAATGACATCTATTTTCTCAAGCAAGAAAGCGTCTTGGTTGGCATTCCTTGTAGCGCTGTCCATTCCGGCATGGTATGGCAGCGCTTTTATACCGTTGACAACCAATATCTCGGCAAGTTCTTCTACCCGCTTCCTGCTGAGGCAATAGATTATACCGGATTTGCCTTCTTGTGATTTGATATATTTAATTACCTCTTTGTCTACATTTGATGTCTTAGGTCTTACCTCATAGTATAGATTCGGCCTGTTAAAAGACGATTTAAACACTTTGGCATCTTGCATCCCGAGATTTTTTTGGATGTCATGCTGCACTTTTGGAGTCGCCGTGGCTGTCAATGCAATCAGCGGTCTGACTCCTATCTCAGTGATTATTGGCCGTATGTTTCTATACTCAGGTCTGAAATCATGTCCCCATTCAGATATGCAATGCGCTTCATCTACTGCGTAGAAAGAAATTTTTACAGATTTAAGAAATTCAACGTTATCTTCTTTGGTGAGTGATTCCGGTGCCACATAAAGAAGTTTTGTCTTTCCTGACACAACATCATTTTTCACTTGAATGACAGCCGCCTTGTTTAATGAAGAATTAAGAAAATGAGCCACACCATCGTCTTCACTGAAATTACGCATGGCGTCGACCTGATTTTTCATTAAGGCAATTAACGGAGATATCACAATTGCTGTTCCTTCCATCAACAAGGCCGGCAATTGATAACAAAGCGATTTCCCTCCACCTGTTGGCATTAGAACAAAAGTATCGTTTCCATCCAAAAGATTTTCAATAATCGACTCTTGATTTCCTTTAAATGATTCGAAACCGAAATACTCTTTCAACTTTGCTAATAAATCTCTTTTTGTCACCATATATTAAAATGATATTGTATATGCGATTAACCTCTATTACAAAAATACAAATCTACCGACAATATTCAAATAATATTCAAATAAAAAATTGAAACCATTATTATTTCATGGCGTCAAAATTAGCTTTGCTCAGTTTTTCTATTGCATATTCTTTAGTTACGGTGAACTCTTTTGATTCTGCTGACGGCTCTTCATACATGGCGTCAATCATGATGGTTTCCGTCAAAGAGCGCAACCCGCGTGCGCCAAGTTTGTATTCAATCGCTTTGTCAACAATCAGATCCAACGCATCGTCATTGAACACTAATTTGACATTGTCCATTTCAAACAACTTGACATATTGTTTTACGATCGCATTTTTTGGCTCGGTCAGTATTCTGCGCAGAGCGTTCCTGTCCAAAGGCTCAAGATTGGTTAATATAGGCAACCGGCCTATAATCTCCGGAATAAGGCCAAACGAGCGTAAATCTTGTGGGGTTACATAATTGATTAGATTCTCGCGCTGCAATTTTCTGTATGTATTATTGGAGCCATAACCTACCACATGGGTGTTGAGCCGCTGTGCGATTTTGCGCTCTATGCCCTCAAATGCTCCGCCGCAGATGAATAATATATTTTTGGTGTCTACTGCAATCATTTTTTGCTCAGGGTGCTTTCTGCCTCCATTTGGCGGAACATTGACAACGGAACCCTCCAAGAGTTTCAGCAGGCCTTGCTGTACGCCTTCTCCGCTGACATCTCTGGTTATCGACGGATTGTCACCTTTTCTTGCTATTTTATCTATTTCGTCGATAAACACAATCCCTCGCTGTGCTTCTTCCACATTATAATCGCAAGCCTGAAGAAGTCTGACCAAAAGGCTTTCGATATCCTCACCCACATATCCGGCTTCGGTCAGTACAGTCGCGTCGACAATGGCAAAAGGCACTTTCAACAATCTCGCTATGGTTTTGGCAAGCAAAGTTTTGCCCGTCCCGGTAGGGCCGACCATTATTATGTTGCTTTTTTCTATTTCAACATCATCATTTGTGTGAGGTTGGAGCAGCCTTTTGTAATGGTTGTACACAGCCACAGCAAGATATTTTTTTGCGGTATCCTGCCCTATTACGTAATTGTCCAAGTAAGCGACAATCTCTTTAGGTTTTGGAACGCTTACCAAGTCTAATTTAAAATCTGTTTTTGCAGGTTGTTGGCCTTTGTTTTTTGATGAAACTCCAAAATATTCTTTGGTGATGTCGTATGCCTGTTCTATGCAAAAATTACATATTGCGCCTTTCCCATCCATGGTCGGTATGAGAAATTGGGCTTGTGTTTCATCTCTACCGCAAAAACTGCATGTATGGACGGTTGTAGTATTTTTTTTTGCCATTTTTATTTTTTGGATTCTTTAATAAGGATTTCATCTATCATTCCGTATTCTTTGGCCTCCAAAGATGTCATCCAATAATCTCTGTCGCTGTCGCGCTCAACTTTGTCGAAAGGCATTCCGGAATGGTTCGAAATGATAGTGTACAATTCCTTTTTCAATTTTTGTATTTCTCTGGCGGTAATCTCGATGTCAGACGCCTGGCCTTGCGCTCCACCCATCGGTTGGTGTATCATTACGCGTGAATGATTAAGAGCGAAACGCTTGCCCTTTTCCCCGGCGACAAGCAGCACAGCCGCCATTGAGGCCGCTATTCCCGTGCAGATGGTTTGCACATCGCTCGCTATATATTGCATTGTGTCATATACGCCAAGTCCGGCATATACGGAGCCTCCCGGAGAATTTATATATATGGAAATGTCCTTTCCGGGGTCAGATGTGTCGAGATACAGTAATTGCGCTTGTATCACATTTGCTGTATAATCATCTATTTGTGTACCCAAAAAGATTATTCTGTCCATCATTAGACGTGAGAATACATCCATTTGGGCAACGTTTAACTGACGTTCTTCTATAATGGTGGGAGAAATATAGCTGCTTGTTATTTTCATGTAATCATCAACGGTTGTCCCGCTGATGCCAATATGTTTTACGGCAAAATCTCTAAAATCATTTTTCATATAACCACTTTTTACGTATTTCATTTATTAGCTAAAGCAAAGATAGTAATAAAAATATTTACATCAAAAAAGAATAAGGTTGCAACAATGTATAATAAAAAAGGAAGCTCGAAAGCTTCCTTTGAGGTCCCTGGCGGACTCGAACCGCCGTACGCGGTTTTGCAGACCGCTGACTAAACCACTCATCCAAGGAACCATTTTGGTTTTGCGTTTGCAAAGGTAAGCGAAATTCTGCAATCAAACAAATTTTCGGCTCTTTTTTATTTGAGAAAATTTACACTATCTTTGCGGGCAAACAAAGGGGTGCCGAATTGGCTGAGATTATACCCTCCGGACCTGATACGGATAATGCCGAGACAGGGATTGTGATTTTTCTCAACTATTTTCATAAGCCTTTTGTTTATTTTTATATTGAAGACTTATGAAATATCCTGTAGCATTGACAATAGCAGGCTCCGACTCAAGTGGCGGAGCCGGTATTCAGGCCGATATTAAAACCATGTCGGCCATAGGTGTCTATTCCGCCTCTGTCATCACTGCCATTACATCGCAAAACACTCTCGGTGTATATAGCATACAGGGAATAACTCCGGAAATAGTGTCAGATCAAATAGACGCTGTTTTTACCGACATTTTTCCTTCTGTTGTAAAGATAGGAATGCTCTATTCTAAGGATATAATAGAAGTTGTTGTAAAGAAATTGTCGCTTTATAAGCCTGAATATGTTGTGCTTGACCCCGTTATGATTTCCACTTCTGGGCGTCAGCTCATTTCTTCCGACGCGATACAGGTGATGGAAGAAAATCTTTTTCCATTGGCTACAATAATTACACCTAATAGAGCCGAAGCAGAATGCATCTCTGAAATTAAAATGCAGGATATTAATTCGATTGAGGCTGCCGCAACAAAAATCCTTGACAAAGGAGGAAAATATGTGCTTATAAAGGGAGGGCATTTTGACAACATCTCTATGACCGATTATCTTTATGACCGTGACGGATTGGTGCGGTGCTATAAAGGCAACTTTGTGAACACGAAGAACACGCATGGCACAGGTTGCACATTTTCTTCGGCAATTGCTGCATATCTTGCTTTGGGCAACAAAATGACTGATTCAATATTTTTAGCGAAACAATATTTACAAAACGCTTTGGAAACCGGAGCTGATATTAAAATTGGAAAAGGATATGGCCCGGTTAACCACTTTTTTAACCCTGAAAAATTGAAAACGGTATGATTACAATAACATTCAACAATAAGCCGACTGAATTGGAAGACGGTATGACTTTGCAAAAGTTTGTGGATAAAAACGGTATTACAGCGACAAACATAGCCATTGCCGTCAACAACAATGTAGTGCCAAAAGACAAATGGTGCGAAACGACGATAAACAACGGTGACAACATATTCATAATAAAAGCTTATTATGGCGGATAAATTCAAACTGATAGCAATAACGCCGGAAACTACAACTAAAGGCGAGATAGCGTCAGTTTTACAAATAATTGATTCGGGGTTCGACTACGTGCATATTCGCAAACCCGGCTATAACCATAAAGAAATGGCTGATTATTTGTGTGAGATACCACATGAGTACTACCCTCATATAAAAATTAATGACCATTTTGAGCTTGCCATGGAATTGGGCGTAAAAGGGATACATCTTAACAGTCGTAATGGTAGTGTCCCCGACGGTTTCAAAGGCGAAATAAGCAAATCATGCCATTCGATAGCGGAGCTTTCCGACATTAACGGATATGAATATGTGTTTCTGAGTCCTATCTACGACAGTATATGCAAACACGGATACGTTTCAAAATTTTCTGCCGTAGAATTGCAGGAAGCACACAAAGCCGGAGCGATAAACGGCAAGGTAATGGCATTGGGGGGAATGACTGCCTCCCGTGTCGCCGAAATAAAGGATTATGGGTTCGGAGGCGCAGCTTTTTTAGGCTATCTTTTTGAATCTACGAATAATGTCGAACTATATAAAAGATTAGAAACAATTATAAACATCATTTGAATTATGTTGCAGTTCATCACACATCCGTCTGAAAAAATGACCATTCTCGAAGAGATAGAGAATGTGATAGCCGGAGGTTGCAAATGGGTACAACTTCGTATGAAAGACGCTGAAAAAGAAGAGATAAAGGAAGTGGCACGCAAAGCCAAAGAGATATGCAAGGAAAATGACGTGATACTTGTCATTGACGATTATGTTGACATTGCCAAAGAGTTGGAATTAGACGGTGTTCATCTTGGCAAGAACGACATGCCTGTCGGTGAAGCGCGTAAATTGCTTGGCGAAGAATTCATAATCGGAGCGACAGCCAACACTTTTGACGATATAGAGGCGTTGCGACATACCGATATCGACTATATAGGATTAGGGCCTTTTCGTTTTACGTCCACAAAAAAGAATCTCAGTCCTGTAATAGGTATAGACGGATATGCGGAAATAATGCGCCGAAAAGCAGAGTCAAGCATTAATTTGCCTATTGTGGCTATAGGTGGTATATGCTACGACGATATCAATGACATAATGGATACAGGAATAAGCGGCATAGCTGTTTCAGGCAGTTTGATTAACGCGGAAAACATGACAAATGAAACAGAAAGAATGATTTCTTTATTGGAGTCAATAATAGATAAACGGTTAAATTCTTAATTTTACTATGGATATTTTGAAAATCGGGAACAGAGAATTTAAATCCCGCCTGTTTGTCGGCACAGGAAAATTCTCTTCAAACGAGCTAATGCTTGAAGCCATTATCGCTTCAGCGTCGGAAATGATAACAGTGGCAATGAAGCGTATAGACACATCCGACGCCGCCGATGACGACATGTTGCGCCACATCAATCGTGAGCATGTGCAATTTTTGCCCAACACATCCGGTGTGCGTAATGCTAAAGAAGCTGTGCTTGCGGCACATTTGTCGAGAGAGTGCTTCGGGACTGATTTCATAAAACTTGAAATACATCCGGATCCAAAATATTTGCTTCCTGATCCTATCGAAACGCTTAAAGCCACCGAAGAACTCGCTAAATCTGGGTTTATAGTACTGCCCTACATACAAGCGGATCCTGTGCTTTGCAAACGATTGGAAGATGTTGGGACAGCGGCGGTAATGCCGTTAGGTGCGCCTATCGGAACAAATAAGGGTCTGAAAACTAAAGAAATGCTTGAGATTATAATCAGCCAAAGCAATGTGCCTGTTGTCGTGGATGCAGGATTGGGAGCTCCTTCCCATGCTGCGGAAGCTATGGAAATGGGAGCTGACGCTGTTTTGGTAAATACAGCAATAGCCGTTGCCGACAATCCTGTTGATATGGCTAAAGCCTTCAAACTCGCAACAGAAGCCGGACGAATGGCATATCTTGCCGGATTAGGAGAAAAAAGCGATTGTGCGGAGGCGACAAGCCCGTTAACTTCATTTCTTCAATAATTAAATTCAACAGATATGGAACTTTCAGATATCAATGTAAACTCATATCCAAATTCCGAGAAAATTTATATCGATGGCTCTTTGTTTCCGATAAAGGTAGGAATGAGAAAAATCAATCTCACCCCTACCGTTAAAGTTGTCGACGGAAAGAAAGTGATGCGCCAAAATGCTCCTGTCGTTGTATATGACACAAGTGGCGCATACACCGATAAAAGCATCAAAACCGACATCAATGAGGGGCTTCCCCGCATACGTGAACAATGGGTAATGGACCGTGATGATGTTGAGTGTCTTGACTCTATAACTTCCGAATACGGAAAAATGCGGCTTAACGACAAAAATCTCGACAGCATCAGGTTCAAAAAACTTTACAAGCCCTATAAAGCCAAAGCCGGCAGGAAAATCACACAAATGGCATACGCCAAAGCCGGAAAGATAACAGCCGAGATGGAATATGTGGCAATCCGCGAGAACCTAAATAACAAAGATTTAGGTATTGAGTCATACATCACTCCGGAATTTGTAAGGCAGGAAGTCGCAGCGGGGCGGGCCATAATTCCGGCCAACATCAACCATCCGGAGGCTGAACCAATGATAATAGGCAAGGCTTTCAGCGTGAAACTGAATACCAATATCGGAAATTCTGCTTTGTCGTCAGGAATAAAAGAGGAGGTCGACAAAGCTATATGGAGCTGCTATTGGGGAGGCGACACTCTTATGGACTTGTCTACCGGAGATAATATCCACGAAACGCGGGAGTGGATTATCCGTAATTGCCCTGTTCCGATGGGAACAGTGCCTTTGTATCAGGCATTGGAGAAAGTTAAAGGCAATGTCGCTGATTTGACATGGGAAATATATCGCGACACGCTTATAGAGCAATGTGAGCAGGGAGTGGATTATTTCACTATCCATGCGGGAGTGCTGAAAGCACATGCCGAATATATCGGCGACAGGCTTACAGGAGTTGTGTCGAGAGGAGGAAGCATCATGACACAATGGTGTCATATCCACAATCAGGAAAGCTTTCTATATACGCATTTCGATGAAATTTGCGAGATTTTAAAACAATATGATGTCGCAATATCGCTGGGCGACGGTATGCGTCCCGGGTCTATATACGATGCCAACGACAAAGCCCAATTTCTTGAGCTCGATGTGCTTGGCGAACTGACAGAAAAGGCTTGGAGCCACGATGTTCAGGTAATAATAGAAGGACCGGGGCATATTCCGATGCATAAAATAAAGGAAAATATGGAAAGAGAACTGTCGTCCTGCCACGAGGCTCCGTTCTACACACTCGGCCCGTTGACCACCGACATTGCGCCGGGTTACGACCATATCACTTCGGCCATAGGAGCGGCTCAGATAGCGTGGTATGGGACGGCTATGATTTGCTATGTGACTCCGAAAGAGCATCTCAGTCTGCCCGACAGGGAGGACGTTAGAAACGGTGTTATAGCCTATAAAATAGCGGCACATGCCGCCGATCTCGCAAAAGGGTTCCCCGGCGCGGAAGTAAGGGACAACGCAATGAGCAAAGCCCGCTTTGAATTCCGCTGGAAAGACCAGTTCAACCTGTCGCTCGACCCTGCGAGAGCAAAGCAGTATTATGTGGAAAGCCATGAGCAGGACGATAAGTTCTGCACAATGTGCGGCCCTAATTTCTGCGCGATGCGCATAACCCAAAAAGTTTCAGAAGAGATTTGTAAATAGCATAAAATGTTTTCAGAAGAATTAGAAAAATATGATTGGGACGAGATTACCGCACGCATATCCGCCAAAACGGATGCCGACGTGCGTCACGCCCTCGAAAAAGAGAATCTTACTCCCGACGATTTCATGGCATTGATTTCGCCGGCAGCCGTCCCCTATCTTGAGCAAATGGCGCGGCTGTCGATGAAATACACGCAAGAACGGTTCGGCAAGACGATAAGCATGTACATCCCGCTGTATCTCAGCAACGCCTGTACGAATTTCTGTGTGTATTGCGGTTTCAATCATAACAACGAAATCAAACGCACTACCCTTACACCGGAGCAAATCGAGGCGGAATGCAAGGCAATCCGCCGGCTCGGCCCGTTCGAAAATCTGCTTATAGTCACGGGTGAGCATCCGGCCATAGCGGGTGTGGACTATCTTGAAAATGCCTTGAGAATTGCCCGCCCATATTTCAACAACCTGTCGATAGAGGTGATGCCCTTAAAAACGGATGACTACTACCGGTTGACCAAATCCGGACTTAACGGCGTGGTCTGCTTCCAAGAAACTTATCACAAAGCACGATACAACGTCTATCATCCTAAAGGCATGAAGTCGATATTCGAATGGCGGCTGAACGGTTTCGACCGTATGGGGCAGGCCGGTGTCCACAAAATAGGCATGGGCGTGCTTATCGGGCTTGAGGACTGGCGCACCGATGTCGCTATGATGGCAATCCATTTGCGCTATCTTCAGAAGCATTATTGGAAAACACGCTATTCCGTGAATTTTCCGCGTATGCGTCCTTCGGAAAGCGGATACCAGCCAAATGTGACGATGACCGACAAGGAACTCGCCCAACTCACGTTTGCGTTCCGGATATTTGACCACGATGTGGACATTTCATATTCCACGCGCGAAAATCCCGTGTTCCGCGCAAATATGATGAAACTTGGCGTTACGTCGATGAGCGCAGGCAGCAAGACAGAGCCCGGCGGCTACACAAGCACTCCCGACGCTTTGGAGCAATTCCACGTGAGCGACGAGCGCACACCGGCCGATGTCGCCGAAGAAATCAGGCATTTGGGTTACGAGGTGGTTTGGAAGAATTGGGACAAAATTTTCGATTGATATAGCAACGGCCTCACGAAAAGAGCGGCAAGGGCATTATGAATCATACAGCCCTTGCCGCTCTTGCTATACGGGAATAAGCATATTTACCTTAGATTTAATTTTGATTTGTAGAAAAAACATTGCATCTTTGTATCGGTTACGGAAAATGACGCATAGGCGGCTATTTGTGTGACCTGCATATTTTAAAGGTGTTATTGAAATCATTTTCTGTTCTCAAACTTCGCAACTTTGAAAACAGCAGGAAGATGGTGACAGTAGCACCCATACATTTGGTGTATATCTGCCTTAATGGCAGAATATATACGTACAGGTGTGGGGCTATTGTTTTATTCCTGCTGTGGTAGCGAAGACCCGAGAACAGAATAGAACGAAATACAATCCCCACACCTTTTTTGTGAATTTATTTATGCTCTGACTCGGGGATTGGCGGACAAAAAATACAAACAAAATGGAAAGAAAACCATTATTGATGGATGCCGACGGCTATGGCAACAAAGAAGCCATGATGGACTATGTGATGACTTGGACGTTGAAGCATGCTGCGGAAATGTTCGGGAACGACAAGCCGATACTCAACAAGTATTGCAGGGAAGTGTTGTTTCATCTGCTCGGAATCGACGATTTCGGAAAAATCAAAGTGAAAGAAGTGACTACCCACTTGCAACGCTTCGGCGCTGACGTAACGGCAGAAATCACGCTTGAAAGCGGCACGCAGGAAAGCCGCTATGCCCTGCTGATTGAAGACAAGGCCTATACGAAGTTGCACGACGACCAATTGGCACGCTACAAGAAGATTTTTGAAGAGTATTACAATGGCAGCGGCTATGAGCTACGCTATGCCGTAGTGGTTCTGCCCGAAACAATGCCCGAGTCGTTGAGAGAAGAAAGCAAACGCAACGGGTTCGAGCCATTTTGTATAGAAGACCTGCCGTTGACTGATTGGCAAGAAGATTCGGAAAGCGATTTGTTCAACGAATTTTGGCTTCGCTATTGGGGATAAGAAATCAGTTGTTTATTAGAAAAAGAATGATTATGAAAAAATTATTTTATATGGCATTGTTCGGCATGGTGGCGTTGATGTCGCAATCATGCGGAGGAGCAGACAACAAAAACTCCGATTCAGAAACAACAGAATCAGTCGAGTCTGTTGACACATTGCAAGCACAAAAAGGAACAAACCCACTTGGTGAATTGCACTTTCAAATAAAACCATATGTCTCTTACAACGACATTTCTAAAACTTGGGAAGTTACTGTAGATTATATCATTTTATCAAATGACACAGGTGAATATTTGTTATATGATGATGCAAATGGTGAAATATACGATACTTTTGCGTTTGCATTCTTTTGTGTCACAAAAGTAGTCAGTAGTTATATGAACTCTTTGGATTGCAATTTTAAAAGTGAAGAAGAAGCCTATGCAAAATGGAATGAAGAATATGCTCCACAAATAGAACCTTATTTAGAACTTTGTTTCAATATGCCTATTGCCGTTAATGTATGCCCAAAGCAAATACAAGAATGGTTTAATAAAGCCTACTATAACTATAAAGATAAAGGTATGTATTTAGATGATTCAGGTTATGGATTCAGGCATTATAAATTTCCAAATACAGGTTTTGGAAATTTAGATTGGCTATTTTCCATTTACAGAATAGATAAGGAGGAGGATGGATATGATGGAGCTTTAGCTTTTGGAACAGATATAGATTGGAATATTTAATAGACAAATTGCTACAAAGAAAAAAGCCATTGGAGTTTCCAACGGCTTTTTTCTTTGTAGCGGGAGCAGGATTCGAACCTACGACCTTTGGGTTATGAGCCCAACGAGCTACCTCTGCTCCATCCCGCGATGTGATTTCGTCTGCAAAGGTACAACATATTTGCGCGGAATGCAACACTTTTTGAAAAATATTTTTCAAGTAATTTGATAAGATTATATTAATCAGTGAGTTATCAAGAGAATTTTTTGCAAGAAAAATTTCTCAGACTAATAGAACATTAAAATATCGTGCCGATAGTTGGTCAAATTAAATAATGTGCGTAAATTCGCACACAAAATACGTTTTTGTGCAAATATTTTACGAGTATAGCAAACGACTATGTTGAAGACAAGAGAAAAATTAATAGACATTGCCCGACAACTTTTTGCCCACAAGGGTATAGAGAACACGACAATGAACGACATAGCGTTAGCGGCAGAGAAAGGGAGGCGCACAATCTACACATATTTCAAAAACAAGCGCGACATCTATAATGCCGTAATTGAAAGTGAAAGCGAAATCGTATTGGAGAAACTGAAAGAGATAGCCAATCTCCCCATTTCCCCCGACCAAAAACTAATGGAATTTATTTTCCAAAGATTTGACGCGATGAAAGACTTGGTTTCGCGCAACGGCTCATTGCGGGCCGGTTTTTTCAGGGACGCGAGAAAGGTGGAGCGCGCGAGGAAAATCAGCCGTCCGAAAGAAATTCTTATTTTGGAAAAGATATTGCAGGAGGGCGTAGACAGCGGGGTCTTCAAAATAAAGCACGTCGACAAGACAGCAATGGTGATGCTGCTTTCCCTGCAAGGGTTGGATGTGCCGTATATCCGCGACAATTTTGCGGAATTCGGAATTGAGAAAAGCAAACTGAGAGAATATTTATATGATTTTATATTATACGGAATAAAACAGTAAAACTTATGTACATAAATTCGACAGGATATTATATCCCGGCAGAAAGAGTTCCAAACGAACATTTCTTGAACCTTAACGGTCTGACAAGCGAATGGATTTTGCAACGCACAGGTATACGCACGCGGTCGAAAGTCGGCGAAGGAGAAGGTCATAACTCAATGGGGCTTGCAGCCATACGCGACGCCATAAAGACACTCCCCTACGACATCACGGACGTAGACCTGATAGTTTCGGCGGCATATTCACCATACGACACTGTGGCCACGCTGGCCCACATAGCCCAACGCGAATTTAATATGGAGAAGGCAAAAGCGGTGTATGCCTCGTCGGCCTGCTCGTCGTTTGTCAACGGACTTGAGATAATAGAGGGCTATTTTGCGATGAACAAGGCAACAAAAGCCCTTATCGTGTGCTCAGAGCACAATACATATTATGCCAACGAAACCGACAAGGTGTGCGGACACCTTTGGGGTGACGCCGCAGTGGCGTTTTTTGTGTCGAAAGAAAGAGTTTCCGACAACGACATGACTATTAAGTCTATTTACACGCACGGGCTCGGACACGTCGGTAAAGGTCCGGAAGGTGTGCGTCTTCGTCCACATGAGGACGGTATAGCCATGCCCGACGGAAGGGACGTTTTCATTCATGCCTGCAAGAACCTGATACACGGTTTGGAGGTGGTGACAAAAGAAAACGGCATGGAAATTCCCGACCTCGACTACATAATCTGTCATCAGGCAAATATGCGCATCGTGGCAAATGTGGCCCACAATCTGCAAATAGACAACTCAAAATTTCTAAACAACATAGAGGAGCTGGGAAACACAGGCTCCGCAAGCTCGGCGTTGGTGTTCGCTCAAAACATCGACAAATTCAAAAAGGGTCAGAAAGTAGGACTTTCTGTGTTTGGAGGCGGCTACTCAGTAGGCGCATTCCTTGTTGAAATATAAACTTTAAATTACATAAGATATGAAATTGTTAGAAGGCAAAGTAGCACTCATTACAGGTGCTGCCCGCGGTATTGGAAAAGCCATCGCCCTCAAATATGCGTCAGAGGGTTGCAATGTGGCGTTCACCGATCTCGTCATCGACGAAAATGGTAAAAAAACAGAGGAAGAAATTGCGGCTTTCGGCGTAAAGGCAAAAGGTTACGCGTCGAACGCGGCCGATTTTGAGGCTACACACAGCGTTGTGGCTGAAGTCGTAAAGGATTTCGGGCGCATTGATATTCTTGTAAACAACGCCGGTATCACAAAAGACGGCCTGATGATGAGAATGACCGAAGGACAATGGGACGCTGTAATCGGCGTAAACCTTAAATCGGCGTTCAACTTCGTTCATGCCGTGACACCGGTAATGATGCGCCAGCGCACCGGAAGCATCATCAACATGGCATCTGTTGTAGGTGTGCATGGAAATGCCGGACAATGCAACTATTCGGCATCCAAAGCGGGCATGATAGGACTCGCAAAATCTATCGCGCAAGAGCTCGGCTCACGCGGAATCCGCGCGAATGCCATTGCTCCGGGCTTTATAATCACCGACATGACTGCCGGACTTTCTGAGGAGGTAAAAGCGGAATGGTGCAAGAAAATTCCGTTGCGCCGTGGCGGAACACCGGAAGATGTGGCCAACATTGCCACATTCCTTGCTTCCGACATGTCGTCGTATGTGTCGGGACAGGTTATCCAAGTCGATGGCGGCATGAACATGTAATAAATTCGACAAAAAACATAAAAACAAAGATGAGGCACCGACGCTTCATCTTTGTTTTTTATAATTAAATACATGTTAGATAATTTTTTCATGAGGTTGTCTTTAAAAACGGCTTAGATTTATGCAAAATACTTATCTTTGCAAGATATATGTAACCAATTTTTCATATAATGCTTGAACAAATAATTGACCATAACCGGCTTCTTAAGTTAGACAAACTGATTAAAGAAAGCCGCAACATAGCGATAACATGCCACATGGCGCCTGACGGTGATGCCGTAGGAGGCGCCAACGCGCTTTGCCTGCTTCTGAGAAATATGGGCAAGGTAGCAAATGTGATAACCCCCGACCAGGCTCCGTATGATCTTGAATTTATACCCGGGTACAACCAAATGACGGCATATTCGCGCCACCCGATGAAGGCAAAAAGGCTGATCAACGAGGCTGACCTTATAGTTTGCCTTGATTACAACGGGTTGAACCGCGTTGCCCAAATGTCAACCCTGCTAAGGGACGCAACATGCAAAAAAGTGATGATAGACCATCATCTGCATCCGGAGGATTTCTGCGATTTGACAATATCGTATCCTGTCATGACATCGACATGCGAGCTTCTTTACCGCATACTTCATCACCTTAATTACACAGAGCTGATAGACAAGACAATCGCCGAATGTATCTACACCGGCATGATGACCGACACAGGCAATTTCTCATACAACTCTAATCATGCCGAACTGTATCTTATTGTGGCCGAGTTGGTGAGAAAAGGGGTTGACAAAGACCGAATATATAAATTGGCTATCAACACGAGCAGTGAAAACCGTATGCGTTTGACAGGTTATGCCCTTGCCGAGAAAATGATTGTCTATCCGGAGCATAAAGCGTCGTTAATAGTGCTGACAGGCGACGATCTTACCCGTTTCAACTATCAGAGCGGCGACACCGAGATGCTTGCCAACAAGCCGTTGGCAATACCCGAAGTCGTATGGTCAACTTTTTTCCGTCAGGAGAAAGGATATGTGAAAGTGTCGATGCGTTCTGAGGGCAATTTCGCCGTAAACATTCTATGCACGAGATATTTCAACGGCGGAGGACATGCCAACGCCGCCGGAGGAGAGTTTCGCGGAACGATGGACGACGCTATAAAAACCTACCGGCAGTTGCTTGACGATTTATCGAAAGCCGATAATAATCCTAACAAAATAAATTTACAATCCGATGAAAATTAAGAACATATTATTTATTGTTTTGCCAAGTGTGATGCTTGTGGCATGCAATGATTCAAAAAGCTATAATGAATTGTTGGACGAGGAAGACAAAGCCGTAAACTCTTTTCTTGCCAACCAGAGAGTTGAGCTCGACATTCCGGTCGACACTGTGTTCGAAACCGGTGAGAACGCTCCTTATTACCGGCTTGACGAGGAAGGGAATGTTTATATGCAGGTGCTTGAGGCCGGCGACAAGGACAACAAGGCCGAAGTGGGAGAAAACATATATTTCCGTTACCAAAGAATAAACCTGAAAGAATATGCCACGGGAGCGGACGGTGACTTGGGCGGCAATGCAACCTCTTTGACATCAAGCAACTTCTATTTCAACGATTATTCTTACACCAACTCTTATAATTGGGGCGTAGGCATACAAATGCCCTTATACTATTTGGGAGTGGATTGCAAAGTAAACATATTGATAAAGAGCCAATACGGGATCACAGACGAGATGTCGGTCGTGATGCCGTGTCTGTACTATGATGTTACTTATTATCGTCCGAAAATATAGTTAAAACAACAAAACCTAATACAAACTATTATGTCTTTAATAAAATCAATATCAGGAATCCGTGGCACAATCGGAGGAAAAGCCGGAGAGGGATTGAGTCCTCTTGACATTGTGAAGTTTACGGCGGCCTATGCCACTTTCATCCGCAAGACCACGACAAAAACATCTAATACGATAGTTGTGGGACGCGACGCGCGCCTGTCGGGCGACATGGTCTGCCGCGTTGTCACGGGCACGCTCACCGGCATGGGATTCGATGTGGTCAACATAGGACTTGCCACTACCCCTACGACCGAGCTTGCCGTAGTGTGGGAAAACGCCTGCGGAGGCATAATCCTCACGGCATCACACAACCCGAAGCAGTGGAACGCACTCAAACTGCTCAACGAGAAAGGAGAGTTTCTCAGCGACGCGGAAGGCAAACAGGTACTTGCGATTGCGGCTGAAGAGTCGTTCAGCTTTGCGGAGGTTGACTGTCTTGGAAAGGTTTATAACAACGACACATATACTCGTAAGCACATCGATTACGTTCTTGCGCTCGACTTGGTCGACGCGGAGGCAATCAGGAAAGCTAATTTCACAGTCGCTGTCGATGCCGTTAATTCCGTAGGCGGAATCGTAATACCGCAACTGCTTCGCGCTTTAGGCGTGAAGAATGTGATAGAGCTTAATTGCGCCCCTACCGGCGACTTTGCACACACGCCGGAGCCGATTCCCGAGAATCTTTACGAGATTTCCGACAGGTTGAAAACAGGATGTGCCGATGTCGGCTTCGTTGTCGACCCTGATGTCGACCGTCTTGCCATTGTAATGGAAAACGGTGAGATGTTTGTCGAAGAATATACATTGGTTTCCATTGCCGACTACGTGCTGTCGCAAACTCCCGGCGCGACCGTTTCCAATCTTTCGTCCTCGCGCGCGTTGCGCGACGTGACCTTGAAGCATGGTTGCAGCTACTCGGCAGCCGCTGTGGGCGAGGTGAACGTGGTCACGGAAATGAAGCGCACAGGTGCGGTAATTGGCGGTGAGGGCAACGGCGGTGTAATCTATCCGGCTTGTCACTACGGACGCGACGCTCTTGTGGGTGTGGCTTTGTTCCTTACTCTTTTGGCAAAGAAAGGCAAGAAAGTTAGCGAGCTTAAGAAAGAATATCCGCAATACTCCATTGCGAAGAACAAAATACAGCTTACTCCCGACATTGATGTGGATGCTATTCTGAAAGCAATAAAAGAACGCTACAAATCAGAAAAGATAACCGACATAGACGGCGTTAAGATTGACTTCGCGGACTGTTGGGTACACCTCCGTAAGAGCAACACCGAACCAATAATCCGCATCTACTCCGAAGCGCATACCATCGAACAAGCCAACAAACTTGCCGACGACATTAAAGCAGTTGTATCGGAAATCACCGGACGGAAATGTTGAGAGCAAAGAGCTGAGTGTTGAGAGATGTAAAAGAAACGGGGCTATGGTTGGTTGCCATAACCCCGTTTCTCATAATTTGTGACAAGTGCTCTATAATCATATAACCTCATAACCACATAACCTGTGGCTACGCCACACTACAACGCCACTTTGAAGGTCTGTCCGGCAACTTTTACAATATACATGCCGTTTGCAAGACCCTCTATCACGGAATCTGTGCCGTTGTATATAAGTTGTCCCGAAATGTTATATACTTGTACGCTCGTTTTATAATTGCAGCTTATAGCTATACTGCCATTTATCGCTGTCACAGTTACATTGTCCCCCGTCAACTCTGCTATGCCGCCGAAATCCATTTCTGAAATATTTAAGAAGTTGCGCCATTCATCAGCCAACCTGTATTCGTCGGCAGTCCCTGTAGGCACACATAATTCGGCATTTTCAAATACAACAGTAGTAAATACTCTGGGATCCACAATAGGAGGTACTGTTGGCTTGCAATAAACAGTTTTTATGTTATCACACGAGTAGAAGCTCATTACTATTATTGATGTAACGCTCTCCCCTATTGTTACTGACGATAAATTGCTACATTTGTAAAAGGCATTATTACCAATAACTGTCACTTTATCGGGAATTTCAATGGATGTCAAACTTTCACATTCAGCGAAAGCACTAGAACCGATTGTAACAAGATTGTCGCACAACGTCACTGATGCCAAATCCTTACAGTTGCTAAAGGTGGACATTTCAACTGTTGTCAGATTATCCGGTATCTTTACGGTTGTCAGTCCAGAACCAGAGAAAGCATTGGAGCCTATTGAACTGACAGAGTTCGGAATGTCAACAGTCTTCAAATTAGCGCATCCCAAAAAAGCGTCTTCTCCAATTGTTTCCAATCCTTCCGGCATCGTTATCTGCTCTAATGTAGAATGCCCAAAAGCGTAGTTTCCAATTGATTTTACACCGTAATGCATCGTGACCTGTTCCAAATTTGTGTAGCAAAAAGCATAGTCATATATCGCGTTGACGCTCTCCGGTATTTCAAATGACGATTGCTTTTTACCCACAGGATATTGGCATAGCGTGGAAATGTCTTTTGAATACAGCACTCCATCAACAGAGGCATACACACTGTTTTCGCTGTCAACATTTATCTCTGCCAAATTTTCGCATCCGGAAACAATATCTTGCCCGATGCTTGTGACACTTGACGGAATTGTTATGGAGGACAAACCCTTACAACTTTCAAAAGCTCTATTCCCGATTGATGCCAAATTAAGCGGCAATGCCAATGATTTTAAACCTACACAACCTATAAAAGCCAGCTCGCCAATCGTTGTAACCCCATCCGGTATAGTCAATCTTTCAATGGTATAGCAAAAATAAAAAGCCATGTTCCCGATAGTGGTGACACTTTCCGGGATGGCAAATTCCACGAGATGTTTACCCTCCGGCATGCAATAAATGGCGGATATATTTTTAGAATAAAGCACACCGTCAACAGAGGCAAACACGTCATTCCCGCTATCCACGTTTATGTCTGTCAGATTTGCGCATCCGGCAAAAGTGTCCTCAGCCAACTCCCTTACACTATATGGAATCTCTATTGATGTCAAGCCCGTGCAATTCGCAAAAGCGGACGACTCAATAGTTGTCACACTGTGTGGAATCTCTATCGATGTCAAACCGGTACAATTCACAAAAGCGGCCATTTCAATATCTGTTACAGTTTCCGGAATAATTACAGACAGTAAATCTTCGCAATAGGCAAAAGCCGCGTCACAAATAGAAACAACCGTATATGTGTTGCCATAACCGTCGTCGACTTCCTCCGGAATAGATATGTCTCCGGCATATGGCATGTCATAATTTGCCGCGACTCCTACCGTATTTTCGGAAAGAATATAGTAGCAAATCCCATCCGCCTCAATATCTGCGGCATACGTCCGGAAATTACAAAACAACGCTACAACACAAAACAATTTCAATAATAAACTTTTCATAGACAATAAAATTATATTTGTCTTTTAATCCCCCGAAAAGACAAATTAGTAATATAATAGGGTGCAGGGATTTACCGGCTTATCCTTAGTTCAGGTCTTGGCATACCTACGCAACAGATAAAACAACAGCCCCGCACCTATCCCTATATAAAACTGCTGCACGGCATATATAGACATCAATGCAGGTGCTATTGCCATCATTCCGTTGCGTTTCATACTGCCAAGTTAGAACTGAGGAATAATTTCAATAACACCTTTTATCAATATGTTAAACGGCAAAACGCCTCTACGCTTTTGCTAATGCACAAATATACGTACTATTTTCAAGAAATTAACGATAAGCGAATAAAAATTCCGCATAATATACTGAAACGGCGATTTTGACGTTATTGAAAATATATGAATTTGCTAAAAATGAATTTCCAGAAAACGATATATACACTACTGCTTATTATTCTGCCTGCATTGGCTGACGCGCAAGTGAGAATTTACGGGAAAGTGACCGATGCCGACAACCAGCCGATAGAGTTTGCCACCGTGAGAATCGGCGGCACTGCGATAGGAACAAACACCGGATTGGACGGCTCTTACACACTGTCGGTTGCCGAAGCCGACACAGTGGAAGTGATTTTTAACTGCATAGGCTACCGTGAGAGTAAGCAAAAACTTATAAAGCCCAAAGGCAGAGTCAACCTCAATGTGCGTTTGTTTAAGACAACAAAGGCTTTGCAAGAGGTGGAAATCACCGAATATAAAAAGCAGACCGACGCCATGCAGCAAATCGACATACAATCGGTGCGCAAAGCCCCTAATGTATCGGGCAACGGTGTGGAGGGACTGCTAACGACAATGGCCGGCGTAACATCGAAAAACGAGATGAGCTCGCAATATTCGGTGCGTGGCGGCTCGTATGACGAAAACAGCGTGTATATCAACGGTATAGAGGTGTATCGCCCACAACTTGTATCGTCGGGACAGCAAGAAGGATTGAGCATTATCAACTCATCGCTTGTCGGCTCCGTGAATTTTTCCACCGGAGGGTTCAACGCCGAATATGGCGATAAGATGTCGTCGGTACTCGACATCACCTACAAGCATCCTGAAGCGTTAGAGGGCAATGTGGCTTTGAGCATGATGGGAGCGGACGCCGCCATCGGGCAATCAGCAGGTAAATTCTCTCAATTGCACGGAATACGCTACAAGCGCAACACCTCGTTGCTGAGCTCGCTCGAAACCAAAGGAGAATACGAGCCACAATTCTTTGACTATCAAACCAATCTTCGTTATAAAATCAACGACAGCTGGAATGTGTCGTTCTTGGGCAACATAGCCATGAACGACTATAAATTCACGCCGGCCACGCGCTCCACATCGTTCGGCACATCGCAGAATGTAAAGGAATTTACCGTGTATTTCGACGGAAAAGAGCAGGACAGATTTGAAACATACTTCGGAGCGTTGGAGCTTAACTACGACATCAACAAAAGTACAGGCTATACCCTGTTGGCATCGGGATTCCTTACCAACGAGCTTGTGTCATACGACATATCGGGAGAATATTGGCTCGATGAGGCGGGCACCAACGACGGCGACAATTCCGTAGGCGGACAAATAGGCGTGGGAAAATATCTGGAGCACGCGCGCAACCGTTTCAAAGCGGGAGTGTTCACGGTTGCATTGAAAGGACACACATCAATCAACCGCCACAATCTGACATACGGAATGGAATACCGCTATCAAAACGTTTACGACCGCTCGAGCGAATGGGAAATGCGCGACTCGGCAGGCTACTCACTGCCGCATACAGGCAATAAAATCGAAATGATTTACAATCTGACCTCAAAGCACGACATATCGACTAACAAACTATCATGGTATGCACAGGACACTTATCGCCTGTTGTGCAACGCCGGGCTGTTTACGTTCAATGCCGGACTGCGCATGTCGTATTGGGATTTCAACAAGGAGTTTCTTGTAAGTCCGCGTGTAAGTGTCGGCTTCGTTCCGGAAGCCAACAACAATCTGACAATGCGCCTTGCCGGGGGACTGTATTATCAAAGCCCGTTTTACAAAGAGTTCCGGGAAACAATTACTGACGATAATGGCAACTCCTATATCCGTCTGAACTCCGACATAAAATCCCAACGCAGCGTGCAGCTGATTTTCGGGACAGACTATACATTTCGCGCAATGAACCGCCCTTTTAAACTTACGGCGGAAGCCTACTATAAAAACTTGTCAAACCTCATTCCATACGAGCTCGACAACCTGAAACTGGTGTATAGCGGACGCAACGAATCATCGGGCTATATTGCCGGTATCGATTTCAAATTTTTCGGACAGTTTGTGCCGGGCACGGATTCTTGGATAAGTTTCTCGCTGATGAAAACGCAAGAAACTCTCAACGGAGTGAAAGTGCCACGTCCTACCGATCAACGCTACAGTGTGGGACTGTTTTTTACAGACTATTTTCCGAAAGTGCCTAAGCTGAAATTCAGTCTGCGCGGAGTGCTTTCTGACGGTTTTCCAATGACCCCGCCGCAAGTCACTCGCGACATAAATTATTTCCGCGCTCCGGCCTACAAACGTGTTGACATAGGTTTTCAATATCAGCTTGTGGGCGACGACCAAAACAGTGGCGGCATCCGCCCCAACAACTTTTGGCGTAATTTCAAGAGCATTTGGATAGGATTGGACGTGTTCAACTTGCTCGACATTTCCAACGTCAGCAGCTACTATTGGGTGACAGACGTGAACAGAATACAATATGCCGTGCCTAACTATCTTACAGGCCGTCAGTTCAACATCAGCCTTTCCATAGCGTTCTGATTCTGTTAAAAATTACGTACCTTTGCGCCATATTTTCAACTTGCATCAAAAATGAAGAAATTCATATATCTGTTGTTGCTTTTCCCGTTTTTATTACAGGCAAATACGGCAACAGACAGCATAGACACGTTGACTGACGACAATAAAAATTTTCAGGACAGGCATCTTGTTTCCACTCCTGTTCCACCCGACAGTGCCGATGCGGCAAGGCTTGAGAGAAAAGCGTTTTGGCGCGCGTCGGCAGAAACCGCAGGATTCAATATCGGGCTGTGGGCATTCGACCGCTACGTGCAGAAAGGACATTACGCCTATATCAACTGGAACACGAT
>CALUMI010000003.1 GCA_944321725.1 uncultured Muribaculaceae bacterium
AAAACTGCTTGTTTTCAACGGGTTGCGTTTATCTTGCGCATATCTGTTTCCTGATGCTTTTTGACTTTGTTTACATTAATGAGGACACATTTGGGGAGGGCGGCAAAATTGAGAAGCTGCGTGGCGTGGCGTTGACGCTGCTTTCCGCGTGTGTGGCGGCACTGAGAGAGGCGAGTAAAGCCGACAGTATTAGTTTTTTCATATTGGATTAGGTTTTTTACAAAAATATAAATAAAGTGTAAAAAATAAAAAAATTCCGGTTTTATTTTTGTCTGTTGAAAGAGTTTTTTTGTGGAGTTGGTTTGGGAGTTGGTGAAAACGGTGATTATTTGTAATTTTGTGAAACTTTAATGATGACTATGGGCAAAATAACCATTGACGGAATGACGTTTGTGCCGTATATAACAAACGACCGCATTCAGGAGAGGATAAAAGAGGTGGCAAAGCAGATAAAGGATGACTGCGGCGGGAAAAATCCGCTGTTTGTATGTGTGCTCAACGGGGCTTTTGTTTTTGCCGCCGATTTGTTTCGTGCCGCCGATTTCGACGCTGAAATATCGTTTATCCGTTTTAAGTCGTACAGCGGGACAGAGTCGACCGGCGAGATAAGGCAGCTTCTCGGGCTTGACAAAGACATAAAGGGGCGCACGGTGGTGATTGTGGAGGATATAGTGGACACAGGCTACACTGCCGCCCGGCTTGTCGAGGAGATATATCGTCTTGAGCCGGCTGATGTAAGGTTCGCCACGTTGTTGCACAAGCCGGATTCCGCCAAGGTCGATGTTAAAATCGATTACTGCTGTTTCGAGATTCCGTCGAAGTTCATAATCGGCTATGGGCTCGACCTTGATGAGAAGGCGCGCAATTTGCCCGACATCTACATTCTTGAGAATGACCGTTAAAATATTAATATAAGTTTCCAACAAAATTCCGCGGCATAAGGTCGCGGAGGTATAATTTTTTAGATTATGTTCAATATTGTGATTTTTGGCGCTCCGGGCTCAGGCAAAGGGACGCAAAGCGAAAATCTGATTTCGTATTATGGTTTGTATCATATTTCTACGGGAGAGGTGCTGCGCGACCATATAGCGCGCGGGACAGATCTCGGCAAGACAGCCGCCGGCTACATCTCGGAGGGCAAATTAATCCCCGATGATTTGATGGTGAGCATCCTTGCCGACATTCTCGACAATACACCGGAGGCAAAGAAAGGTGTGATTTTCGACGGATTTCCCCGCACAATCAATCAGGCTGAGGCATTGAAGGCTATGCTTGCCGGCCGCGGGGCGAAAGTCGACGCTGTGGTAGGCTTGGAGGTCGATGAGGATGAGCTTGTCGACAGGCTGATAAAGCGCGGAAAAGAATCCGGGCGCAGCGACGACAATCTTGAAACGATTAAAAAGCGTTTGCAGGTGTATCATTCGCAGACACAGCCGCTTCGTGATTATTACATAAAAGAGGGCAGCTATGTGGCGATTAAGGGCGTAGGCTCGATAGAAAGCATTTTTGACAGCATAAAATCAGCCATAAAAGAAAAGTGCGGCAAATAACCGCACTTTTCTTTATTTTGCCTCGACAGTTGTTTCGGCAGCCTCCAATCCGTCGGCGGCCGCTTTTATTTTTATAGGCCCCTGCCGTCTGTTGCTTTGTATGACAAGCATACATTTTCCGTAGAACGCTTTGCGCTTGTTGTCTTTGAACCGTTCCATTGAAGTTTGGCTTCCGTTGTCCACACCGGCGATGAAGCCGCAGCCTTCCACCTCGAAATTTACCAAATTTTCCGCGTTGGGGCAAAGATTTCCGTCTTGGTCGAGTATCTCAACTGTTATGTAGCTTAAGTCTTTTCCGTTGGCCGCGATTGTACGGCGGTCGGGTGTAAGCCGCACTTTATTTGGCTTGCCTGCGGTAGCTATGGTTTCTTTCCTAACAACCTTTCCGTCTTTCCACGCCAATGCCTCGACTTTGCCCGGCTCAAATTTCACGCGCCATTCGGCATGCAGTCTGTCGGAAGTTTTTTTGCTGAAACCGGCAGATTTGCCGTTTATCACGAGCTCAACGCTGTCGGCATTGTTGTAGTAGCACCACATGTCCACATCGTGTCCCACTGTCCAGTTCCAATGAGGGAAAAGGTGCAGCACCGGCGTGTCTGTCCATTCCGATTGGTAAAGATAATATGAGTCTTTCGGGATGCCGGCAAGGTCGACAAGACCGAAATATGAGCTTCTTGCCGGCCAACCGTAAGGTGTCGGCTCGCCGAGATAGTCGAATCCTGTCCAAACAAATTGTCCGCTCACAAAATCATTGTCGCGCACTATTTTGAATGTTTCTTCGTGGGTGCTTCCCCAAGGCACATGGCAGTTGTCGTAGGAAGAGCATGAGAACGACGGGTCGGAGAACGGCTTGTCCCAATACGGCCATACGAATGTGGTGTCGGAGGGCATACGGTAGTATCCGCGTGTCGACAGAGCGGAGTTGCTTTCGGTTATCAAGAACGGCATGCCGGGAAAATTTGTCGGGACGGATGCCACGCTGCCGTTGTGGTAGTTATAGCCCACCACGTCTAACGCTCCTGATTTAAGCACATTGTTGTTGACGCTCGGCTCGTTGCATCCGGCTGTTATGGACCGTGTAGGATCCAAAGAGCGTACGATTCCGGCTAAATGAAGAGCGAGCAGAGAGTTTGCGCTCATCTTTTCCACGTTTTCCGTGTCATGCCCCTGATTGAGTATGAGATTGGCCTCTTCTGCCGACAATCCTTCGGCATCAGCATCCGGCCATTGCTCAAGTATCTCGTTGCCGATGCTCCACATGAATACGGACGGATGGTTGCGGTCGCGCATGACGAAATCCCGAAGGTCGCGCTCGTGCCATTCGTCGAAATAGCGGGCATAGTCGTGGGCAGTTTTTTTCTTGCGCCACATGTCAAATGCCTCGTCCATTACCAATAGCCCCATTTTGTCGCAAAGGTCGAGCAGCTCGGGTGCCGGTGGGTTGTGCGAGCATCTGATGGCGTTGCATCCCATGTCTTTCATCATTTGTAATTGTCTTTCCATTGCCCTGAGATTGAACGCCGCGCCAAGTGCGCCATGGTCGTGATGCAGGCATACACCGTTGATTTTCATGTTTTTGCCATTGAGGAAAAATCCTTTTTCGGTATCAAACGCGATAGTGCGGAATCCGATGTTGATGGTATCGCTGTCGACAATTTTCCCTTCGTGGCTGATATCGGTTATAAGGCGGTAAAGATTAGGGTTCTCCGTATCCCACAGCTCCGGGTTTTCAACAATCAGTACGGAACTTGAGGCAGAGCGTTTGCCGCTGTCGGCTGTGGCCGGATATTGCAGGCTTTGTACTGTTTTGCCGGACGGGTCGGTCAATGTCAGGCGGATTTCAATGCCGGCGGATTTGTCTGTTTGGTTCTCAACTGTGGTTTCAACATTCAGCTCGGCTTTTTCTCCGCTTATTACGCTGTATGCGTATGTTCCCCATTGCGCAATGTGTAACGGTGATTTTTTTATAAGGTAGACACTTCTGTAGATTCCGCAGCCGGAATACCAGCGCGAGTTGGGCTGCTCTGAATTGTCGACCCTGACGGCAACAACGTTTTCTCCGCCCCAATTCACATAAGGTGTTATGTCGTAGCAGAACGGTATATACCCGTAAGGGCGTTTGCCCAATCTTATGCCGTTGATAAATACTTCGGTATTCATGTATGCTCCGTCGAAGAACAGACTCAAACGCCTTGTGCTGTCGGAGGCCTCTATATTCAGCGATTTGCGGTACCAGCCTGTACCGCCGGGCAGGGCTCCTCCGGTCACTCCCGAAGGGTTGGTTTCGCTGAACGACCCTTCTATAGCCCAGTCATGCGGTAAATTGAGAGTTCTCCATTCGGAATCGTCGTATCCGGGCTGTTGCGCGTCTGTCATATCTCCAAGACAGAAACGCCAACCGTCGTCAATGTTCTCTACTGTCCTCTGATTTGCTGATATGGTGGCGGAAAATGCAAGTAAAACTGCCGCCAATGATTTTGTCAGGTTCATAAAAATAAAATGTTGTCAATTAGTTGTCGTCGACAAAAGTATTAAAATGGATTGAGAAAAACAATAATGGTGTATATTTGTGTATCGTTGTTACAAAATAACAGGAAATTCGTATATCCTTTTGAAGACAAGCAAAACGGGCAATCAAAGAATGGGCGAAGAAACGCTTACATCGGTGTTCACACGGCTGCGCGGAAAATTTCTCCGCGCGGCGTCGCGCTTCTTTCCAGATGAGGACGATGCCGCCGACGCTCTTCAGGACGCTTTTTGCAGGCTTTGGGGGCGGCGCGGTGAAATCCTGTCGGACAAGCAGGCGGAGGCAATGGCGATGACCACTGTGCGCAACCTCGGCATAGATGCCTACCGTCGTCGTAAGGCGGCTGTGTTTTTGCCTGTCGACGATGAGCGCGATGTCCCGACAACTGTTTCTGCCGACAATGGGCTGGAAGTTGCGGAGCAGTTTGAAATGGTTGAGGCGATAATCGAGAAGCGTCTTTCGGATATGCAAAAAAAGATTTTTCGCATGAAAGAGTTTGACGGAGAAAGCTACGAGGATATTGCCGGCAAATTGGGTATGGAACAGGCGGCTGTCAGGATGCAGCTTTCGAGAGCGAGAAAGACAATCAGAAAATGCTATCAGGAAATTGAAGAGAACGATAAATATTGACGATATGGATTTTGAGGGCAAATCATTGAAAGAATGGCGGAGAATCATAAACCGTTATTTTGAGGCGGAAACCACTGATGAGGCGGAAGCCGCATTGAAAAGGTTTTTGGTGTCGCCTTTAGCAGCCGGCAAGGAGTTCGACGAGGCAAGGGCCGTTGTTGGATTCTCGGTAGTGGGCAGGTGTTGCCGCCATGTTCGCCGCGCGACATTGCGCCGCCGGGTAGCCGGATATTGTGCCGCCGCGTCAGTGGCGTTGGTGATTGTTGCCTCAAGTCTGGCGTTTTACAACAGCCGAAACCGTTGTGTAGCTTATATCGGGGGTGTGAAATGCACTGACGAGGATGTTGTTATGGCCGAGATGCGCCGTTCGATGGATGAAATCAGCTCCACAGCGGCTGACGCCGACATTGGCGCGACATTGGGCGATATATTTGTAACAATGGATGAATTTAATGAATAGAGATATGAAACGACTGTTATTCATATTGATAATCACAGTCTCGGCATTGCCCGCCGCGGCTCAAAAAGGGATGAACATAGCCTCTCTTTTCGACGGCGGTTACCAGAACCGCAGAGATGTGACGGAGATTGTGGTTGAGGGCAAACGGTTGAAGCCTTTTAATTTAAGGCTGTTTCGAAGTATTACGGTTACCGGCAATGTGTCGTTGGCCGCAGAGATGGAGCGGCTTGTGAGGCTTGACGGAAAAGCGGCCTCCGACAGAGAGGAAGGGATGATTGGCGGAAAACTTTATTATGCCTTTTACTCGTTTCCCGACGGCAACGGCGGCTACCGGCATCTGTTTTTCCGGAACAATATGCTCAAGCGTGGCGCAAAGCCGGAAACAACTGTCGTGTATATGGAGGGCAAAGCGACACTCGGAGAATTGAAAAGAATGTTTTAGAAATTAAATTGTAAATAGATATGAGAAGAACTGTTACAACCATTGTTTGCGCATTGCTTTTCTCGTGCGCGTTGTTTGCCGGCAATACGGAGGCCGGCGATTCTGTCGAATGTTTTTCCCGTCCGGATTCGGTAGTATTTCTGCATGGAGAAAAAGGTGTGGAATTGAAAGTGTTTGGCGCGAAGGACAATCCGGATTATTACTATTCCTACAGGCGCAATGTCGATGACGGCGCGGAAGTGAGCAAGGAAGGAAATTCGGGTTGGGATTTTACTCTGCCTTTTGTCGACAGCTCTGAAAAGAAAAGCGGACGTTCTCTTTATTCTTTTGAATGTGGAGGATTGGGCTTTGGTTTTGTCAATGCGGTTGACGCTCCGGCTGCCATGAATGTGAATATGGCGAGCTCCTACGAGGCGTTTATTGACCATTTGCTTGCTGTGAGCTGCCGTCCGTGGAGAAACGGGACATCGTTTATGATAGGATTCGGTTTCGGATGGCGCAATTATCGGATGACCGGCGCCAACCGTTTCGTGCAGGAGGGCGGCATGATAGGCCTCGACAAATATGAGGATGGAGCCGATGTGCAGTTCTCACGTTTGAAAATGTTCAGCTTGATGTTTCCGGTAATGTTCCGTCAGGAGCTTGGCAAAGGATTTGAGATTTCTGCCGGCCCGGTGCTGAACGTGAATGTACACGGCAGCATGAAAACGAAATATACTGTCGGTGATGACAAAATCGAAAATTCGACCGACGACATCCACCAGCGCAAGGTGACTGTCGACCTGATGGCGCAACTCAACTATAAGGCCATAGGGTTTTATGTGAAATATTCTCCATGCAAGATACTCGATGAAAGCTACGGCCCCGAATTCCGCCACCTTTCAGCCGGCATCACATTGTTTTACTAAAATAACAGATAACGTTATGAACATATATTCATTATTCTTGCTGTCGGCCGTTTGCAGTTTCAGTGTTGTGGCGGAAGAAAAAACCGACACAATTTTAAGCATTGCGCAGCCGGATTCTGTAATTATCAAAACAGAAGCCGGAAGATTGGATTTGGAGGTGATAGGAAGAAAGGATAATCCTGACTATCTTTATCTTTTTTCACATTCAATTTCCGGTAATGACACTTTGCAGGTAAGCGAGAGCAAAAACAGTGGTTGGAATTTTCGTATTCCGTTTGTCGATAAAAAGACATCCGGGCTTGGCAGGTTTGAGGAAAAGAACACGTTCAGTGTGTTAGGTGTCGGGCTGGGATTTGTAGGAGCGGTCAATGCAACACAAGGAATGGATGTCAATGTGTGGAACTCTTACGAGATATTTGTGCGTTGGATTAATTTGTCGCACCGGTTTAGAGGAGTGAATCTTAATGTCGGAATAGGTTCAACGTGGCGTAATTACCGTATGACAGGGTCGTCGCAATTTGTGGTTGACGGGAACTATATGGATGTTATGCCATTGCCGGATGGGGCTGTCCCGCGATATTCAGGAATTAAGATACGCAGTTTCAACGTTCCTGTCAGCATTTCGTATCCGGTTGGGAAGTTTTGGATGGCAATCGGACCTGTGTTGAATGTCAACAGCAAATCGTGGGTAAAAACAAAATATCTTGCGGATGGCAATGCCGTTAAATCGGAATGTAAAGACATTCCTGTGCGGAAGGTTACGGTTGACTTAATGGCTAACGTCGGGTTTGGAGATACTCCGCTTTCGCTTTATGTGAAATATTCGCCTTGGGATGTGATGAAAACGGATTTTGCACCGAAATTCAATCATCTTTCTTTCGGTTTGACTTTGCTTTGGTGATTTTATGCCTGCGTATTATGGCAAATTTCGGCACTTCTATACCTGCGTATTATGGCAAATTTTGGAGGTTTTATACCTGCGCATTGCAGAAAAATAATGTCTTAAACACTTGTAAATCTGATTTTTAATGATAATTTTACAGCAATATTAAAAATGACAGATTATGGCTGTATTTAAACGAAAAATTTATGACAAACTAAAAGAATGGAAAGAAACGGCAAAAGGCACAAAATCCATTTTAATTGAAGGCGCGCGTCGTATAGGCAAATCGACAATAGCGGAAGAATTTGCCAAAAATGAATACAAAAGCTATATACTGATTGATTTTAATAATGCAAGCGATGTCGTGAAATCGGCGTTTGAGTCTTATTTGAACAATCTTGACTCTTTTTTTATGATAATATCCTCAGAATACGGGGTGAAATTGTATGAAAGAGAGTCGTTGATAATATTTGATGAGATACAGCAGTTTTCAAAAGCGCGACAATCGGTAAAATATCTTGTGGCAGATGGCAGGTATGACTATATAGAAACAGGCTCATTGATTTCGATAAAAGAAAATGTAAAAGGGATAACTATCCCATCCGAAGAACGGCGGCTTGCCATGTACCCTATGGATTTTGAGGAGTTTGCATGGGCATTGGGTGAAGGTCAGATGATAAACTATATACGCCGGTGCTTCAAAGACCGAATGCCATTGGAGCAAGGTATTCATGCAAAAGCGATGCTTTTGTTCAGACAGTATATGATTGTTGGCGGAATGCCAAAAAGTGTTTCGGCTTATTTGGAGAACGGGCGCGATTTTAAAATGTCGGATATGGAGAAACGTGATATTTTGGCTCTGTATCGCAATGATATGATGAAAATAGAGGCTGCTTATAAATCTGCTGTATTGGCAATTTTTGACCAAATACCCGCTTTTTTGTCAAAGGCGGAGAGGAGAGTGGTATTCAGTAAAATAGATAAAGGCGCAAGTTTTCCGAAATACCATGACACATTCTTCTGGCTTGCCGATTCAATGGTTGCCAACGAGTGCTTTAATTGCTCGGATCCGAATGTAGGATTATCGCTCAACGGAAACAGAACTTTTGTGAAATGCTATATGGGGGATACCGGATTGCTGATGAGCCACATATTTGATGAAAATGAAATTTCCGATGGTGAGTTATATCGTGAGATATTGTTTGGGAAACTCTCGACTAATGAGGGAATGCTGTATGAAAATGCAATAGCCCAAATGCTTGTGGCGGCAGGGCATAAATTGTATTTTTATACACGTTATAATAATGAAAAACATAGAAATGACATTGAGATAGATTTTATTTTGTCGAATAATAGCAAGTTGAAATATAAAATATATCTATAGAAGTGAAATCAACTGACCGTTATTCCACTGCGTCACTTTCTAAATTTTGTGAGCTATACCGTGAGAGGATAGGCGGATGCTATGTGATACATCCGAAAAATCTAAGTGTTAAAGACAAGATTACGTATATTCCTGCATATATGGCTTTTTGCTTGTAAAAAACGATGGGGCGCGTCGGTAAAGATGCGCTCCATCGTCGTGTGTTGCGGTTTGTTACAGGCCGAAGGCCTCGCGTATTTTTTCCACATAGTCGAGTTTTTCCCAAGTGAACAGTTCCACGCGCATTGTCTTGTCGCCGTTGTATTTCGAATAGAATGTTTTGTCGACGATTTCCGGTTTGCGGCCAACGTGTCCGTAGGCGGCGGTTTCCTGATAGATTGGTTGGCGCAGCTTCAGGCGGCGTTCGATTGCGGCAGGGCGCATGTCGAACAGGCCGTTGATTTTATCGGAAATTTCAGCGTCTGTAATGTTGACTTTGGCTGTGCCGTAAGTGTTTACATAGAGGCTTACCGGCTCGGCCACCCCGATTGCGTATGCCACTTGCACCAACGCTTCATCGGCAAGTCCGGAGGCTACAATGTTTTTTGCTATGTGGCGTGCGGCGTAGGCTGCAGAGCGGTCGACTTTCGACGGGTCTTTGCCGGAGAACGCTCCTCCGCCATGTGCTCCTCGTCCTCCGTAGGTGTCGACTATGATTTTGCGGCCTGTCAGGCCTGTGTCGCCGTGAGGGCCTCCGATTACGAATTTTCCTGTGGGGTTGACATGCAGAATCAGTCTGTCGTCGAACATAGCCTGTATGTGTTTCGGCAGTTTGGCTATGACGCGCGGCAATAGTATGGTTTCAACATCTTTGCGTATCACTTCAAGCATTTCGCGGTCGGCAGCGTCTTGGGCTTGTTTCGAGCCGTCGGCAGGGGAGATGAACTCATCGTGTTGTGTGCTGACTACGATTGTGTGAACCCGTACAGGCCGGTTGTTTTCGTCGTACTCTACGGTTACCTGACTTTTTGAGTCGGGTCGCAGGTAAGGCATCAGCTTCCCTTCGTGGCGTATGGCCGACAGTTCGCGCAGTATGAGATGGGCGAGGTCGAGCGTCAGAGGCATGTAGTTTTCCGTTTCGTTGCATGCGTAGCCGAACATCATGCCTTGATCGCCGGCTCCCTGTTCTTCAGCGTTTTCGCGCTCTACGCCCCGGTTGATGTCGGGCGACTGCTCGTGTATTGCCGAAAGCACTCCGCACGACTCGCCGTCGAATTTGTACTCGCTCTTGTTGTAGCCTATTCCGTTGATTACGCGCCGGGCGGTTTCCATCAGGTCGATGTAGGCTTCTGATTTAACTTCTCCGGCGATCACCACCTGTCCGGTGGTTACAAGTGTTTCGCACGCCACTTTCGACTCGGGGTCGTAGGCGAGCAGTTTGTCGACGATGGCATCGGAAATCTGGTCAGCCACTTTGTCGGGATGACCTTCCGAAACCGATTCTGAAGTAAACAGATAATTCATCTTTCCAATTTGTTTTAAAGTGGAAAAGTCAAATGCAACGTGAAAATCTGAGGGGTGAAATTCGCAGTTTTAGCATTTTTTTACGTGGTTGCAAGCAGCCAAATTTTTCCACAAGGTTAATAAATATGTTTTCCGCTGCAAAGATAATACAAATCGGGAGCAGAACAATCAAACTTGGCTGAAATTGTTATGCCGGGATGCGGTTTATCCCCTCTTTATTTCATTCCTTTGAGGAAGTTTTTGCCGTAGTCGGTTGCATACATGGCCAATGATGTTGCCGATACGGGCACTTTTACTTCGCCTTGAGCCCATGAGCTGATTTCGTAGGGGTTGTAATAGAATACCAACGAGTCTGCCTCCGGATAGAAGTTTTTAGGAACTTTTACATCGCCTGTTGAGAATACTACGCCATTTTTCTCCAAATCCTCGATTTTGCAATTATTTTTCCGGGCGATGCTTTCGAGTATCAGATGTCTTACTCCGTTTTGGTCGGCAAATAAGTTTTCTGCGTTTACTACGGTGCCGCTTTCTGTGTCATAATTTATGTAGGCTGCGGAGTAGTAGCCGTGGGCTCCTCCCGTATATCCCTGACTTACGATGTGGAACGTGGTCAGATTGTTGTGGCATAATGTGTCGATGACTATGTTTTTTGACAGCAGCACGATGTCTTCGGGTTTGTCGGGTACGAAACCCACTTTTTCAGCTCCTGTCTGCACAAAGTCGACCGGTGTCGACAGAAATCTGTCGGCAGCCGCGCTGATTCCTTGTGAAATTGAGTCGTCAGGAAAGGCTGTGGATAGTATCAGTTTTGATATTTCCGAAACGGAGTCTGCCGGTATGGTCAAATCCACTTTTGAGGTGGAATAATACGGTCGTCCTTGTGCGATGTCTTCAGGCACCGTCAATTTGAATGATGCTTCTTTGCGAATTGTTAAAAATTCGGTTTCTTTCGCTTTGTTCTCTTTTCCGCCGCAAGCGGGCAGCAGTACCGCTGCCGCCAACAGCCCCGCAATAATGGCTTTCATCATAAAAATGCTTATTTGTTATGTCACTATTCTATACAACACAAATTGCTGTAAAAAGTTTTGGATGATTGTAGTTTTGTGAATGATTTTTAGAAATAGCCGAGCACGCGGAGAAGCCATGGGGTGAGCATGGCTGTGAAGATGCCGTTGAGGGTCAGGCCGAGACTTGCGAATGCCCCATAGCGGTCGCTGACGGTAATTGCCCGCGATGTGCCTACGGCATGGGCGGCGGCTCCGAGCGACAGCCCTTGCGCTATCGGACTGTTGACGTGTGTTATGTGCATCACGCCGAAGCCGGTCATTCCGCCTACGATGCCTACGGCCACCACTACGGCAGCCGTGAGCGATGGTATGCCGCCGAGCGATTCTGTCACCTCCATGGCAATGGGAGTTGTGACAGATTTGGCGGCGAGCGACATCACTATCTCGTGGGAGGCTCCGAACAATTCCGCCACGAACACCACCGACACCACTCCGGATATGCAGCCTCCAAGAGCCGACAGGATTATCGGGAGCAGTTGTTTGCGTATCGATGACAGTTGCTTGTAAAGCGGCACACCCAATGCCACCACCGCCGGTTTCAGCCAAAAATCTATGTATACACCGCTTTGCCGATATGTTTCGAACGGTATGTCGTTTGCAATCAAAAATGCTATTATCAGGGCTATTGTGATAAGAATGGGGTTGAACAGCGAGCTGTGGGAGCGCGTCTGCACTATTTGCGCCGCGGCATATACCACAAACGTGAGTGCCAATAGAAAATACGGGTTATTGATGTATTCCATTTTGCAGCCTCCTTACTATCTGATGAATCCATCCGGTGACAACGAAAACCACTATCATGCTTATCACCGACGCCACCACTATCGGGATAATCTGTGTCTTTATGATGTCCAAATAAAGCATCAGAGCCACTCCCGGCGGAACGAAAAAGAAACCGAGATTTTTTACCAAGAAGTTGGAAATGCCCTCTACCCACCGCAATTTTATCCACCGCAGTTGCAGAAACAGAGTGAGAAGAAGCATTCCGATGATGCTTGAGGGTAGTTTTATGCCTGTCAGCCATACGACAAGCTCTCCCAATGCCAAGCATCCGAAAATGACAGCGCATTGCAATACCATAATACAAATCTTTTTTTACCTGTTTTGAAAACCGGCGACAAAGATAGGCATAATATGTCGCTGTGCCATGCGTGCAAGTGAATAAATTGCGCTTATAGATCAAAAGATAAATAATTTCGAATGAAAAATTTGCGTGTTTCAAATCGAAACTATATATTTGTGACAACCTAACATTTAAAACATATCTGATATGGATAAAATTTCAAGAAGATCCTTCCTGCAAAAGGTGGCCACGGTTGCGATGGCCTCTGCCGTAGCTCCTGTTGCGGCTCTTGCCGCCGATGAGGACGTGAAAACAAAAGCAGTGCCGGGCACCGGCGGTTTTGATGCCGACGGCCGTCCGCTGCCGCCCAAAAAGATTATCGGGCGCGGCTCGGAGATGAAAATAGTGCAAATCACCGACACGCATCTTAGAGGCGACAATCTTTTGTCGTTCGGCAAATGCGACACTTCCACTACTGTGAGAAAGGCGGTGGAATATTTCCAGAAGATGGCCGAGAAAGATTTGCCCGACATGTTTATAGCTACGGGCGACTTGGCCGACAACGGCAATCATACCGCTTACGGAAAAATTCATGATTATTTTGCGGCTCTTCCGCGTCCGGTGTTCTGCGTGCCCGGCAATCACGACAACCGTGAGGCCATGCTTACGCTTCTCGGCGACAAGATGTGTCCGGTGAAAGACGACATCGCTCCTTATATCTGCTACACGATAGATGGCTATCCTGTGCGCGTAATCTGTGTGGATACGATTGTGCAGGGCAAGCATTGGGGAGGTGTCACCGAGAAAGTTGCCGACTGGTTGGAGGCTAAATTGGATGAGCAGCCGAGAAAGAAAACCCTTATCTTCACTCACCATCCGCCTTTCGACACAGGCATGGGATTTATGGACGAGGGATTTGAGAATATCGGACGTTGGGAGGAAATCCTCGTAAGGCATAAGAATCATATCCAGCTTTGCTGCGGCCACATGCACCGTAACATATCCACACGTTGGCGCGGTGTGCCTGTGACGGTGGCAGCTCCTATCTGCATGTTGATGGAGCTTGATTTCAGCGAGCCGGGCGGCGACCGTTTCTGGTTGGCTGATCCGCAGTACACGATACATCATTTCTACCACAACCAGATAAACACCTACGGTTGCACAATCCCGACACACGCAAGTTGGGACGGGCCGTTCCCGTTCAAATATTTGGATGTGGATAAAAAGAAATAGTCAGGGCAGACAATCTCCCTGACAGGTGCAGGAAATGCGGGCAGTGACGGGCAATCGGGTTGCTGCCCGCGTTTTTTTATTGCCAGTGGCTGGGCTATTTTTTTACAATCAGCGCGCTCAATTCATAGAGCAGGTAGAGCGGCAGAAAAACTATTGCGAGTGTAAAAGGGTCGCCGGTGGGTGTGATTATGGCCGCAAGTATCAGAAGCACAACAATGGCATGGCGGCGGTAGCGGCGGAAAAACGCGCGGCGCAGTATCCCGGCAGCCGACAATGCCCATGCAACCAACGGCAGCTCGAACACAAGGCCGATTACGATGTGCATGGTCGTGAAATTGCTCATGTAGGAGTCGAGCGAAAGCAGATTGTCGATTGACGAGCTGAGCTGATATTCATATAGGAATCTCAGAGTTACCGGAAATATGACGAAATAGCATATGGCAACGCCCAAGTAGAACATTATCGTGCCTAAAAGGAATGCCGTGCGCGCTCCGCGTTTTTCTTTGTCGTAGAGAGCGGGGCTGATGAAGCTCCATAAGAAATAGAGCAGGAAAGGGCACGCGCAAATCAGCGCAAACCAAAATGAGGAGCTGATGTGGGTGAAAAATTGCGACGCAAGGCCCGTGTTGATTATTTTCACCTCAAAAGTGCCGGTGTCGAATTGCGGCAACCCGGGTATGCCGCCGGTAATTTTTGCGAAAAGGCGGTAGAGTATGAAATCGCCGTGGCACGGGCCGAGTATGATGCGGTCGAAAATGTCGCGCATGTACACAAATGAAACTGCCGTGAACACGATGAGCACGGCAACCATCTTGAACAGCACTTTCCGCAAATCGTCAAGATGTCCCCAAAAAGTCTTTTCGCTATTGCCGGCAGACATCAGTTATTTATTGTCGTTCTTTTCGTCAGAAGTTTCGACCGGTTTGTTGATTTCCTCTTTCACGTCGTTTACCCCTTCCTTGAAGCTGCGTATGCCTTTGCCGATGCCGCGCATCAGTTCCGGAATTTTTTTGCCTCCAAAAAGGAGAAGCACGATTATTGCGATTATGATAATTTCCGTAGTGCCTATATTTCCAAGAAAGCAGGGTATAAAAAGAATACTGTTCATAATGTTTGTTTGGGTTTGAGTTTCTAAGAACAAAGATAATACAAATCGAGCGCAGAACAATCAAACTTGTTTGAAATTGTTATGCCGGGATGCAGTTTGTCTTATCGAAAGTATGGTACAAATGTCGGTTGGGTATAAGCAAATATCGGCCTCGTGGAGGTTGCGCGTGCCCGGTTTATAGCTGTGAATTCTCTATGTAGCTCATTCACCCGTGCTTGTTTCATCCTTTCCGGGACGCAAATCTACAAGCCTCTTGCAATTATGACACACCGTCTTATGTGCCCCATTAATTGGCGGTTGTCAATGGGCGGCAAGCCAATTATCTCCGGTGCCGCAGTCAGCTATGAGCGGTACGGTTGACCGGTATGCGCCTTCCATCTCTTCTTTCACTATGCGGGTTACGGTTTCGAGCTCTTCCGGTACAACGTCGAAATCAAGTTCGTCGTGTACTTGCAGTATCATTTTCGAGCGCAAGCCTTCCTGCCCAAAACGTTTGAAGATTCGTATCATCGCTATTTTTATGATGTCGGCGGCGGTGCCTTGTATCGGCGCGTTGATTGCGTTGCGTTCGGCGTAGCCTCTTACCACGGCATTTTGAGAATTGATGTCGGGGATGAGTCTGCGGCGTCCGAACAAGGTGGTCACGTAGCCTTTCTCACGAGTGTGTGCGATGCTCTCGTCCATGAAGCGTTTCACGTCGGGGAATGTCTGGAAGTATTCCGTTATTATTGTTTTGGCTTCCGAGCGCGGTATTTGCAGGCGTTCGCTCAATCCGAAAGCCGAGATGCCGTAAATCATTCCGAAGTTGGCTGTTTTGGCTTTGCGGCGTTGGTCGTCGGTGACGGCGGAAATGTCTTCGTGGAATATTTTTGCGGCGGTGGCGCGGTGGATGTCTTCTCCCGCAAGAAACGCCTCTACCAATGATTTGTCTTTGCTGGCGTTTGCCACTATGCGCAATTCGATTTGCGAGTAGTCGGCTGAGAAAAACACATTGCCTTTGCTCGGTATGAACGCCTTGCGTATTTCGCGTCCCTCATCGTTGCGTATGGGGATGTTTTGCAGATTCGGGTTGGCCGACGACAGCCGTCCTGTTGCTGTCACTGTCTGGTTGAAAGTGGTGTGTATTTTTCCTGTTTCCGGATTTATCAATTTCGGCAAGGCGTTGACATACGTTGAAAGCAGTTTCTTAAGTTTGCGGAATTCGAGTATTTTCCCGACGAGCGGATGACGCGAGATGAGTTTTTCGAGCACTTCTTCTGTAGTGGAGTACTGTCCGCGCACTGTTTTTTTCGCTTTTTCGTCGATTTTCAGTTTTCCGAACAGCACTTCTCCCACCTGTGCCGGCGAGCTGATGTTGAATTCCATCCCCGCAAGCTCGAAGCATTCATGCTCGATGGCGTTCATCTTCTCGGTAAGCACTTGTGAGTAGGCCTTTAATGTCGGCACATCTATTGTCACACCGGTCATTTCCATGTCGGCAAGCACCGTTGTGAGCGGAAATTCTATGTCGTTGAGCAAATGCTGCATCTCGTTTTTTTCGAGTTGTCTGTCCAATATGGGGTGCAGCAGCAGGTTGGCGCGCGCGGTGGCGCAGGCGATGGTGTAGTAGTCTGCTACGGGCAATTCTGCCGGGTCGAATTTCGATTTTACCGTTCCTTGCGGAATCTCGGCTGTAGGCAATGCCTCATTAAGGTAGACTTCCGAAAGCCGGTCGATGGAGTGTCCCATTTCAGGCTGCAGCAGATAGTGGGCAATGGCATTGTCGTAGAATGGCGCCGTTAAATGTACGCCGTGCCTGTGCAGCGCGATAATAGCGTGCTTGATGTCGTTGCTTATTTTCAGGGTTTCGCTTTCGAAAAGGCGTTTCAACTGTGTGGTTGCCTCGGCGCGTTCCTTTTCTGTGTCGGGCATGGGCAGATAAAATGCCTCTTTGCCGGTTACAGCAATGGCTATTCCTTTCAGTTCGGCGCGCATCGCCTCTTTGTTGGTGGTGGCGACAAATACGCCGCATTTGCCTGCCTGTATTGCTTTGTCGGTCTGTTCTTTGAACTTTTCGATGTCGGCTATGTGAAAGCCTGTTGTAGAGGTCTGTTTTATGGAGCTTTCTTCCGGTTCCTGTTCCATGAGGTCGTCGAACAGCGAGGGCATTGCCGGCGTTTTCGCCGGTTTGGACGGTTTCGGCGCGGGCTCGTTTTTAAGCACCCGTTTCAGCAGGGAGCGGAATTCCAGCTCTTCGAAGATAGAGCGGATTGCTGCCGCGTCGATTTCTTTTCTTTCCAGCTTGCTTTCGTCGAGCTCTATCGGCACATCGGTGCGTATCGTGGCGAGTTGCTTGGAAAACAGGATGCTGTCGGCGTTTGCCTTGATTTTTTCTTTCAGTGAGCCTTTCAGCTTTTCAGTGTTGGCTATGAGGTTTTCCACCGAGCCGAATTCCATGATTAGTTTCGACGCTGTTTTCTCTCCCACTCCCGGACAGCCTGCTATGTTGTCGACTTTGTCGCCCATCAGGGCGAGCATGTCGATTATCTGTCCGGGACGCTCGATGCCGTATAGCTCGCATATCTCTTTTGTGCCGCGTATTTCCGCGTCTTGTCCTTTGTAGCCCGGACGGTAGATTTTGATTCCGTCGCCGACGAGTTGTCCGAGATCCTTGTCGGGCGACATTATGAATGTGTCGAATCCATGCCCGCGGCTTTTCACGGCGAGTGTTCCTATCACGTCGTCGGCCTCATAGCCGTCCACTTCCATTATGGGGATGCGGTATGCGCAGATTATTTTTTTTATGTAGGGCACAGCTGTTTTTATGTCCTCAGGAGTTGCCTCGCGTCCGGCTTTGTAGTCGGGAAACATCTCGTGCCGGAATGTCTTGCCGACCGGGTCGAAGCACACGGCTATGTGTGTTGGCGACTCTTTTCGCAGTATCTCCTCAAGCGTGTTGACAAATCCGAAAATCGCCGATGTGTTCATGCCGTGGGATGTGAAGCGAGCCGAGTATTTCATTGCGTGATATGCCCGGAAAATCAACGCGTATGCGTCGAGCAGAAACAGTTTTTTTCTTTCCATGTGATTAAAGCCGTGTTAATCTGAAAAACATAAAATAAATTAAGCAGATGATAATTCGACCGTGAAATTACTACAAACGAGCAATTATTTATTATTTTTGTGCCTTAAAAATCGTTGTATGACGAAATTTGACGAAATAAAAGAATCTATATCCGCAGAATTATCCAAGCTAAATGAAATAATCAATGTTTCATTGGACAGCAGCAGCCCGCTGCTCAATGAGATAGTGTCTATGTATTTGAAAACCAAAGGCAAACAGATACGTCCGATTATTGTTATTCTCAGTGCCGGTTTTTTTTCGGGTGTAAACGACAATACCCTTAACGCCGCCGCGGCAATCGAGCTGCTCCACAACGCCTCGCTGATTCACGACGATGTTGTCGACGAAACGAAGAAAAGGCGCGGAAACCCTACCATCAACAGCGTGTGGGACAATCACATAGCCGTGCTTGTGGGCGATTTTTTCGTGTCTAACGCCCTTTCGTGCGCCATACAGTCGGGCGATATGCGAGTGATAACCACAATATCGCAGCTTGGCAAGGAGCTTTCCATTGGCGAGCTCGACCAAATCGATGTGGCAAAGCATCACAGCATCACCGAGGAAAACTATTACAGGATAATAGGCAAAAAGACCGCCTCGCTTTTCAAAAGTTGCGTGCAAGTTGGCGGATATACGGCTAAAGCCCCGCAGAGCGATATCGACAATCTCGCGCGGTTTGTTGAGTTGTTGGGCTTGTGTTTCCAAATCAAAGATGATATTTTCGACTATTTCAGCGATAAAGAGGTTGGCAAGCCTACGGGCAACGACTTGCGCGAGGGAAAGGTGACGCTGCCTTTGATTTATGCCCTGTCGAAAGCCGATTCTCCGCTTCATCGCGAGATGAAAGAGCTTGTCATGCGCGATGTGCTTGAAAATGACGACATAGAGCGGCTTATTGAGTTCGCGAAAAGCGAGGGTGGAATAGAGTATGCCTATTCGTCGATGGCGCGGTTGAAAGACGAGGCCTGCAAAGTGCTTGCCCCTTATCCGGAGAGCTGCGCCAAGCGTGCTTTTATTGACCTTTTCGATTATATAATAGAGCGTCATAATTAATAATCCTTTTGCGACATGCTGCGGCAATATCTTGAGGAGGGACGTGTTGAGGCCGGGTGCGACGAGGCCGGAAGAGGTTGTCTTGCCGGGCCGGTTTTTGCCGCCGCCGTGATTCTTCCCGTAGATTACCGCAATGAAATGCTCGACGATTCCAAAAAACTGACGGAGCGGCAGCGAGAGAAACTGCGTCCGGTCATAGAGCGCGACGCGCTTGCGTGGGCGGTGGGAGTTGTGACGGCGCAGGAAATCGACAGGATAAATATTCTTAACGCGTCGTTTCTTGCCATGCACAGGGCCATTGCCGGGCTGTCAGTAAGTCCGGATTTTCTTTTGATTGACGGCAACAGGTTCAAGCCGTATCCAGGCATCTCTCATTTGTGCATCGTGAAAGGCGACGGGAAAATGATGAGCATAGCCGCCGCCTCTATCCTTGCCAAGACCCACCGTGACGAGTATATGCGAAAAATTTATGAGGAATATCCGCAATACGGCTGGAACGTGAATAAAGGGTATCCCACCAAGTTGCATCGCGGGGCAATAGCCGAATACGGGGTGACGCCTTATCACCGCCGTTCGTTTCGTTTGCTCGATACCCAACTTTCGCTTTTCTGAAACACACATCCTCGAAGAACGCCGTCGACAAGACGATGTTACGCACCAACAGCCTTGGCGTGGATGTATTGTCGGCGCACATCCTTTTACAGTCATCCAATCAGACAAGATACCTAAAGCCTCATAATACTCGGATGCAAATCTAAGTTGGCTCTTTCGTAACGATTGCCTTATGGGAATGCAATGGCAGGTGAAAGAGTGTCGTGTAAGATTTCCATTGGCAACCGCCGCCAACCAATGAGAAAACCAAAGACGGGTGAGAGCGCCTCATTAGCACCCGCGACGAGTGGAAGAGCCTCGTAGAGGTAACATTGTGCAACGTGGTAATAACAGGGTTCAACTGAGGAAAGGAGGTGAGCTATGCGTGGAGGAACATTGTTCAACGTGGTAACAACAGGACAGATGGTGGGGGAGAGCCTCGTAGAGGCTCCTGATTGGTAACCCCGAGCAAGCGAAGCGCGGCTTGGGGTGATGACAACAGCACTCTACGGCCTCGTAGAGGTCGCGCTTGTAGCCTAATTGTCATTGATAAAATATTGGAATCTATCCGACAGCCCGGCAGAGCCAAAGAATTCCTCCAACTCCTCCGCGAACGATTTCCTCCTGTGATGCTCCTGCTGGTTGGATATGTAGGACACAACTTTGTCCGCGTCCCTCTTGCTGAACGTCGATGCGAAATACGATTTGGCCCATCCCTGAAATCCATAAAACAGTTTGTTTTCCGCCACCCAACGGCTGCTGCGGCTTTTCACTTCCCGCATATATTCTGAAGGCGATATTTCCGCCGACAACTCTGCCGCAATGTGGATATGGTCGGGCATTCCGTTTATGGCGATTACCCTGCATCCTGATTTCTTTGAGATTCCGCATATATACTTGTAAAGACGAGGCAATACGCTGCAGTCCATTATGCGGAGATTGTTTTTTGTGCGGAACACGAAATGGTAATATGAATTGATGTAGGTCATAGTGTGGAGTTTTGTTTTTCCAAAAATAATAAAGTGTTGTCGATTGTGCAACATCGCTTCAAGTGCGACCTCTACGAGGCCGGGTGACACAGCACAACACCCCAAGCCGCGCTTCGCTTGCTCGGGGTTACCAATCAGGAGCCTCTACGAGGCTCTCCCCCACCATCTGTCCTGTTGTTACCACGTTGCACAATGCTACCTCCACGAGGCTCTTCCACCCGTCGCGGTTGCTAATGAGGCGCTCCTAACAGCCTTTGGCTTCCTTGTTGGTAACGGCGGTTTAAAGAGTTACTTCTACCTCGCAACTAACGTATATGAGGCTCATAACCGCAGTTTGTTATGCGAACACTTCCTCTGCTCGGCAAAAAGAAACCATTGAGTATGCCAACAAACTTATAAGGAAATATGGTTCTAAATATGACAACTTTGATGATTTTACGGAGGCCTGCGTCAAAAAGTGCAGCACAAAATCAACAGGAGGAATTGGGCTGTGTTTTGCTTTTAGGTTATAAATATTTTTACAATTTATTTGGAAATGTTGGTAACAAATCATAAATTTGTGGCTATGAGAAAATTCTATTAATAACTAAAAACCAAAATTCGTATGAGAAAAATTTACTTTTTGATGGCGATGATGGTGCTTGCGTTGGGCATACCGGCGTGGGCGCAGGAATCGGTTCAAAGCTACGTGGAGAGTTTTGACAACCTCGACACTTCCGACCACGAATTTGCTCCGAAAGGTTGGGGGCATATAGTGGATTCATACTACAATTACGGTGATTATGAGTATGTGGCATATACATCTCATGCTTCAGGCGGATACGACGGGGGAGCTTATCTGTCGGTTGATGCGCAATCGCTCGGTTGGTATGGAGAAGACGTGAACGACATGCTTGTAACCCCCCCCGTTTCGGGCAATGTGAGCCTTTATGTGAAATTGGAAAAAGAAAGCGGCTCGATTACGTTCTACAACTGCACGAAGGACGGCAATGACTTTACAGAAGGCGAGGTATATGCGGTTGAAGTTCCGGAATTGTCAATGGACACATGGACACAGGTCACCATACCGTCGGTGCCCGAAGGCACGTATCTCGGAATACGCGGAGAGTATGTGGGCATCGATAATTTTCAGGCCGACAATGCCGTGATAACTCTGAAGCGGGAGCTTACGATAGTCTCTGCCGAACTTGTTGGCGATGACGAAATCGATGCCGACGAGAACGGCAAAGCGTCGTTCACGTATAGTGTGACGCTTGAAAACACCGGTGAGGTGGATTTCTATCCCGGCGATGAGGGCTATTCAATAAGTATTGTGAATCGCGACACACCGGATGTGGCGTTGGCAACCAAAAATCTTGATTTCGCGCTTGCGGCGGGTGAAACAAGCCAACCGGTGGAAATTACGGCCACTATAGATGTTTCGGCCACTATAGATGTGGGTTCGGATGAATTGCGTGGGAGCTGGTTGGCAAAGGAGAACATAACCGGCACAACCGAATACGTGACATGGATTACGATTTATCCTTACAAGGTGGTGTTCTCTATCCGTCAGGAGGACAGTTACGATGATTTGGAGCCGGGCACGGAGTTGCAGTTCGGCCTTTCGCAGCAGGCTGTAACCAAGAATTTCACCATGCGGAATGACGGAGCGGCCTCCGCAAATATTGACGTTACTGTTCCTGAGGGCTTTTCTGTCAAAGTGACAGCTGAAGAGGGTTCGGAGGAGGCTTTGACGCTTCCCGCTGAAATGCCGGCGCACGGCACATTGTATCTGTCTGTTACGATGACAGCCGACCAACCGGGCGCCAAGAGCGGCGACATGGTGATAAAGATAAACGGCTACGACAATATTGTGTTCCCGGTTTCCGGACAGATTGTCGACCCGACGAAGCTGTATGTGAATTTTGAGGATAACCGATTCCCGGCAGGCGTATATCTTGAGGGCGACACATGGTCGATTTCCAATTTCCCGAGCAGCGTGGATTTGGAGGGCAACCGGTATTGCGCACAAAACGGTAGGACTGACATGGTCAAATTGGTGTTGCCGAAAGTGCATGTGAGCACGGGCGAAACGATGGTGTTCAGCGCGGCGCAGCGCACAAGCTCTTCTGTTTTGAAAGTGTATTATTCAGCCGACCGTGCGGATTGGACATTGGTTCGTGAGATAACCTCCGGAGCCGAGAATGAGGACGACAGTTTCTCTACAGAGAAGGTAGGATATTCTTCGTCAAACGATAATTACGCGTTCAAGCAGTTTATCATCCACAATATTCCGGCAGGCGACTGGTATATAGCGTTTGAGTCGGGTTATGCCCGTTTGGATGACATCATGGGATACACATTGCTTGATATTCCTGCTGTTGATTTTGTCGTGACAGAATCTGAAATCCCGGCAGAGGGAATGGTGAACTATGAGAGCAAGGCAAGCATTGGCCTGTACAATGTGGGCAGCGTGGCTGTCGAGGAAGGCGCACTGACGGCGAAAGTTTATTTGGATGGCAATGCTGTCGCCGAACAGACTTTGCCGGCTATGGAAACAGGCGAGACGGCTTCCGTAGACATTGCTTTCACTCCCCGCTATGCAGGCAATGTCGCTGTAAGGATAACGGTAGAGAATCAAGGCACTGTAGTGGTTGAGCAGTCTGGAGAAATGACTGTCGCATCCGAAACTCCGGCTGCGGAATATTCTTTTGGAACGTATGTCAACACATCATCCAATGTCCCGCTTTCACTTAATTATAACAACAGCGAGTCGGAAACGATTTATACGCAGGATGTAATCAATCTTCCGGCAGGGACAAAAATTTTGAGCCTTATCTATCGTGGTTACCGTACGAGCAGCGCTTGCACTCCGCATCTGAGAGTGTGGATTGAGAACACTACCGACGGACTGTTTGAGTCAGCTCCTTCGGAAATGCACTCAACCGATGCCATGACATTGATTTATGACGGTGATTATACGTTTGAAACTAAAGGCTCGGCAAACAACATCCAAGATATGTTGGTTATAAATCTTGAAGAGCCGTTTGAATATGCCGGCAACAATATCCGTATAATAATTGAGTCGCGCGACGATGAATATGGAAACACCTCATTCGAATGCGACAATAACGTAAGCAACGCCTCGATATATCGTCGTAGTGATGGCGATATTTCTGAACAATCGTATTCTATATCATCGAGCTTGCCGGTTGTGCACGCTCTTGTCGAGAAAGAGTTGACTGTGTTGAGCGGCACGGTGGTTTCTTCGAAAGGCCAATCCGTTATTGCCGGCGCGGAAATCAAACTTGTTTCCGGCAATGTGGAATATAGCGGAGTGTCGGGCGACGATGGTTCTTACAGCATTGAAGTTTATCAGGACAACAGAGAGTATGCCGTTACCGCCAAGAAAGAAGGCTTCTTCAGCTATGAAAACACAGTGTCTTTCCCGGAAGGCAGCACCACGATGGACATTGCAATGGACGAGGCTACAGGTTTCCGCATCAAGGAGGCTTCTGTTCCGGCTACAGCGATGGTGAATTATCCCTACACGGCTACCGTCACGATAGAAAATGGCTTGGAGAAACCGGCAGGCTCTTACACTGCGGAACTCTATGTCGGCGGCGAGGCTGTTGCGTCTGACCAAGAGGCTGTGCTTGAGGCCAACGCCGACCATACATTCACGTTCAGCTACACTCCTCATGCGGCAGGCACGGTATCTGTCTATGTGGAACTGACAAGCGACTATGGAACAGTCCGGACCGAAGAGGCGCAACTCATCATAGCCGAAGAAAGCGCCGAGTCGGTGGTTCAGGTTGGTGAATATGAAGTATTGTCGGGTGATGGCGGACCTATCCATACGTATAATTCAACATCGCGTACAGAGATAATTTATCCGAAAGAAATGATTGGACTGTCTGAAGGCTCGAAGATTATCTCTCTGCAATATAAGGGCTATCACTATGGAAAGGCTGATGTGATATTCAACACTCAGGTGTGGATAGGCAATGTTTCCGGCGTAGAATTCAAGGAGAACGACGTGACAGGAATGACTCAGATTTTCGACGGGCAGATTGACTTCACAGAGGCAATGGGCTCAACCGGTGAAACTGCTGTTTTGATAGATATTCCTATCCCCGACGGCTTTGTATATACAGGCGAGAATATCCGTGTCGTGATAGCCGCGAATGACCCTGAGAAAGGTTGGATATCCAGCTATTTCGAGACTGACGAGTCGGCTGCCGGATATGCGCGTCAGAAAGCTAAAGACACATATTCTCTCGAAGAGTTGGATAATGACCGATATACAGCGTGGGAGGATATCGCTTTGCCGGTGGCTTACTTCGGTATTATTCCGTCGAGAAATGTGAGCGGTGTGGTTACCGACGCTGAAACCAACGAGCCTGTTGAGGGAGCTTTGGTGACATTGCGCTCCGGCGAGGTTGAGTACTACGCCACTACCGACGTGACGGGCAGCTACAGCGTGGATGTGCTGCAATATTCGCTCGATTATGAGATGACAGTGACTGCCGACGGCTATTTGGACGCTACGCAACCGGTATCGTTTGCCGACGGCGATGTAGAGCTTGACGTTGTTCTCAAAGTCGACGACGGCAGCGGTGTCGACTCTGTAGGAATTGATGGATTCCGCGCTTATGGCGGCAACGGGTGTATAGTCGTTGAGGCGGATGCGGAGGCATCTGTAAGTGTTTACAATATGCTTGGCGTGCTTGTGCGCCGCGCTGAGGTGGCAGCCGGAAAGACCCGCATAGACGGAGTGGGTGCCGGTGTCTACATTGTTAACGGCGTGAAAGTGATGGTGAAATAATCAGTCATTGCCCATGAATAGAAGGGGTGCATCGCACTGCGATGCACCCCTTTGTCGTATAAAAATATATTGGTGTTGTATGTTTGTGAGTCCGCTTTATTTTTCACGCATGAAAATGTTGATTGGCGTGCCTGAAAAATCCCACTCCTCGCGTATCTTGTTCTCGAGATAGCGGCGATAGGGCTCTTTTACCCATTGCGGCAGGTTGCAGAAGAACACGAATGATGGTATTTTCGCGTCTTTCAGCATTGTCACGTATTTTATTTTCACGTATTTCCCTTTGTTTGCCGGAGGCGGATAGGCGGCAATCACTTCCTGCATATAGTTGTTGAGCGGCGAGGTGGCTACTCTGCGGTTGCGGTTCTCATAGACTTTCACAGCCGTTTCGAGCACTTTGTAGATTCTTTGTTTTGTCAGGGCAGAGCCGAATATTATCGGGAAGTCGGTGAATGGAGCGAAGCGGTTGCGTATGGCGTTTTCGAAAAACCGTATGGCCTCCGTGCTTTTGTTCTCCACCAAATCCCATTTGTTGACGCATACCACCAATCCCTTGTTGTTGCGTTGTATGAGCGAGAAGATGTTGGCGTCCTGCGCCTCTATGCCGCGTGTGGCGTCGATCATGAGTATGCACACGTCGGAATTTTCGATGGCGCGTATGCTGCGTATCACCGAGTAGTACTCGATGTCTTCGTTTACTTTCTTCTTTTTGCGTATTCCGGCTGTGTCAACCAAATAGAAGTCGAAGCCGAATTTGTTGTAGCGAGTGTAGATGCTGTCGCGTGTGGTGCCGGCTATCTCTGTGACGATATTGCGCTCCTCTCCGATAAAAGCGTTGATTATCGATGATTTGCCGGCGTTGGGGCGTCCCACAATGGCAAAGCGCGGTATTTCCTCGAGTTGCTCTTCCTGCTCTTTGTCGGGGAAACGCTTGATTACCTCGTCGAGAAGGTCGCCCGTGCCGAATCCGTTGTTTGCCGATATGCAGAACGGGTCGCCCAACCCTAACGCGTAGAATTCGGCCGACGTGTATTGCCAATCGCTGTTGTCGGATTTGTTGACAACAAGCAGAACGGGCTTTTTTGCCCGCCGCAAAATCTCGGCCACACGGTCGTCGAGGTCGGTGACACCTGTGGTCACATCGACCATGAACAGTATGATGTCGGCCTCTTCGATGGCAGTATGTACTTGCTTGTTGATTTCGCCTTCGAATATGTCTTCGGAATTAACCACCCATCCTCCGGTGTCGATTACCGAGAATTCCTGTCCGCACCAGTCCACCTTGCCGTATTGGCGGTCGCGCGTTGTGCCTGAGGTGTCGTCGACAATCGCGGTGCGAGTTTGCGTCAGGCGGTTGAACAGTGTCGATTTTCCGACGTTGGGTCGTCCTACAATTGCTACTAATCTTCCCATTTTTCTGTCTGTTTGAGTTTTTATTCTATATAGCCGAACGAGCGCAATTTGTTTTCGCGGTTGCGCCAGTCTTTTTCTACTTTTACATACATTTCAAGAAACACCCGTTTGCCGAAGAATGTTTCGATGTCGCGCCGTGCGGATATTCCCACGCGCTTTAGTTTCATGCCCCCGTGTCCGATGATTATTCCTTTTTGGCTGTCGCGCTCCACATAGATTACCGACATTATGTGGATTGACTCCGGCTTCTCGTCGAACTTCTCGACAAGCACTTCGGTGGAATAAGGCACCTCTTTGTCGTATTCCAGCAGAATTTTCTCGCGGATTATCTCCGTGACGAAAAATCTTGCCGGTTTGTCGGTCAAGGCGTCTTTGCCGAAATAGGGCGGCGAGTCGGGGAGCAGCTCCACGATGCGCTTCATCAGGTTGGACACGTTGAAATTTTCTTTTGCCGACATCGGAAACACTTCCGCGTTTGGCAGTATCTCTTTCCATCGGCTCATTATTTTTACAAGGTCGGCGTTGCCTTTCAGCAAATCAATCTTGTTGATTACGAGCAATACGGGGACTTTCTCTTTTGCCACTTTCTCAAGGAAATCGGCATTTTTTGTGGGGTCTTCCACCACATCGGTCACATAAAGCAGTATGTCGGCGTCGGTCAACGCGCTTTCCGAGAAGTTGAGCATGCTTTCTTGCAGCTTGTATTTTGGCTTCAGCACGCCCGGTGTGTCGGAAAACACTATCTGGTAGTCGTCGGTGTTGACTATGCCGTGTATGCGGTGGCGTGTGGTTTGCGCTTTCGACGTGATAATCGACACCCTTTCTCCCACAAGGTTGTTCATGAGTGTGGATTTTCCGACGTTGGGATTTCCTACGATGTTGACAAATCCTGCTTTGTGCATATTCTGTTTGTTTTATGTGATTTTTAGGGTTTTGCCCGGTCAAAATTTAATGCAATATGCGGGATACGGGGCAAATCGCGCGGCTTGATGCCACTCTTGTGCCGTATCCCGCACGTTTATGTTATGCTGTGGGGTCAGATTCCCCAGATGAGGTACATTGCCCCCCACGTAAATCCGGCTCCGAAAGCTGTAAGTACTATTTTGTCGCCTTTCTTGAGCTTGTCTTTGTTCTCGTCAAGACACAACGGAATTGATGCCGCGCTCGTGTTGCCCCTGTATTGGATGTTGACCAGCACTTTCTCCGGCGCGATGCCGATGCGTCCGCCGACAGCCTCGATGATTCGCAGGTTTGCCTGATGTGGCACGAACCAGTCGATGTCGTCTACCGTCAGCCGGTTTCTCGCCATGATTTCAAGCGATGATGTCAGCATGTCGGTCACAGCGTGTTTGTACACCGCGCGCCCTTCCTGATAGACATAGTGCTCGCGGGCGTCGATGGTGGCGTGGCTTGCCGGATAGGCGGAGCCTCCCGCTTTCATCACCAAATGCGGCAGGCCTTCTCCGTCGACATGGAAAACGCCGTCGATTACACCCATGTTCTCCTCTTCTGTCGGCTCGAGCAGGATTGCCGCCGCCGCGTCGCCGAACAGCGGGCAGGTTGTGCGGTCTTCGTAGTTGGTCATGCTCGACATCATTTCAGCGGCCACCACTATGACTTTCTTGTAAAGTCCGCTGCGCACGTATGCCGTAGCCGCTTGCAGCGACACGATAAATCCGGCGCATGCCGCCTGTATGTCGTAGGCGTAGCAGTGGTTAAGCCCGCATTTGTGGGCTATTATGGATGCTGTCGAAGGGAAGCGGTAGTCGGGATTTGAAGTGGCGCAAATCACCAATTCTATGTCGTCGGGATTGGTGCCTGTCGATTCAAGCAGGCGGTCAACCGCGATTTTTCCCATATACGACGACCCCAATCCCTCACCTTTCAGTATGCGGCGCTCTTTGATGCCCACACGTGTCGTTATCCACTCGTCGTTGGTGTCGACCATGTGCGACAGCTCGTCGTTGGTCAGGATATAGTCGGGTACGTATGATGCTATACCTGTTATTTTTGCGTTGTACATAAAAACTGTTCTTCTTATTCTGTTAAACAAATAAGTCCTAAATATCTGCATTTAGGACAAACTTTTATCAGAGCAGAATAATCATGACGGATTATTAAAGAGCTGCTTCTTTCTCGATAGCTACTTTACCGCGATAGTAACCGCATTCGCCGCAGACAGTGTGATAAACATACCATGCGCCGCAGTTCGGGCAAAGTGCCAATGTAGGCGCTACAGCCTTGTCGTGAGTTCTTCTCTTGGCTGTTCTCGTCTTTGATTGTTTTCGTTTAGGATGTGCCATTTTATTTCTGTTTTTATTTGTTATCCAATAAGTCCCTCAATGCGTCCCATCGGGGATCGTTGCTTTCAAAATCGTTGTTTTCGCCGTCGTTTTCCTCTTCTTCGTTGTCGGCGCTGTGACTGCGCAACCGCGCGGCCATTGCTTTGTTGCATTGTCCTGCCGGATGCACATGCCTTAGCGGAATTTCCAACGCTATCGAGTCGTAGACTGTATAAGCCACATTGAAATAGCTGTCGGATTCCGGTATGATGAGCAAGTCGTCTTTCTCATCATAGCTGTCGCCATATTTCACTGTCAGATGATATGTCGTGTCGATGGGCAGCGGCATATCGTCAAGGCAGCGGTCGCACGCGATAATGATTTCTCCTTTGAAAGAAAAATCAAACGAGTAGGCGTTGCCGTCATATTTCAGGTCTAATTCAACATCCACATTGCCCGACCTTATGTCCGCGCTTTCCATGTTTCTGAAAAACTCGGAATCTACGGCATACTCAAAATGGTGGTTTCCAATGGGTAAGCCTCTCAGGTTCAGTTTGTATGCAGTGAATTTTCCCAAAACACGTACCGTTAAAACGGCACAAAGATACAAACAAATTATTGAACAGTCAACATTTTACGTTTTTTTTGTGGCTGTTTGCCGCACAAACGGCTTCGCGACCGCGTGTTTTCAGCCGATTTTTTGTCGGGAGAGGGGCGCGGTCGCGAAGTATGGCGTTTTGATCCTTATATATTATAATAAGGTGTCGGGGTCGAGGTTTTTGCCTTCGATGTCCTTGAAGTAGCGGTAGGTGCCAACTTTCAGCTCCATAGTGGCCGGCTCGTCGGCTACGATTATTGCTTTCGGGTGGTTTTGCAAAGCCGTGATGGTCCACATTTGTGAGATGGCTCCTTCCACGCCCTGTTGCAAAGCGCGCGCTTTGTTGTAGCCGTTGACTATTATCAGCACGCTTTTGGCCGACATCACTGTCCCTACCCCTACGGTCAGTGCCGTTTCCGGAACTTTTGTTATGTCGCCGCCGAAAAACCGCGAGTTGGCGATTTTCGTGTCCAATGTCAGGGTTTTCATCCTTGTGCGTGAGGTTAGCGAGGAGCCCGGCTCGTTGAACGCTATGTGTCCGTCGGGGCCTACTCCACCGAGAAACAGGTCGATTCCTCCGTAGGACGCTATTTTTTCCTCATACCGGCGGCATTCCTCCTCAGGATCGGCGGCGTTGCCGTTGAGAATGTTGACGTTCTCTTTTTTTATGTCGATGTGGCTGAAGAAGTTGTTCCACATGAAGGAATGGTAGCTTTCCGGGTGCTCCTCAGGAAGGCCGCAATACTCGTCCATGTTGAAAGTGACAACGTTGGCAAACGACACTTTGCCGGCTTTGTTCAGCTCGATTAGTTTTTTGTACATCCCGAGAGGGGAGCTTCCTGTCGGACATCCCAATACGAATGGCTTGTCCGGAGTGGGGTTTGCCCCGTTGATTCTTGAGGCCACGTAGTTGGCTGCCCATTGTGACACTTTGTCGTAGTCAGGTTCAATAATTAAGCGCATAATTTAAAATATTTTGTATTAGAATTATTGACGCAAAATTATCATAAAAATTTGAGATTACAGAATTTATTCCTATCTTTGCGGCGAAGAAAAGACCATTGTTCTTTAAAATAAAGATATTAAATATTAAATTTTGTAAAACATGTTTTCCGCGACAAAAGTTAGGATTACTTTTGTGTAAGAGAAACAAAAACAGGATCGATGAAAACAAATTTAAGCTCTCAAATCAAATTGGATCTTATTCCGAAGCGTTACTACGCTCCGGAAAACAAGTTGGATTTCGCCTCGCTTTGTCGCGAAGAGAAAGTGTTTACAAAAATTTTCGAGACAGCCGATGAGGGCGCTGCCCATATAGCCCGCGAGTTTGTGGACTATGTGAAAAAGACTGTTCGCCAAAAAGGAAAGTGCATAATCGCATTGGGTGCGGGCAACAGCGTTCTGCCTGTTTATGCTGAGCTTGTCAATCTTTACAATGCTCAGGAAATAAGTTTTGAGAACGTTGTTTTCTTCAATCTTGCCGATTTCTTCCCTTCTGAGGACGGGCAGCCGAGCACTCTCGACCGTCTGATGAGCTCATTCTTGGGACAAGTTGACTTTTTGCCTGTAAATATCCATTCCTTCAACAAGGAGTTGGCAAAAAAAGACATCTATGAGGCATGCCGCCAATATGAGGCAGAGATAGACAGTTGCGGAGGCTTGGATCTCGTAATGTGCGAGATAGGCGTGAACGGCAACATCGGCTTTAACGAGCCCGGCTCGCAAATGGCCTCTCCGTGCCGTCTGACTATGATTAACAGCGCCACCCGCCGCACGATGAGCAGCTATTACAATGTGGAAGTGGCTCCTGCCACGGCGTTGACGCTCGGACTGTCAAACATCCTTTCTGCCAAGAAAGTAATATGTATGGGATGGGGCGAAACGGTGTCGAAGTCGGTATTCGCCACTGTTGAGGGACCGGTGACAGAGGCTGTGCCGTCTACATTCTTGCAGACTCACAGAAACGCCGATTTGATTCTCGACCTTTCGGCGGCTGAGAACCTCACACGAATCAGCCATCCGTGGTTGGTAACCTCCTGCGAATGGAACACGAAGCTCATACGCCGCGCCATCGCGTGGATTTGCAACAAAACAGGAAAGCCGATTTTGAAACTCACCAACAAGGATTTCAATGACAACGGTTTGAATGAGCTTGTGGCTCTTTACGGCTCGGCTTATAATGTAAATATCAAGGTGTTCAACGACATACAGCATACCATCACAGGTTGGCCAGGCGGTAAGCCCAATGCCGACGACACTTATCGTCCGGAGCGCGCTAAGCCGTTCCCCAAGAGGGTGATTGTTTTCAGCCCGCATCCTGACGATGACGTGATTTCGATGGGTGGCACGCTGAAGCGTCTTATCGACCAAAAGCACGATGTGCATGTGGCATACGAAACTTCCGGAAATATTGCCGTAGGCGATGAGGACATGTTCCGCTACATTATGGTCATGGATCTTATCGGCGAGCGGTTCGGCCTTGATTCGGAGGTGTACAGGCAGAAGAGCGAGGAGATAAAAACGTTTTTGCACGGAAAGAAGCCGGGCGACATCGACACTCCCGACCTGCGTTTCCTGAAAGGGCGCATACGCCGCGCGGAGGCTCGCACAGCCTGCAACTTTATGGGTGTGAAGCCCGAGAATGTGCATCATTTGGATCTTCCTTTCTACGAGACGGGCACAATCAAAAAAGGCGATCTGACGGAGAAAGACGTGAATATAGTGAAAGATCTTATCTCATCGGTTAAGCCGCATCAGATATTCGTTGCCGGCGACCTTGCCGACCCGCACGGCACTCACCGTGTTTGCACCGACGCTGTGTTTGCTGCCATCGACGAGTTGCTTGACGAGTCGTGGATGAAAGATTGCCGTATATGGATGTATCGCGGAGCGTGGGCGGAATGGGAAATAGACCATATCGAAATGGCTGTGCCTTTGAGTCCGGAGGAGCTGCGGTTTAAACGCAATACCATCCTGAAGCACCAGTCGCAGATGGAGAACGCGCCGTTCCTCGGCGACGACGACCGCCTGTTCTGGCAGCGTGCCGAAGACCGCAACCGCGCCACAGCGCAGCTCTACAGCAAACTCGGGCTCGCGTCCTACGAGGCGATGGAGGCGTTTGTCGAATATCATCCAAAGCGATAGATGGCGATAGTGAAAAATGATTTCTATATATAAATTGAGTACAGTAATTAAAAAGAAAGCAACAACAACAAATAAGTGAATCATAGGTTAAGGAATCCGACGGATCGTGAGATTAGTCGGATTTATTTTTTTGCATTATTACTTAAATTTCATATCTTTGCGTGCTATAAATGAAAAAACAAAAAATATTAGATAAATGGCAGTATTAGAGAAAATCAGGAGCAAGTCAGTACTCTTGCTCGTTGTTATCGGTGTGGCGCTCTTGGCGTTTATCATCGGTGACTTCTTAAATTCGGGACGCTCTTTCTTCGGAGCGGGAACAACCGTCGCTAAAGTCGACGGCAAGAAAATAAGCATAACGGATTTTCAACGCCGTTATGAGGAGTACAACCAGCGTTTGCAGGCCTCAAATCAGAAAGTGGATGGAGCTGTTGTGCAAAATCAGGTGCTTGAGGACATGGTGACGGAGCAGCTTCTGGAAGAAGAGGCGGAGGCTTTGGGAATAGATGTCACCGACGCGGAAATCACTGAGGCCATGACCGGCGCAGGGGCTGTGCCCGCCGTAGTGCAAATGGCTCGCCAACTCGGTTTGGAAACTCCGGCGCAGTTGCACGATTTGGTGTTCAATCCCGGCAAATACGGCGCTCGCGATGAGGATGTCGCGATGGTTCGCGCACAATGGATGGAAATGGAGCAGAATGTGATTAACCAGTTGAAATATCAGAAAATCGGAGTGCTTCTTGCCGGTGCAATCCAAGCAAACGACCTTGACAAAGAGGCTATTGCGGCTGACATGTCGACTGCCTCGACCATCGATTTGGTCAATGTGCCTTATTCTTCGCTCGACAATAAAGATTTTCCTGTGAGCGACGAGGAACTGAAAGCCCGCTATGAGAAAGAAAAAGGACAGTTCAAAACCGACGACGAAATCCGGAAAATCCATTATATTGCTGTCAATATCGCTCCTTCTCAGGCTGATTTGGCCGAGGCTCAGACTTTGTTCAACAGAGTTGACTCGACATTGCGCGTGACTGCCGGTGTAGAGTCGGTACGCAATATTTCCGAACTGACAATCAGCCAGCGCACAGTGCGCGCCAAAGATGTCGACGCCGCTACACGTGAGTTTATCACTTCGGCTGCCGACGGCGCGGTTTCCACTCCGCGTTTCCGCAGCGATGAGCATTCGCTTGTGAAATTGCTTTCCAAGAAAATGGATGTTGACTCCGTTAATGTGAACATGATTCAGGTGCAAGGCGCGAAAGCCGTGCAGGATTCCGTTTTGAACTTGCTCAATTCCGGCAAGCCTTTCGCTGAGGTTGCCGACAATAAGGTTGCCGGCGGACAGGAAAACATGTGGATGAATCTCATGCAGATGGGAGCCGACAACAAGTCGGTTGAGGCCAAAGCCAAATTGCTTGCGGCGGGAAGCGATTATTTCGTAATCGACAGCAACGACAACGCAGCTCTTATCTACAAAGTGAACGAGAAAAAAGCTCCGAAACAGATGTATGAGATTGCGGAAGTGTCATGCAAGGTGTATCCGAGCGATGAAACGATTGAGAATCTGCGGGCTGACCTGCAAAAATATATAGCAGCCAACAATACTGCAAAATTGTTTGTCGACAACGCCATCTCTTCAGGTTATCAGGCACTTGAGGCTGAAATTACAGCAGAGTCGCCGCAAATCAACGGCATAGAGGCCACCCGCAAAGAGGTGCAGTGGGCTTTTGGAGCCGAGAAAGGCTCTGTTTCGCCGATTTACGATAAAGAAGGAAACGACAAGATGATTGCGGTGTCGCTCGATGAAATCATACCGGCAGGCTATATGCCGCTTACCGACGCGAGTGTGCGCTCTGCAATCGAAAGCAAGGTGCGCAATGACAAGAAAGGCGAGAAATTGCTTGCCGATTATAAGGGCAAGGCTTCTGACCTCGCCGGATACGCGAAAGTTATGAATGTGCCTGTCGATACTGCTGTGGCAATAACTTTCTCTCAGGACTTCATACCTGTGTTGCGCAACATGGAAAGCAAACTGACGGCAGAGGCTCCTTATGCAAAACAGGGCTCGTTGAACGGTCCGGTAAAAGGCGACCAGGGAGTGTTTGTATATCAGGTGGTGAAGAACGAGAAGTCGAGCACTCAGATGACACCTGAGCAACTTGCACAGCGTTACTCGATGTCGTTGGGGTCGTCGGCCGTTTCGAGAATGGCGGTTGAGATCCTTAAAGAGAACAAGGATATTGTAAACAATCTGATTGATTTCTATTAATAGAGGATTTAAGTTTTTTCATTATCCATTTAGAATAGGCCATGCCGGAATTTCGTATCCCGGCATGGCCTATTTATAGGGGGGTGGTGATGTCGCAATCATTTCTCATTCTAATCTTTTTTATGGATGTTCGTAAAAATGCGAAAAGTGTTCCGGTTTACGGGGTGTTGGGCATTAATTGTGTGCCGGTGTGTTAAATAAAACTAACCATGTTCATTTTCTTTGCAAAATGTCGCTACAATTAAAATCTTATGCTTATATTTGCAATGTGTTTTTCATGGTATTAGATTTAAGGTTAACAAGATTGGTTGTCGTGAGACAATCAATTTTTTTATTTCCCTGCCTGTCATTTCAGCGCGATAAGCAGCCGCGAGCGGTATTCAGAGTGCCGTTCCTCAAGGGCTTCGGCTGTTTCAGGCCGCGTTTCGTAGCATATTGAGAGCACTTTCGACGCTATTATTTGCTCCGTCAGTTTCCGTATCACCTGTGCCGCTATTTTTGAGCTTTTCGGGATGAGGAATGGCAGCTTGACAATGTCGCCGGTTCTTTCTATGTCGAGTTCCGCATTGTCGATAAACGCGCAAAAATTTGCGGTGAATTCTGCTATTGCGTTTTCGATATAGAGTGTCAGCAGTATGTCGTGGTCGCCGTTGAGTATCTCCGGGCGGCCTGACTCGGGCGACATCAGGGCTATACATGCGCTTTCCGCATATATGTCGCGTTTTATCCGGCTATAGTCTATTGCAATTGTTGCTGTTGTTACTGTGTTTTTCATTTTTGTATCAGTTTGATGATTAATAAAATTGTGATTATTGATATAATGGCAGCCGCTTTTCTTATTGGCGGCAGTGCTGCGTCTTTCTTCTCTTTGTTGCGGTAGGATGCCGTTTTTGTCTTTTCCGTTGCTGTTTTACGGCTTGCCGAGCGTGTCGACACTGTGCTGCCCGACGTTGCCCTCTTGGTTGAGGTGCGTATCACTTTGGTTATATGCTGCTTGCCGTAGATGCTGTCGGGTTCGGATAACAGCAGTTCTGTCCGCTCTGTCGCCTCGAATCTGCGGATTTGCTTCGTTGTTGCGGTTGAGTCTGCCGCTGCTTTTTCCATTGTTGTTTCCGCCCCGGTTTCTGCCGACGCGATTTTTTGGCTTTTGCATGAGGTTAGGCTAAGCGCGGCAACTGCTGTTGCTATTGCGATTTTTATTGCATTCATGGTAGATTATTTTTGAGGCTTGCTTGTACGACAGGAAATATCTTGAGGCCCGTTTGTTGATTAATGTCGCTGTTACGGCATCGGCCAGATTTTTGCCGTGCCGGTCCATGTAGGTTTCCACATGGCGTTTTATCTCTTCCCACATCTCCCGTTTTACGCCTTTTGCCGGGCATGGCTTTCTTTGCTCTATCATGTCGTGCATCAGGCGCATTGCCCAATTATACGATACATGATAGTTTGGGGTGGATTCCGTCAGCATTTTTCGTATGGCTTTTTCCCTGTTCAATTCTTGTCCTGCGGCAAGAACCTCCTTTACTGTGCGGCGATAATCGCGCATCAGCTCATTGTTTCTCATGATTTTCGATTCAAACATTGTGTTGTGTATTTAAGGTTAACAAGATTTTGGTTGTTATTTGTGTTGCAAATATAATATCGATAATTGGTAAAATGCAAATAAAATATTGTTAAATTACCAATTAATTTCTGTTTTATTCCGAATCATTTGTTTTGCAGTCAATTTGCATGATTTCCTTTTAAACAGCGATTGTTGGTTCTTCAATCTTCAATAGTAACCGGTATCCTCAAAAGTGCCATTTTGGAAAGTCCATTCATAATAAAAGCCACGAAGATTTCTTGGTATCTTGACTTTGTTTAGAATAAGCTCACAAGACGGTTCGCCCAAAATTCCTGAAGCAGGTAAAATCCATTGTTTCATGTCATCGATGCGCCAAATATTCAAACAAATTCCTCCCATAGGATCTGCTTTGTCGTTGGATTTTACAGCTATAATCAGCTCATCTGCCTTGTCGCCGTCAAAATCATATTGTCCGATTACATATTCATTGTCTATATACGGAAGGTGGATCTCCGGGTCGCTCATGTCAAGCCCTATATTCCCAAAGTCTAAATTCAGTACTGTTCGCCTGTTATTTTCATCCACAAGGCGGGCATCCATCCTGTTTTGGTTCATAAAAAGCAGGACATCCAATTTCCTGCCGCAATCATAATGATACACGGCTCCCTCGTTGTATTCATCTCCTTTTTCTGAATAAAGGGTAAACCGGGTAAGACCCTCAATAAAGCACTTGGATTCCTCTGTTTCCGGTTCCATGCTTGTTTCTCCATGCTTTTCCATGGAGCACAAACCAAGCAAAAGGCATCCCGGCAAAATGTACAAAATTAACTTCTTCATAGACTATATTATTTTATTGGTGCCCGCTAAAAACATGTGGCGGAGCCAACAAGCAAGTGTAACAAAGTTAGCGAAGAAATTTGAAGAAACAATTCTTGAGCGAGTCGAAAGTGGGTTTTTCACGAGGGCTGCGGACTCATCCGTAGATATACCACTCGGATGCAAATCTAAGTTGGCTCTTTCGTAACTATTGCCTTATGTGGATGCAATGGCAGGTGAAAGAGTATCGTGGAAGATTCTCATTGGCAACCGCCTCTACGAGGCCGGGTGGCACAGTCACAACCACCCCAAGCCGCGCTTCGCTTGCTCGGGGTTACCAATCAGGAGCCTCCACGAGGCTCTACCATCTGCTGTCCTGTTGTTACCATATTGCACAATGCTACCTCCATGAGGCTCTTCCACCCGTCGCGGTTGCTGATGGGGCTCTCTCACCTCTCTTTTGCTAAATTATTCAAATCTATATCGTTTTATTTTTTATGTAAGCATAGTTTCTTTTGATAAGATAGGATGTGGTTCGGAGGAACTGAAGATTTGTTTCTGCCCTCTCCTTTCATTATCTTTGAATAAGATAAGCTGTATCTCTGCAAAACAATTTCAAACAAGTTTGATTGTTCTGCACTCAATTTGCATTATCTTTGTGCTTAAAGATGTAATTTTCCGGTTTATGGCGACTATAAACGAGATTCAAGACGAAATAATAGAAGAGTTCAGCGGTCTTACCGACTGGATGGACAAATATTCTTATATAATAGAGATGGGAAACGCTTTGCCGCCGCTCGACGAGAAATACAAGACTCCCGACAATCTTATCGAGGGATGCCAAAGCCGTGTATGGGTTAATGCCACATACGCCGACGGTGTGATACGTTTCGACGCCGATAGCGACGCTATAATTGTGAAAGGCATAATTTCGATGCTTGTCAGAGTGCTGTCGGGGCAAACGCCATCGGCTATCCTCGACGCCAATCTCTATTTCATCGACGAGATTGGGCTGAAAGAGCATCTTTCGCCCACCCGCAGCAACGGTTTGCTCGCAATGGTGAAGCAGATTAAAATGTATGCTGTGGCGTATAAAGCAAAGGAGGAGCAGAAATGACAGGTGTTTTTAGAAACAAATGGGCTGTAGGCGTAATCGCTTTTTCGCTTGTCACAGTGCTTGCCTATATATTCTTGCCCCTTTTCAAGATTCCTGTTTTCGGTATCGACAACGGTTTGGGGTATATAAGAATAGTGTGGATGACCAAAGATGTTGCCAACATAGTGTCGTTCCTGTTGCCTTTTATCGGTGGCATAGGAGCTGCCGCATTCGTTTTCTCGAAAAGCCGCGAGCCGCATATCCTCTCTATAGCGTTCGCGCTGCTGCAAGTGATATTTTTCGCTTATTTCCTGATAAGGATGAGTGTGTTTGTCAATAGCGGAATAACTGTTGGCGGCGACGGCCTTTCCGTGACTGATATAATCGGCGGAGGAGTGTGGGCAGGATTGCTTTCGTCGGTTTTGGCCGCTGTGTCGTCGGTGATGCTTGTTTTGTCTGACTATAAGAAAAGAAAAAATTACTAACTAATAAATCATTATTCTATGTTTAAAAACCATCCCAAAGGATTGATACCCGCCGCTCTTGCAAATATGGGGGAGCGTTTCGGGTACTATATCATGAATGCGGTTCTTACCCTGTTTCTATGCTCGAAATTCGGACTCAGCGACGAGGCCGGCAGTTTGATTTATTCGTTCTTCTATGCGGGGATTTATGTGTTGAGCCTCGTGGGCGGATTTATTGCCGACCGCACGCAAAATTATAAAGGCACGATTATCAACGGTTTAGTGATAATGTCGCTCGGCTATATAGTGCTTTCCATTCCTATCCTTTCTACGGAGGGCAATATCGGGTGGCTGCTTCCGCTCACATGTTTCGCTTTGCTGATGATTGCTTTTGGCAACGGCTTGTTCAAAGGCAATTTGCAGGCAATTGTAGGGCAGCTTTACGACAATTATGAGGCTGAGGCCGCGAAGAAAGGGACGGAAGCTCTTGCCTTGGCCAAGAGCCGCCGCGATTCGGGCTTCCAGATTTTCTATGTGTTTATCAACATAGGCGGGCTTATCGCTCCGTTTGTGGCTCCGCTGTTGCGTAATTGGTGGCTTAGCGCCAACAACATGGTCTATAATGCCGGATTGCCGGCTTTGTGCCATGAGTATATAGAGAAAGGCTCGGCAATGGCTGCCGACTCGATGGCCAATCTTACGGAGCTTGTCGGAAAGGCGAGCACAGTGGCCGTTACCGATTTGGGCGCGTTCTGCACCAATTATCTCGACGTTTTCAACACGGGTATCCACTATTCGTTTATAGCCTCGGTTGTGGCGATGCTTATTTCTTTGGTGATATTTGTGGCTACCAAGAAGATATTCCCAAATCCGGCAAAGAAAGAGGAGAAAGTTGCCGCTACTTACACACAGGAGGAGAAGATGCAGATGGCGAAAGAGATAAAGCAGCGCATGTATGCCCTTTTCGCTGTGCTCGGCATCGTGATTTTCTTCTGGTTCTCATTCCACCAGAACGGCACCTCGCTCTCGCTCTTCGCGCGCGACTTTGTCAACACGTCGGTGATTCCGCCGGAAATATGGCAGGCTGTCAATCCGTTCTTCGTGATTGTGCTTACACCGTTTATCATGTTGCTGTTCGGCTCTTTGTCGCGTAGAGGCAAAGAGATATCCACTCCGCGCAAGATTGCCTACGGTATGGGCATCGCCGGATTGGCATATTTGTTCCTTGCTGTGTATTCGTGGGTGATGGGCTATCCGTCGGCAGAAATCTTCCGCGGATATGGCGACACCGTGCAGGATACGATGAAAGCCGGGCCGTGGGTGCTGATTGTGCTTTATTTCTTCCTTACGGTCGCCGAGTTGTTCATCTCTCCGCTCGGATTGTCGTTTGTGTCGAAAGTGGCTCCTAAGAACATGCTGGGATTGTGCCAGGGATTGTGGCTTGGAGCGACGGCAGTGGGCAATCTTCTGCTTTGGATAGGCCCGTTGATGTACAACGCATGGTCGATATGGCAATGTTGGACTGTGTTCTTTGTCGTGTGCCTGATTTCAATGGGCGTAATGTTCGGAATGGTCAAATGGCTTGAACGCGTGGCTAAATAATCTGCTGCGGCAGTGACATACAATTTAAAGCTATGGCCGCCGTGTCTGCACTATAGCAGCATGGCGGCCATGCTGCATTTCTCCGGTCAATGAGATGGTGTGCCAACCTGTTTAATCATAAATAATTTGCAAAAATAATAGTAGTACGAGGCCAATTATTTTTAGCGTATGCCAATAATTATTTGTAAAGGCAAGAAAAGATGTTTATTTTTGTGAAAACGTTAAAAATCTTTTTATGAAAAAACTACTGTTATTATCGTTGGTGCTGCTTTGTGCGGCGTTTGTGGCTTATCCGGTGGATTTTAAATTCGGTGTGAAAGTTGGCGCGACAATCTCTTCTGTGAGCAACAAGGAAGCAATAAATCCCAACAACTACCTTTTCGCGGAACCTTTTCTCGATGCCAACTCTGTCACGTTTACAGGCGGGCTTATTTCGCAAATTGATTTGTGGAAAGGCTTCGGTGTGGATCCGGAGCTGATGTTTCAGGCTGTTTCCTCAAAATTCAACCATAACGCCATCGTTGAAAGGCTGGCTTATGAGGAGCTTTCTAAAATCGATGAAAAAAAGTACAGCACATACAACTTTGCCCTGCCTGTGATGTTGCGCTACAAGTTTGATTTTGGCAACGGCCTTTTTTCTCCGAAAATTTTCACCGGACCGGTGATTTCGTTCAGATTGCAGAACAGTTATACCGTTTCGATGCGTTCGCCTGTGGTGCAGTTCGATTGGCGTGCTGGTATAGGGTTTATTCTCAATAAAAAATTTGAGGTTTCGGGCAGTTATAATGTGGGATTGACTAATTTTGCGGAATATTTCTCGATGGTCACAAGGCCTGAAATTCGCAACAGGGCTTATTATTGGGCTGTCGGTTTGGGTTATTATTTTTAATTGAATGGCAGCATACAGAAGAAATTGGATTGTGCCGCGTGGGGCGGAGCTTACAGACATGGACCGCAAAGTGCTGTACTATCAGGAGAGGGGATGTCTTGTGCCCTCGCGAAAGCTGATAAAGACACCGGAGCAAATCGAGGGTATCCGCCGCAGCGGAAAAGTGAATACCGGAGTGCTCGACCTTGTCGCAAGAGAGATACACGCCGGAATGAGCACGGCTGAAATCGACAGGCTCGTCTATGACTATACCGTTGCGCATGGGGCCATACCCGCACCGCTCAACTATGAGGGTTTCCCGAAGAGTGTGTGCACGTCGGTCAATGAGGTGGTGTGTCACGGCATACCTTCGGAAGATGAGATATTGGAGGAGGGAGATATAATCAATGTGGATGTTTCCACCATTCTCGACGGGTATTATTCCGACGCGTCGCGCATGTTTATAATCGGCAAGACCACTCCTGAGAAAGAAAAACTTGTGCGTGTGGCGAAAGAGTGCCTTGAGATTGGGATGCAAGTCGCCAAGCCGTATTGTTTTGTGGGCGATATCGGACATGCCATTGAGCGGCACGCCAAGAAAAACGGGTTCTCGGTGGTGCGCGACCTTTGCGGGCACGGAGTGGGGCTGGAGTTTCATGAGGAGCCCGATGTGTTGCATTTCGGGAAAAAAGGCACGGGGATGCTTCTCGTCCCGGGTATGGTGTTTACCATCGAGCCGATGATTAACATGGGGACGTGGAAAGTGTTTGTCGATTCCGACGACGATTGGACGGTCGTTACCGACGATGAGCTGCCTTCGGCCCAATGGGAGCATACATTTCTGATGACCGAGAAAGGCGTGCAGATACTCACGTATTGATTTGCCGCGCGTGAATAAACATTTGCGCGTTATGATTGTTTTACCTGTATCGGATACATAAAACATATATGGAGCTTGGGAAGAAAATAGGAATGGTGGCGGCTGCTGCGGCAACAGTGGGAGTGGCATTGTTTGCCGTGTCGAAGATTAAGCCTGACATAAGGAAAAGCACATACCCGTTTGCTATGAAAGACGGGACAATACTCTATTTGGACAAATATGAGGCGGAAAATTGGCTTCATCGCCGCCGTCCGGTGCTGATTTTTGCTTACGGCGGCTCGTTTGTGCGCGGTCGCCGCGACAAGCCGCAGTATGTCGATTTCATGAATTTCTTTGCGAGGAAAGGTTATGTGGCCATAATAATCGACTATCGCAAGCATCTGCGCCATATCGCCCCGGAGCGTAAGAAAAGCACGTTGGGCTTTCTTGGCGCGCTCAATGAGGCCATCGATTTCGCTTCGGAGGACTTTGCCGACGCCACCGCCTTTGTCGTGGAGCACGCCGATGAGTGGGGTATCGATGTCGACAATATCATAGCTTGCGGCTCAAGTGCCGGAGCCATAACCGCGCTTCAGACGGAATACGCTATTTGCAACGGGCTGCCCGTCGCGTCCCGGCTTCCGGAGGGGTTCAACTATGCCGGCGTAATGTCGTTCGCCGGGGCGATTGCCGACAAGTCGCTTCCCGTGTGGAAGAAAAGGCCGTGCCCGATATTGATGTTTCATGGCGACGCCGACAGGCAGGTGCCGTTCTCTCAGGCAGCCATACGCGGCGTGGGCGGATTATGGGGCTCCACTTCGATTGCCGCCTCATTGAAAGCGGCGCGCGCACCTTACTATTTCTATATTGTCAACAATGCGAGCCATGAGGTTTGCAAAACGCCGATGTGGCTCTACCGTAAAGTGATTTCCGAGTTTCTCGACAAATTGGTGCGCCGCCATAAGCGCGTGCGCATCACCTCTCAGGATTTCCATTCCAAAGAAACCGGAGTGCAAAAAGATTTCGGTCTGAAGGACTATATCATCAACAACATGTAGCCGCTTTTTGCGGTTGTCGCCGGGCGGCGGCAGCGTGAAATAAAGGCTTGAGGGCTGACAGTTTGGGGGTTGTGACTATTTGGCACTCCGTTGTGACTGTTTGGCAATCATTGGCTTTGCACGTTTGGCGCGTGTGATATGTTTTGTCTATACCTTTGTAATCTGAATCAAGATAGGAGATTATAGATATGGAAAAAAGCAAAGTAAGGAAAGCATATCATCGTCCTGTTGTCAAGGTTGTTGAGTGGGATTTCAATGAGTCAATATGCGCCACGCCCTACGTGGCAAGTCCGTGTATCAACATAGACAATGGAAATGAAACGATAAGAATCGACCACCGCGCGAGCTATGGAAGAGATCATATAGAGTGGACAGACTGGCGTTCGGGTGGAAGTGTTGACAATAATTAAACGGCATGGCGATTATGAAAGCGAAAATATTCAACGGCTTGTTGGCTGTAATGATGGTTGCCGGCTTTTTGTCGTGTTCCGATGAGAGCAATGAGATAGGGAAGGTTCCTTCGGCAAAGCCGGGAGTTTATTCTATGGATATAACTGTGTCGGCCGCTAACGGCGATGGCTCTGATGCCAACATCTCATCCACGAGGGGTCTTGACCCTGATGGCGGAGTTTTTACGGAGGATTATCCGTATGACTATATATATGTGCATTCCGATGACAATTATGAGGACGACCGTCATCAGGTGCTTAAAGTGCCTTTGAAAGAGGTAGAGTTTTGCGGCGATTGCCGCGGCATCCATTTGGAGTGCGAGGTGATGGACGATGGCAACGGATATACGATAAGCAACGAGGCCGGCGAATCGATTCATTTGAATGACGACCAAAGCGTGTATTTCTCCACCATACCGACTCCTTTTTGGGAAGCCACAGTGGCAACTACTCCCACTCCGGTCAGCCTTAGTGATGTGTTTGTCGATGATCCGGACGTTAATCTCGAATTGCTGAGAAGTAAGGAGGACTATTCGAAAGACGAGTTGGTGGCTCTTTTGCAAGAAATGGCGCCTGTAATCACTTTGGCGAGGCACTGCACCGGATTCCGTGTGTATTTCATGTTTACCAATGTAAGGTCAGAGGGTTCTACAAGCAATATGATAGATGAATATGAATGGGCAGACAATATGAATGGCTATTCTCCGTACAACTTTTATATAAAGTTGTATTTTGGACCTAATTTCGCCCATAAATATGATATGCTCAACAACAGTGTTGTAACTAATGATGTCGAGGGAGGATATTATGCCACAAACAATCAGACTTATCAGCCGTTTGAATATATGGAATATGATTTTACGGGCGGTTCCTCTTCCTCTAAAGGGCATTATTGGGGATACGGATATTTGACAGATGACAATAAATATCTTTTGTCGCCTTTGAATAGCAATATTCCTGCTGAGGAATTCAGCCTGTATGCTTTTGTGAAGTTCAGCACGGTGGCGAATAACACTGACGCGGAGTTCCTTTCGAGTGACGCAGGCTCTAAGTATTTCCAAGCAACGATACCGGGCATGACGTTGGAACTCAACAGAGTACACTTTATTATATTGGCATTCCATTATGAGGACCTTAAGGCATTCTTGCCGGGTGAGGACGCTTCAGGCGTATCGACCCGTGCAGCAGGCGCGTGGGACGCTCCGCAGAAGATTGACATAAAGCCTTATAAGGTGATAGTAAAGTGATGTTTGTGAATGTGACAGATAGATATGATTGAGATAATTCGTCCCCTGTTTGCGTAGAGTTGCCGGCTCTGCATATTACAGGGGATTTTTGAGCTGAAAAGAATGGAATTACGTTTATAAGGGGATCTCATTGGTCGGAAATATGAAAGTTGCGATTAAGAAAGATTTTTTGCTCAGGAATGTGGCGGGCGAGAATGTGCTGATAGGATGCGGCGAGCAAATCAACTTCTCGCGGATGCTGATGCTCAACGACACGGCGGCACGCATTGTGAAGATGCTGCAAAATGGATCGGCTGCCACTGACGAGGATTTGGCGCGACAGATTTCCGAAGAGTATGAGGTGGGCTATGACGAGGCTTTTGGCGACGTGGGAGATGTGCTCGCTGCTCTTGAGGAGCAGGGAGTAGTGGTTTTGGACAAGTAAAAAATACGGATAACGCACGGCGCGTTATCCGAAAGCAGACGGTTGTGTTCTACGACCGTTTATATTGACTGAACAACATCGGGCTTGTGCTTTGTGAAAAGCGCAAGCTTTTTTATTGTGTGACTAAAGGCTTATTACGTTGTCGCATCTGTCGCGCACGGCGGCATGGTGGGTGATGAAGATAAATGTTTTTCCTGTATATTCCGTTTCAAGATTGTCCATCAGCCGGCGTTCTGTCTCGTCGTCGAGGGCTGAGGTAGCCTCGTCGAGCAGCAGTATGTGGCTGTCGCGCAGCAGGGCGCGGGCTATGGCTATGCGTTGAGCCTGCCCTTCGCTCAGTCCGCCGCCTTGCTCGCCGATGAACGAGTCCAGCCCTTTCGGGAGGGCGAATACGAAATCGGCCGCTGCCGTGCGCAATGCGCGTCGCATCTCCGTGTCTGAAGCGCGCGGATTGCCCATGAGAAGATTGTCGCGGACGGTGCCGCTGAAGATGGTGTTTCCTTGCGGAATGTATGTGAAATTGCAGCGTGTCGCCGGCGATACGGACGCGCTTTTGCCGTCTGCGCGGAGCTCTACTGTCCCCGATTGTGGCGAAGCAAGCGCGAGCAGCATCCGGACAAGTGTGGTTTTTCCGCGTCCTGTTTCTCCTGTCACGGCAGTTTTGCTGCAGGCGGCAATCCGGCATGAGAAGTTTTGGAACACAGGCTTGTCGCCACGGCTGTAGCGGAACGTCACATCGCTGATTTCGATGTCTGGCGTATGCTCAAACCGTATGGGGCTTTCTTGCGGCTCGGCCGGCACTGACTCCAACTCACGCAACCGGTCGATTGACGTGAGCGATTCGGCAAACAGAGGGAGCATACGCGATATGTCGAGCAAAGGGCCTTGCACCTTTCCCACAAGTTGCAGGAACGCCGCCATCGTCCCGAAAGTGATGATGCCTGCCGCGAGTGAGCCCAATCCCCAAAAAAACGCGACAAGATAGCCTGCCGCGAATGCCGCCGACACACAAGTGCGCGCCGATAGCGAGAAGCGTGTGCGCCGCATGAACCCGGAGCGGAACTCGTTTTGCTGTCCGGCCAATTTGTCGACGCGGTCGCGGTCTTGCTCGAGAGCTTTTATTACGGTGCGCTGTTGCAGGCTTTCCTGTATGATGGATTGTATGCGGCTGTCGGTGGCTCGTATCTCGTGGGAATACCTGTACATGCGCCTCATGTAGAAACGGCTTCCTATCAGAAAAAACGGCAGAATCCCGGCCACAATCCAAGGCAGCCATGCGTCCAAATAGCAGAAAAACGCGAATGCCGCCATGAGTTGTATGGCGGTGATGAAGAAAGCCGGAATGGTGACGGTTAGCAGTCTGACCACAGCCGATGTGTCGCGCTCCACGCGGTTGACCACATCGCCCGTGTGGAAATGCTCCAGTTCGTTCCACCGGCTGCGGAGCAACCGTGAGAAAAGGCGGTGGCGCAGATCGTTGCCTGCGTCGATTTGCACTTTGACGCCTATCCATCCGTCGACAGCATCGCAGGCTAATTGCAGCACAACCACCGACGCGAGCGCGATGGCGTATTCCGCCAATTCTCCGGGCAATTTGCCTGACGCTATGTCGATAAGCTGTTTCGACAGGTAGATGAACAGCAGCGACAACGCCACAGACAGTATCCCGGTCAGCATACTCAGAGCGATGGTGCGTTTGTGTCCCTTGACGGCTGTGCGCATATAGAGCAATGCGCCGTGCAGTTTGCCAAGTATTTTTCTTATCGGCAGCAACTTTTTCCAACATCGGGAATATGTGCGCCACACTGTTCCTGTGACTTTGTAAGTGCGGCTTTTGCGTATGAACGCGGTTGCGATGCCGGCCACGTTGTCAACGCTGCTTTCTTCGGTTGTCAGCGGATTGCCGTCGCCTTGCAGCGTCAGGCGGTTGCCGTCACGCATGACAATGCGGTGGAGCACCATCCGTCCGTACCTGTTTTCGCGGGCAAGCACCACATCACCCGGCTTGAGCGCGTCAGGGCGGCATTGGCATAATTCCACACTGTCGCGCCCGTCACGAAGAAAGGGCGACATACTTCGCCCTTTCACTGTGATGGTCACTCTGTGTCCGTCGTGCAGCAGCGCCGCTATTTCTTCCGACAGCACCTGATTGTCGAAATATTGCCGACATTTGTCTGCCGTCCGGTTGCCGGTAGCGGGACTCATGTTATTTCACATAACGTATTTTCACTTTCACGCAGCGGTTGAGTTTCGCGGCGAGGCCTTGTGTGCTCTTGTCGTCGACGGTGGCAATCGGGTCGGACAATGAGTTGAGAGCAAAATCATCGTCAGCGACAAATTGGAATTTGTCGTTGCCTTTCAACCATTTTGTGACGGTGTACGCGCGGTTGTAGGCAAGTTTTTTGTTGCGCTCAAGTCCTACCTTGTCGGCGTCTTTACCGTAATAGTTGTCTTGGCTTGTCGCCAAACCTTCGGCTACGACCGACAAAATGCGTCCTTTGGCAAAAATCTCCTTAATCCGGGCAACTGCCGCAGTGTCGGCAGCCTCTGCTATAAAGCCGTTGGCACCCTCGATGGCTGTATAGATGTCGGCAAAGCTGTAGAGCTCGGTGTCGTCAGGCAGATTCATGTTTTTCTTTACTATGTCCAAACCGTCGTGCGCGTTGAGGCTGTAGGAGTTTTTCTCCATGTAGTTGTCGTCCGACAGCAATTTTTGCGATATTGTTTCCTTGTCCACGCGATAGTACCATGTGTTCCGTTTGTTGTACATCGGCGCATAGTAGTAGCCTGTCTTGTCCTTGAACGATTCCATGCTGTTCTCGTCCATGCTTAGCGAGATAGGCGCGTCCGACATCTCATAACCGCGTGCCACACCTTCAATCACGGCAGCCTCGCCGGCTTCCTCTGTTGGTATGTCGGATGTGCTGAGCGATGAGAGTTTTGAGCCTGTTTCCAACCGTGACGCTACAGCGTCGGTGTCATCGAATTTCTTTTGGGTGAAGATACCTGATGCCAAGTAATCTATGGCGTTGACTGGGGCGTCGGCTACTACCGGAGCGTCATCACGACCGGAATAGTTGTTGGGGAAGAACACGTAGAACACCATTGTACCGTATTCCGGACATTCCTCTGCCGGAGTGATATAAGTGTTGTTGATATAGTATGTCGGTTGTCCGCAAGGTTGGCATCTGTCCCAATGACGGTCTTTGAAGTAGTATGTCACACCGACGCTGAGGCCGATGTTGGAGTCGAACCATGTGCTTCGCTCTCCGTTGCTTTTGAAATCCACCCCGTCGAAATTCGTCTGGTATGCCACGGCACGCGCTTTTACGTCCAACGACACGCGTTTTGCTGCGTTGAAGAAGCGGCTGTACTGTATCTCGAAATGTCCGCTCCACTCGTTGCGCTTGGCCTCTATGCCTCTGTGGTGTACGGCTCCGAGTCCTACCGACGCTATGAACTGGTTCATCAGCTTGTCGGATTCGCGGCCTTCGTAGCCGCAGAACAGTCGCGACAGGTTGAACATCGCGTTGACGTTCAAATCCCACCATTTGTTTTTCGTTTCCCAATAAGCCTCTCCGTCGCCGTTGGTTATCTGCTCTCCGTCGAGAAAGTGCGTCGGCTCTTGGGTGTAGCCTCTTGAGTTCGACATTCCAAACTGCACTTTCATACCTATGCCCGGAGTGAACCATTTGCCGACACCCACATTGAAGTCGGGCGACAGCAGCCCTTTGAATTTTCCCGTGCTTCCGTAGTCGCCAACGAAAGCGTGGCCGCCAATGTCGCCGAGCACGAACCAGTTATCCCAAAAACGATTGGTAACAACACGGTATTTATCGTCGGTAGGCTGCGGCAAAATTTCCGTTTCACCGATAATGGTATCTGAAACCACTGTCGTTTCCTGTGCATAGGCGCTGCCGGCGCATAATGCCGACAGTATCCACATCCAAAATACTGACTTTTTCATGTTGATAAAATATAATTAGTAATTAAATATTTTTGTTTCTGTTGAATATTGTCTTGACACGCCGTTTTGCCATGTGTCCCAAAAAGCATAATGTTTCTGACGGCGACACGGGGTATAATCTCAACTCGCGCCTTGTCCAGAACAACGAGTTGCTCAATATCCGGAAAAACGCCGGGCGGATGCGGCTTGTCGCCTCCATGCGGTCGGTCTTCAGCCGGTAGCCGTTGCCGAGTATCACATCGCGCAGCAGCCCGAAGTTTCTGCCCGAGCGTATCGGCAGTAGCGGATAGTCGGTTGCCACCCCTATATGCAGATCTATAAATCCGAACAGAAGGCGGCTGAAATATCCGATACCTATGTGCTTCAATATGCGTGCTGCCTTTTGCCGGTCCAATTCCGCGAAATACAGCATCGCAGCCAAGTCGCATACGGCTTTCAGCCCGATACCGTAGGAGAGGAAATGCCGTTGCAGATGCGTTATCAGGCATGCGAAGTACAGCTCGTTGCTGTCGCTGTATTCCGGGTCTCCGCATAGGCGTTGGAGGCGTTTGTTGGCAAACGGGTTGTAGACATATTCCATGCGCGGATGAAATTCTATCGACAGCCATTTGCCATCGCTGATTGTCAGCCCGTCGGAATCCTGTTTGTAGGGAATGCCTTTTGAGCGCAGGAGTTTTACCAGTCTGTCATAGCCGGAAGTTATCACCATGTCGATATCTCCGTAGCTGCGGTGCAGCGGTTCCGGATACCACGTCGCCACAGAGCTGCCTTTGAATATTTTTGAGCTTATTCCGTTTTCTTTCAGGCTTTCCTGCCATTGCAGCCCGTATTTTGATATTGCCTTGTTTGTCTGCTCTATATGCAGCAAATGCGCTATCCATTTGTCCCATATATCGCTGTCGGGTCGCATGGTTGTCCGCGATATGCCGTCAATCAGCAATCCGGTGACGGCTTGCTCCCTTGCCAACTCGAACAGGCGTATCCATTTCTCGCGTGGAATGGCCGGGCCTGTGTATGCCTCGTCGGTTTTCCACAGCCCTTTGCGAATGAAGTAGAACAGCAAACTTTCGATATCAGCCATTTGGAAATCTTTTTCTGAAACGAGCGTCGATGTATTGCGGCACTTTCCACCCCATTTTCATTAGTTTCTCGGGTACACCCATAAAACCGTGCTTGCGGTACATTCTGATGTCCTCTTTCCACATTTGTATTTTTTTGTTGGTTGATGTGGAAAGCCCTCCCATCCGCATCTTCACTATGTATTTGTCAAGATATTCCACGTGCAGGTTTGTTTCGTAGAGGCATCTGACGAGAAAATCCGAGTCGGCTGCTATTTTATATGTTTCGTCGTATAGTCCGCATTGCTCTATCACGTTGCGCCTGACATATACGGTGGGATGAAGCGGCAGCCAGCCCAATCTTACTTTCCAACGCCTGTAATTTCCGCTTATCCAATCTCTTATCACTTTGTCGGTTTGTGCGGCGTCGACATACAGGCCGTTGCCGTAGACGAGGTTTGCCTTCGTGCTTTTAAACACGCTGACAATGTCGGAAATGATATGGTCGCTGAGGAAAAAATCGTCGGAATGCAGCAGCCCGATGATTTCGCCGGTAGCCGCCTTTATCCCTTTGTTTATCGCCTCATACATGCCTTTGTCGGGCTCTGATATGATTTTTGCTATATTTTTCCGGTAAGAATTTATTATTCTTAATGAATTGTCTTTGCTCGCCCCGTCGACCACTATGTACTCAATGTCGGGATAGCTTTGGCTTAATACGCTCTCGATGGCTTGTCCGATAGTCGCCTCACGGTTGTAGCACGATGTGATTATTGAAACTTTCATTGTCTATTTTATGCAAATCGTTTCGAGATATTTTCTGATTTTGTCGCTGTCGAAGCTGTATTGTTTTTTTATCTCATACACTTTCGCGTCGGCCAATGTGCGGTACCACCATCCTTGCAGAAAGTGCCACAGAAAGCCTTCTTTTCCGTCGAGAAATCCCAACCGGAAGAAATAGCGGTAGACGAAAAAGGCGAAAGCGCGCCAGAACAGCGGCAGCTTCACGTATTTCAATTTCTTTTGTCTTACGGCGGCGGTGTGCCGGCCGGATTTCGTCAGGCTGTTGTCGTGCATTCCGTATTCGGTTAACAGCAGGTCGAGAGCCTCGCGCGTGGCGTAGCCGTTGTGTTTTGCCGTCCACCATGTGAGGCCGTTGAGATTGTCGTCGTAGAATGGCGATTTCAGCTCTTCTACGCTTCCCTCTGTCACCTCAATGTGCTCGTCCATGAAGCGGTTTTCGCAGGCGGCGTGTCCGGTGCGGAACAGCCGCAGCAATATCAAAGGGATTATTCCGTGGTGTATGTACCGTCCCATGAATATCCGCAGGCATGGGGCGGTGAAGCCTCCTGTGCCGGAGCTGGCAGAAGGCAGGCGGCGGTGCAGCTCGTCGACGAGCTCGTCTGACAGATATTCGTCGGCATCCATCCGCCATATCCATTCGGTTGTTATCGGCAGGTTGCACAAAGCCCAATTAAATTGCCTTGAATAGTTCTCCCATTTGTTTTGATAGACTTCCGCTCCCAGCGAACGGGCTGTCGCCACGGTGGTGTCGGTGGAATAGGAGTCGACCACATAGATTTTCTTTGCGAATTTCCGTGCGTTTTCAATACAACGGCGTATGTGTATCTCCTCGTTGTAGGTGAGTATTACTACAGAAATGTCAAGCATTGTATGTCAGTGATTTATTATTCTTTTCTTCAGAAATTTGGCGGGATTGCCGCCGACAACGGTCCATGGCTCAACGTCGCGCACCACTACCGCTCGCGCGCCTATCACAGCCCCGTCGCCTATGCTTACGCCCGGCCCGATGAACGCTTCCGCGGCCACCCATGCACGGTCGCCGATTGTGATAGGCTGCTCCGTCTGCCGGTGGTCGGCCGAGGCGATGTCGTGGGAGGCGGTACACAGATAGCACCGTTGTGACACTGTGGCGTTCTCTCCGATTGTCACGGGAGCCGCGTTGTAGCAATCTACTCCCGATGCGAGGCAGGAGTGCTCTTTCATTTCCAAATGCCACGGCATGAACACCTTTGCTGTGGCGTAGACATACGCTGTATCGGCTATTTTTGCCCCGAACATGCGGAGCAGCAGCCGTTTCCATGCCATGAGAGTGCTTTTCGGAAATGGCCGCGCAAGCGTGTTCCAGCATATTGTCCATATCATTCGCCTTACGCGGTTGCCTGTGGTGTAGGGCGATGTGAATCCGTCCATTTCTTCAGTCGATGTAGTTGTAGCGGTATTTGTTATATTCTTCTTTTGGTATGCGTTCTCCTTTCACCTGACACGGCGAGCCGAAAGCAATCACGTTTTCCGGCACGTCTTTTAGAACCACGCTTCTCGCGCCTATCACAGCCATTTGCCCGATGGTCACGCCTTTGCCGATGTAGGAGTCCGCACCGATGAACGCCCCGTTGGCGATTGTTACAGGCTCGCGCTCTGACGCGAAATTTCTTTGTCTTACGTTATGTCCGCCGGTGTAAATGTGCACGAAATTCGAGATGCTCACATAGTCGCCTATGGTGACCTTGTCGGAATTTTTGATGAAAACATAGTCGTCGACAGATGAGATGTTGCCCATTGTGAGATTCCAAGGCATGTAGATTCTTGCCTTTGGCGATATATAGCACCCTTTTCCGATTTTTGCGCCGAACAGCCGGAGCAGGAATACCCTCCAGCAGGAAAGAGGGTTGGGGCTTGTCTTGAAAAGCAAACTGTCGGCACACCTCCAGATTTGCAGCTTTATTTTTTCGCGGACGCTCATGTTCTGTGTGGCGGCGTTCCGCTCAAACCATAATTGGCTCATGTCAGTTTCTAAATTCGCTGATTATGTACCTGTGTTTGCCTCTGTCGGATGGTATGTCGGTTGTTTCCACCAATTTTACGGGCAAAGATGTCTTGTTCCGCAAATTGTCGGCCACGGCGTTTATCTCTTTGTCGCTGTCGGTGTGGTTATTGTTTGGCACCACTAAAAGTTCCACGCTGAAATCTTTTTTCTGCCTTATCTGAAAACTTGTTATCGCGTTCGGGCAATCATCGAATATCGTTGTCAGCCATTCTCCTGAAACAAATCCACCGCCGGGAGTGATGAGATTGTCGGTGATGCGTCCTTTGACAGGCGACATGCGCGGCAGGCGGCATCCGCAACTGCAATCGCCTCCGACAAGACATGATTTGTCGCCCACCCGGTATTTGATTATCGGAAAACCGAAATTTGTCAAATCGGTCAGCAGCACATCTCCAATGCGGCCTTCCTCTGTGATGAGCTTGTTGCCGTCGGCAATGTCGATGTGCCTGTAGTCCCAATTTATATGCAGGTCGGCAGAACTGTGACAACTGAACGCTATAAAGCTGACCTCGTTGCAGCAGTAGAGGTCCAATATGGCGTCTGTGCCGAATGCCCGGCCGATTATTTGGCGGTCTGTCGCCGAGAGAGGCGACGCAAAGGCAATTATGAGCTTGGGAGTGGTGACACGCATATTGCCGGATACGATATGGCGCGACATTTCCGCGATGCTGCCTGCGTATCCGTTGATTATTCCTCCCGTGCGGTTGAAACGCCTGATGAAATCTATTATGTCGTGTGGAGTGATGCCTGTGGCTTCCATCTGGATTCTTTTGGTCGGAAACCAGATTATTTTGTTTTTCAGCTTGTTTGCCGGCGATAGCCAACTATCCGGTATTCTCCAGATTTTTGCCATGTTGCAGGCCGGTGACACATTCCACAATTTCAGCATTCTCCATTCCAAAATCTCCTGATTGAACCGTGAGTCGTGATAACAAACCAACGGCTCTCCTGTGCTTCCGCTTGTGGTGTTGGCTCTCATCAAGCTGATGTCGGCGGTGAGTATGCGGTCGGAGTTTTTGCGTATCATCTCTTTTTCAACGACCGGCACCTTCTCCCAATCGGCGGGTTGGCGCAGCTGTGAGGGGTGGAAGCCTTCTGCGTCGTAGTAGCCGTGATAGAACAGGCTGTGGTTGTAGGCATGTTCCACTATGGCTTTGCGTTTCGCGAAATTAAGTTCAGCCAATTCCTCTTTGCCGAGTTTCAGTTGCCGCAGGCTGCGTTTGTATTCTTCTGTCGCTTTGTGGCGCAACAGTGTGTTTTTAGACCAGAATGCAAAATCTTTTATGGCTCCCATTTCCTATTTTTCTTTCATAATTTCGTAGTAATTGCAGTGTTCTCCCACCATTTCCATGAACTCGTAGTCGGGATTGTGGTTGCCTTCTATCAGCTCGATGCCGTCCTCGCGGACTGCCACATCCCAACCTATGAACCGGCATTGCGGGACTGTTGTCGCGGCCTTTCGCACCGTGTCGGTTATGTCATTCCAAAAAGGCACTTGAAAACCGGGCATGAGTTTGCCGTTGGCAAACGCGGTTCGTTGGTAGTTGTGGTTCATGCCCCGTCCCTTGACATATCCGTACTCGGGATCTATCGGAAAAAATGTGCCTCCGGCGCAGAAATTGTCGACAATGGAATCGCCGGAGCCGATTCTCAGCACTGTGGTGAGAATCTTTGCACGGCCTTTCTTGTCCAGCAGTGTGACTACCCTTATGGTGTTGACCGATTTGTTCTCAAATCGCATCTTGGGGTGCTGTTTGATTACTTCTTCTATCAGTACATTGCCGGCTTTCAGCCGATTGTAATTCTCTTCTGAAATGAATTGGACGGTGACAGGCAATTTTCTGATGCCGTTGCCTTGCCAATCGTTTGTCGGCTTGACGATTATTTCGCCGATTGCCGAGCAGAAACCGGCAAATTCCTCATAAGTGGAATCTTTCAGATACAGCCATTTCCTTTTTATGTAGGGCTTGAATGTTGTGTTGAACAGCGGTTTGTTGTCGAAATGGCAGATATATTTCGGGTCGTTGAATGTTCTGACAACTTTTTCCCAACGCTTGTATGACAGCACTCTTCCGCTCTCAAAAAGGCGCAAATCGTAAATTTGGCCTGCTTTGTAGTGCTTCATTGTCCCTCCTGTCCTTAAATAGAACAGCAGGAAGTCGGTGTAGTAGAACAAAGCCGTCTTATGTTTCTCTTTTGCCAAAGTGCCGGCCATCTCGTGCAATGTGCGCAGATAGTAGCTGAAGTTTTTGCTCATAGTGTGCCGGTATATTGTTTGTACAGTTGTTCGGCCATTGCTTTTGCCGAATATTTCCGCTCTATCAGCATCCGTCCGTTTTCTCCCATCTCTCTCAGTTGGCAGGGATTGAGCTTGGTGAAGCGCAGAATCGAGTCGGTCAGCTCGGAGAGGTCTCTTTCAATCCATGCTCCGCAATGCGCGGTTTCCAAATCTTCCCAAGGGGTGTCGCGCGTTGTTATGACAGGTGTGCCGCAGGCCAACGCTTCGGCAACGACATATCCGAAATTCTCGCCGTATGTGGGGAGCACGAAAAAGTCGCTTTGCCGGAATAATTCCCATTTTTTGTCGCCATAGACGGCGCCGGTGAATTCCACGATATTCTCTAATCCCAATTCGGCGACGCGCGCTTTAAGCGACGCGATATACTCAGGCTCGCCGTCGCCGGCGATTGTCACTTTGTGGCCGTCCAAGTTGCAGTGCAGCCGGTGTAAAGCGTCCAACAGCAATTCAACTCCTTTTTTCTGGTGCAGCCGCGAAAGGTACAGAATCCTCTTCTTGACGCTCCAATCGGTCTTCATCGCTATAGTCGAGATGTCGATGCCGTTGGGGATCATAGCTATATTGTTGTTGATGCCCAACCGCAGTATGTTTTGCCTCTCGCTTTCAGCGGTGGAGATTAGTTTGCGCGCCTTTTGCAAAGATTTTCGTTGGTAGAGAAGCATTGCAAGCCGTTTCTTGTGATAATTTCTGTGGAGAATCCATGGCTCAAGCATCCCGTGCGGGGTGATGAATGTCGGGATTTGTCGTTTTATCGCCTCCCGCTGAAATTGCCAAGTCTGGTACATCCAAATGCCGTTGATGTGTACGATGTCGGGCTTGAGCCCGTCAAGAAGATTTCGCCATTGGCGCAGGTATTTGTGCGATTGCGACAAGTAAAGAGGGATGAACACCACTTTGCAATTCTCCAAATGGAGCGGATTTTTTGTGTGCCATGTCACTACAGTCAGGTCGACCAATTTTCCTAATTCTTTGGTCAGCAACTGCATATACATCGACACTCCGCCCAGCGAGCGGTCGATAGCCGTCACAAAATGCACCACTTTCATATCTCCGTAGATGTTTGGGTCAGTATCTCGGCCAAAAATGCTTTGCTGTCGTTGATGAGTTTGATAAAATCATCGGAGTAGGCTATTTCTTGGAAGGAATCGGTTAGAGCGAGTATTTTTCCGGTTTCTTCCATTTCCACATACCGGTTTCCCAAGCCTGTGATGTCGAATAAGGTCAGGAAACGGTTGTTCATTCTCTTGCCGTTTTTCCGGGAGATGGTTACAAACTGCGTTTTGAGAATTATGGACAGCAGAGTGGAATGATAAGAGTCGGTTATGACCACGTCGCTTTTGTCGATAAGCCCTATCCATTCCGGAATGGAGGGAGTGCGGTCCGATTTCAGCCCATTTCCGTTGGGATTGGTGTAGACAACGTTGTATTTCTCTTTTAAAGCCGTCATTAATTCCGTCAGTTCATTGCAATTCTCCGACAGCACATAAATGAATATGTTTTTCTTTCCGTTGGCCGGAAACACTGCCGCGGACTCTATTTCTCTCCATTCGCCGGCATCTATCAGTGCGACAGGGTCGGCAACAAGCCGTGATTTTATGTTTAGCCGTGAGCAGATGTCGGCACCGGATTTCTCGCGTACTGTGACAGCCGAGAATTTTGAGAGGGCATTGGTGAAATCCTCAATCTCATTACCGTTTAGGCGGTCGCGTCCGAAACTTGCCGCATAGGATATTTTTTTTACGTTGTCGCTGAATCTCAGCAGATACGCGTTTCTTCTCGAAGTGTTGCGCATGTAATTCCACACTTGGTCGCTGCCGGCGATGAGCAGGTCGGCCTCCGGCGGACGGTTTCTCAGCCGGCTGTATGAATGATAGAACTTGCCGGAGTATTTGATGCGCGATTTAAATTCTTTAAAGCGGCGTTTTTTCCGGCTACTGAGATAAACCGGCAGCCGTCCGGCAGCTATGAGCAGCAACAGCTCTTTGACGCGCGACAGCAGACTGCTGAACCGTATTATGAACGCGTCGCAGTGTTGTTGCTCCAAATATCTCTGCAAGGCGTAGCCTTGTATGATTTGGCCGTAATTGTCACTGCTGTTCCACAGTGTCATCACTCCGATTCTTAATTTTTTCATCTTAGCGTAAAATCCTGTATGAGTGCATCAGTTGATGCAGTTTCAGTTTGTGTGCCACGACTGATATGCTGTCTTTTATTTTTTGCTTAAATGGCTTTTTCGTCAGCCTCATGATTAAAGGTATGAGGGGCTTGTCATCGTAAAGCTCCCTGAAAAACAGCTCACGCTTCGGATTGTATGACGCACTTTTAAGCGCGTAATTGTTATAATCCACATAAGCCTGTTTGAACGAAAGGCAGGTCCTTTCGTATTTTGTTGTGTCTATCGATTTGAGGAAAGCGGCTCCTTTCTCTGTGTTTACCGCGATGCAGCTTGCCCCTTTGTCGTCATTCCATTCCGGATGGTTTGTCCATACGCCCCAAAAGTCTGAAAGGGTCAGGTCGGAGCCTGAGCTGAAATGCTTGAATTTGCATTCATGGCACGATGGGCGCAGATATAAATCATAGAGAAAACCTCTGACGAAAGGGTTGGCATATCTGCTTTCTGTGACGTTTGCCGCTTTCCCGTCGGGGTATTCTTTGTGGTAACAAAATCTGATGCTAATCCACCCGTTTTCCTTGTTGCGGAAATTTATGTCTTTTATTTTTATATGATTGTTGTCCGAGATAGTTGCAAGATATTTTTGCCAGACAGCCGGGCTTGGAACTCCGTGGCATACGAAATCCACTGCAATCAGATTCTGAAAGTCTTTGCCGAGAAAAGAGCGAAGGCCCGCTATTTGGCACGGTGTGCCGACAAACAGCACCTTTCTGCCGGCTTTCAGAAATTCTCCGGTTTGCCTGTATGTGGCTCCTATGGCGGATTGCACGTATTTGCTTCTTCTTAATGTGTCGATGTCGCCTGTTTTCTCTATGTGTTTGTGGACTACATTGTTGTCTTTGTCAAATCCTGCTCCGAACACTATCCCGTTGTCTGACAATACGGCATCTGCCAACAGCTCGAACATTCCGCCTGACGAGGCGGCTGCCAAACTTTCGCTGTCGGCGTTGCGGCAGCCATAAATACAGATGGGTGTGCGTGCACGGTGCTGCGGGTCAAGCATCGGGCAACGTTTCTCGCACAGTCCGCAATCTACACATTCTTGCATGTTTACCGACGGGTACAGAAACCCCTCTTTGCCCGGGAGCATGGAAATACAGTTCTTCGGACAAATATTCATGCACGCGAAGCATCCGCAGCAGTCGGTCTTGTCGTTAATCGAAATCATCTGACTGTTAGAAGAAAATCATTGTATCGCTTGCCGTATTCTGCCCACGACAACTGCTTCAGGTCGTTGTCGGTGGTGTAGCGTCGTTTCCCTTTTTGGGTGTCGGCCAACTGCAAGGCTTTTTTTATGCCGGATTCCAACGACGGGGAGTCGATGTTTTCCATCTCTATAATCCATTTTTTATCGCTTATCATGCCGCGCAGTGTGGGGCCTCCGGTGTTTTTGCTGCAGACTATTGGAAGGCCGCAGACCATTGCCTGAATCAGCACGAGCCCGAATCCGTCCTCGTAGGAGGGAAAAAGGAATATTCTTGCCTGCCGGTAGTAGCCGGCTAATTCGGATTCCAAAACCGGCTCTACATGTGTGAAATTGGAATCTTTTGGAAACTCCAAGTCGGCGATATTGCCAACATGGAGTATGCTCAACCCCATTCTGCGCGCGGTTTCGGCAACTATATCGCTGCCTTTCCTTTTGCTCCATTGGCCTACCACTATGGCGTCATAATGCTTTTCCGACAGTTCGGTCGGGGCGAATGCCCGTATGTCGACGCCATACGGATTGACGAACAGTTTGCTGTCGGCGATACCGTGCTTTGTGAATCCGTCTTTCACGAAATATGACGCTACGGTGATGCGGTTGGCAATTTCGTAGCATTTCAGATAGCGTTTTGTGCCAATGGTGTTTTTTCTTGCTATGTTGTATTTTTGCAGATAGCCGTTGTACTCCGTAATGTGGCTTAGCCCGCTTTCAATTATTACTTTCGCTCCTCTCTTTTTTGCCACGCGTCCGCTTATCAAAGTCATTGGGGCTTGCCCGATGAACACGTCGCATTTGCGCATGTAGAGCGCCAATATGTAGTCGTAAATCCTTCTGTACCAATAGCGGAGCTCTTTTGTGTGGCCGAAAATCCTTGCTATTGCCGTGTATGGCAAGGCGAGAATCCAAAACATGCTGTTGTTTTTCGGCTGCAGTTTGAACTTTTTGGCATAGAAAGTCGGGGTGTATGAATAGAATTTCACGTCGTTGCCTTGTGCCGCAAGCTCTCTTGCTATGTCGAGCAGATGGGAGCGTCCGCCGAATGATGCTACATTGATTTTCATTGTGGTGTTTGGGCGTGTATTTGCTTAATAGGTGAATGACACTGTTTTTGCCACCAAGTTTTTCAAATGCCGCAGCGCGATGATTTTTATCCGTTTGTAGCTGCTGCTTTCTATTCCGTTCAGTGGCAAGTTGTTCCAGCACGTCATCTTTTTGTATTTCAAATAATATTTTTTGTATGGATTGACACATTCTTTGTGCCACGGCTTCACTTTGCCGGTGAAGTGCGTGATGACGGCACCTTTCCACAGCTTCTTTATGTATTTTCTTTGTTCCGGTATCACCAACGGCGGAAACGCGAAATAACCGGTGTGGCAATTCCATTTCGGATGCAGGAATTTTATGGTTCCGTGCAATATTATGTTTATGGCGTCCTGATCGGGGAATTTCACGTGGTGTGTGTTGAGAAAATCGACAAGTTTTTTCTGTGTGCCATGCTTTCTCCAATAATCAAGGTTCATCAGCAACACGCCGCTGTTGGCATAGCCCTCTTTGTGGTAGTCGTATCCGAGATAGCTTTTTGTGGCCTCGTAGGAATAAATGGCGTCGTGGCCGGCGGCACATGAATAGCCATCGATATCTGTATCCCATAGTTCCTTTATGGAGCCGTTGACAATCAAATCGCAATCCAAGTACAGCGCTTTGTCGGACTTGGGCAGCAACTCCGGCGTCAGTATCCTTAAATAGCAAGCCAAAGAATAAATGCCGGGATTTGGAAATTTGGCGAATAAGTCTTTAGTGACCTGATATGTGGATATTTGCGCGTTCTCGAAAGGCTCCGCCATTGATTTTAGCTTGCTGAGGTTGTCATTGCTCACATCGATAGTGAATAGATGGATTGTTATCGATTCATTTTTGTTGTTGTGTAAAAGTGATGTGATGGCAACCGCAACGTGCGGACAGAAATTGTTGTCGGTGGCGAATACTATGTCAATCATTCTGTTTTTTCTTTGCGGATGATGTCGGCTTTGGAACGTAGTGCCAATGTGAGAGCTATTGCGGCTCCGAAATTGTTGAACCCCACGGCTGTTGGTGTCTGCCCGGTGCCGGGACGGGCGATTATGCAGAATATGCAGAACAGCAAAGGCACGATGCTGCTTTTCCGGGCTTTGTAGCATTTTGCCAGAATGTATATCAGTATGGCCCATTTCGTCAGAAACATTATGCTGCCGACCAAATATCCGTTTTCTATCAAGTCGGAGCCGCCCTCTCTTGTGAGAAAATCTTTTTTCCCTGTCAATAAGGTTGCCGCTACGTTGGTGCTCATGCCTATTCCGCTGCCATAGAAAAAGGGTATATTTTCATTGTCGAGCAGTTCGGCGAACACATATTTTATGCCGCGGTCCACGATACTTTCCCTGATGAAGTCGCCTTCAGCGTTGGCCGCGCTCTCAAACCGCATCTGCATGTTGCTTGTCGCGGTGCGCATGATGCCGCTTTGCATTAGCGGTGGGATTATTATTATCAGTGCCACTCCTATTTTCAGGAAGTCTTTTTTTATCTGCCGGTTAAGCGCCAATACGATTATTGCCCATATCAACAGCACAGCCGCCTCTGTCACTACGGCGCGTGAGAGCGACACAGGGATGCAGACTATAAAGCCTGTTGTGGCCGCCAATAGTGTTATGACGCTCGCGTGGAGTTTCAGATTTTTGTATTTGCTGTTGATTATGTAGTATATAATGAGGCAGCATCCGGCCCACATCATGAATAAAGCTACTCCTTCGGTGAAAGAGAATGTGCCCGACGGGCGGAAATATTTGCCAACGCCGGCAAATCCGGATGCGCCTGCTCCTCCTACGCCGATGTTGAAGATTGAGGTTTGCGGAGTGAAATATTGCAGGCAAAGCAGTACTGCCATTCCGACTGTAACCGGCAGGGTGGATTTGAACATCAGAACCACATCTTTTGCCAACAGAAAGTGAGGTATGGCAAAGATGAGAGGTATGTAGTAAACCCATATTCTTGCCCCGTAGAGCGCGATAAACAGGTTTTGGTGTCCGAATAACAGCGCGGTTATGGTTGTGATGAGGGCTATTGCCCATGCCGTTATCACAAATTTGTTGCGCGCAAGCCCGCAATGCTTGCATGCCATGAACACCACGAATATGGCAAGAGGGTCACGTATTATCAGAAAAACGTCGGATAACGACGGCAATATCCATTTTCTGAATGCCCCCTCAAAAATGAGGAGGAAAAAGAAAATCCAAATTGCTATGTTGCATAATCTGTATTCAGCCTCTTTTTCCATGCCGATTATTGGAATATGCGGGTTATGAACACGCGGCTTTTTTCCAAAATGAGAGAACAGAGTAGCGGCAGTGACACACCAACTGCCGAGTATCCAATCCAACCGTATTCATATAGGCCGTTGCCGATCGGATAGTCAAGTCGTATGGCGTCATGTGGGACACCGAAACAATGCAGCAATATCAAAGAAAGAATCTTGAACGAAATCAGGTGGAGTATCAAGATTGTCATTGTGTGTTTGCCTATGTAGACAAACACGTTGGCGAGTTTTCCACATCTCAGCATGTAGAGTGAGACGCAGTAACCCATGTAAAATCCTGCCGACGCCAAGACTATAAACACTATCGGGTCGACTATCTCGGCAGCTATTAATTCGAATGTGAAATATCGGCTGCATAGCAATATTACGCAAAAACAAATTATGGCGGCTGTGATATTTGGCCTTAACAGTTTTGACTTATACCTGCTGAAAATGATGCCCAAATAGATTACGGACGGCACAATCAGCTCTCGATGAATATCGTAGGTGAAAGCCCCATAGGATTTCTTTATCAGGAAACCGGCGCAAAGAAGCGCGAAAAACACGGCGCTTACTACTGCGTTTTTCAGGCGACATCTCTTTTGCAGCCATAAAACGGCCAATACGATTAAGGAGCCGAAAAACAGGCTTTTCAAGAACCACAGCGGATGCAGCAGCGGCTCCATCCGGGTGAACAGCGCTATTTTTATTCCGTGCCGCAGATAGTCGGCTACAGAATATTCTGTTGAGTTCAGTCCTATTGTGTACAGGCAATTATGGAATATCAAAAACAGTATGTTCCAAAACAGGAAAGTCAGATACAGGCGTTTTATCCTCTTTATTATGAATTGCTTCTTGTTGTCGACGTATGCCGGTTTGAAAAAGAACCCGGAAACAATGAAAAACAAGGGCATGATAAAAAGGTACGGGAAATTGTAAAATGGCGAGTCGGTATGGGTAATCACCATCATTATTATTCCTAATGCCTTGACTATGTAGAACGCGTCGCTCAGATTTTTGCCTGCGATTACTTTTTCCATTTGTTTCTTAATCCCGTTAATTTGTTGGCCGCGAAAGTTTGGGTGAATAATCTTTCGTCTTTATTTAATCCTATGAAATAGATTGAGGCGGTCGTGGTTATGGCGGAGAATGCCGTAATCGCGACCAATCTCTCCCAACATTCCGGCATATAGACGCTTACGATGATTGGCAGCAAGAATGCCGGCACGGATACTTTTATTATGGTGAGAATCACTTCCGCGATAAATCTCTTGAATGCTATTTGCTTCTGTTTTTGCAGTATCCATGCCCCGACAAGCGAGGAGATGAAAGAAAAAATTATAAAGACAACGCTCGACGATTCCGGTATGCATCCGTTTTTATAGATTATAAAAGACACGGGTAGTATGAGAATCATCACGCTGTTGACGGCTAATTGATAATTCCTCATGTTTCCGTTGGCTACGGCGGTTGTGTTCAGCGGATTGCTGATTGACGCTGTCAGTGTCCAAAAAACTGCCAACTGCGTGAACAGCACAGCGTGCTCGGGCACGTAGCCAAGCCAAAAACGCAGAAGAATTTCCGCCTCGTAGAATAGGGGGACAGCGATAAGCAGCATCAAATAATATGAGAACTTGATGCTTCGGAACACTAATTTCTGCATTTCCTGATAATTGCCGCTTGCGTAGTTTTTTGTGATTTGCGGATTTGCGGATATTTGAATGTTGTGCCCGAACTGGTTCAGAATGTTGGTGGCTTGGCTGGAAATGGCGGAAGCCGCGTTTACCGCAGGTCCGAAAAAGGCGTTTATCAGCAATATCAGTCCTTGCGAATAGCTTGCGAACACGATTTTTCCGGTCATGTTCCAAAACGCGAGTTTGCCAATGGATTTCATCATCGCTTTGTCGAATAGCGGTTGGAATCTCACTTCGCTGAACTTGCGGCGGCAATATGTCCACATGCAGGCTGTATAAACCACGAAAGCGGCGAACAGCAACAGCCCGTAGGCTGTCAGCTTGTCGGCGTGGATTGCCGGAAGAATAAAGCATATCGCAAGTTTTGACAATATGTCGATTATCGAGAAAAGAGCGTATACATCCATTTTCTCGTGTGCCAATATTACGCCGTGGAAAGGGACGCTCAACACTGTTATCGCTGAGGTGGCCACTGATATTTGGAACACCCAAAAAGCCGCTCCCATCCGCTCTTCGGGAATGACGGCATATTGGTACAAATACCACAGTCCCACGCTTTCCATTAAGATTAGCAGTATGGCCGACAGGATGCCTTGCGTGGCCAACCCTACGGAAAACGTCTTTCTCAAGAAATGCTCATCTCCTTTTCCGAGCGCGATTGTCAGCCACCGTTGTGTTGAGATTGCCATTGATGTTGTGAGGGCGGACAATATTCCGACAATTCCGCCCACAACATTATATACTCCGTAGTCGACAACTCCTAATACGTTTAATACGATGCGGCTTGTGTAGAAACTCACCAGCATCATAAAAAACATTCTTACGTATAAGAATAGAGTGTTTTTGATTATCCGTTTATTGTTTTCTAACACAATATGTCGGGTTTCTGTGGTGTGTCAATCGGCATTTTTGTACTTGCCGTAGCCGTAACCGTATTTGTATTTTTTGCCGTATTTTCCGTACTTGCCGTATTTCCCGTAGCCGTAGTAGTAGCCGTTTTTGCGCTTGTCCATGTCGATGCCGTTGATTAGCACGCAGAAGTTGGGCAGTTTCTCGTCGTTCTCGAAATCGTTGATTATCTCAAACTCGTTTTTGCGCGTGTAGTCGGTGCGGCATACGTAGACGCACAGGTCGGCCACACGGGCTACGAGGCGTGTGTCGGTCACCATCCCTATCGGCGCGGTGTCGAGAATGATGTAGTCGAAACGCTGTTTCAATATGTCGATTGCCGATTCCAGCGATTTGCGCGCCACAAGCTCGGTGGGGTTGGGAGGTATGGTGCCGCACGGCAGGATGAACAGGTGCGGCGAGGCCGCCGATTGCCGGCAGAGCGAAAGCAGGTCGGTCGATGTTGGCGACGACAGGTATTGTGTTATGCCTTTTCCGTCGCTGCCGATGCCGGGTATCTTGTTAAGGCTCGGATTTCGTATGTCGAGCCCTACGATTACGGTATCTTTCTCCATGAAGGCGAAACTTGCGGCGAGATTGGCGGCATTGAAACTTTTTCCTTCGTTGGGGCCTGTGGATGTGAACAGTATCACTTTTTGGTCTTCCTGAAGCATATACTGTATGTTGGTGCGCAGGCTGCGGAATATTTCTTCCGCCAACTCGTTGCGGTTCTCCTTTATCACTATCATGTTGCCGTCATCGTTTTTTATTATAGGGATGTCGCCTATTACGGGCACGTTGGTGATGCGCTCCACGTCGTTGCGCCCCTCAATCTTGAAGCGCAAAGATTTGAAAAGCCAGATGCAGCCTATCGGGAAAAGCAGGCCGAGCATGAACGCGACGGTGTAGAGATTGCGGCTGTTGGGCGCGACGAGGCTTCTTGCGCGGGGTTCTTCCACTATGCGCCCGTTGTTGGCTTTTGCCGCCAAGGTTATGGCGTTTTCCTCGCGCTTTTGCAGTAGCATCAGGTAGAGATTTGCCTTTATTTCCTGTTGGCGGCTGATGTCGCGCAGCGCTTTTTCCTGTTGCGGTGTGTTGCGGATTCGTGTGCGGTATTTTCCCGCCTCAAGGTCGAGATTGGCGCGGGTTATCTGCAAGGCCTGCTCGACGCTTTCCACAGTGGTGAACACAGTGTTGCGCGTGGCTGCGATGGCCGCGTCGAGGTTGACTACCGCCGGGCTTGTTTCTTTCGAGGTGCGGAGCAGCCGCTTGCGCTCAACCATCAGCTCGTTATATTGGTTGATGATGTTAGTCAGGGCCGGGTCGGTCAGGCCTACGTTTGCCGGTATCACCTCGTTGTCGTTTGCCGGGTTTTCTATGTAGTCGCGCAGATAGCCCACCAATCGCATCTGATTGGAGTTTTCGGCGCGTTTTTGGTCGTATTCGGAGTTGCTTTGCAAGGCGAGTTGCGCGTCGGTGCTGAGGTCGGTCAGTCCGGCTCTTTGCTTGTAGTCGGCCATCTCGCTCTCTGTCGTGCCGAGCTCCTCGTTGATTACCTTTATGCGCTCGTCGATAAATTCGGCTGTGCGTATAGCCACTTGGTTTTTGTCGTCGTTCGCGTCGTTGTTGTAGATTTCCACAAGGGTGTTGAGGAAATCTATTCCGCGAGGCACATTGGTGTCGTTGACGATGAGCTGCACAATCGAGGTGTACTCGCTTGTCGGGCTTGCGTTGAGCCGGGCCTTATAGCTGTCGGCCATTACCGACGGGGGCAATATGACGGCACGTATGTGGCGCGGCGATTTTTGCCGTGAGGCTATGAGGCTGTCAGCAGAAAGGCTGAGTGTGCCTACCGGAGTGACGAATACCGCGGGCAGCCGCTTGAACACTTTGCGTGAGGCGTATTCTTTTTTCTGAATGTTGTAGGATGCTGTTGCGGTGACCATTCCGCCGGGCGCACAGTCCAATTCCACTGTCAGCTGAGATGGCAGTTGCTCTGCCTCTTCCGGCGACATCCATACTTTTACGGGTGTGTTGTTGTACAGGGGATAGTCGTATCCGAGTTTGTTGTATTCTGTATAGTCGATGTAGAGGTTGAGTTTTGTCACCACTTTCTTTATCAGGGAGAAAGATTGCAAAATCTCTATCTCGTTGTCGAAATTGCTTGCCAATGAGAACATTCCCAAGTCCTCCACACCTCCGAGCTGCGAGGCCGAGTTTGTCCGCGCTTTGTCGCCTTGCTTGATTAGCACGGTTGAGCGCACGCTGTAGACGGGAGTCTGGTAGCGCAGATATGCGTAGGCTCCTGCCATAGCCGCGAGCAGGCATACTAAAATGACCGGCCAATATATAAGGTATTCAAATATAATTGCTTTATAGTCGGTCTTTTTTTTGTTGTGAGTGAAAATATCGTCGTACAGTTCTTTTTTCATTGCCATGATGCCGGTGTTTTATTTGATAGCCACCACTATGAGTGATGTTATGGTCGTAATCAATCCCAATATGCTTATCCAGATGGAGCCGTTGCTGCTTAACGCGTTGGAGCGAACTCTCGCTTTGGTGGGCTTCACGTAGACAATGTCGTTTTGTTGCAGGTAGTAGTATGGCGACAGCACTATGTCTGACTCTGTCAAATCGAGATGTACCACAGTCCTTTTTCCTGTGCTGTCCTCACGGAGCAGATGCACATCGTCGCGGTCGGCAAACAATGTCATGTCGCCGGCTTGGGCGAGGGCTTGGAAAATGTTGATCCGCTCGTCGTTGACGTTGTAGGTGCCCGGTTTGCTCACTTCGCCTATTACGCTGATTTTATAATTGGCCGACCGTACAGTGACGTTAGGCACCTCGCTGAGATATGCTTGCAGCTTCTCGCGTATCAGTGCCTCGCACTCGCGGGCGGTGAGCCCTTCTACTTTAAGGTTTCCCAATACGGGATAATCGATATACCCGTTGTTGTCAACCAAATAGTTCAACAGTTTTGCGTCGCCTATGCCTTGCGTCGTCGACGCTTGGTCTTTTCCTTGTCCTATTTTCCGGTAGAATGGTACGGAGGAGGCCGGGTCGGAAGTGCTGACTATGATTGTCAGCTCGTCTTTAGGCATGACGCGGTATTCATACAGCCGCGCCTGCTGTTGCGCCTTTTCGAGAATTTCATCGTCGCGCAGATAGATGGATTTGTCGTATGACGCGCATCCCGGCAATATGGTTGCCAAGAGCATGAGAATGATGCTTTTTTTCAGGTTCATGACGATATTTTTTTAGAACAACTTTTGAAAAGCGTGGGAGAACAGTCCTTTGCGGGTGCCGGAATCAGGCCTCTGCAGGAAGCGTTCTCTGTAGATTTCTTCAAAAGTCATGTTGTTTTTAATCATTTTGTAGATGATGCCCCATTCGGGCAGTCCGCCCAAGTTGCGGTCGTCGATAAAGAGGTCGGCTTTCACTTTGCGTGAGAACCCTCTGTGCCCGGCATTTTCTTCTGGATAGTTGCTGTTGACGGCATAGAATGTCAGCCCGCGCCGTTTGCAGAACTCTACGGCCTCGTCGAGCTGCCGTCCTTCTCTGACGGTCCACAGTATTAACTGGTGCCTCTCGTCTGAAAGCATTTTCAATGTTTCTATGGCGAAAGGAATTTCCGGCCCTATTTCCGGATAGCGGTGCTCTACGATGGTTCCGTCGAAGTCAACTGCTATTATCATGTCGGATATTTCTATAGTGAGCAAAAAATGTTGTGGCTTAGGATTGCCGCCTCTTTTTCCGGCCGGTTTTTCAGCAGAAAGGCGGGGACGGTTCCCGCAATGCGGGCCAATGTGCCGCTGATTGCTGCAAAACTTGTGGTGTCGCGTCCGATTAGCGATGTCGAAACCGTCAACCGCCGGAAAGCCTCTGTTTCGCTTATGCGTATGGCCTGATTCGTATCTGCCTGCTCCATAAAAAACAGTGCCTTGGGCCTTGCCTTGTCGTTGCGGTGGCACGGTGTCTTTCCGCTCCATGGGGTGCCGTAGACAAATATGCTGTCGTCAGCCATGAGGCGCAGCGCGGGTTGGTCGTCGTTGAGCAGCCGGGTGCCGGGTATGTATCGCTGCCATAGCCGGGAATGTGTGCTTTTTCCGATGCCCGATGGCCCGATGAATGCGCATCCTTCAGCGCCGTTGGCCACACACGAGGCGTGGATTAGCAATGTGCCGCGGAATGCGGAGCTGTAGATAAACGACAGCATTATGAAATCGTTGAGGGCTGTCGGCGAGCCGGGTCCGTCGCAAGTCCAGTCGGTAAGCACTTCCGTCCAATGGTAATCGGCTGTCAGGCGATATTCGGTTTGTCTGTTGATTGTGAGTGTGAAACCGATATGGTCGGGTGTCAGCCACAATCGCATGATTTTGTCGCCCGTGTCGCTTGTCAACACCGGCTCGCCCGGATTCTCAGGCAGATTATCGCGTCCCGTGGCTATCCGGCATATTAAATTTTTGTCGTTGTCTGTATTTTGAGTTATAAACGGCTTTAAATTCGGCAATATTTCCGCTACATTGCCATCATAGTCCAAGTCGATTTGCAAATCAGCTATTTGCAGCCTCATAATCCGGTCATGAATACAGAGGGCGTTACCCCGTATTTTGCTGAGAACAGTCTGTAGAACGTGCGCAGGCTTTTGAATCCCGCGTCGATGGCTATTGCCTTGATTGGCGCGTCAGGGTTGCCGCGCATCAGTTCCACCGCGTAGTCCAGACGCAGGTCGTTGATGTATCCGTTCAGGCTGTTGCCGGCATATTTGTGCATCAGTCTCGCCACTTTGTTTTTGTTTATCAATCCCAATTTTATGTATTTTTCTCTGCAAAAGAGCGGGTCGAGAAATAATTGCCGGTCGACTATAGCATGGTGAATGCTGTCAAACAAGGCTCTGTCCGTGTCATTCGTATAGACAGATGGCGCGGATTTTTCTGACGCTGTTTTGATGTTCGACGGTGCGGTCATATCAGTTGCAAATATTCCGGATTGATTTCCACTGTGGCCACAAGCCATGAGGGAAGCTCTATGATGATGCGTTTTGTGCGTGTCCCGCGGGTTGCGAGCAGTTGGCCCTCATATCCGTTCATGCTGCCTCCGATGATGCGCACTTTGCGCCCGTACATGTCGGGTGTGAGCTCGCCCGGCAAATAATATTGCGGTGTCTTTGTGCAGGCCACCGCGCGTATGAACCGTTCCATGTCGCGTGCGGGCACTGTCATCGGCTCGCAGTATGTTCCGCCTTTCATATAGCGGTATTGCAGGGTGGGGATTTTCTCGATTATCGGGTCGAGCACGGCACGCGTGCTGTAAGAGAAAAGCAAATCGGAGATGAAAGGCACTTCTTCCCTTATCAGTTTTCCTTGCCGGGTGGTTAATCTCCAGCGCAGAGGCGTAAACACTGTGATGTCCATGCCCTGCAATTGCCGGTATGCCGGAAGTTTCGCGTTTGTGCGCTTTAAATCGCGCAACACGTACCATCGCATTTCCGGATTGTTGCAATCATGCAAATCTTCTAATCCTGCGTGATTGTTTATGTTGTTGTAAATCATGCAGTTACATTTACCCCCCCCATAGAGCTCGGATTTAGGGGAGTCACCCATTTCTCATCACGTTGCCAACTTCCCATGCAAGTAAATATTTACATTCGCTTCCCGAGATGTGTCGGTGATTTTGTACAGTCAAATACTTCTCTACATAAGAGAAGTATCCATAACTTAATGATTTATGGCACAAACTGTTACTAAAATCATACCTGCAATGTGCCAAACAGAGGACAGCAAATGGTACAATAAATTGTCATTTTTATGCCGCTTTATTGTTCAATTATTAAATAAATTGCGTACCTTTGCGGAAATTGGATACTTCTCTTATGTAGAGAAGTATAATTTTTTAGTATCAGTGTTTTATAAAGCATCCAAAATCATTCTGTTGGCTTCGTCCACTGCGCTTGTGTCGATAGTGGCGAGGTAGATGCGTGTAGTCTTCTCGGAGTCGTGTCCCATTGCCTCGCTTATTGTGGATACCGGCACATTTTTGCTTTTTGCTATGCTTGCCCACGCATGTCGGGCCACATAGGCTGTCAGCGGAGTGGGTAGTCCCAATGTCATGCCTATCTTCTTTAGTTTGCTGTTGACAAAATGTGCCGCGCTTTTGTATTGTCTGCGCTCGTCTTTCTCTGCGTCGCGGATTATCGGAAGCAGGTAGGGCGTAGTTCCCGTGTCGTATTTGTCGATTATTTCCTGCATTGGGCGTTCTAATTTTATTGTGAGCCGTTTCCCTGTTTTTTGGCGTGTGTATGAGATAAAGCCGTTTTGCAAATCGCGTTTCTTCAGAAAAGCCATGTCGATGAACGACATGCCCCGTGTGTAGAAAGAGAACATGAATAAATCGCGGGCATAATCCGCGTTGGAGTCATTGCGCAAATCCATATTCCGGATTTCTTTTATTGTTGTTATCGGTACGGCGCGTTTTATTGTCTTGCTGATTCCCGTATATACGTGCTTGAAAGGGTAGCGTTGGGCGGTCAGGCCTTTTTCCGCCGCTCTGTTGTAGATTGCGCGAAGATTGCGCATATAGAACGATGATGAGTTTGGGCATATACCTGTGTTTCTCAAATATTGCTCGTATTCTGATATCAGGTTGTGGTCGACGGCGTCGAAATTCACGTCTTTTCCGTTGAGAAAGCGGATGAAGCTGTTGACCGCGCAGGTGTAGGTTTCTACCGTGCGGGCTTTTCCTATCCGGCGCATTTGGCTGATGAGCTGCCTGGCGAAAGCAATGAATTGTTGTCTGTCGGTGTATTCGAAGAATGATTTTATCACTTCGTCGGCGGTGTATTGGCAGCCCGACAAGTCGAGTTTTGCTATGGTGTGGTTGAAAAAAGATGTGTCGTTGTCGATTTTCTCTTTTATCCTCAGCAAATGCCGGCGGCGGGTGGTGTCTGTGCCCGTCGGGATTGACAGAGTTTCCGCTTTCCATTCCGCCGGATAAATTTTGCAGCCTGTGGAGATTTGCCGTACAGATTGTTTGTGCGTTACCCGATAAAACAATGTGCCTTCCTTTCCGATTACTGTCGAGGCACGGAATTTCACTTTGATTGTTGCCATTTTTCTAAAATATTATAATTGTTTTCGCTGAACATTTCAGAATGGAAAAGCGGCAGTATAACACTTCAATAATTTTGATTTAAATCCGGAATGCCCAAATAATGTTAATTATTTGTTAAATCAGTACATTTTTGATTTTATTTATCGATAAAATTAATATTTTTATTAAAATTTAACCACATAAATCCATTACAACTATGACGCACAAACGCTACAAGACAGTGTTGGCCTTTGCAAGCGCGATTTTATGCACGGCGATTACGGCCCAAGCACTTGAAATCAATACCAAGTTCGGGAAGCCGACGATGGAAGAGATGGAAATGACCATTTACGAACCCGACAAAGACGCGAGCGCCGTAGTGCTGTGCCATACAGGCGACGCGCGTTTCCGCTACAACGACAATAGCGGCTTCACGATAGATTACGAATTTGTCACACGTATAAAAATACTTAAGGATGACGGGATAGACTATGCGGATGTGACAATTCCGTACTACGATACAGGATTGTCGGCCGGCGTCAACGAGGAGGTGAGAAGCATTAAAGCCGCGTCTTATAATCTTGAGAACGGCAAAATCAAAAAGACTGAGCTCGACAAGAAAATGATATTCCGCGAGAACGTCTACGATGATTATTGGACTGTGAAATTTTCCATACCGGCAGCCAAGAAAGGTTCTGTGATAGAATACCGTTATGCTATTTATTCGGAGCGTATCGCCTATCCGCGCACATGGTATTTTCAGGGCGGCATACCTACGCTTTTCAGCCGTTACGAGTTTCTTATTCCGGAATATTTTATTTTCAACATAGCGACTAAAGGCTACGAGCATCTCGACATAAAACGGGAATCCACATCGATGAGCATTCCTGTGACAATCAGCCGCGGGCGGACGGAGCATTTGTCGTGCCAAGCCACCAACATTGAGGCGGAAGGGCGTAATCTGCCGGCCATAAAAGATGACAAATATATTTTCAATGTAGGAGAATACACGTCGCAGCTCACATTCGAGATGTCGGGCTATGCCATGCCGGGACAGGCCTATAAGAATTTTGCCAACACATGGGACGATGTTGACAATATGTTTTTCAACAGCCGCAGCTTCAATAAAGGTATGGATATCGACAACCCTTATCGGGAGGAAACAGCTGCCGCCGGATTTGACAAACTTGCAAGCACGTCTGAAAAGGTAGAGGCGATAGCCGAATTTGTGGCCAAGAAAATCAAATGGGATGGCAGATACCGTTTGGCATCCGACGATGTCGCCGATGAGATTAAAAAGGGCAGCGGCTCAAACGCCGTCATTAATTTCGTGATAATGAGTATTATGCGTGAGAATGGGATAGATTGCTTTCCTGTGGTGCTGAAACTTCGCAGCAGCGGAATGCTTCCGTTGGTGCAGCCCACGTTCGACGACCTTGACACATTCGTAATCGGATTTGCCGACGAGCAGGGCAAATTGCATTATATCGACGGCTCACGCACAGGCAGCGGTGTTGACATTCTCCCCGTGAATATGCTTGTCGATAAAGCGCGTATCATCGACAAGGACCATAAAGGCGACAAATGGGTGTCGCTTTCAAGGCTGTGCGCCAATACGTCGCGCACGAACATAATAGTGACGGTTGATGGAAGCGTGCTGCATTGCCGGGAGCGGCAGACTCTGACCGGACAATTTGCCGCAGAATTGAGAGAGGCCTACAAAGCGGTTTCCGACAGCGCAAAGTTTGTTACGGACTTGTCGGCTTCGCAGAATATCATCCTTAAAAAAATATCATTTAATGGCATCGATTCCGCCGCTCCGTCGGTTGTGGTTGATTCGCAATACGATGTCGATGTGGAGGCCACCGACTCGTTGGTTTATATATGCTCGACAATAACGCCCGATTTGCAGGAAAATCCGTTTGTGGAGGAGAAAAGGGAGTTGCCTGTCGAATTCAATTATCCGACCGAGCGGGTGACAATGATAACGATGCTTGTGCCTGAGAATTATGTCGTTGAGGAGGTGCCGGCTCCCATTATGGCCAAAACCGCAAACGGAGAGGCGGAATTTTCTTTCAATCAGAATCTCACGGCCAACAATCTTACGATGGCCTATAAACGCAAACTTAACGCGACGTTGTTTTCTTTCGACATGTATCCCATGTTGCGCGAAATCTTTATGCGCATGACCGACAAGAACAATGAAATGATAGTGTTGAAGAAAAAACCGTAAAAGCAATGAAATATATTCAGGCAATAGCAATCTTGTGTTTCGGGGTGTTCGTGGCGCGTCCCGCAAATCCGTTGGCTGTGTCGGCCATAGCCGACTCGTTGAAAACAGGTGCCTCGTCGGTTGTCCGCACCGACAAAACCGAAATAAAAGTATCGTCGTTGGAAAAAGGGACGGAGGTGCACACGAGGGTTGTGACTGTGCTCGACGAGCAGGGAACAGGCGATGGTTGGTTCGGCTGCGTATGCGATAAATATTCTGGGCTTAAGCGTTTTAAGGCGACTGTCTACGACAAGGACGGCAACAAAATACGAGAAATAGGGAAAAGCGAGCTGAAAACAACGGAGTACAGTCCGTATCTTGCCAGCGACAGCTATGCCTATTTCTACAGTCTGCACAATCCGGTCTATCCGTATACCGTGTCCTATGAATGGGAATTGGAGTTGAAAGACGGTATAGCCTCGTTTCCGTTGTTTATGCCCGTTGAGGAATACAGGCAGTCGTTGCAGCATGGCGAGTATGCGATAACAGTTCCTGCCGCTATGGGATGCAGGTATAAGTTGTTCAATATAGATATTGCCGATGCGCAAAAGTCGGCTACTCCGGATGAGATTACCGTAAAAGTATACGCGGACAATATGAAAGCAACAGAAAAATTGCCGTTTTCGCGTGGATTGCGCTCAAAAGTGCCATACGCGATGTTTGCTCCCGACCGGTTTATGCTCGACGGACATGAGGGACTGCTTTCCTCGTGGAATGAATTGGGACGCTGGCTGTACAGGCTCGGGTATGACAGGGACAGGCTCAGTGTTGAAACAAGAGCCAAAATCCGGAGCATGACAGACTCATGTGCGTCCGACAAAGAGAAAGTGAGGGTGATTTATGACTATTTGGCGTCTTCGACAAGATATGTCAACATCAGTCTTGGCATCGGCGGACTGCAACCCGCTAAAGCGTCGGATGTGGCAAAATGGGGATTCGGCGACTGCAAAGGTCTGTCGAATTATATGTGCGCCATGCTGCGCGAAATAGGCATTCCTGCCAAGTATACCGTCATTTCTACGAAGCAGAGGGATTTGTTGCGAGATTTTCCTTCACACGGGCAGATGAACCATGTCGTGGCTGAAGTGCCTTTGGAGGGCGACACTCTGTGGCTGGAATGCACTGCCCCGTCGTTGCCGTTTGGCTATGTGCACAGCGATATCGCCGGACACGAGGCTTTGGAAATCTCGGAGCGGGGAGGAACAATAGTGCGGCTTCCGGAATATCCGGACTCATTGTCGGTTACAGGGAAAATCTGCAAAGCGATAATTTCAGACAATGGCGCGGCTGAAATATCCGTAGACGAGGTCTATACGCTTGAGAATTACGAATGGAGCTCAGGTTATAAAGACTTGCCGGAAAACGATTTCTCGGAGAGAGTGCGGAAGGCCACAGGGCTTACCGACGGAGTTGTCAGAGAGGTGACGTTTGAAGAAAATAAGACTCCGATGCCGAGTTTCAGAGCGTCTTACGAGATAGAAAGCCGGCGGTTTGCCCGCAAGGCTGGCACGAGGCTGTTTGTTCCGGTCAATCTGTTTCGTAAGGGCAGTGGAAAAACAGTTCTGAAAGAGCGTAAAGAGCCGTTTGTGCTGCCCGGCAAAAACGATGCCGACACGTTGCTGTTGACCATTCCCGGCAATTATGCGGTGGAATCGTTGCCCGGCAAAGTCGGTGTTCACACAAAATTTATGGATTTTGTGTCGGAATGCGTGCCGGATGGAAAACAGATAAAAGTAATCCAATCTTTCAAGATGCGTGGCGGAGAGTATCCGCCGGACATAAGAAAAGAATTGGAATCCGGGCTTAACGCCGTAGCCGATGCCTACAATTCACGCATAGTTCTGAAAAGAGCCCACTAAGTGCCGGATAGACGTTGTTGCCTGCTAAAGCGGCTATGGATTAAAAATTGATGCCTATTCCTCCGAGTATGTTGAACTCTTGGGCATAGATTCCATAATAGTTCTCATAGCGTCGGTTGAGCATGTTGTTGCCCTGACAGAACAGGCTAATCATGTCGTTGATTTGATACGATACGCCTAAATTGAGGTTCGACACATTGGAGAAATTATACTTCCTGTCGGTATAGTTGTAGAGCCAATCGGTGTCGGTATATACGTATGTGCCGATAGCCGAGCGCAATGCCCGCAATTCGTAGTCGAGCACGATTGAAAGCGGCTTTATCGGGCGTATCTTGGCTGACGCGCGAACGCTGTGTTCGGGACGGTCGTCCGACAGTATGTAGCCGCTGTCGTCGCCTTGCGGCGTAAACGCGTAGTCGGCCGACAGCTCAAGAATGTCCTTGAATTTGTAGCCAAGCTTGATTCCTGCGATTATGCCGTTGGTGTCCATGCCCCTGTAGACGGTTTGTCCCAGATAATTGTAATACCCTAAAATCTTAACATTGACGTATTCACCGAATATGCCGTGCGCCAATCTGTCGTCGACAAACGGCAGCATCGCGTTTTTGGTAATGGCAAAGCCAACGTAAGGAGTCATCGACAGGCCGCGCCATAGTCCGAAGTTAAGTCCCGCGCGGGCGTCGACAATCGTGTAGGTGGTGGGCAGTTTGAGCGACGGGTTTATATAGCGGTTGATTGCAGATGCCTCGTGGAATGAGTTGACGTGGTTGCCGCCTGTTGCGGAAACGAACAGTCCCACTTTGTCGGACATTGAAAGGTCGAAACGCACATCAGGAGCGATGCGGAACACCGTGCCGTTGTTGAACGATATGTCTAATCTCGCTCCTATGCGCAAATTCATCCTGTCGGTCGTTTTATTGTAGAACGGAGTGAGTGTCAGTTGTCCGAAATTCTCAGAAAATGGCGGAGTGACAAAATTGAAGTCAATGCCGTCGGGATAATCTGTCTGTTTGAGTGGTGTTATATCTTGTCTGCCGCTGTAGCCAAAATATTGGAACGCGGCATCGATGCCTATTGTGGATTGCCCGCTGAATTTCAGGTTAACTCCGCCTTTTGCCGTTGCGTGGTATTCTTTCAGCCCGTCCGGAAAAAACTCCTGCAAGGTGTATGTGCCGAGTTTCAAAATGTATTCTCCGAGTCCTGAGCCGTATCCATAGCCGAAATAGTTGAAATCGGCACCCGCATAATAGTGCAGATTGCTTTCTTTGCTGTTTTGCCACAGAATATTGAAGTTAAAGTCGTTGACGGTCTGTTTTTTGTTGCCCGGTGACAGCCTTGCCCACTCAGTTGAGCCATAGTAATTGAATTTCTCGTAATGATAGCCGGCGTTAGCCTCAAGCAGGCCGTTGTCGAACCGGTTGCTGAAAGCGACGTTTAATTTTTCGTCGGCGACAAACTGTTTGAAGTACTCCAACTCTTCATACATTCCGTCGATTGAGCCGTTGGTGGAATTGTGCTGAAACCACGCGCCGAGCTGCATGCGGTCGTTGTCGATAATGCGGTAGCCCGCGCTGCCCACCATGTTCAGATAGTTGCCGGCTGCGAATCCGGCATATCCGCGCTTGCGGTAGGGGGCGAGTGACGGGTCGGAATATTGTATCGGGTCTTGTCGCAGCAGTGTAGGATTGACGGTGGCAGGTATTGCCCAATCGCTGAACGAGAGTTCTGTTTTTACGGCAGTGAACGGAGCTTCCTGCGGAAGAACATCGATTTTTGCGGCTTCCGATTCCACAGGCACGAAGTCTTTTTCAACCACGATGGATTTTTGCAGTTCACCGTCTTTGTTGTCTTGCGCGAACGCGGCAGTTGAAGAGATGGCCACAACTGCCAATATGATGTTTTTATATGTTTTCATTTTTCGGATACTGTTTATTTCTTTAATGCTTTGAGCCTTGTGTCTATCATTTCGGCAATATCGGCCTCCTTGCCGGGATAGTTGGCTTTCAGGCTCTCTAAGTATTCCCGTGCTTGGAATGTGTCGCCGCGCTTTTTGTAAACGTCGGAGAGCAGAATAAATCCGCGTGCCATCCAATATTGATGCGGTGTGCCGGAATTTATCAGCGCGTTAAGCTGCCGTTCTGCCGAGTCGAGTTTGCCATCGTCGTAGTAAGTCTGCGACAGTTCCACCGCCGCTATTGCCCCGTAGAGCAGTTGCGGGTCTTTTGCGAGCTCTTTGTAGTCGTCTGCGGCTTCCTTGTCTTTTCCTTGTGCGATGAGAGCTGCCGCCCGTCCGTAGCGCACTTCGGCGCGTTCTTCCGAATCGAGTGCTGCGGACGCCAGCAAAGAGTTGGCATAGATTACCACATCGTCAGTGTCGCCATTGCCGCGGGCCACGCGGAACAGGCCGAGCAAGGCTGCCTGCTTGTTGGCTTCGGTAGTAGCCTTTGAGCGGAGTTTGACGTATGCGTCGCGGGCTTGCTCAGGCCGGTCTTTCGACAGAAGTATTTCTCCCTGCATCACAAGCGCGGTTTCGGCGTATGAGGCGTCGGGGGCGATGTCAAGCGCTTTTTCTATGTAGTCGAGAGCGTTGTCGTAGTCTTTTTGTTTGTAGGCGTTTTCTGCAAGATAGAATGACGCTTGTCCGCAATATTGCCCGTCGGGGTATGATTTCAGGTATGATTTTAATTTTGCGGTGCCGTCACCTGCAATGTAAGCGTTTTCGGCCGATTGGAACGACAGCCGGTCCATCTCGTCGCTGTCCACTTTGTATGTGCTGTCGACGTTTCGCATGAACGCCGTAAATCCTGCAATGTCGCTTTCTGCGGCATACATCGCTTTCAAGTCTTCTATTGCCACTTTGGCCTCGTCGCTCGACGGCGATTTGGCTATGAGCGATTTGTATTGGTCGCGGGCCTCGCCCTTGCGTCCTGTGGAGTTGAGAAGCATTGCGAGCTGCAGTTGCCCTTGCCGCGCTTCTGCCGATTGCGGATAATCGTCCATCAGCTTGCTGAATGTGGCTTCCGCCTTGCCGTTGTCGCTCAGCGCAATGTAAGCCTGAGCTTTTTCATAGAGGGCTTTCGGCGCATATACGGAACTTGGAAAGTTGCCGATAACTTTGTCCATTACCGCTATTTTTTCTTTATGCCGCCGTTGCAATCCAAGCATAAATCCTTTTTGGAACAATGAATAGTCGGCTTTCACTCCCTCTATGCCTGTCCCTTTTTCGTAGTAGTGTTCTGCTTCCGAATAGTTTTTGCTGTAATACAGGCAGTCGCCTATCCGGTTGTATGCGTCGGCTTTCAGTGGCCGGGACGCGGATTTCAGATTTGTGAATTTTATGAATGCCGTCTTTGACTCGGAATACTTGCGTTGTTGGAACAATGAGTAACCGTATCCGTAGCATGCCAATCCGTAGTTCGCATAGCTTGCGTCGGTTGCTTTTAAATAGCGGGAATACTCTTGTGCGGCTTTTGGATAATCACCTTTGCGGTATAATGCCTCAGCAAGCCACAGCGAGTTGTCGGCGGAGATATTGCCGTCGTATTTTTTCAGCGACGCGGAGCGGGTGAAATAATCAATGGCCTTATCCGTGTTGCCTGCCGACATCTCGCGCACTCCGAGCCTGTATAGTACGTTTTGCTTGGCGGCAAGCATTTTTGCCGATGGAATTTCTATCGATGAAATGGATTCCAAAGCCTTGTCGTAGTCCTTGCTTGCCAAATATGAGTTTATTATGTAGTCTTCCACATCAGACGCGTATTCTGAATCGGGGAAGCGGTTGAGAAAATCTTCAAAGATTCTCACGGAATTTGAGAACGGGACATTTCCTCCGCGACTTTGGGCTATGGCATAATTGTAGAGAGCCGTTTCTTGCACAGCAGTGTCGAAATTCATTTTATAGGCCTTCTCGAAAGCGATTGACGCGGCGTTGACATTGCCGGCCCGCAAATATGTCTGTCCGATGTAGAGGTATGCGCTTTGTGCGAGAGCGTCGTCTTCGCCTGTGACTTTGTCAAGAAAAGCGACAGCCTCCTCATTGTTTCCGTTTCGATACGCCGACAGTCCAATGATGTAGAGAGACGAGCGTTCAGGCGTGCCGCTGCAGTTTTCGATATATTGTTTCAGCAGTTCGGCGGCTCGCTCGTGGTTGCCGAGATGATATTCGCTCTCTCCGGTTATGCGAAGCAACTCTGTCGACATGTCGGTTGGAAACTCTTTGGCAAGCAGACGGTTGCCTGTTCTCAGGGCTGAGTCGTAGTCGGAATCTTTGAAACGGATTTGGCAGATGTAGTATTGTGCCTCGTCCCACAATTTGCTTTTTTGAGAAATGGAGCTGAAACCCTGTTCTGCTTTTTTGTATTCCTCATCGGCATAAGAGATGTAGGCATCATAGAAAGCGGACGCTTCTCCGTATTCGCGGCTGTTTTTCAGTTTTGCAAATCCCGCACGGGCTTTGTCGTATTCTCCAAGCCGGAGATGGCAAAACGCTTGACGGTATGTCATGTCGTCTGTTCCGCTTTTGCCGAATGATTCTTTTCCTACGTTGTAATACGCTTTTATCGCTTCGCTGTAGTTGCCTTTCCCGTAGTGGTAGTTTCCTATGTTGAACCACATTTGGTAAGATTTGAGCGAAACGGGATATTGTTCCGCAAAGTGGAGCATCGCTTGCAGGCAGTCGGAGTCGCCGCGCCTGTATTTCGACAGCGCGATATAGAAATCGGCGTCCTCGCTGAGCCGGCCGGTGACTGTCATGCGTTTTGCCTCCGTAAGCTGGTCGATGCACCCGGTGTAGTTTTTTGTTTCGTACATCCGTACTCCGCGCGACAGATAGCCTTCTGCCGATGTCTTTAGTATGTCGTTCTGCACAGGATCGGCGGCTGTTGCCGTCAATGACAGTATCCCCAACAGTGCAAACAGGTATTTTTTCATAATGATAATTCTTTGATGACAAAGATAGTATGTAAATTGGAATATTATGGCTACTTTTGTGAAAACAATACCTCAAAAGCTGTCGATTTGATGAAAAATATTGAAGAATATGTAAGTTTGGCTGAGAAAGCCATAAAGGATATGGCATTGCCGGGAAATCCGGCCGGTCTTTATGAACCCATACGCTATGGCATGTCGGACGGCGGGAAACGGTTGCGCCCGGCGTTGTTGCTTGCAGCCTGCGAAGCGTCGGGAAAGGATTGCGGCATCGCTTTAAATCAGGCTGTTGCAATAGAGATGTTCCATAATTTCACGTTGCTTCACGACGATGTGATGGACAATGCCGACCTCAGGCGTGGCAAGCCTACTGTTTGCAGGCAATGGGATGACAATACGGCCATTCTTTCGGGTGACACGATGCTTACGCTTGCCACATCTCTTTTGATTAAAGATGTTTCGCCTGACAAAGCGGTGCGTTTGCTCGAGATATTCAACCGGTCGGCTGTGGACGTGTATGAAGGGCAGCAGTATGACATGGAATTTGAAAGGCGCGATGATGTGGCAATCAACGAATATATAAATATGATTCGTCTGAAGACATCGGTGCTGCTCGGGTGTGCCGTGCATATAGGCGCGGTGATGGGAGAGGCAGGCGAGGCAGTGTGTGAGGCATTGCATGATTTTGCTGTCAATCTCGGCCTTGCGTTCCAACTGCAGGATGACTTTCTCGATGTGTATGGCGACCCTGCGGTGTTTGGAAAAGCTATAGGCGGGGATATAATGAACAATAAAAAGACATTCCTGCTTGTCAATGCCATGTCGGCAGCCGATGGCTCCGACAAGGAAGAGCTGCGGTATTGGCTAAGCGCTCCAAATCCTTTCCCCGGTGAAAAAATAGCGGCCGTGACAAGCATTTATAACCGTTTGGGCATCGATGCGGTTTGCCGTGACAGTATAGACAAGTATAATTCAGCGGCTCTTGACTGCCTTGAAAGAGCCGGTTTGACGGCTGATGCAACCGGATTTTTCAAGGAATTTGACAGGATGGTGATGAGCAGAAAGAAATAGCCTGATGATTGACACGCATTCCCATCTTTATTTGGAGGAGTTTGACAGCGACCGTGATGATGCTGTGGCGCGTGCCTTGTCGGCCGGAGTAAAATTTATGGTTCTGCCTAATGTCGGCTTGCAGACGATTGACAGCATGGTGGGGATGGATTTGCGCTATCCCGACTGTACGGCAATGGCCTTGGGGCTGCATCCTACGTCGGTTGACGCCGGTTTTCGTAGGAATCTTGAGGCTGTGTATGAATGTTTTTCCCGGCACAAATTTGTGGCTGTTGGCGAAGTTGGCATCGACCTTTATTGGGATACGACTTATCGGGAGCAGCAACTTGAGGCGTTCGACATTCAACTGCATTGGGCAGAGCAGTTTGGGTTGCCGGTGATAATACATTGCCGGGAGGGTCTTGATGAGGTGCTGTCGGTGTTTGCCAATTATTCCGGACGATTGCCGCAATGTGTGTTCCATAGTTTTGGCGGTACGGTGGACGATGTGGAGCGCATACGCCGGTATGGCGATTTTTATTTTGGGATAAACGGCATAGTGACGTTTAAAAATTCAAAGTTGGATGCGGTTTTACCGGAAATTGGAATTGACCGTATAGTGCTTGAGACGGATTGCCCTTATCTTGCGCCTGTGCCTTATCGCGGAAAACGCAACGAGAGCTCGTATATTCCGTTGATAGCCGATAAGATAGCCGGCACATTGGGCTTGTCAGTGGAAATGGTGTCGAGCATCACCGACCGCAACGCCAAATCGCTTTTCCCTCTTGCTTTCGAAAGTTAGATTTTTTTGATGACATGTGCCGGTACTCCGCCGACCACAGTGTTTGCCGGTACGTCTTTGGTGACTACCGCTCCTGCCGCGACAATGGAGTTGTCGCCGATTGTCACGCCCTGCAGTATGGTTGAGTTGGAGCCTACCCACACGTTTTTGCCTAACACTATCGGTGCCGGAATGGTGTATTTCCTTTCTTCGGGAGCGACTCCGTGATTGAGCGTGGCAAACACCACGTTGTGCCCTATTTGGCAGCCTTCGCCTATTGTTACTCCTCCGTGGTCCTGAAAATGGCAGCAGGCATTGATGAATACGCCATCGCTTACGTTGATGTTCTTGCCGAAATCGGTGTAGAACGGTGGAAATACTCTGAACGTTTCGGGAACCGTATAGCCGAACAATTCCGACAATAAGGCCCTTATTTCTGCCGGCTCGCGATATTCGGCGTTGAGTTTGAACGTGACGCGGCGCGCTTCTCCGCTCATTCTGTCCATAAACGAGTGAATCTCTTCAGTGTTGAGTGGCTTGCGCTCTTTTACATATTCCTTGAATTCTTCTACTGTCATGATATATGATGTTTTTTCATTGCAAAGTTATACCGGATTTTCCGTATCAAAGTAACCTGTATTACAGATTTATTTACCTTGATTGTCGTTTTAAATGTCTTTGTGTGCGGGTTTTGTTGTGATGATTGTTGTAATGTTAGCGACAAGATTGTTGCGGATGTTGCAGACGGAAGCAATTAGTAAATCTAAAAATGATGGTGGAGTAAATTTAATAATTACTTTTGTTGCAATTAAATTTATTAGCAAAATGAGAGTAATCAGATTTTTTACATTGGCAGTGGCTGTGGTTGTTGCCGCAGGATTCACGTCGTGCAAGGATGACGATGAGGAAGAAAAGAAAGGCACTGCCGCCGATGAGATTCCTACGGCAGACGCGTTGGGGCTGGAGTATCCGATAGCGGGTGTTACGGGAATGGGTTCGTTGAGCATGGATTATTCCGGAGGCCGGCTTGTCGGCGGAACATTTAGAGGCAATAACTTTACTGTCACGTCCGACCCGTTGGAATTCCATTTCGACAGCGGTTATGGCGACACGCATGATTGCACGGGTATACGTGTGAATGAGGCGGGATATATAGTATATATGGAGGAACAGTATTCAGATGGGTCTTCTTACCGTCATTCAATAAGCTATAACAGTGAAGGCCGTGTGTCGGAAGTTTATTCCACGTATGTCGAGGAATACGAGGATTACAGGTATGAAGGCAGCGAACGCGATGTTTTCCAATGGGATGGCGGACGCTTGATGAGTGTGGAAACGGAATGGAACGACACGGAAATAGGCAGTGACTATCGAGAGAGTTACAGAAGCGGGGCATCGACAGAGTATGAATACAGTTATGAATGTCCGAATACGGGAGTGTATTATGTCAACAACGATAATGATTTGATATTGATAGATGATCCTATTGTATATTCCGGCTTGTTGGGCCGTCCGGCAGACTATCTTCCGACATCTTACATAAGCAAGGAGTATGATATAGTTGATGGGCAAACTAACGTGTATTATGAATTTCCCACCGCCATACAGACAGAGTACGATGGCGACCGTGTAAGGCGACATGGCAATTCCACGTATACGTATTTGGATGAAACCGGCGGTTATTATTCTCCGAAAGCGGCATATCCGCAGGCAAAAGAGAAACAGCCGGCAGGGCAGCGGGCTAAAATGCGGATAGAGCGGATTAAGCAACGCAGATAAGGACATTGTTGGATATTGATATCCCTGTAGGGCATTGAAAACAGAATGCTTTATGGGGATTTTTTTGTTTTGCTTCCAACTTTTATTATCTTTGTTCTTTGAGTATTAAGAGTGGCACTATGATTAAATATCCGATTGGCATACAGAGCTTTGAGCAGCTGAGAGAGGACGGTTATGTATATGTCGACAAGACGGATTTGGTATATCGTTTAGTCACAATGGGAAAGATTTATTTTCTGAGCCGTCCGCGCCGCTTTGGCAAAAGCCTGCTTGTTTCTACATTGAAAAACTACTTTTTGGGTAAGAGAGAGCTGTTTGAAGGCCTTGCCATCGAGCGTTTAGAAACGAAATGGGCGAAATACCCGGTGTTTCATATCGATTTCAACGGCTGCAATTTTTCCGATCCGGGAGCGTTGGAGCAGAAAATTGAAGGCTATGTTGCGGAATGGGAGAGGGCATACGGGAAAAGCCCTGATTTCACCGATTTGGGCAGCCGTTTCGCGTATGTGTTGCGCAAAGCCCATGAAAGTTGCGGCAGGCGGTGTGTGGTGCTTGTCGATGAATACGACAAGCCGATTCTCGATGTGCTCGACACAGGGATTAAAATGACTGTGTCCGGAGTTGAATGGACTTTGGAGGATCGTAACAGGGAGGTGCTTAAAGGATTCTATTCAGTATTCAAAGCCGCCGACGACGATTTGCAGTTCGTGTTTCTCACAGGTGTCACCAAGTTCTCGCAGGTAAGTGTGTTCAGTGGTTTTAATCAGCCGGCAGATATAAGTATGGATCCGCGCTACGAGGCATTGTGCGGCATTACTCAGAGCGAGCTTGAGCTTTATTTCCCGGAGTCGATTGGCGAAATGGCAGAATTTGGCGGTGTGACAGTTGAGGAGATGAAAGAAATATTGAAAAACCGGTATGACGGCTATCATTTCAGCAGCAAGATGGTTGATATATACAATCCTTTCAGCTTGCTTAACGCTTTTTCCTCCCTTACAGTGCAGGATTATTGGTTCCGCAGCGGTACGCCATCTTATTTGGTGCGTTTATTGTCGCATACCGATGAAAATCTTGACGAGATTACGGGCAGATATTATGATCCGCAGGAGTTTGTAGACTATAAGGCGACATTGGAAAAGCCTTTGCCAATGATTTATCAGAGCGGGTATCTGACAATAAAAGACTATAAACCGTATAGAGGAACATTTCTGCTGGATTTCCCGAATAATGAAGTGAAGAAAGGGTTTATCTCGCTTGTGGCATCAAATTATTTCAATCCGTGTAAAGAAACCGTTAATAATTGGATACAGAGCGTTGTTGATGCTTTGGAAAGCGGTGAGCCGGAAACGTTGCGGAAATTGTTCACATCGTTTCTTGCCGATATTCCGTATTCAATGCGCAGAAAGGACAGCGAGCGTGAGCGGGAACGTTATTTCCATTACACTTTTTATTTGATATTCCGTCTGATAAGCGTTTATGCCGTTTATACGGAGAAACAGCAGAGTGAGGGCAGAGTGGACTGCATCGTGGAAACGCCGGATTATGTTTATGTTTTTGAGTTCAAATTGGATGGTACAGCGGATGAGGCGTTGCGGCAGATAGAAGAAAAGGGCTATTTGCGTCCGTATGCTTCCGACAATCGCGTTGTTTATCGCGTCGGTGTCGGTTTCTCGTCGCAAACCGGTACTGTCAGCGATTGGAAATCGGAGAAAGTATAAAACTATGCTTGCATGAGGTTAAAGGCATGGAGCTCCAACGTGGTTCTTTTTATGCGTTAAAGTTGTGCAGTAAAGTTTTTTGACACTAATAATGTAGAACAGGAGCGGTAGAAATGCCATGACGCCTTTCTGCCGCTCCTGCTTTATAAACAATTCCTCGTTTATCTGCCTTTACGCTTTTGTTGCTCGCGCAGCATTGCCTGCTGTTGGCGTTGTGCCTCTTCGAGACGTGCCATAAATCCGCTTTTCTTTTTTGGCTTTTTGGCGTTTTCTGCCATTTTTGCCCTTACCTTATCTTCTTTGATGAAGTAGCGGAAAGCGTAGGTTTGCACTATGGTTATCAGCAATGACAGGAGGTAGTAATAGCTTAGTCCTGCGGAATAGTTGTTGAAAAACACGAGGAACATCACCGGCATCAGATACATCATCCATTTCATACCCGGCATCGTGTTGTTCGACGGGTTGGACTGCATGTTGATGTAAGTGTAGATGATATTTACGGCTGTCATCAGCAGGCAGAACAAACTTATGTGGTTGCCGAAGAATGTGGAAATGAAAGGAATATGCACATCCCACGAGAATATCACATCCGGTGCCGACAAATCGTCTGCCCATAAAAACGGTTCTCCGCGCAGCTCGATGCACGATGGGAAAAATGAGAACATTGCGATGAGGATAGGCATTTGTAGCAACAGCGGCAGGCATCCGCTCATCGGGTTGGCTCCCGCGCGGTTGTAGAGCTCCATCGTCTTCTGTTGGCGTTTAAGCGCGTTTTCCTGACCCGGATATTTGTCGTTGATTTCTTTGATGTCAGGGGCAAGCACCCGCATTTTTGCCTGTGATGAGTAGCTTTTCCATGTCAGCGGGAAAAGCACGAGCTTTATTAATATTGTCAGCAACAATATGATAATTCCGTAGTTGAGGTTGAGCGAGCCGAGAAAGTTGAACAGCGGTATTATGATGCCCGTGTTAATCCAGCGGAACATTTTCCAGCCCAAAGGAATCACTTCCGTAAGTTTTAAGTCCTCGTCGGGAGAGATGAGCTTGTCGTATGAGCGCAGCAAGCGGTAGTCGTTAGGCCCGAAAAAGAAGTGGAATGCCACAGGATTGGGATTGGCCGAGCTGTATTCGAACGATGATTCTGTCCACAGGTCTTTCATGAAATTCTTGTGATAGGGAGAGTCGTCGTCGATAACCTCGCTTCGGAGATTGTTTGTGCCGAGAAAATAATTGTCGGCTATCAAGATGCAGGAGAAAAATTGGTCTTTATAGCCAATCCATTTCAGTTTGTCGGAAATCGACTTCTCTTTGCTGCTTGTTTCGCTCAGATTGTCGACATCGCCGCTTTCTCCGTAATATTTGTAGAATATTCCGCTGTTGCGCTCCTCAAACATTTCGCCCATTTCGTGGCGGGCGGCTTTTTGATACCAATGGAAATCGAGGGTCGCGATATTTGTTGGAATTACTGTGTTCATGTTTTGTTGTACTATTTCCATGCGTACAAGGTAGTTGTTGGCGGGTAGCGTGTACCGTATGCCGAAATATACCCCCTTGCCGAACTCAAGTTTCATAAGCATGGTGGAATCGTTCTCTTGTACGGGTGTGAAATAGAAATCATGCGTGTCGAAACGTTGTGTGTGGGTGTTGAGCACAAACCCGTAGGCGTTGTTGTTGTTTTCGAATAGCACAGCCGGGACGTGTTTCCCGTCGGAATAAGTCGTATAGTTTTTCAATTCGGCTCTTACTATTGCCCCTCCTTTTGTCGAAAGGTCGACGGCAAGCAATTCGTTTTGCAGTTTCACGGTAGTGCTGTCGCCATCGACAAATGTGATGAACTCCGAATATTTGTTCACGTTGTCGATTGCCTTGCGCAATTCTTTGACGGCGGCATTGTGAAGCAGGCGCGAATTTGCGTCGGCCGGCTTGCATAATGATGCCACGCTTATGGCAGTGTCGCCCATTTGCACTTTCCCTTCAAGAATGCCCGCCGGGTTTATCGACAGCTCTACATTGGAATTGCGCAATGCGGTTGCTTGTCCGTTGTCGGTTGTTTCCGGTTTGCCGTATTGCGCCACTATGGATTTTATTGTTTCAATCTCTGTTGCGCTTATGGTGTCGATGGCTGCCGCAATCGTTTCGTCGCTCTTATTCGTCGCGTTTTCGGTCGTTTGCTGTTGGGATTGCTCTTCCGGGGCAGGGTTAAGCCACATGAATCCGAAGATTACGAGCCCCATCAACAGCAAACCGATAAGAGTGTTCTTATCCATTGATTGTTTCTGATTGGTTAATTATTAGTCTTATTTTGATTGTTTCTTATTGTCTATCGCTGCTTTCACAAAACTCAAAAACAGAGGATTGGGCGCAAGCACCGTGCTGCTGTATTCTGGATGGTATTGTGTGCCGATATACCATTTTTTATCGGGCAGCTCCACTACCTCTACCAAGTGGGTGTCGGGGTTCTCGCCTACGCATTGCATTCCTGCCGCTTCGAATTGCGCGCGATATTCCTCGTTGAACTCAAAGCGGTGGCGATGGCGCTCGCTGATATGTGTTGTGCCGTAGGCCTCCGCTGTTTTTGAGCCTTTGCGCAGAACGCAGTCGTATGCTCCGAGCCGCATTGTTCCGCCCATGTTGGAAATGCTTTTTTGTTCCTCCATCAGGTCGATTACGTTGTGGCTTGTCTGCGAGTCCATTTCTGTGCTGTTTGCGTCTTTCAGCCCGAGCACGTTGCGGGCAAACTCTATGACCATGCACTGCATTCCCAAGCAAATGCCGAAAGTCGGAATGTCGTGCTCGCGGCACCATTTGAGGGCAGTGAATTTTCCCTCAATGCCGCGTTGGCCGAATCCCGGCGCAATCACTATTCCGTCCATGTCTTTCAGCAATTCGTCAACATTGCCTTCGTTCACCTTCTCTGAATGGATGTAGCGGAGGTTGAGTTTGTGGTTGTTGTATGTGGCCGCTTGGAAAAGAGATTCGTTGATTGATTTGTAGGCATCCTGCAATTCCACATATTTGCCCACAAGGCCTATGTTGACTGTTTCTTTGGCATTGTTCATCATGTCGAGGAACTTTGTCCATTGCGACATATCGGGCTCTCCGGAATATGGTGTGTTGGTCTTTTTCAGTATTATCTCGTCAAGATGTTGGGCATGCATTGTCATCGGCACTTCATAGATCGACGGCATGTCTATCGACTGTATGACCGCGTCGGGCGACACGTTGCAGAACTGTGCCACTTTGCGGCGCATGGCAACCGGTATGTCTTTTTCCGTGCGAAGAATCAGGACATCGGGTTGGATACCCACTTCCTGCAACTGTTTTACGGAATGCTGTGTGGGCTTGGTCTTTAATTCTTTCGCCGCTTTGATAAACGGCACGTATGTGAGATGGATGCAAATGCAGTTGCTTCCGAGCTCCCACTTCAGTTGGCGCATACTTTCGAGAAACGGCAGTGACTCTATGTCGCCCACTGTGCCGCCTATCTCTGTAATCACGAAATCAAATTTGCCGGTGTTGCCGAGCAATTTTACGTTGCGTTTTATCTCGTCGGTGATATGCGGTATGATTTGTACGGTTTTTCCAAGATAATCTCCGCGACGTTCTTTGTCGATTACGCTTTGGTAAATGCGGCCTGTCGTCACGTTGTTGGCCCGTGTGGTATGCACGTTGGTAAATCGTTCATAATGGCCGAGGTCGAGATCGGCCTCATGTCCGTCGACCGTCACGTAGCATTCCCCGTGCTCATAGGGATTGAGTGTACCAGGGTCGATATTGATGTACGGGTCGAATTTTTGAATGGTAACTTTGAAGCCGCGCGAAAGGAGCAGGCGCGCGAGCGACGATGATATGATGCCTTTTCCTAAGGATGACACCACTCCACCGGTCACGAAAATATACTTAGTTTCCACAAACAGCTAATTTTTAAATTCTTGTGCAAAGATAGTGAAAGTTGAGAGCAGTGGCAAATGAAAAACGGAGTTTTAGAAATTGCCACTGCCGAAACGCATCCTTTCTTATGGAAAGATAGTGAAAGTTGAGAGCAGTGGCAAATGAAAAACGGAGTTTTCAAATTTGCCAAGTTATTTGTGGCGCTGTTGTTTGTATTATTGCGTGTTATTCTTAATTTTGCTGTTATCAGGATTTTTGGTAGAAACAATTAAAATAGCATTATATGTGCAGATTGATTTTCATTATGGTAATGGCATCTTTGTTGGCGGCTTGTTCCGGAAATTCGCGGAATGGCGGACAGGCTTCGCGTGACGATGTGGCGCCGGAAGGGTGTCTGACACGCGGTATTGGAGAGTGGGAGGCAACTTGGATTAGGGATGTGGATACACGGCAATCACCTGAAATTTTTGCTGACGCGCCGGAAGGACTGATTGACTCGTTGGGCCTGTCGGAAGGAGTGCCGTCGTCGATAAGTGTGTTTTTGCTTAGAAAAGGCGATACCTCCATGCTTTTCGATGCCGGACTTGGCGGAAAGGAAAGCCGTATGCTGCCGCTGCTCGACTCTTTGGGCGTGAGGGCAAATGACATCAAATATTTGTTTTTGACGCATTTGCACAACGACCATATAGGCGGTATGCTGTCGGGCGACACGGTTGTTTTTCCCAATGCGGAAGTGTTCGTGGCCAAGAAAGAATATGATGGGTGGATGAATATGCCCAATGATAAGAAAGCAAAGGCGGAAACGACGTTGGAGGCGTATGCTGACCGTTTGCGTCTTTTTGAGTTTGGCGACACTTTGCCGGAAGGAGTTGTGGCGATAGACGCTTCGGGGCATACTCCGGGTCACACTGTCTATAAAGCCGGCAATTTATTGGTTGTGGGCGATTTGATGCATGGCGTGGCCTTGCAGTTGGGGCATCCCGATATTTGTGCGGCTTATGATATGGACAAACCGGCGGCGGTGGAATCACGTGTGCGCATTCTGAAACTTGCCGGGCAGGAAGGCTTGGTTATGGCGGGGATGCACTTTCCGGAGCCGGGCTTTCTGTCGGCGGATGGGCAATAAGTGCGGCACAGCAAGGGCTTTAAAGGCAACAAAAAATATTAAAAACAGGGGAATATAGCATTAGTTCGTTGTGATTGTGTAATTTTGCAGCGTATTTGCGAATAATAGGATATTGAAGCGTTTTCATATATATGTAGTCTTGTCTGTGCTTTTATCGACTACGATGTTTGCCCAACATTCCGGTAAAAGCTCTGTCGCAAGAGAGAAAACCGACACGGTGGCCGATTCTGCCGCCGTGGCGCAGCAACTGCGGTCGAGCCGGCGAATAGACTCGATCCGTGCTGTGATGTCCGAGCGGCGCAAATACAAGGACCATGCTCACCGTCCGTCGCTCAGGGCGGCTGATGTGAGTTTGCTTGAGGTTTCCGATACCGTCGATGTGGATATGTTGTCCGACACTTTGACGGCAATGTCAGGCACAGACACTAAAGTTGCCGCTGATACGGTTGCGCGTGATACTATACACTCCCAATCCGACACGGCGACGGTACTGCCAGACAGCGCATCGGCCTCTGTTGATTCGTTGGGGCTGCAGTCCGACAGTCTTGCGACAGACACCGTGCCGCAAAGCAGGATAGTCCGCAAGATGGTCGATCTCGATAATTTTGTCGATTTCTCGGCAAAGGATTCTTTGGTGATGTTCGGGCAAAACAAAGCGTTTATGTATGGAGATTCCAAAGTGGTGTACGGTGAAATCGACCTTGCCGCAGAAGAATTGCAAATGGACATGAAAGAGAGCACGGTCTACGCCGTTGGCCGTCCGGACACTACGGGAGAGATTATCGGCTCGCCTGTTTTCAAGGACAAAAGCGGTGAGTATGAGTCGAAGACCATGCGCTATAATTTCAAGACCGAGCGTGGATATATCACCGATGTCGTGACGCAGCAGGGAGAGGGTTATCTCACCGGCGGAAAGACCAAGAAAATGGAGGACAACACTTATTTCATGGAAAACGGGCGTTACACCACTTGCGACGACCATGAGCATCCCCATTTCTATATGCAGCTGACTAAGGCTAAAGTCGTGCCAAAAAAGAATGTGGTTTCCGGTCCGGCTTATATGGTGCTTTGCGATGTCCCGTTGCCGCTTGCCGTGCCTTTCGGCTATTTTCCGTTTTCCTCGAAGTATTCGTCGGGAATAATAATGCCTACGTTTGGCGACGATTATCAACGGGGCTTTTATTTGAGCGACGGAGGATATTATTTCGCCATCAACGATTATGTCGACCTCGCCTTGACGGGCGAAATCTATACAAAAGGCTCGTGGGGGCTTGCCGCGAGATCGTCGTACAGAAAACGCTATAAATTCTCCGGTAGTTTCGACATGAGCTATCTTACCACTATCTACGGCGAAGAGGGCGACGCCGACTACTCGAAGCAAAAGAATTTCCGCATCAGTTGGACGCATTCGCAGGATTCCAAAGCCAATCCCAACATGACGTTTTCGGCGAGCGTGAATTTTGCCACGAGCGGCTACTCGCGCAACGATGTCACGAGCTATTACAACTCTTCGTTTACGGAGAACACAAAGAACAGTACCGTAAACCTTTCTTATCGTTTCAGCTCGAAGTTCCAAATGTCGACTACGGCCTCGCTCGCCCAACGCTCGCAGGATTCCACTTTGTCGGTGTCGTTTCCCAACTTCACTTTGTCGTTGTCGCAGGTGGCTCCGTTTAAGCGGAAACATGCCGTGGGGTCGGAAAAATGGTATGAAAAGATAAAATTGTCATACACCGGCTCGTTTCAAAACAATCTTACAGCCAAGCAGAACGAGTTTCTGAAGAAAAGCCTGATTAAGGACTGGGAAAACGGTATGCGCCACAGTGTGCCCGTGTCGGCCACATTCAGCCTGTTTGACTACATCAACGTTTCTCCGAGTTTGCAGATGCAGGACAGAATGTACACGCGCAAAGTGCATCGCTCGTGGGATGAGGGGCAGATGCGTGAGGTGAGAGATACTACCTACGGTTTCTACAATATCTTTGATTTTAGCGCGTCGCTCACTCTCGACACCAAAATCTACGGATTTTTCCAGCCATTGAAATTCATGGGCGACAAGGTGAAAATGATACGCCACGTGATGAGCCCATCAATTTCATTCAGCGCCTCTCCTGATTTCTCCTCGCCGTTTTGGGGATATTGGGGAAATTACGATTATGTGAACAATCGCGGAGTAAAGGTAAATAATAAATACAGCTATTTCTCCGACGGTATTTTCGGCTCTGTGGGGCAAGGCAAAACGGGGCAGGTGAGCATGTCGGTTTCCAACAACGTGGAAATGAAAGTGAAAAGCGACCGGGACAGCACGGGAGAGAGGAAGATATCGTTGATAGAGAATTTCACCATAGGGCAGTCGTATAATTTTGCGGCCGACTCGCTTAATTGGAGCAATGTCAGCACGTCGTTGTCGTTGCGGCTTGTTAAAAATTTCAATCTTAATTTGTCGGCCACATGGGATCCTTACACTTATCAACTTAACGAAAACGGCTCGCCGGTGCGTGTCAACGTGCCGCGTTGGAAAGCGGGTAAAGGCTGGGTGAAACTGATGAGCACGGGGACATCGTTCAGCTATACGTTCAACAACAATACGTTCAAGCGGAAAAAGAAGGACGAAGAGGGCAAGTCGGACGCGGTATCGCAGCAACCCGACGACGGAGTGGCCGGCATTGACGACTTTGATGCCGCCGGCAACGAAAAGGACGACAAAAAAGACTCCGGCTACGATCTCGATGAGGACGGATATGTGAAGTGGAGTTTCCCGTGGAGCCTGACAGTAAATTATTCTGTCAACTACGGATATGGGGATTTCGATTATGAGAAGATGGATTACAAGGGTCGTTGGACGCAGAACCTCAGCTTCAGCGGGCGTGTGCAGCCGACAAAAGGCTGGAATTTCAATTTCTCGGCAAGCTATAATTTCGACACAAAAAAATTGGCGTATATGAACTGTACGATTTCGCGCGACCTTCACTGTTTCACGATGAGCGCGAGCTTTGTGCCTGTCGGGCCTTATAAATCGTATAATTTTCACATAGCTGTAAAATCGTCATTGCTGCGCGATTTGAAGTACGACAAGCGGAGCAGCTCAAGCAACGGTGTCGACTGGTATTAAATTTCACTGATAAGCTGACAATGGAATCGATAAGACAGATTTACAGGATAGGGCACGGGCCGTCGAGCAGCCATACAATGGGGCCGATGCGCGCCGCCAAAATGTTTGTCAAACGCATTGGCGACAAGCCGGTGACAAAATTTGCTGTGACACTTTACGGCAGTCTTGCCGCTACGGGTAAAGGCCACTTTACGGATGTGGCCATTCTCGATGTGCTTCACAACATCGCTCCTGTGGAGATAATATGGAAACCTGATGTGTTTCTTCCTTTCCATCCCAACGGAATGCGCTTTGAGGCTTTTGGCGACAACGGATTGACAGACGCGTGGACGGTATTCAGCATCGGTGGCGGAACACTTGCCAACGAGGAGTTCAACGAGCAGCAGGTTGAGCATGTCTACGACAAGTCGTCTGTTTCGGAAATACTCGAATGGTGCGACCGCAAAGGATACTCTTATTGGGAGTATGTGGAAATGTGTGAGGGAAAGGAAATTTGGGAATATCTTGAGGAAGTGTGGACTGTGATGCAAAGAGCCGTGAAACGCGGGCTGAATACGGAAGGTGTGATACCGGGCGGTTTGGGGCTTCCGCGCAAGGCGTTGACCTATTATGTGCGTTCCGCCGGAATGAGCGGAAGCATACGGAGCAGGGGACTGATTTATTCCTACGCTCTTGCCGTGGCTGAGGAAAATGCCTGCGGCGGAAAAATTGTTACCGCTCCCACTTGCGGCTCATGCGGCGTGATGCCTGCCGTGCTTTATCATTTGAAGGAGTCGCATGGCGTGACCGACCAACGCATTCTCCGGGCTCTCGCCACTGCCGGGCTGTTTGGCAACGTGGTGCGTACCAACGCCTCCGTTTCGGGTGCGGAGGTAGGCTGTCAGGGAGAGGTTGGTGTGGCATGCGCCATGGCCGCGGCTGCTTCTTGCCAACTGTTCGGCGGGACAATCGCACAGATTGAATATGCAGCCGAGATGGGTTTGGAGCATCATTTGGGGCTGACTTGCGACCCTGTGTGCGGCTTGGTGCAGATTCCGTGTATAGAGCGCAACGCTTTCGCCGCCGCGCGGGCTTTTGACGCCAACTCATACGCCAATTTCACCGACGGGCGGCATCGTGTCAGTTTCGACCAAGTGGTGGAGGTGATGAAACGCACCGGCCACGATTTGCCAAGCCTTTATAAGGAAACCTCACGTGGCGGGCTTGCCGCCAATTTCGACGACTGACAGCCGAAGTCTGCGCCTCTTATGGCTTGTATGTGGCGATTATTTCGGCTACGACTGGCCGGTGGTCAGACAATTCCGTTGGAATTACGAGCGTGTTTGTCGTCGTCCATCTGTCGGCGGGGAACGCTAAAATATAGTCTAATTTTTCTTCCGGGTTTTGTGCCGGGAATGTCGGTGCGTCGTTTGTCAGTTCTGTCCATTCCGAGCCGGTAAAAAGTTTTATTGCCTCCGAGTCTCTTGAGGTGTTGAAATCGCCTCCGAGTATCACCGGATATTTGCTGTCTTTGAAGTGCTCTATTATCGCCGCCGCCTGAATTTTGCGTGTTTCCTCGCTCTCCACGTCCAAATGGGTGGACGCGAAGACAATCGTGTCGTTGCCTATCTCGAACAGCCCTTCTGTCAGCACGCGCTGCTCGGCGTTGACGGGATTTGGCAGCATTGTCTTTTTTGTCGTTATGTAAGGATACTTTGAGAGGATGCCTATTCCGTAGTATCCTCCCGCGAAATCTATTGTTTTTCCGTAGATGCCAAACATGCCGGTTGCCGCCGCAATTTCCGACAGCATGTTTCTTCCGTTCTGGTGGGGCGAGGCAACGCGCTTTGTGCCCGCGTCCATTTCTTGCAGAGCCACAAAATCCGGGTTGTGGCTTTTTATCAGTCTTGCGATTTGCTCGTTTGTCGCCCTTTCTCCAAATCTCAGGTTGAAAGTCATTACGCTTAGTCTGAGCGTGTCCTGCGCGTTTGCCGCGATGCTTATGGCGAGTGCCAACATTGTTAAAAGTCTGTTCATAGCTATAATATATAATAAGGTGTATTTAAATATGCTGCAAAGTTACGTTTATTATTTAATTTTTTATCTCACTTTTATATAATTAAAAATTTTATTATACCCCCCCCAATAGAAAAATAATTATTTTTATTGTTGTGATTAAATAAAATATTATATTTGCATCGTAAAACTAACTTAAGCCAAGTCGAAAAGACATATAAAGAATATTAATAATTAGCCATTATTTGATTTTATGAGAAAATTAATTTTAAAAACGCTGAAACTTTTGTCACTCTTCGTGGTGCTTGCTTTGGCTTTTCCGGCTGAGGCACAACAGGCCGGCAGCGGTGAAATCGTTGTTAAAGGCCGGGTCGTCGGTGACAATGGAGAATCGTTGGCGGGAGTTACAATTATTTCCGCCGATGGTAAGACAGGGACAGCAACCGATGCCGATGGAAACTATGCTTTGCGGTTGAGTTCGCCTACAACTCTGACATTCTCCTACATTGGTTATGAGTCGGAAAAGGTAAGGGTAAGTAAGTCGGGAACAAGGGATGTGGAGCTTTCAAGTTCGAACCTTATGCTTGACGATGTGGTTGTGGTAGGTTACGGTACCCAAAAGAAGATTAACCTTACCGGTTCTGTCCAAAGTGTCAGCAGTGATGAAATCTTACGGCGCAGTGTGTCTACCGGCTCGGCGGCTCTGCAAGGAGTTGTGCCGGGATTGAGCGCGGTGGTTTCTTCCGGTCAGCCGGGCAACGACCAAGCCTCGCTGAAATTGCGCGGGCAAGGCTCTCTCAACTCGTCGACCTCTCCTCTTATCCTTATCGACGGTATAGAAGGCGACATGAACCGTATAGACTTGAATACGGTTGAGTCGATTACGGTGTTGAAGGACGCGGCTTCTGTGTCTATCTACGGTTCGCGCGCGTCGAATGGTGTAATTCTTGTCACCACCAAGCGCGGCAAGGAAGGCAAAGTCAATGTTTCGTTCAACGGATATGCCGGTGTGAATATGCCTACCACTTTGCCTAAACCTGTAGGTGCGGTGCAATATATGCAGGCTGTCGACGCGGCTCGTGTCAACAATCATCAGGACCCGCAATATGCCGAGATGATAGCCTTGTATCAGAACGGCGGTGTTGACAACATCAACTATTTCGATACCGATTGGCTTGGCTCTGTGATGAAAGACTATGCGTGGATGCAGAATTATTCCGTCAGTGTGAGCGGAGGTAACGACCGCGCAAAGGTCTATGCCTCAGCCGGATATTACAAGCAGGACGGTATGATTGAGAACAACGAGTTCTCGCGTATGTCGTTACGTTTGAACTCCGATACGAAGGTAAACGATTGGCTTCGCGTGGGTGCCGATGTAAGCGTGCGTCAGGCCAACGCCTTGTCGCCGGCAATGGCTTCAGCTTCGACCATTATCGGCTACGCCATGACTTTCTCTCCTCTGTTGCCGGGCATAAACGCCGACGGCACATACGGAAAGGGTAATGACTCCAGCCTTAACCCGATTGCTTTGGCGCGCGACGGAGGACGCAATAAGAGTGTCGCTCCGGAATACATAGTCCGCGCCACTGTCAATATCGACCCGTTTGAGGGCTTGAACATTTTCGGAGCTTATTCGTGGAAGAAAAACGACTCTGAGGTGAGCGCGTTCCAAATGCCTTATGATTATTATACAGCCGGTGAATATGTCGGCTCTTATCCTTCGACAGGCTCGTCGGGGTCGGAGCAGAGAGCTTCTACTGTTTCCAAGCAGTTCAACTTGCAGGGCACTTACGAGAAAACGTTCAACAAAAAGCACTATTTCAAGGCTTTGCTCGGATTCCAAAGCGAGGAGCTTGATTATAATTGGATAACAACGGCCCGCTCCGGATACAATTACGAGGGCTACGAGGATATAGTGAACGGCGACGCGAGCACGGCCACCAACTCGAGCAACCGCTATTCGTGGGCTATGCTGTCATATTTCTATCGTTTCAATTACATTTACGACAACCGCTATCTGTTTGAGTTCAACGGACGTTACGATGGCACGTCACGGTTCAAGAAAGGCAACCGTTGGGGATTCTTCCCGTCGTTCTCGGCCGGTTGGCGTATCTCTCAGGAGTCGTTCTACGAGCCTATAAAAGATGTGGTCAACGAAATGAAGCTGCGTGCGTCTTACGGAGAGCTCGGCAATCAGGCCATCAGCGGATATTATCCTTATTCCGCCTCTATCAGCAGCAGCAGCGCCTCTTTCGGATATTGGTTCGACGAGGTGTTCTCGCCGGGCGTAGCCCAAACTCAGCTTGCCAACGAGCAGATTTCGTGGGAGAAATCCCGTCAGGTCGACGTTGGTCTTGACTTGGCTTTGTTCAACAACCGTTTCTTGGTTACGGGTGATTATTATATCCGCTACATTTCCGACATGTTGCAGCAATTTCCTGTGCCTTTGTTCGTTTCGATGACTGCCCCGTGGCAGAATGCCGGCTCTATGCGCAACAACGGTTGGGAAGTGTCGTTGACGTGGCAGGACCGTGTAGGCGATTTCAGCTACTATATTCGCGGTAATCTTTCCGACGTGAAGAATACTGTGACCGACCTTTACGGTAAGGAGTATGTCGGAACAACCATTACCCGCGAGGGCGACGCCTATGGCTCATGGTACGGCTACGTTGCCGACGGACTTTTCCAATCGCGTGAGGAAATAGAGAGTACTCCTGTGTACGGCGGCAATAAAGACAATGTCGAGCCGGGTTACGTCAAGTATGTCGATATCGACAATGATGGCGACATCGATGGCGACGACCGTACCATTATAGGTAACCCATCGCCGCGCTATGAGTTCGGCCTTACAGTTGGCGGCGAGTGGAAAGGATTGGATTTCTCGGTGTTCTTCCAGGGTGTAGGTAAAAAAGACGTGTATTATTCCGGTGGCGGAGCGCGTCCGCTTTCAGGCAACAGCACCATCTACGAGCATCAGTTCGACTGGTGGTCGGAAGACAACCGCGACGCGAAATATCCTATCTTGCTGCAAGACCCGACAGGCGCAAATCAGAACAACATAATATCTTCGTTTTGGGTGAAAAGCGGCGCTTATTGCCGTCTGAAGAACATAGTTGTAGGCTACACTCTGCCTAAAGAGTGGGTGGAGAAAGCCACTTTGTCGAAAGTCAGAATTTATGCCAGCGCACAGAACGTGTTCACGATAAGGAATAATTTCTATAAAGGTTTCGACCCTGAAATAAGCAGCGGCGGAGCTTCGATGTATCCTTTGAACATGTCGTTCTTATTAGGTCTTAATGTGGAATTTTAATCTATTGGAAAGATGAAAAAAACAGTTTTATATAAGTTGTCGGCAATAACGGCGGTGGTGGCAGTAGCCGCTTCATGCTCTGATTTTCTCGACAGAAAAAATCCTGCCTACGATACCGAAGGTTTCTATGAGACGGAGGCCGGATTGAAGGAGGGTGTGACGGGTGTCTATGCCAGCTTGTATTGGGAGCAGAATTGGGATGTGCCGTTCTGTATCGTTGCCGACCATTATACGGCCTACGGACTTGAGCAGAATGAAAACAACTCTATCGGCGCCGGTGGCGGTTTGAATCCCGACCAGTCGTATGTGCAGTCTTTGTGGTCGGGTGAATACACCACAATAGCCCGTGCCAATTCCGTGCTCTATGGGGCGCGCGATAACATTGAGAACATGTCGGACGAGGCTAATCAGTATTATGCCGAGACTCGTGTCATAAGGGCTTATGCTTACTACAATCTGATTTCGGCTTTCGGCGACGTGCCGTTCTTTACTTCGCCGGTCACTATCGACCAATATACAGCCGGGCGCACTCCAAAGGGCGAGATAATCAATTATCTAATCGAGGACTTGGACGATGCCGCCAATTATCTGCCTTGGACAGCCGCAGAACGCGGACGTGTCGACAAGGCCACGGCATACGGTCTGATTTCCCGTATAGGCTTGTTTGCCGGCAGTTTCAATGTCGACGGAAAAGGAGCTGACTATTTCCGCACAGCCGCCGACTATGCGCAAATGGTTATCGGGCAGCGTCATTTGGCGAAGAATTTCCATGACCTGTTCACTCCGGAAGGACAGACGAAAAACGATGTGCGCGATGAAATTTTGTGGGAGTTGGTTTATTCCACCGACGCCACCAAGATGACGCAGACCGTGGGCTACGGGCATTCTTCACGCCAATACGGATCTTCGGTGCGCTTCCCGAGCTCGCTGATTGTCGACACCTACGAGTGCATCGACGGCAAGCGTATCGACGAGTCACCTCTCTATGATCCTACCCATCCTACGCGCAACCGCGACCCGCGTTTCCGCGAGACGCTTGCCGGGCATGGCGACACAATTGATTTCTTCAACGGCAGCGCAATGAAGATGGTTTTGAATATCTATGATGCTAAAACTCGTCTTTATCCTCGCCGAAATGCTTGGTACAACGCCGATAATCAGGATGTGATGTCAACAGCCCCGACTATTGTCAACACGGGTGTGGGATATGTGTGGCGCAAATATGCCAACTATAATACGGAAATGCTTCAGTCGGCCACTACCAATATCATTCTTATGCGCTATGCGGAAATCCTTCTCAACTATGCGGAGGCGAAGATTGAGTTGGGCGAGCTCGACCAGACGGTCTACGATGCCATCGATGAGGTGCGCGGACGTGTGGGAATGCCGGGCGTGTCGGCCGACCGCAAGGGCAATGTCGACAAGATGCGGCAGTTGGTAAGGCGCGAGCGCAAAGTGGAATTGGCGTTGGAAGGAATGCTGTTTGTCGATGTGCGCCGTTGGGGCATTGGCGATTTGCTTAACCAATATCCTTCCTACGGACAGCCGTTGAATGATGTGAAATATGAGGGCATGGCGGGATGTATCCCCAATTTCAAGGCAAGCGACCGCAACGATTTGAATGACATAGCGGTCTATACAAGCTATGCCGACAAACTCCGAGTGCGCGACCGCAACCGTTATTGGGACGATAAGTTCACATGGTGGCCGATACCGCGTACCGAAACCGACCGTGATCCGAATCTTACAAATCCGGAATATTAAAATATTGTGACATAAATGGGTAAAAAGTTGATATATGGTGTGTTCTTGTCAGTCCTGCTCTTTGCTTGGGGCAGGGCTGAGGGAATGCCTTCGTCGGTGGTTGAGTCGGCGGATGCCGTAAGATTGCGCAACGACAGTGTCGACATAGCGTTCTCTAAGGATGGACCGTTTGATGTTGTAGATATGCGTCTTGGCGGAAAACAGCTTGTGACAAAGAAAGGGGCCAACTATTATCCGTGGCTGCTGACCTATAAAGGACCGCAAGGCGAGAATCCGTTGTTGAGGCCTTCTACGGGGATTTATCACGGTTATGAGGACGTGAGCAAGGATGGCAATGCCGCGTTGGAGTTCCGTTGGAGCCTGATACTGACCTACGAGGATACCGTGCCGGTGAGAATGACCGTGTCGCTTCCCGACAATTCGGGACTGCTGCAATGGAATATCGAGGCTGGCACTCCCGACGGGTGGGTGGTAAGCAACACGGAATTTCCGCGCATAACGGTTGACCGTCCCGCTGACGCTAAATTGATAACTTCCGGCGGTTGGGGTGCGGAGTACGAGCTTTCGTTGCCACGTACCTATAAGTCGAACTATCCTTCTGTGACCGGAGCGATGCAGATGATGCTGCTTAATGACAGCGACGGCGCGTTTTATTACGCTACTTACGACAAGGAAGCCTGTGGTAAGCAGTACCGTGCGGAGGTGACCACCAATTCCGTTACGCTGCTCACATCGATTGTCAATTCCGAAGGATGGTCGAACCAAAACGGCAAGTATGTGATGCCGTGGACGGCTGTCATGGGATTTACGGATAAGGGTTGGAGCGACGCTGCTGTAAGGTGGTACCGTCCGTTTACGTTCACTACCGATTGGGGCAGCAAACCTCTTGACTCCCGGAATATTCCGCAATGGCTGTTGGACACCGATACTTGGATACGTGTAAAAGGCATTGACGAGAATACCGTCGAGGCTGTGCACAAGGCAATCGACCTTTATGGAAAAGGATTGTTTGTGCATTGGTATTATTGGCATAACTATCCTTACGACACCCATTATCCGGATTATTTTCCGGCGAAACCGGGGTTTGACAAGCTGATTGCCGGTGTGCAGGAGCGCGGTTGCCATGTGGTGCCTTATATCAACGGACGCCTGTGGGATCCGGATGCCGACAGCTACAAGGCTCTCAACGGTGCTTCAGCATCGTGCCGTAAACCGGACGGGACACTGTATACGGAGATATATCCCACATCGAAAGTGCTCAACACCGTGACGTGTCCGGCATCGGGACTGTGGCGCGGGATAATCACCGGACTTGTCGACCGCATACAAAAAGAATTGCATACCAACGGAGTGTATATCGACCAGATTGCGGCGGCGTCTCCCCAGCCCTGTTGGGCTGACAACCACGGGCATCCGCGTGGCGGAGGCAGCTATTGGCCGAAAGCTTACAGGCATTTGGTTGACTCGATACGCGACGGTTTCTTGAAACCGGGCAACATACTTATCAGCGAGGAGAACGCCGAATGCTACATCGACAAGTTTGATGTGCTTCTTACCGTCAATTCTCCTCATGGCGATTGCCGTATAGTGCCTTTGTTTCCGATGGTTTATTCCGACAGGCTGATTACGTCGGCCTATACTTATCATCCGAATGACAGGGTTGACCGCGGAGACTTTCTGTATCAGACGATGCAATGTTTTCTCTACGGTTCGCAACTCGGTTGGGTAGACCCGGTGTTGCTGATGCGTGATGAGGCGGAGCGTGAGGCACGTTTCTTGAAAACGCTTTCCGAGCTTCGCAAAGAGCAGCACGATGTGTTTGTCGGCGGACGCTATCTGCGGGAAATAGTGCCGGCGGGCGACAATCCTGTGGTGGATGTCGTGGGTTTCGGACGCTACAACGTGGTTTGCGGTTCGGAATGGCTTTCCTCCGGCGGTAAAAAAGTGCAATACTATGTGAATATGGATGGCAAAGACCATACGGTTATTCTGCCCGATGGCAGAGAAATCACCGTTAAGGCTTTGTCCGGTTTGAGAATAGATTATTAGTGTGATGAGAAATTTATGTTTGTTCATATTGTCGCTGTCTTGTTGTGTGTCCCCTGAGCTATGGGGGCATACGACATGGTCGCTGCAAGGCGTGGACTACCGCGTTGATACGCTTTCACATGTGAAAATCGGCCCGGCCACCACACAGACATCGCTTGTCCTTACCGGCCCGGTAACGCAGAAAGTGTTTTATACCACTACAGATTTCACAAATCCTGATGTGGATTTGAAGGTGATAATGGGTAAAGACAATCTTTTGAGCAATGTGACGGTGCCAAATATGCCGGCTTCGCACGACGATGACGAGAACGTGTATTTTGCCGGTGTCAACGCCGATTTTATCGGGGGGATGGGGCCTATAGGCACGACCGTTGTCGACGGGGAGCTGTATAAGAGCTATAAAGGCAACGATTGGGACGCTTTTGCGGTGACTGCCGACAGGCAGCTGCTGATAGGCACGCCTTATGTGTCGTACCGCTTGGTTTCGCCCAACGCCGGCGCGTCGCGCATGGATGCCGTCAACAATACGCGCGGCAACAATGAGCTGATACTCTACACTTCGCGCAAGGGCGCGAATACCGGCACGTCGACCGGCGGTGTGGAAGTTGGGGCTGTAGCTGTCGACGGACCGTTGAAGGCTTCGGGAGTCACGCAAATGAGAGTGACGGCGGCACCTGTGGAGGGAGTGGGCGGCATGGCTATTCCCGACAACGGATTTGTGCTGTCGGGTACAGGCTCTTATGCCAACACTCTGAAAAACATGAAAGAAGGCGAAATTTTCGAGATTACGCCAACCATCACAATGAATTATTCGGCCGTGAGCGGCGTGAAAGAAATGTGCGGCGGACGGCCTGTGATATTGCAGAACGGCGAGATACTCAACACTTCCGGTGTGCTTGACCATCTTTCCTCACGCCAACCGAGAACGGCTGTAGGCTTCAACAGCGATTTCACGAAAGTGGTGATGTTGGTGGTGGATGGCCGCCAAATGGGAGGCTCGGCAGGAATGACATCAAAAGATTTGGCGGCTCTTATGCAATGTGCCGGCTGCACGGAGGCGATTAATTTCGACGGCGGCGGCTCGTCGACGCTTTATGTGAAAGAGTTGGGTGTGCTGAATGTTCCGAGCGACGGAGGCAACAGGGCAGTGAAGAACGGACTGTTTCTTACTGTTCCTGTTCAGGATGATAACAGTATTGCCGAAATACGCTTTGCCGATTATGTGAAAAAAGCAGAGAAAGGGGAGCTTTATGAGCCGGTAATCTACGGATATAACTCCAAAGGTTTGCTTGTCGATACCGGTGTGGAAGGGTTTGCTCTGCAATGCGATGAGGCGTTGGGCGAGGTTCAGGCTGATGGCCGGTCGGTGCTGCTCAATGGCGACGGGACGTATGCGCTGACTGCCGTTTACGACGGACTGACGGCATCCATAGCCGTTACTGTTGGCGATGATGCCGGTGTCGAGTCGGTGGAAAGCGATGCGGTAAAAATTTTTCCCAACCCTGTCGGGAGCGGTGAGAATGTCAGCATTGCGCTCGACGGCGACGCTTTGGTGTCGGTCTACGACTCTTTGGGCAGAATGGTGTTGAGGCCGGCTCTTATAGAGAAAGGCACGGCCGCGCTGCCTGTCGGCAATTTGCCGGGAGGAATGTATTTCGTTTCGGTTGACACCGGAAACGGGCATGTGAGAAACTTGAAATTAGTGATAAAATAAATAATTGATAACCTAATGTTTAACTAAAATTTAAAAGCAATGAAAAAGAGTTTACTTTTTGGTGCTGTTGCGTTGGCAGGCACTTTTGCGATGAGCGCACAACCGCTGATGGACGATTGTCTGGAGCTTATGTGGCAGAACAAGGATGTTGTGGCAATCGGCGCTCTCAACGCGCGCCAAGGATTTGGCCGCGACGGGAAATTCTATTTGCAGAACTATTCCACTCAGAAAATAGAAGTGTGGGATCAGACAGGGAAAATCGATGAGATAAATTCCGGTGCCGGAACCAACATTTCTTTCGACGATGCGGGCAATATCATTGTAAGTGCCAGACAGTTCCCAAATACTAATGATGAAGCTACCGACCAGTATGTTTTGATTTCAGCCGATTTGTCAACCAATAAGACAATCGAAGTGGTTAAGCAGCCCACAGGCCGTCATGACTTCTTCGGACATACAAGCGGAGATGTGTTCAGCGAGGAAGGCGCGTTCTTGTACACTTTCGGACAATGGGACGGTTCTGCCATCAGGGAGATTTCTATTATCAATGGTGAGCAAGATATTGAGAACTCAATTATTTACGACAGTTACACCAGTCCGTTCGCAGTGCCGGGCAATGCGGCTACTACCGCAATGATATCCGCATGGAAAGATTATGCAGATTTCTTGGCAATTCTTAGCCCGCTTGGAAACACGGGAGGCGGTGGTAACCGCACAACAGATTGCAACTCTATTGAGAAATTCACGCTCGATGAAGATATGAATTGGTCGCATGATTCTTACTTTATCACTCCGCGCCACAGTGGCTGCACGGGATTCTACATCTTCAACATGGGCGGACAGGACTACATCGTTTATCCTTCCGGCGACAATTTCCTTGATGGTTTCTCTGTTGCGAAACTTGCCACTAAGGACACTTATGAAGTGGAGGACAGCGATATGGAATATTTGGTAGGAACCAAATATTCGGAAACAAATACCGACGGCACTCCGGTATATGACAGCCCGGTTACCGGTAACACGTACTATGGCGCTCATTTCAGTGTTGATGTAATCAGCGATACCGAGGCATATATCTATCAATTCATGCCGGGTGCTTATATCGCCCAATTCAAGCTTAAAGTAGAAGGTGGCGACGGCAGTGTTGAAGGTATTGATGCCGCTCCGGCTGCAAAAGTGTATGGCGGTGACGGCAAGATTATCGTGTCGGGCGACGCTGATTCTATCGAGGTTTATAATGTAGGCGGCGTGCTTGTAAGCGAAAACGACGCTAATGTAGAGTGCGCTCCGGGCATGTACCTTGTAAAGGTTGACGGACGTGTTTCGAAAGTGGTTGTAAAATAAGTCTTTTCTAAATCTGAATGTCAGGAGGCTGTGGTGCTCTTATTGCAGCCTCCTTTTTATAGCGATATGAAGAAAGTAGCGGTACTGTTGAGCTTATGGCTGTTGCCCGCGCTTGTGGCGGGAAGTGTGCGGCTTGAGGAAGGCAATGTCGGAAAGATAGTAAGCCGGCTGACGGTTGAGCAAAAGGCGCGTCTGCTTGTCGGGGCGCTGGGCTCCGACGATGGAATGAGCCACAAGGTGAGAGGCGCGGCGGGATACACGTTTCCGATTGACTCTTTGGGCATACCGTCGATAAATCTTGCCGACGGGCCGGTCGGTGTGAGAATAAGTCCGGAGCAGTCCGACAGGTTCTCATACACAATCGACGCGGCTGGTGTGCCGGTGAAACGTGCCGGCGGCGATAAGGCCGATGGCTTGTCCGCTCCTTCGTATTCGTCTTTTTGCACATGCTTTCCGTCGACGACGGCTCTTGCGGCCACATGGAACAAGGACATGGCACGCCGTGAGGGTGAGGCTATAGGCGAGGAGGCGTTTGCCTACGGTGTTGACATTGTGCTTACACCGGGAATAAACATAATGCGCAATCCGCTTTGCGGACGCAATTTTGAGTATTTTTCCGAAGATCCTTATTTGTCGGGGATGATGGCTTCGGAGATGATAAAAGGCATACAGTCGAAAGGCGTTGGCACGAGTCTGAAGCATTTCGTGGCCAACAACCAGCAGACCGGTAAGCTGTATAACGATGCCCGTATCTCGCAGAGGGCGTTGAGGGAGATTTACCTGAAAGGGTTTGAGATTTGTGTCAAGGAAGCGGCTCCGTGGACTGTCATGGGGTCGTATAATAAGATAGGAGGAAAGTACACACAGACTAATTCTGAGTTGTTGAAGACTGTTCTGCGCGACGAGTGGGGATTTAAAGGGGTTGTTGTGACAGATTGGTATAAGACACGCGAAACAGCGGGACAAATCAACGGCGGCACTTATTTGCTGATGCCGGGAGAAAATCTGCAATATGAGGAAATATTGGCGGGAGTGGAGAGCGGCGCGATATCCATGCAGACATTGGATTGCGCGGTGGAGAATGTGCTGTCGCTGATAATCAGAACATTGTCGTTCAAAGGCTGGGAGTATGGCGGCGCGCCCGCCCTCGACGCACACGCGCGATTGGCACGCGAGGTGGCCGCCGAAGGCATGGTGCTGCTGAAAAACGATGGAATGACGCTTCCGTTGCCGGCAAACCGGAAAGTTGCCTTGTTCGGCGCGACAGCCTATAAGTCGATAGCCGGCGGTACAGGCTCGTCGAATGTCAACAAGCCTTATATCACCGATATAGTGACAGGCTTGGAAAATGCCGGTTATGAGGTTAACGCCGGATTGAAAGACATTTATACGAAATACGCCGCTTTTCAGGACGCGCTGCTTGAGCGTGACCCTAACAGCACGGCGTGGGAATTGCTGTCGTATAACCGAGTATGGCTCCCGGAGATGGATTTGCGCGGAGCTGAGAGGGCAATCGTCCGCGCTGCCGGAGAGAGCGATGTGGCTGTCGTTGTGTTGGGCAGAATATCGAGAGAGGAGTCTGACCGCAGGATTGACGGGGATTTTAATTTGTCGGATGAAGAGCGTTTTATGGTTGAAAATGTGTCAAAGGAATTTCACGGCAAGGGGAAAAAGGTGATTGTGGTGATGAATGTGTGCGGAGTGATGGAGATGGCCTCGTGGCGCGATTTGCCGGACGCTGTTCTGATGGCTTGGTTTCCGGGTCAGGAATGCGGCACAGCCATAGCCGACGTGTTAAGCGGCAAATCCGACCCGTCGGGGCGGCTGCCAATGACTTTTCCTATGAGATATGAGGATGTGCCGTCGTCGCGCAACTATCCTTATGTTGGGCAGAAAAGCGGAAAGAATTTCGATTTCACCAACTATGAGGAGGATATATGGATAGGCTACCGTTATTTCGACACGGCTGCAAAGCGGGTGGCTTATCCTTTCGGCTACGGTTTGTCGTACACGGAGTTTGCTTTCAGCAATCCCGTTGTAAAAAACAAAAAAGGAAAATGGACGGCATCGGTAGATGTCACTAATGTCGGAAAATATGCCGGAAAAGAGGTGGTGCAGCTTTATGTCGCCTCGCCGACGGCAGGTGTGGAAAGGCCTGCAGCCGAACTGAAAGATTTTGGCAAGACCCGCCGTTTGGAGCCGGGAGAAACCCAGACGCTGCATTTTGAGTTTTCCGACTACGATTTGGCTTACTTCGATGAGGCGGAATCGCGGTGGATTGCCGAAAAGGGAGAATACCGTTTGCTGTTCGGCGCTTCGAGCCGCGACATAAAGGCATCGGCGGCGTTCGCCGTGAAAAAAGCGGAAGAATGGAAAGTCAATGATGTGTTGAGGCCGGTGGAGAAAGTGGATGTAATGAAACTTGCTGAGCCGTCAGGAAGTTCAGACAGATGAATTAATAACTGTAAAAACATATAATATAGACATGAAAATTGTAGATGTATTGTTATTGTTTGCGGCGTTGTCGTGCGCGGCTCCCGTATATGCGGAGTATGGCATGGACAAAGATGTTGTGGACATGGGGCTGATTTATCAGGGCGGCGTGCATCGTCCGGACTGGACTCAGGAGGAATTGAAGCCATACGTGGTACACGAGTATGCCGACGGGCATAAGGAATGGTTTTTCAGCTCGTATTTGTTTCTTGAGTTTACGAACGGCAATGGAGTGGGATACGGCACAGGATACGGCACACCGGCGAAAAAAACGGATTGGGAATGGCTGCTCGACCGTATATTCGCTGCCGACAAAGGACTTGACGCTTTGGACAAATGTATAGAGCAATATAAGTCGGAGATTGGCGACCCGGGATTCCGCCATAAGATAGTGCTTGGCTGGGTTATGCCCATCGACGGACAGTCCGACTGGGGCGAACTTAACGGCAAAAATCTGAATTTCAATGTGCGGAGCCACCGGTTGGAGGCGGCGGAATGGTATCTTGACCAGTTGATGAGCCGTTTCGACAACGCCGGATATAAAAATTTGGAGCTTGTGGGATTTTATTGCATCGAGGAGGACAGCAATCATTTTAACGGATTGACTCCTTTTGTGAGCGATTACATACATGAGCACGGATATAAATTCTATTGGATTCCTTTTTTCAGTGCGGCAGGCTACAGCGATTGGAAAGAATTAGGCTTCGATCTCGCTTTTCTGCAGCCTAATTATTTCTTCAATGTCGATTTGCATCCTTCGCGGGTGACCGACGCATGCCGTTTGGCAAAAATGAACGATATGGGCTTGGAGATGGAATGGGAATACACCGTGCTCCACGAAAGCCCTGACTCGCGCTACGGGATGCTTGAAGAATATATCGACAGGTTTGAGGAGCAGGGTGTGTTTGACAGCTCGGCGATAGCGTATTACTCCGGGACGAAAACTATCCTTCAGATGTATGAGTCGAGCGATATTGAAAACACTGTGATACTCGACAGGATAGCCGACCATATCGTAGACCGGCGCGTTAATGGCGTTGGAGGCGTGGAGGATGTGAAAGCGACGGACAATCTGTATGCGGTTGGCGGACAGGGAGAGCTGTTGGTGTATTGCGAGAGCGGCAACGCGAGAGTATATTCTGTCGACGGACGCTTGGTGGCTGAAGGAAAAGGCTTCATTAAATGTCCGAAAGGAATGTATATCGTTGTGGCGGAAAATGGGGAGTCGAAGAAAGTGATAGTGAGATAAATTGTATAAGAACCTATTAAAACAGTCTGAATGAGAACCTTTTTAAAACCATTATTTCTGATTAGCTTTCTGTTTTCCTTGCAAAGTGTCGCTTTGTCGAAGGAAAATGGTGATTACAACTACAAAGTGAGTGATGTGCGCGACCTTGCGTTGATATATCAGGGCGGCTCGCACCGTATCGACTGGACGCTGGAACAGTTTGTTCCGTATGTCACCCACACGTTTGCCGACGGCCATAAAGACTGGCTTTTCGACGGCTTTTTGTTTCTTGAGTTCAACGATGGCAACGGCTACGCTTATGCCTCCGGCGGAGGAGCGAAGAAAGCCCGCAGGACTGAGTGGGAGTGGCTTCTTGGCCGCCTGTTCGAGAAAGACAGGGCTCTCGACGCTTTGGACAAGTGCATCGAGGCTGAGAAGCAGGATATAGGCGAGCCGGGATTTAAACATAAGATTGTGCTCGGAATAGCGAGCGCGTTGCCCGGTCAGACCGATTGGGGAGTGCTCGACGGCGACACGTTGGACTTCAACAGCCGCGCCGATCAGGTGAGGGCGTGCAAGTGGTACATCGACCGGTTGATAGAGAATTTCGGGAAAGCGAAATACAAAAATATTGAGTTGTCGGGACTTTATTGGATAGACGAGGACACAATCCACTGCAAAGGGCTGCCTCGCGACATAGCCCCATACGTGCATTCCAAGGGATTGAAATATGTGTGGATACCGTATTGGAAAGCTCGCGGCTACGACCATTGGAAAGATTTCGGTTTTGACGTTGTATACCAGCAGCCGAACCATTTTTTCAACCGCGACATACCCGACTCGCGGTTGGACGAGGCCTGCAAAGTGGCTTCCGAGCATGGCATGGCGATGGAGTTTGAGTGTGACAGCAAGGCGTTGTACGGCATAGAAGGTTCGTCCTACGACCGTATGCAGGCCTATATCGACGCTTTTATCCGCAACAAGGTGTTTGAAAAGTCGGCGATAGCTTATTACACGGGCAGCAAGGCCATACTTGACTTGTTCAATTCCGGAAAGCCGGAGGATCAAGCCATAATGGACAGGCTGGCCGAACAAATAGTGGGACGCAGAAATATTAAGTCGTTGATTGAAGAGTAATAAATAAGTATGCGTGTTTTAGGTTTGGTTTCCATGTTTTTGCTTGCGTTTTCGCTGTATGGTGGAAACGTGGTCAGAAAAAGTGGTGAAAATGTGTTCGTTTCGTCACAGGTTGACGGGACGAACATTATTTCAATTCATTTCAAGCGGTGTATGGCCAACGAGCTGTATACGTTTTATCAGGTGTCGTTGGTTTCCGGCGACAAGACCACGATAGTCAACTCGTCTTATAGCGACAACATAGGGCCATACATGATAAACAACAGCTATTGGTGCGGAGGCAATCATCTGTACAACGACAACCGCACGAAAACGGCCTATAATGTGTCGGCGGAGTGTCTGGTTGACGGGCGTTTGCTTGCCGACGGCGAATCTGTCGAGGCCGATAAAGTGGTGATAAATGTGGAAAACGTGATTTATAATCCTCTTTCGGCGAATACTGCCGGCGGAGTAGTGACGTTTTCCGACATACTTTGCTCGGAATACGTGACATATACGGTTTCCGGCGGTTGCGTTCAAGTGGATTTGAGGCATGAGTATAAAAATACGATACCTGTGAGGGTTGACAGATATTACGGAATGCAGTCTATGTTTGAGGGAGAGGACGAGCTTCTTACCCCGTTGGGAGAATACTATGTCTGGACCCCGATTTCCGCAGTGTCGAGATTTACGAAGGATGCCTATCCGGAATTCCGCTGGTTTGTGGAGCGTAACGACAAATGCCATCAGTCGTCTTATCTGTTTAATCGCGGTTTGGGAACACACTGCGATGTTGCGGGCAACGATGTGGTGTTTATAGGCAATTCTTCCAATAAATGCTATCACAAGCAGATTGGCGGAGCGATGAGAAATGCCGGAGATACGGATTATTGGAGCGGTGTTTACAGTTGGTTTGTCAGCCCATTGCTCGACGATGGCGGTGTGTTTGCGTGCAGAGGGCTTGCCGACGGCAAAAAGGCAGTGATTGTCAGTTGTGCGGATAAAGGCGAATATTCAATAAGTTTGCCTGACGATTTGCAGGAAGCGGCCATGTTGGTGGTTGAGAAATCGTCGGGAGTGAGAAGTGTGGAAATCGACGGCAACAGCTTGATTGTCACGACAGATGCCGAAGCCACGGCAGTGGTGGCGTTTGATGACGCGGATGGCGGAATGGAAACAATAGGCAGCGATGACGGCTTGTGTGTTGTCGGCGGCGATGGGGCTTTGTTTGTGCGCGATGATGGCGACGATGCCAAAGTGTATTCGGTCGACGGGCGCATTGTGGCTGAAGGCAGCGGGCGGATAGATTGTCCGAAAGGTGTTTATGTTGTTGCGGCCGGAGGCGAGTCGAAAAAGGTTGTGGTGAGATAAAATTAAAGTTTAACCAAGTTTTTTTAACAGTCTGATGAGAACTATTTTTAATATATTGCTGTGTGTGGCTGCCGCTTTGCAGACAGCGGCGTTTGCCGGAGAAAAAGATGATTACAATTATAATGTGGGCGACGTGCGCGACCTTGCGTTGATATATCAGGGCGGGCTGCACAGGCTTGACTGGACACGGGAGCAGTTTGTCCCGTATGTCACCCACACGTTTGCCGACGGCCATAAAGACTGGCTTTTCGACGGCTTTTTGTTTCTTGAGTTCAAGGATGCCAAGGGGTATTGCTATGCTTCAGGCTATGCTCCGAAGAAAGCCCGCAGGATGGAGTGGGAGTGGCTTCTTGGCCGCCTGTTCGAGAAAGACAAGGCTCTCGACGCTTTAGACAAGTGTATCGAGGCTGAGAAGCAGGAGATAGGCGAGCCGGGCTTTAAGCATAAGGTGGTTTTGGGAGTGGCGAGCGCGTTGCCCGGTCAGACCGATTGGGGAGTGCTCGACGGCGACACGTTGGACTTCAACAACCGCGCCGATCAGGTGAGGGCGTGCAAGTGGTACATCGACCGGTTGATAGAAAATTTCGGGAAAGCGAAATACAAAAATATTGAGTTGTCGGGATTTTATTGGGTCGATGAGGACACAATCCACTGCAAAGGACTGCCGCGCGATTTGAGTCCTTATATTCATTCTAAAGGCTATAAATTCGTGTGGATACCGTATTGGAAAGCTCGCGGCTACGACCATTGGAAAGATTTCGGCTTCGATATTGCCTATCAGCAGCCGAACCATTTTTTCAACCGCGACATACCCGACTCGCGGTTGGACGAGGCCTGCAAAGTGGCTTCCGAGCATGGCATGGCGATGGAGTTTGAGTGTGACAGCAAGGCGTTGTACGGCATAGAAGGTTCGTCCTACGACCGTATGCAGGCCTATATCGACGCTTTTATCCGCAACAGGGTGTTTGAAAAGTCGGCAATAGCTTATTACACGGGAAGTTGGGGGATTCTCGACCTCTATAAGTCAAAAAATCTTAAAGACCAAGCCATAATGGACAGGCTGGCAAAATTGATAGTGGAGCGGAGAAGCAATAAATCCTTGATAAAGGAGTGAGTAAGCGAATAAGAGATGTTCTGATTGTCGCTTTTCTTGTGCATTTAGTCTTTTCATCCCCTGAGAAGCGATAATTTCTGAACAATCGGGTATCGATGTTGTTATTCGATAGACGAATAATAAAAACATTGATATGCGTTTATCTTTTAAAAATATTATCGTGTGGTTGGCTGTGGTGGCTGTTCCGGCCACTGCGGCGGCAGAAACTTTTTCGCTCGACTCCTGTCGCCGTATGGCGTTGGACAACAATAAGGCGATGCGGATTGCGAGGGAGCGGATGAAAGCGTCTGAATACGGCAAGAAAGAGGCGTTCTCCGCTTATTTGCCGGGCTTTGATTTTATGGGTACTTACATGTACAATCAGAAGGAGATTTCTTTGCTCTCCGGAGATCAGATGCTCCCCACAATGTCGTTCGACCCGTCCACGGGAAATTACGGATATAATTTGGTGACAAAACCGGATGGCACTCCGGTCACTACACCCGATGGGCAGCCTGTCCCTTCGCAGGTGGCGCTAATCCCCAAATCTGCTTTGACCTACGACATCCACAATGTGTTTGCCGGTGCTGTGACTCTTACGCAGCCTATATTTTTCGGCGGTAAAATCATTGCTATGAACAAGATTGCCGATTATGCCCGTGAGCTGTCGGGAAAGATGTATGACAATGCCGCGAAAGAGGTGGTTTATACTGTCGATGCCGCTTATTGGCAGGTGGTTTCGCTGGGAGAGAAGAAAAAACTTGCGGATGGCTATATCGCATTGCTCGACACATTGCAGCGGAATGTGAAAGCTATGATTGCGGAAGGTGTGGCCACAAAAGCCGATTTGTTGAATGTCGATGTAAAACTGAATGAGGCCAACGTCGATTTGACCAAAGTGGAAAACGGCTTGTCGTTGTCGCGCATGGCTTTGGCCCAGATTTGCGGCTTGCCGTTGGACAGCGATATGCGCCTTGTCGACGAAACGTCCGGGCATAAATATTTTGATACTATTGTGGCCGACGAGTACAGCATAGAGGATGTCTATGAAAACCGTTCCGATTTGCAGAGCCTGCAACTCGCCGTTAAGCTCTATGAGCAGAAACAAAATGTGGCGCGTGCGGAAATGATGCCCAACATAGCGTTGGTTGGTGCCTACACCTTTTCAAATCCCAATGTGTTTAACGGTTTCGACAAGAGTTTCAAGGGTATGTTCAGTGTGGGAGCTACTGTCAGTATCCCACTGTGGCATTGGGGCGGACGGTATAATAAGTTCCGTGCAGCCAAAAGCGAAACTGTAATCAAGCAGCTTGAGCTTGATGAGGCTAAGGAGAAAGTGGAATTGCAGGTGAGTCAGGCGGTGTTTAAAACGAAAGAATCGTTGAAAACACTGCAAACGACGGAAAACAATTTGGCGAAAGCCGATGAGAATTTGCGTCAGGCACAACTTGGATATAGAGAGGGCATGAACTCTATCGACAATGTAATGGAGGCGCAGACGGCTTGGCTGAAGGCTAATTCCGAATATATCGACGCGGGAATCGATGTCAGAATGTGCAACGTGTATCTCTCGAAAGTTTTGGGAACTTTGACGTATTGACGATTTTGTGAAATTAAAAACATTATCAGTATATGGAAAACTTGGATTTTGTCAGTGGTGACGAAAAGTCGGTGAAAAAGAAAGAGAAAGGATTGTTTGTCGCGATAGCCGCGATTGTGATAGTTGTGATAATTCTTGCCATAATAGGGTTTCTTATGATTAATCCGAAAAGCGAGATTGTGCAGGGGGAGGTCGATGCCAACAGTGTGCGTGTGTCGGGATTGATGCCCGGACGTGTGGAGAAGTTTTATGTGACGGAGGGACAGAAAGTGCAGGTCGGCGACACTTTGGCAAAAATTCATTCGGCTACTGTCGACGCGAAACTCGCGCAGGCTCTTGCCATGCAGGATGCCGCCGAAGCTCAGCGCATGAAAGCGGAGGCAGGGGCGCGAAAGCAGACAGTGTCGGCCGCTTACGACCTTTGGCAGCAGGCCAAAGCCGCTTTGGAGATAAGAAAGAAGACCTACGACCGTGTGGAGTCGCTCTACAAGCAGGGCGTTGTGTCAGAGCAAAAACGCGATGAGGCCAAAGCCGCCTACGATGCCGCTGTGGCTTCCGAACGCGCGGCGCAGTCGCAATACGATTTGGCGGAAGAGGGCGCGCAGCGTGAGGACAAAATGGCCGCCGCTGCAATGGCCGCCGCTGCGAAAGGCTCGGTGGCTGAAGTGGAATCCATTTTGCAGGATCAGTATCTCGTGGCTCCCTGCGATGGAGAGGTTGCCGATATTTTTCCGCACGAGGGAGAGCTTGTCGGCACAGGCACACCGATTATGAATGTCCTGAAACTCGATGAGAAGTGGTTGGTGTTCAATGTGCGCGAGAACATGCTTCAAAATCTGCCTATGGATACGGTTGTGACGGTAAAAATACCGGCTCTCGGCATGAGGGAGATGAAAGCTGCGGTTTACTATATAAAAGATATGGGTGAATATGCCGTTTGGCGGGCTACGAAGGTGACAGGAGAGTACGACAGCCGTACTTTTGAGGTGCGTTTGCGTCCGGAACAGCAATTAGAAGAGCTCAGACCCGGAATGAGCGTTATTCTGGAATAATTAAGTTATGTTGGGTAAGATTCTTGCAAATTCGGTAAAAAGGGAGCTGCATAAACTGTCGGAACGGTATATCTACGTGTTTGCGATGATATTGATTCCGATAAGCGTGCTGTTGCTGCTTACATCGCTTATGGAAGAAGGGCTTCCGCTGCATATCCCGACTGCTGTCGTGGATCTCGACAACACGGTGGAAACCCGCGCCATTGTGCGCAATTTGAAATCATCGCCCGAAGTGGAGATTACCCACAAGGTTTCTGACTATGCCGAAGCCGTTCAGCTCATGAAAGAGGGCAAGATTTACGGTTTTTTTGTCATCCCTTATGATTTCACCCGCGATGCCATGTCGGGGAAGAGTGTGCAAGTGTCGTACTACACCAACAGCACTTTTTACATACCGGGCTCGTTGCTGTATAAGAGCCTGAAAACCACTTCCACACTGACTTCTGCGGCTGTGGTAAGCACTTATCTCATTAATGCCGGCGCGACTGAGAGGCAGGTGCAGGCGTTGTTGCAGCCGGTGAAACTGCAGACCAACCAGCTGTCCAACCCGTGGACGCATTATTCGGTGTATGTGTCCAATTCGTTTGTGCCGTGCGCTTTGGCTTTGATGATATTGCTTGTCACGTCTTTCAGTATTTGCTCTGAGGAGAAGCGCGGCACTTCCCGTGAGTGGCTTGCCGCGTCGAGAGGGTCGATGTTGTTTGCCCTCGCCGGCAAATTGTTGCCGCATACGGTGATTTTTTCGGCTGTAGGACTGTTTATTCAGGCGTATATGTTCGGCTTCCTGCATTATCCGTTGAACTGCGATTTGTGGATAATGATTTTGGCAATGGTGATATTTGTTGTGGCAAATCAGGCTGTGGCAGTGTTTATTTGCGGCATTCTCCCTAATTTGCGCTGGGCTTTGAGCATCAGCTGCCTCTACGGGATGCTCTCTTTCTCGATAGGAGCTTTTTCTTTTCCTCTCGAGCAGATGTATGGTGGCATCGCGATATTCTCATACGTGATTCCTTCACGGTATTATTTCCTGATTTATGCTGATCAGGCGCTTAACGGTTTTCCGCTCTACTATTCGCGGTTTTATTTTGTGGCGTTGTTGGCGTTTCTTTTCTTGCCTTTTCTGGTAATGAAACGGTTGAAGAAAGCTCAAAATAATCCGGTGTATGTGCCTTAATAATTTGTTGAGATGAAAATTGCGGGTAAATTCATAAATGATGTTTTCCGGACTGTGCACAACGAGTTCCTGTTGGCAATGAAAGACAAAGGAGTGATGATTTTTCTGTTCATTGTCCCGTTGTTGTATCCGTTGGTTTATGCGTTGATTTACAATCCTGAGCTTGATCGCGATGTGCCGGTGGCTGTGGTCGACAGAAGCCGTTCCACAAAAAGTCGCGACCTTTGCCGGCGTATCGACGCGTCGGAGGCGGCCATGGTGGCCGGTTATGCCGCCGACATGGAGGAGGCGAAGCGGTTTATGGCCGAGAAAAAATGCTATGGGATAGTGCTTGTCGATAAGGATTTCGACCGTAATATCGGGAGGGGCGAGCCGGGACAGGTGACGCTTTATTGCGACATGTCGCTGCTGATACGGTATAAGTCGCTGCTTATGGCTCTCACGGAGGCTACCATGGATTTGGGAAGCGACATCCGGGTGGAGGAGGTGGCCCGTCTTGGAGCCGACGCTCCTTCTATCCCCGCCACGGTAGGCAGCGCGTATTTTCCTTTGGGAAATCCGGAGCAGGGGTTTGCCACATTCCTTTTGCCGGGCATAGTCATACTTGTTGTGCAGCAGACTATGCTGCTCGCCATTTGCATGATGGGCGGAGCCGGTTATGAGCGCCGCCGCAGAAATGGCGGTGTCGATCCTCTGGATACGGTAGGGTCGGGCACGGTGCCGCGTCTGTTTGGCAAGGCGTTGGTGTATCTGTCGCTTTATATTTTGCAGCTTTTTTATCTGATATATTTTGTCCCAGCGATATTCAGCTATCCGCAAATGGGAAATTTGTGGGAGGAGTTTCTGATGTGTCTGCCTTATATGCTTGGCGTTGTTTTCATGGGGCTCACTTTGCAACTGTTCTCCCGTGAGCGCGAATCGGTGTTTTTGGTGATTGTGTTCACTTCTGTGCCGTTGCTTTTCTTGTCGGGTGTGCTGTGGCCTACGTTTGGAATGAACGGTTTTCTGCGGTTTCTCGGAGGCTGTTTCCCGTCGACGTGGGCTATGCAGGCTTTTGTCAGAATGAACGCCAACGGCGCCACGCTTTCCGACGTGAGCCATGAGTTCTACATGCTGTGGCTGCTTGTCATCATGTATTTCTTTATGGCATTCATTGGAAATAAAATTTCCGCATACAGGCGGCATGTCAAAGTACGTTCATGACAGTTGCCGGCGGGGCATCCGTCCAAATGTTTTGTTTTGACGCGGCGTTATTGTAACTTTGCAATGAATTTTTATAGGCATGATTGACAATACAGTATTCGGAAATCTGACCGCAGAGTATCATACGCTTGGATGCAAATTGAATTTCGCAGAGACTTCGACAATCGGAAAGATGTTGTCGGAAAAAGGCGTGCGTCCGGTTGCTAAGGGCGAAACGCCGGATATTTGTGTTGTCAACACTTGCACCGTCACGGAGCTTGCCAACAAAAAATGCCGTCAGGAGATTCGCCGTATAGCGTCGAGGTATCCCGACGCGGTGATTGTGGTGACCGGCTGTTACGCGCAACTGAAAGGCGATGAGGTGGCCGCGATCGACGGTGTGGACATCGTTGCCGGCAACGACCGTAAAGATGAGATAGCCGCTTTTATTGAAAGATTTCTGTCGGAGCGGCGGCCTGTGTTGGAAATCACTCCGTTGAAAGACATGAGGAGGTTTATCCCCTCATGCTCGAAGGGCGACCGCACACGCTATTTCTTGAAAGTTCAGGACGGTTGCGATTATTATTGCAGCTATTGCGCAATTCCGCGAGCAAGGGGACGAAGCCGCAGCGGACGGATTGCCGATTTGGCGGAACAGGCAAGGCAGGTCGCTTCTGCCGGAGGGAAGGAGATTGTCATTACAGGCGTTAATATAGGCGATTTTGGCAAGAATACGGGTGAATCGTTTCTTGACCTTGTCAGTGAATTGGAAAAGATTGACGGCATAGAGCGTTACCGCATATCATCGTTGGAGCCGGATTTGCTTACCGATGAGCTTATCGCTTTTACTGCCCGCTCGCGGCGGTTTATGCCGCATTTCCATATTCCTTTGCAGTCGGGCAGCGATGCTGTGCTCAAATTGATGCGCCGCCATTACGGCACGGCTTTGTTCGCGCATAAGATTGAGGAGATACGCCGGTTGATGCCTGACGCGTTTATCGGTGTGGATTTGATAACGGGCATGCGCGGTGAAACCGATGAGTTGTTTGAGGAGTCGAAAGCGTTTGTCGAGTCGCTGGACATCAGCCGGCTGCATGTGTTCACTTATTCAGAGCGGCCCGATACTGCTGCGTTGAAAATACCCCATGTCGTCACGCCGCAGGCAAAACACGCCCGCACGCGCATGATGATAGAAGTGTCTGATAGCAAGTGGGCTGCGTTCGCGTCGCGGTTTGTCGGAACAGTGCGGCCTGTGCTTTTCGAGCATACACTTGACAGGCGCGGGATGATGAAAGGATTTACCGACAATTATCTGCGTGTGGAGGTGCCGGCCTACGAAACGTTGGCCAATAAGGTTGTTGATGTGCGGATTGCGGGATTTGCCGATGAGGAGGAGTTGATGAAAGGGGAGATAGTATGAGCGCGAAAACCGGTAATATGCTGTACGGTTTGCTGTGGGCAGGATTATACCTGTTGGCTCTGATGCCGTTCCGTGTGTTGTATGCCATCTCCGATGTGCTCTGTTTCGTCACCTCAGAGATTGTCAGATACCGCCGGAAATTGGTTGAAACAAATATCCGCGAGGCTTTTCCTGAAATGCCGGAGAAAGAGCGCAAACGTATTGTAAGGAAATTTTACAGGCATTTTACCGACACTTTTGTTGAAACGATAAAACTGCTTCATGTTAGCGACGATGAGATGCGCTGCCGCATAGTGTTCGAGAACGTGGAGAAAGTGAATGAATATACCCGTGCCGGCAAGTCGATTGGGATTTATGCCGCACATTATTGTAATTGGGAGTGGCTGTCGTCGGTTACGCTGTGGGCAGACAATAGCGATAAAATTCATTATTCGCAGGTCTACAGGCCTTTGCGCAACAGACTGTTCGACAGATTTTATTTTGATTTGCGCAAGCGTTTCCATTCCGACTCGTTGCCAAAAAACGGTGTTTTGCGCGCTTTGCTCGGCTATCGCCGCTCCGGAGGATATTTTGTCACGGGATTTATATCCGACCAAAAACCGAGCCATAACGATGGCGCCCATCACATACAATTTCTTAATCAGGATACACCGTTCATTACGGGCACAGAGCTGCTGTTGCGGAAACTCGACGCTGCGGTGATGTATTTTGATGTGCGGAAAGTGAAACGCGGATACTACAGGGTGGTGATGACCGACATTGCGCCTTCGGCTGCGGAGTGCGGAGAGTTTGAGATTACCGATAAATTTGCCGCTTTGCTTGAGAGAGCCATACGCCGGCAACCTGAGTGTTGGCTGTGGTCGCATAATCGTTGGCGGCGCAATATAAATTGAATGCTGATATGGAAGGTCGAAAGCCGGTAGGCGTCATAATACTTAATTGGAACGGAGCGGCGTTGCTTCGCCGCTATCTTCCATCGGTTGTGAAATGCAATTCCGATGATATTGCCGATGTCGTGGTGGTCGACAACGGAAGCACGGACGATTCCCGGCAGGTTCTTGCGGCGGAGTTTCCCGGTGTGAAGACATTGTTTTTCTCCGAGAACTACGGCTATGCCGATGGCTATAACCGGGCGATAAAAGAGTTGGACTATGAGTATTCGTTGCTGCTGAACTCCGATGTCGAGGTAACTCCGGGTTGGCTGCTGCCGCTTTACGGCTATATGAGGGACAACGCCGATGTGGCCGCCTGTCAGCCTAAATTGTTGTCGGAAACCGACCGTTCGCGTTTTGAGTATGCCGGAGCCTCCGGCGGCTTTATCGACAAGCATGGTTATCCTTATTGTCGCGGACGCATATTCGACACGGTCGAGAAAGACTGTGGGCAGTATGACGACGTGACGGATATTTTTTGGGCCACAGGGGCGGCGTTGTTTGTGCGTACCGACGTTTATCTGTCTGTGGGAGGACTTGATAAGGATTTTTTTGCCCACATGGAAGAAATCGACCTGTGTTGGCGTTTTCATCAGAAAGGTTATGCGGTGAGGGTGGTGCCGCAAAGCAGCGTTTACCATCTCGGCGGAGGCAGCCTTCCGGCTTCCGACCCGCGCAAGACATGTCTTAACTTCCGCAACAACTTGTTTTTGCTCTATAAGAATCTGCCTGTAAAGCAGGGACGCTGCATGTTGTTGGTACGGCGTCTTTACGATGCGTTGGCTTTTATGATGTTTGTGGCGAAACTCGATTTTTCAAATGCCCGCGCTGTTTTGCGTGCGCATCGCGATTTCCGCAGGCAGCGCGGCAGATATGCCGGAGTGCAGCCGGCTCGTTCCGTGACTGTCGACTTCCCGTGTTTTCGCAAAAACATCGTTATAGCCTACTATCTCTTGCGCCGCCGACGTTTCTCCTCCCTCTGAAAAGAAAGATTTTAACCGTTTTCTTTTAACAGTAAATCCGGTATCTCGCCGCATGGCGGTTGAACTTGTCATACAATAACTTCAAGTGCGACCTCTACGAGGCCGGATTTTATAGTCACATTTACCCCAAGCCGCGCTTCGCTTGCTCGGGGTTACACTTGTGAAGCGGCTATGCCGCTATTCATGGTTAGAGGCTATTGGTTATGGGTGAGAGATTACGCTGTGAGAAAAGGACAAGGACAATGGAGTGTCCTCCTCTGTTTGCGGAGCTTTAGCGGAGCAAATAGGGGAGGTTGGTCGCAGACCCGGAGGGGTTTGTAAAGGGTCAGAGTTGAGGTTATAAGTTTATAGGGTTAGAAGGTTATGGGGTTAGTTGTAGTGGCGCCTCTACGTGGCTTCCTGCCGGGTGTCAGGCCACGTCGGAGATGCTGTCGCCACCAAGCCGCTTTTTTTGATTAGGAGGCACTGTGGGGTTTGTTTTAGGATTATGTCAGGGAGGGGTGGTTGGAGGACAAAAAAGAGCCGGACCTGCTGGCCCGGCTCCCTGACATTTATAGTATGAAAAACTTCCTTGCTTATCTTACTACCACTTTAGCCACTGTGTTGCCAACACGCACAATGTAGAAACCTGCCGGTACGGCAATCACGTTTTCGCCGTCGACAGCCTCAGCAGCCACCAAGCGGCCTGCGGCGTCGTATATCTCAGCCACAGCGTCGGCAGCCACAACAACTACACCGTCGGCATTTGCGCTGATAGCGGCATCTTCAGCCTCGATACCCTCAACACCTGCCTCAACCGACAACTCTATGCTTGTGATTGTGATTTGTGCATTGCCTTTATATGTGGAAACAATGCCCGTTACATCGTGTTCCTCACCGTCGCCTACAGGAACTTCGCCTGCAAAGAACAGATTGCTGTTTTGATAAGCGTTAAATTCCGTACCGGCTCCGTTGGTAAGGGTGTAATTGTTGGCAGAAGCAGCTTCTGCTATAGTGACTTTTCTTACAACTACATATTGATTGACATCGGCAATAGTAACTTCTGTCTTTTCAATCGGAGAAACTTCTGCGGTTTCTGTTGCCGCTTGGAAAGAGGAAGCAACCGGATTTGTTATTTCAGGGGTATCATCGTTGTACAATTCCAAGTTGCCTTGTATCCCCGCCGGTATTACATCTCCTGCTTTGTATGTTTGTCCTATAGCTTCATCAATATTGTTGTAATTAAAAATCTGAATGGCACTACCTTCAGCGTCTATCGCATATATAGAACGTTCATTCTTATATGTTACAGTCAGCGGACAGTTGAGTTGAAGAACAACATTTTCTCCTAATTCTTTACCAACTTCTATGAACTCTGCAATAGAATTTACAGTTGTGCTCTTAATCGTAAATGTGACAGTGACAGCTTCACTTGTTTCCTCGCCTTTCGACGATATAGCCTCTATCTTATAAACACCTGTCTCGGAGTATGTCAACGTTATTGGCGATGTTGCACTCTCTGACGCGATTTCTGAGTTGTCCTTTGTTACGGTATAAAGGATTTCCGCTCCCTCAGTCGGGCAAGTAATTGTTATGGTCTTTTCTTCATAATATGTTTCGCCGTCGGTGACACCATCGATAGTCGGAGTAACCAATTCTTCGGTATTCACTTCCTTATAGATTTGTACATCAGCTCCTTCTGTGAAAGTAGCCGCATATCGTGCGAATCTGTTTTGTGCGTTTGTATTTACTTTTATATATCTTGTGTTTCCAACTATGTCAGCATTTCCATCGCTTATTGTAACAGTGAAATCAAAAGGATTCTCACCTGTGGGCAGGTTTGAAGAGCTTGAAGAATCTGCATTCAAATAGCCTGTTCCGTCGTAGAATGTATAACCGCCGTCGGTAACACCCAATGTGAATATTGCAACTTCAGTGTCAAAAGGAAGCACTACAGTGTTGTCGCTTATCGTGACATCTGCCGGATAGCGATAATCTCCATGATCTCCTGCCATTGCGATATTTTCTGATTCACAAACGATTATGATACGGTCGCCATCTGCCAATGTCGCTACATCTGTTACTTTTGCAAACGTGCCAAGATCAGCCGGACGTTCTACGATTGTAAACTCAACAGCTTCAGCGGTTGTAGTGTTCGTTCCGTCGGTTGCCGTTGCCTCCACTTTGTAAGTACCCACTTTGTTAAGTTCCAAGCCTTCGACAGCGTATCTAACTGTTTCTTGAGCGTATTGCGAGCCATCCTTTGTGATTGTATAAGTCATCGAAGTAGCCAAATCCGGATAGGAAATGCTTACCAATGCGCTGCCATAGTATGTCTCGCCGTTCACAACTCCCTCGATTTCCGGAGCCATGAGGACATTCGGAGTTTCATAAGTTACAGTTATTGTTTTGATTGTATATTTTGCTATATTATTAAATTCCACAACTTTCTGTGAACCTGTCCATTCACTCAGCCCTGTACTAAATTCAATTTTTGTAATAAAATATCCTTCGGGTACAGAAAATGAGATGTTGTTTCCTTTATACGTACGCAATCCATCGCTCCAACAACGGGCAGGAGTATTGGTGCTACCTTGTTCTCCTAAGAACGTCACATCATCAACCGTGATTTCAGACTGTCCGTGATACTCAGAATCCAATGCTACAAAGTCGAATGTGGTAACTTGTTCTGCTGCTTGTACCCCCCCCCATGAGGCTATAAGCGCGAATAGGAATAAAAAGTAAATTTTTTTCATAATGTAAAAGTATTTAGTTATTAGTAGTATATAGTTTCCTTAATCTTACGTCTCCTGTTTTTATGCGGCTTACCTTTTGCAACTTACCTTATGCAAAGGTAATCAATCGGATACGAAAAAGCAAGTGGTGGAAATCGGAGATTATATGGCTGTTTGTCGCTGAATGTCGTCAAAAAGTTGCATAACGCTCTTTTTGAAGCCTGTTATGCGCAAAAATAGTCGCTAAAACCTCGTTTTTGCGTCAAACAGTCATTGGTGTAACATTTTTATAAAATTTTTGCCGTCCCGCCGCCAAACCTCCTCATAGCCCCGTGTATACAGTCCGGCCGCTATGCGGCCGGTCGTGGTTGGTGTCATATCTTACGGCTGCGCTACGATTACCGTAGGTTCTCTGGAGTGCCGCCGCATAGCGGTCGAACTTCGTTCTGACATCGCCGGCAGATAAAGTTTGAGGGTGTGTCGCTCTTTTTGACACACCCTCTTTTTCGGTTAGCGCTTCAAGATGGGCTTGAACCAACGACCCCCTGATTAACAGTCAGGTGCTCTAACCAACTGAGCTATTGAAGCATTTTTTGTTTTATCGCGCTTCAGGATGGGCTTGAACCAACGACCCCCTGATTAACAGTCAGGTGCTCTAACCAACTGAGCTACTGAAGC
>CALUMI010000004.1 GCA_944321725.1 uncultured Muribaculaceae bacterium
TAATTCTGTATCTGCTCCTCGTTTTGGAAGATGCCGGCTGTCTGGTAGCCATAGAAATATCCGAGAGGATAGCCTTCTTGAGCGCGATAGAACGACGACGTGTTCTGCGCCAATATTCCGCTTGCGCCCTCGATAAGTCCGCTGCCGTTGGCAATGCGGAGCACCTCATTCTTATTGTGCGAAAGATTGAATTGCACACCGTAGCTGAAATCGCCGATATTGTCATTCCAGCTTATGGCAAGCTCGACACCCTTATTCTCGATATCACCGCCATTGACGTATGGAGCGCCTGTGCCCCAAATGCCCAAACCTGTCGGCTGCACAAGCCAATCAACCGTCTTTTTCTTATACCAGTCAAAATTGAAGCCCAAACGGTTGCCAAGCAACTGAATGTCTACACCGATGTCTGTCTGGCGCGATGTTTCCCATTTCAAATCCGGATTTGCGATAAGGTCGGGATAAGCTCCGATTGTGGCTACAGACTTGTCGCCTCCGAAATAATACCAAGCCGCATTGGTCGCGTTGCCAAACGCTATTGACGACACATAGCGGAATGTAGGTATCCGGTTGTTGCCGTTCTCACCCCAGCTTGCGCGAATTTTCAACATATCCAACCAGTTGCGCGCATCGTCCATAAACGCTTCCTGCGCCAAGTTCCAACCTGCGGAAACAGAGGGGAAGAAGCCCCAACGGTGTCCGCGCGCAAAATTCGACGAGCCGTCGCCGCGAAGCACTACAGAAGCCATGTAGCGGCTGTCGTAGTCATAATTGATACGTCCGAAGAACGAAACCAAAGCGCCTTCTTCCCACGGTGCGCCCGACAACGAAGTGCGGTCTGACGACACACCTTTGATATTGCTAAGGTAGGCGTGCTCGAAATCTGAGAACTCGGAATCGCGGTTAGAGCCGTTTATGTCCTCGCCGATACCCCATTTTTCGATAGATTGTCCGATAAGGAAATTGAATTTGTTTTTGTTTATTGTCCAATCATAAGCTATTGTGTTGTCCCAGCTCCATTGCAGGCCGTTACCGGCTCCTTGCGTAACTTTGTCGGTATGCGAGTAAGTTTTCTCATTCAACTGGTACACCGGGTCATACTGGCGGCTGTTCCAACCGTTGTATGCGTATCCGAAAGTGGATTTAAGAGTAAGGTTCTTAATCGGCTCCAATATCAAATACATATTACCGCGCGCGTTGTAATTGCGGCTTCTCACGAAAGTACGCATATAGTACAGCTCGGCCACAGGGTTAGTTTCATCGCTGTCGAGAAGCACCGGCCAGCCGAATTTGCCCGGCTCCTCATACACAGGGAACAGCGGGCTTGCCGACAAGGCATTGCGCACATCATTCCACCACATGTTGCCGGTTCCTTGATTCATACCCGTGCTGTTGACGTATGCCATAGTCAGCGTTTCTCCGAATTTAAGTATGTCGCGGTCGTTGTGGCGCACGATGACATGCTCGGAGTTGAAACGTGCCGTATAACGCTCGTATTTCTGCGTGAAGTCTTCCACTTCGGCGCCTATCGTCGGTTGCTGCGACAAATACGACACTCCGATAGAGTAGGTCGAGCGGTCGTTGCCACCGGTAATCGACACCGTGTGGCTCTGTTGCGGAGCCTTTTCTTTCTGGATGGCCTCAAGCCAGTTGGTACCGGTCCATTCGCCGCTTTGTATCTGGTCGTACATCGGCACTGCCGCTGCAAAGTCCTCGTCGGTCAGGCCTGTTTCCTTCATAAGCTCAACATATTGCTGGGCATTGAGCGGAGTCACCGTCTTTGGTATTTCCTGCCAACCGTAATAGAAGTCGTAAGAGATATTGGCTTTTCCTTTCTTACCCTGCTTGGTGGTGATGAGAATCACACCATTGGCCGCGCGGGCACCGTAGATTGCGGCAGAAGCGGCATCCTTCAGCACATCGATTGTTTCGATGTCGGCGGGATTCAACAGGTTGATGTCGCCGTTGGGCACACCGTCTATTATATATAAAGGAGAAGAGTTGTAGATTGTGCCCAATCCGCGAATGGTCACCTTGAAACCGTCGCCCGGCTTACCGCTGTTTTTGATGATGTTGACACCCGGAGCCTTGCTCTGCAACGCGCCAAGCGGGCTGACCGTATTAAGTTTCGCGAGCTCGTCGCCTTTGACCTGCACGGTAGCGCCCGTGACAAGTTTCTTTTTCTGCACGCCATAACCTATGGCAACAACCTCGTCGAGCACATTGTTCACCTCACGAAGCTCCAAATTGACCGTAGAGCGGCCTTTCACGGCTTCCGTGCGCGACTCATAACCGATATAAGTCGCCGTCAGGCTTGAGTTTTCCGGCACGGTAATGGAATAGTATCCGTCCACGTCCGTCATTGTGCCGTTCGATAATCTGTCTTTTTGCTGCACCGTCGCGCCTGCCAAGGGCTCGTCGCCCGACATCACACGACCTTTCACGAGGATGTCCCGTGCCATAGCAGAAGTGCATGCCAAAGCAATGCAAAGGAAAACGGACAAGCTGCGTCGTCCTGTCGTTCCTGATTTCCGTTTTGTTTTAAGGTTCGTCATTTACAAAAGGTTTTTATGTTATTTGTATGTTGTTAATTTCTATTATTACGGTTACAAAATTATACAATCACCCAACGACAGAGTTTAATATTTATATTCAGTATTTTAGTCCACGCTTTTGGTGTTGCGCATTTGTCGCAAAGTGTTGAATTATTGTAGCCGGTCAAATTCGCGCGTGTTGCGCCAATGTCGACAAAATAAGGGTAAACGCATGAATCAAAGGCTCTTTAACCTTCTCCGCTACGGATGTCGATTGCAAAAGCGTCGTTTTTTAATTATTTTTGCGTCGGTAATTGATTAGTAAGCCTAATTCCGTATTATATGTTTTTGATTAAACAGCTCTATATAGCGTCTGTCATCGCGGTCATACTCGCCTCCACAAGCCAAGAGGCAGCCGCCAACTCCGACAAATTTTTCACATTCTCAAACAGCCATATCAACCATATCTATCAAGACAGCTACGGATATATTTGGATTTGCAGCGACTACGGGCTTAACCGGTTCAACGGCACATCAGCCAAGACTTTCTACCATTCGCAGGACTCCACATCGCTCGCAAGCAACTCCGTGCTGACCCTCATCGAGGACAGGACAGGGGAGCTTTGGATAGGCACAATCGACGGCATTCAGCAATTCGACCGCAACACGGAAAAATTCAAGCCTGTAAAACTTTCATACACCAATATCACTGACTTCACATACGTCAACTCCATAATCGAGGACCACAAAGGAAATATCTGGTTCACGACAAGCCGGTCGGGTGTGATATGCCTGAAAAACGGCACACGCGAGCCGGTGTATTACCTGCAAACCAACAGCAACATCTGCAGCAATAAAATCAACACCCTTTTCGAGGACAGTTTCGGAAACATCTGGATAGGCTCGCAGGACAACGGCATAAGCATAATCAACACCGGCAACCGGACAATAACCAATTATTCCTACGAGCCCGACAACAGCAACTCGATTTCAAGCAACAATGTGTTCACTTTCTCGGAAACGCCCGACGGAAAAGTGCTGATAGGCACAATCGACGGCGGAATCGACGCCTACGACTTCACGACCCATTCTTTCACTCGCGACTACATTAAATTGGACGGCAATGTGTTCACCATGCACAAAGACAGCCGCAACAGGCTGTGGATTGGCACCGACGGCAACGGGCTGAAATGCTACGATTTCTCAACCGGACAGCTTTCCACTTACAAATCCGACCTTCAGGACTTTAATTTCAACAGAATAAAGGTGCACAGCATATTCGAGGACAAGCAAGGAAACCTGTGGGCGGCCATCTATCAAAAAGGCGTAATGATGATTCCGCATGAGGGAAAACAGTTTTTCAACATAGGCTTCAACCCGTTCTCGCCACAAAACAGCATCGGCTCGGAATGCGTGCTTTCGATTTTGGAAGACCGGCAGGGAGATATTTGGATAGGAACCGACGGCGACGGCATATACCGCCTCGACAAAGACCGCACAGTGAAGACACACTATTCAAGCGACAAAATCCGGGCCACAGCCATCTTGTCGCTGTTTGAGGACAGCTCCGGCAGAATCTACGCCGGCAGCTACCTCTACGGATTATTTCTCTACAATCCGGCGGCAGACTCATTCCGCCACATCACGTTGGTCAACCGGTCGACGGGAGAGGAAGTAAAAGAAATCAATGTCATCAAAGAAGATTCCGACGGCAACCTTTGGATTGGCACCAACGGCAACGGGCTGTGCGTCTACAATCCGGAAACCGGGCATTCCACATTCTATCGCTACAACCAAATGCGGGGGCAAGACCAACTGCTCAGCAACTCCATCCATGCAATCTGTTTCGACAACAGCGGAAAAGTGTGGATTGGAACGAGCGACGCAGGAATGAGCCGCTACGACTTAAAGACCAATAAATTCACCGGCTACAACACCTCAAACGGACTGTTGTCCGACAACAGCGTGTTCTCTATCGCGCAAGACAGCAAAGGCACTGTATGGGTAGGTACAAAATCCGGGCTCAACAAAATCACAAAAGACGGAAAAACCGTGATCTACGACTCAAATGACGGGCTTCCCAACGAAAGTGTCTACGGCATAGAAATCGACAGCGACGACAACTTATGGCTGAGCACAAGCATGGGAATGTCGCATTTCGACCCCGAAACAGGCAAATTTATCAACTATTTCACGGCAGACGGCATAATCAACAATGAGTTCAAACGCGGAGCATATTTCAAATCGCAGTCTGGCGAGATATTTTTCGGAGGCACAAACGGAGTGACTTCCTTCAAACCGTTCAAGGCCGACCGCACACGGCCATTGCTCAACCTTGTCTTCACGGAGCTTTATGTCTACAACAAACCCGTAAAAGTGAGCGACGGCAAAGACGCGATTTTAAGCGCGCCGCTCAACATGTCGGAAGAAATCAGCCTCCCAAACAGCGTCAACAATTTTTCCATAGGCTATTCCGCCTTGGAATACAACAGTCCCGGAAAAGTTGTCTACGAGGTGAAGCTCGAAGGATTGGACAAGGATTGGATTACGCAGCCGGCAGGGGCAAAAGCCGCCACCTACACAAATCTTAAGCCCGGCGACTACACATTCAGGATAAGGGCATCAATCGCCGGAGGGCCGGCTACGGAGCGGACACTCGGCATCACCATAGAGCCGCCTTTCTACATGACATGGTGGGCACAAACCATTTATGCCCTGATAGCCATTACAATGGTTTATTTTGCGATACGCTACACCAAGATGAAACTGCGCATACGCAAAGAAAACATGGAGAAAGCCAACGAGAAGCGCATAATGGAGTCGAAAATACAGTTTTTCACTGACATATCGCATGAGGTACGCACACCGCTGACATTGATATTAAGCCCGATAGAGCAGCTGATAAGCAAAACCACCGATCCCGCGCTGCTAAAGACCTACAACCTCATCGACCAAAACGGCAAACGCATATTGAGGCTCATCAACCAGATAATGGAGCTGCGACGCCTCGACAACTCCGAAAGCAAGCTGCACGCCTCGCCCACCGACATAGGCAAATTCCTCGAAACCATATATTCCTCGTTCACACAAATGGCTGAGGAAAAGCAAATATCCTACACACTGAGCGTAGACGACAGCGTGGGGCAAGTGTGGATAGACAAGGACAAAATCGACAAAGTGGTTTTCAACGTTCTCTCAAATGCTTTCAAATACACTCCCGAACACGGGGCAATCACACTGTCGGCCACACGCGAGGCTGAACAGCTCGCGATAAGGGTGAAAGACACCGGCAGCGGAATACCGGAGCAGTACCGACGCGCCATATTCGACCGTTTCTATCAGGTGCCGACAGAAAGCAACCGCACGAAGCTCGGCACAGGCATCGGACTGCACCTGTCGCACAAGCTCATGGAACTGCACCACGGCTCGATAAGCGTGGAGGACAGCTCGGAAAAAGGCACCACTTTCCTGATTACCCTGCCACTCGATCCATCATATCTGGAACCGGAAGAGATGGTCAAGGAAGATTCTCCCGAATCGCTTGCCACCCTTAACCAGCCATCGATGGCCGATTTTGCCGTGCCGGAAATCGGCGCAAGAGTTAAGGGGGGGGGTAAAACACTGTCCCACACATTGTTGCTTGTAGAAGACGACCCGTCGATTCTCAACTACCTGACAGAAATACTAAGCCCCGAGTACCGCATACTTTGCGCCACCAACGGGAAAGAAGGGTTGGAAACGGCTATACGCGAGCTGCCCGACTGCGTAATCACCGACATAATGATGCCGGAAATGAGCGGCACGGAGATGTGCAAGAAAATCAAGTCAAATCCGGCGACATGCGACATCCCCGTAATAATCCTGACCGCAAAAACATCCATCGAGCAGCGCGTCGAGGGGCTTGCCGGAGGAGCCGACTCATATATTCCCAAGCCTTTCAACATCGAGCATTTACGCACCCGCGTGAGCAAGCTCATCGAGCTGCGCAAAGCCATGCGCGACAAATATTCCGGGAAACTTGACGTAAAAGAGGAAACCGTCAAAGTAAAATCAGCCGACGACAAACTGCTCGACAAAGTGGAGGCATTCGTCACCAAAGAGCTTGCCAATCCCGACCTGTCGGTTGAGCTAATCGCACAGGAAATAGGCGTCAGCCGCTCGCATCTCCACCGCAAACTGAAGCAACTGACCAACCAAAACCCGAGCGACTACATCAAAAACACACGGCTGCGGCATGCCGCCTATCTGTTGGAAAACAAAAATATCGCCGTATCCGAGGCTTGCTATGCCACGGGATTTTCCTCTTTGTCGCATTTCTCCAACAGCTTCAAGGAATTTTTCGGAATGTCGCCCACAAAATACGTGGAAATCAACCGCAAGCCGGCATCTTCCGAATAGCCTTTCCACATGCCCGCGACACCATGTTTTTTGGTGGCGGAACACGGGAAGCTACATTTCCGCAACAATATGCTACATTTTCGCAAATTGTGACGGGACAGAGAAAGTATTGTGGATTTTGACGCAAACCACTCTCGCCTATCCGAAATAATTTTGCGTCGTTACAAACCATAAAATCAACTAAACCCGAAATGAACAAATTTCTGATTCCTTGCATGATGCTTTTTGCCGTGAGCGCAAACGCCTCGGACAACACCAAGATTGCCATACCCGACGGATATGAGAAAATAGTGTTCCAAGACGAATTCGACAACGACGGAATGCCCGACAGCGGCAAATGGGGCTATGAGCACGGCTACGTGCGCAACGGCGAATTGCAATACTATACTGTGGGACGCAAAGAAAACACCTATATAAAAGACGGCAACCTCCACATAGTGGCACTCAACGACAGCGCCGTAATCGACGGCGAAACGCGGCCCATATCGTCGGCAAGCCTGACAACTCAAGGGAAACACTCGTGGCGCTACTGCTACGTTGAGGTTCGCGCAAAGCTGCCCTCATGTCTCGGCTCGTGGCCGGCAATATGGATGATGCCGGAAAAGAGTGTCTACGGAGATTGGCCGAAAAGCGGCGAAATCGACATAATGGAGCACGTGGGCTACGCTCCCGAGAACGTGCACTACGCCGCTCATTCCTACAAATACAACCATGCGAAAGGCATTCAGAAAAACCGTGCCGTCCCGTGCGCTGACGTAGATGACGAATACCACGTCTACGCGCTTGAATGGAAAGCCGGCAGCCTCACATGGATACTCGACGGCAAACCAATGTTCACTCTCGAAAAAGAAGACGGCGCCGATTGGGAATCATGGCCTTTCGACCAAGATTTTTATCTCATTCTCAACTTCGCCTTCGGCGGAGGATGGGGAGGACAACAGGGCGTGGACCGCTCCGCCCTGCCGCAGGAATATCTGATAGATTATGTGCGGATTTTCCAATAACAAGGCTCTATGCTACAAAAATTAAAACTTATGCTACACAGAAGAAAGGCCGTACCCGATAATTAAAACTTTGAAGATTGGCACGCAAGCCTTTCGGATTTATTCGAAATAATTTTACATCACAAAAAAATACAAATCTGACGTATGAAAAAATTACTCTACACTATCGCCGCAAGTCTGATGATTTGCACATCCGCGACGGCAGCTGTGCCGGCATCTTTCAAATGGCAGGCTTTGGTAAGGGACGACAACGGAGCCGTTCTTGCCGACAAAGAAGTAAGCGTTAAAATCACAATCAGGCAGGGAGCCGCCGACGGCGACATACTCTACGGTGAAACCCACTCGGCCACAACCACATCATCCGGCATCGTATACCTTAATATAGGTGAGGGCGACGCGGGCGACGCGTCGTTGCAGGATTTGAATTGGGCTGACGGGCCTTATTTCATGGAAGTGGAGATGGACAAGGGTGAAGGCTTCGAAAGCATCGGCTCACAGGAATTGCTCAGTGTGCCATACGCCGAATTTGCCAACAGCGCGGAGAAAGTGGTGCTAACCTCGCCCAACGGCAAGCAATGGAACGTGACAATCGACGACAACGGAAATCTCAGCACCGAAGAAGTAAAATAACAGGCTATGAAAAGACTTTATTTCACATCATTGCTCCTCTCGATAGCCGCAATGGCGTCGGCAGCCGACTCTCTGACAGCCGCCGGCGATGAAAAAGGCGGCGTGGCATGGAGCATCGAGAGCGTGGCTTCCGGCGTAATTGCCGACGACGCCGCAACAGTGGCACAAGGCTTCGTCGTGCTGCTTCCCGGTGATTTGGGTGGTGTTTCCGAGATCGTTTCCGGAGCCGACATGCCCGACATAAAAGCATATCCCAATCCGGTTGCTGAAACGCTGACAATCGATTGCGCGGAAGGCAACGGTTATGAATGGCAGATTTGCTCGCTCGACGGCAAACTCATGCTGCAAGGAAAAGGCACGGCAGGCAAGACATTTGTCGACTGCTCTTCGCTGACGGCAGGCGAATATGTATTGACAGTAATCTCCGACTATGGCCGGCAGTCGGCGGTAATAATAAAGAAATAACACGGACATGAGAAAAATATTCACTGCAATAGCATCATTATTGATAGCGTCGGCTCCGGCCTACGCGCTCAACGCTTTCCAATATCAGGCAACCGTGATTAACGCCGACGGCTCCTACGCCGCCGACAAGGAATTGACCGTCAGATTGAGCGTGGTCGACGGAGAAGGCAATACCGCATATTCTGAAATCCACGACGCCAAGACCGACAATTTCGGAAACTTCGGCTTGATGATAGGACGCGGCTTTGTGGAAAGCGGCTCTTTCGACCTCATCGACTGGTCGAAAACAGGTATGCAGCTGAAAACTGAGATAGACCGGGGAGAAGGCTACACGCTGAGCGGCGAGCAGCCGTTCAACGCCGTGCCGTTCGCGCAACACGCAAAAACTGCCGCCGGAATCGTGCAACAGTCGCCCAACGGCACGTTTTGGCGCATGACTGTCGACGACGAGGGCAATCTCGGAACTGAAAAAGTTGTCACTTCCATTATCCCGATTCCGGAGGGCTACACAAAAATGGTGTTCAACGACGAGTTCAACGGCGAAGGCGCAGTAAATCCCGAAAAATGGTCATACGAAGTTGGATACGTACGCAACGATGAGGATCAATACTACAATGACAGCGAAAAGAATGTTTTTCAAAAAGATGGCAATCTCAACATCGTATGTTATGCCAATGACCCTGTCTATGATAAAAACAAACAACTGCTTAACAATAAGACAAGAGAAGTAGATGGTACTCCTACCCAATATAAGATCACATCAGGAAGCATACACACAAGAGATAAAGCAAAATGGACATATTGCCGCATAGACGTGCGCGCAAAGCTCCCGACAAGTCTCGGCACATGGCCGGCTATCTGGCTGATGCCCAACGATGATGTGTTCGGCACATGGCCCAACAGCGGAGAAATCGACATAATGGAGCATGTAGGCTACGACCCTCAAAAAGTGTATTTCACAGCACATTGTGCTGAACAAAACGGCGCAAACAACAGATATAGCGGCAACTACAAATCACCGGTTGAGCTTGATTTCGCAAACAACTTCCATGTCTATTCTCTCATTTGGGAAAAAGACAAAATGTATTGGTTGGTCGACAATCAACGCAAATTTGCAATATCACGTTCCGGCACAAATTCGTGGCGCGGCTGGCCGTATAACAGGGACTTCTATGCAATACTCAACTTCGCGTTTGGCGGAAGTTGGGGAGGTAGAGAAGGTATGGACGTGACTGCACTGCCATTGACATATTATGTAGACTACATACGCGTATTCCAATAACATAAAACCAATACAAAATCATTAAAATCATCATGAACAAGAAATTTATATTCTCAACGATAGCGGCTGCCGCGCTTGGCACCATGCCCTCATTCGCAGCCGTTGAATATTGGGTAAGCCCGGACGGCGACGATGCCAACGCCGGAACTGAGGCAGAACCGTATGCCACTCCCGAAATGGCTATCCTTATGGCCAACGAGGGAGAGGAAACAATCATACATTTCGAAAAAGACGCCGAATTCATGATAGGCAAGCTCAACATCGGAGAAAACAAAGACATTTCCCTGATAGGCTACAACACTCTTTTTCTTGCCGAGAAAGACCCGCTTCCTGAGGGGACTAACCGCCGCGCACAGCGCATCCTTGATGCCGGTGCCGGTTCCAACGTCTATGTCGAGGGCATAATATTCAAAAACGGACGCCAAATAGAATACTTCGGCGGCGGAGCCATCGGGTTCACGGGCGAAACTCTCGAAGTCAACAATTGCCAATTCATCCACAACGAGTCGGGTTCGGGCGGCAACGCAATCTGCGCCAACGCTGAATCTGTAATCGTACGCAACAGCTACTTCGAGGACAACTATTCAATCGGCTGGGCCTCACGTGGCGGAGCAATAGTTCAAGCCGGTGTATTTGACGAAGAAAACGGAATGCGCGGCTCGCTCATCGTGGAAAACTGCACATTTGTCAACAATGTTCTGAAAAGTGGGCAAGGTACAGCCATCGACATTTACGACAAAGGGCACGAATGCTCTTACACAACGTATCTCAAGGTGACCAACTGCACGTTTGTCAACAACACTTCAAGTGACCCGTATCAGGCTGCAATCGACATCTGCGGCTACGACAGTTGCGAAACCTACATCGCCAACAACACTTTCTACGAAGGCGACGGAGCGTTCCGCCTTTATTTCCAAAATTCTCCGGTCTATTTCGTGAACAATTTCGCTTACGTCAACAAAGCAACCGTACTTTCTGAAAACACCACTGATGTAAATTTGGGACAGATTCAGGCCTACAACAACATACTTTACGGCGGAGAGCGCGGTGTGAACGAGAACATCTTGGAGCCGTGTCTTACCTCTGAGGCCGCAGCCTGCAACAACACCATAGGCACCACAAGCCAAGCATCGATGGTGGCTCTCGGAGTGAACACGAAACTGACAACCGACGATCCGGACTCTAAAGTGCCTTACCTGACTATTCTCCGCCAAAACAGCCCGCTTGTCGACTCCGGCTTGGACAGCTACGCTGAAATCGATGACGCTGTGGAGAACTTCATCCCGGCTACCGACGTGCGCGGAAAGGCTAACAACGGCAAGAAAGACATCGGAGCGTTTGAGTACAACGGCAAAGACGCAGGTGTTGAAACCATCACAACAGGCGATAACAGCAACATCACTTTCATTGCCAACGGCTCTGAAATCGTAGTTGCGAACAGCAACGGCGACGTGATGAGCGTGGCTGTATATTCCGTCGACGGCAAACTGCTCTGCAACGCGCGCGGAGTGAACGTGACAATCGGCAAGGACAGCCTCGCAAAAGGCTTGGTAATTGTCAAGGCCACAGACAACAACGGCTCCGCGACAAAGAAAATCGTTGTAATGTAATCAACTGAAATATTAACTACCAAATTTTAAATATTTATTACTATGAACAAGAAATTTTTACTTTCAACAATGGCCGCATGCCTGCTTGGCACAGTGCCTTCGTTTGCGGCTGTAGAGTATTGGGTAAGCCCGAGCGGCGACGACGCCAATCCCGGAACTGAGGCAGAACCGTTTGCAACTCCGGAAATGGCTATGCTCAGCACCAACGAAAATGAGGAAACAATCATCCACTTGGAAAAAGACGCCGAATTCATGACCGGAAAACTCGACTTCGGTAGCAACAAAATCGTTTCGATTATCGGTGACAACACATCTTTGCTTGGCGATGCCCTACCGGGAAGTGAAGGCGGTCAGGCCAACCGTATCTTAATGGGACGCGAAGGCACAAAGATGTATGTAGAAGGCATTACATTCGAAAACGGTCGTCAAGTTGAATATTATGGCGGCGGTGCAATCTTTTTTGACGGTAGTGATCTTGAGATAAAAAATTGCCGGTTTATTAACAATGAATCAGGTTCAGGTGGTAATGCTATCCTTGCCCGCGCAAGAGGCGTGGTAAAAGTATCCGACAGTTATTTTGAAGGCAACTACTCAATTGGTGGTGACGCTCGTGGCGGAGCTATCGTTCAAGCCGGGTATATTGACCTTGAAGAAGGTTTCTTAGGTGAATTAATTGTCGAGAACTGCACGTTCTACAAGAATCATAGCATGGGACAAGGAACAGCTATATCCCTATACGACAAATCACAAAATGGTGATTACTCTGCAACCCAAAAATGTACAATACAAAACTGTACATTCGTTGAAAACACATCAAACTACGGCTATATGGCAGCCATTGATATCGACGGCAGTGATAATTGCGAAACATATATCGTCAACAACACTTTCTACAACGAAGATGGCGCTTTACGTTTGAATTTGCATTTCGCCCCGCTTTATTTTGTGAACAACTTCGCTTATGTCAACAAAGCAACCGTTCTTGCTGATGACGCTACAGATGTTAATGAACCTATTCAAGCTTACAACAACATCCTTTATGGCGGCGAGCGCGGCGTGAACGAAAGTATTTATGATCCGTGCCTTACTACTGAGGCAGCAGCTTGCAACAACACTATCGGCACGACAAGCCAAGTTTCAATGGCTGCTCTCGGAGTGAACACTTCGCTCAAGACAGACGATCCTGACTCTAAAGTGCCTTATCTCGCTATCCTTAGCCAAAACAGCCCGCTTGTCGACGCAGGTTTGGACAGCTACGCTGAAATCGACGACGCTGTGGAGAACTTCATCCCGGCTACCGACGTGCGCGGAAAAGCTAACAACGGCAAGAAGGACATCGGAGCGTTTGAGTACAACGGCAAAGACGCCGGTGTTGAAACCATCACAATAGGCGCGAACAGCAACATCACTTTCATTGCCAACGGCTCTGAAATCGTAGTCACCAACAACAACGGCAACGTGATGAGCGTGGCAGTATACTCCGTCGACGGCAAATTGCTTTGCAACGCGCGCGGCGAGAACGTGACAATCGCCAAGGACAATCTTGCAAAAGGCTTGGTAATTGTCAAGGCCACAGACAACAACGGCTCCGCAACAAAGAAAATCGTTGTAATGTAATCGATACAGACACAATCATTTTTTAATAGGGAAATATGTCAAAATGATAGAGCTGACCACTGACAACAACTAATCTGCGCGTCCCCCTGCCGGCAAATAGTCGGCAGGGGCAAACGCCAAACATCAGACTGTGGGAGCATCTGTTATTTTGACATATCTCATTTTTTTTACAGACTCTAAAATTTACACATCATGAATAAATTATTTTTATCACTTTCATTATCAGCCATGCTCGCCATGCCGGCAATGGCCGAAGAACTCACAGTGACCCACTCCTCAGCGAGCGCGTTCGAGTCAGAACTCAACAGCGCACTCACCGATGCCGGCCTGACAGCCGACCAAGTGACATCGCTGAAAATCGTCAGCGCGGGTGAGCCGTCTGCCGAAATGAATGTAACCGACTTCAACGCTTTGCGCGCGGCAATGTCGGCAACACTTCAAAAGCTCGATCTCTCGGAAGCGGCGTTGAAAGGCAACAGCGTGCCTTCAAGCGATGAAAAAAACACTCAACCCGGATGCGGCTCATTGCGCGAAATGGCAGAGCTGACAGAAGTTGTGCTGCCGGAAGGCCTGACCTCAATAAGCAGCGGCGCGTTCCAAAAATGCGCGAAACTTCAGACAATCAACCTGCCTGAAACAATAACCGACATTTGGAACTACGCTTTCGACGGATGTACGGCGTTAAACATTTCAAAACTGCCGAGCCAAATCACCGTAATCACTCCGTACTGTTTTCGCGGTTGCGAGAACATGGCGCTTACCGAGCTGCCACCGATGTTGACAGAAGTACACGAATACGGCTTCAATCAATGCCGCGCAATGCAAATCTCCGAGATACCGGAAACATTGACGTTGATAAAACAAAACGGTTTCGCAAGCTCCGGCGTTACATTCAGCGAATGGACAGAGGCTTTGACTTCTATCGGCGAATCGGCTTTCAGCGGCTCGAAAGTGGCATTTAAAGAATGGACACCCAACCTCAACGAAATGCCAAGAGGCGTATTCGGATATTGCTACAATATAACAGAGTTTACAATCCCTGAAACCATTACAAAACTCCAAGATTTAACCTTCTTCATCCAGAAAACATTCTATGACGGAGATAAAAACTTCCAAAGAAAACTAATCTGCCGTCTTCCGGAACCACCGCAATGCACATACGGCTCCGCAGCTAAATGGAACAACACGTTCTCGGAAGAAGATTGGATGATAAAAAATATCTATACCATTTGTGTAAAAAAGGAGTATTCAGAACTATATAAAACCACCGCTCCATACAGCGAAATGAAAATCGACACACTGACTACACAGATGCCGGTTGTTGTTGAGGGCGGCGAGGCTGTAGTGACAAGCGAACTTGGCCAAGAGGCTGTAGAGGGCGTTCTTCCCGTATATGAGGGCAACACCACAATCACAATCACTCCCGCCGACGACATGACAATAGAGTCAGCAACATACGGCGAAACACCTGTAGAGGTAGTGGACGGCGTTGTGACTATCGACGTGCCGCAAACACCGGAAACACTCACTATTACCCTGAAGAAATCGGGTGAAGAGGCAGGTGTTGAAAGCATCGCAGCCGACGACGAAATAGTTGCGACCACCTACTACAACCTGCAAGGCGTGGAAATCAACGAACCGGCTGAAAACGGGCTTTACATCCGCAAGCAAACCACAGCCAACGGACGCACTATCGTTGAGAAAGTGATGCTCAAGTCATTGTAATAAAATAATCGTACCCTTAGTTAGGTTTTTGTTTACGGGGCTGCGCCGAACTGTCGCAGCCCCGTTTTATTTCAACATACGCCCAAGTCATCCGCCAAAAATACAGAATCTAATTGTATCGCATTTGCACACAGCGACCTAATATATTTTAAAGATGAGCCGCACATCAAAAGTCAGACACAAAACTTTTTTGGAGGAGGGGTAACTTCAGAGAAAGTGCCTTATTTCTTATCGTCAGGGCTGTCGCAGGAAAAGAGCCTCATGGAGGCTCCTGAGTTCTAACCCCATGCAAGCGGAGCGCAGCTTGGGGTAATCGCGCAAATGAAATACGGCCTCGTAGAGGTCGCACTTGAAACAACTAAGCCAAACATTTGACATCCACAAGGCTGACATCTTTGAACAGCATTACACACCGCCAAGACAATGACACATCAACAACCAAATGGTATCGGCAAAATCCGGTTCGCTTTTTTGTGGCATTTCACTTCGCTTTTTTGTGGTGTTTCACTTCGTGTTTTTGCGGTGTTTCACTTCGCTTTTTTGTGGCATTTCACTTCGTGTTTTTGCGGTAGAAAGCACATGAAGATGCGGTTCGGCACAATCAAAGTTAAAAACTTCGCTTTCATTTGCTTCCGCGCCCTCCTTTCCGTATATTTGTACATATATAATATAACCTCGAAAAAACCATTGACAAATGAAAAAAATGATTTTATGCGCCATCGCGCTGTTAGCCATGTCAACGGCAAACGCCCAATTCGTCACAATCGACGGAACCAATCTCCGCAACCCCGACGGCTCGCGCCTCTTTATCAAAGGCACCAATCTCGGCAACTGGCTCAACCCGGAAGGCTATATGTTTGGTTTCCGGAACACCAATTCCGCGCATTTCATCAACGAAATGTTCTGCCAGCTTGTCGGGCCTGACGCCACCGCCGAATTTTGGAAACAATTCAAGGACAACTACATCACCAAAGACGACATAATGTTCATCAAATCCACAGGCTGCAACACCATTCGCCTGCCGTTCCACTACAAACTCTTCACCGATGAGGACTATATGGGTCTTACCGCGTCGCAAGACGGATATTCGCGTATCGACAAGGTGGTTGAATGGTGCCGCGAGGCAGGCCTCTACCTGATACTCGACATGCACGACGCTCCCGGAGGACAAACCGGCGACAACATCGACGACAGCTACGGATACCCCTGGCTTTTCGAAAGCAGAACAAGCCAGGAACTTCTCTACAAAATATGGCGCGGAATAGCCGGACGCTACAAGGACGAGCCCGTGATACTCGGCTACGAGATAATGAACGAGCCCATTCCACACTATTGGGAAAACAAAGAAGAATTGAAAAAACGGCTTGTGGAAATTTACAAAGAGTGCGCCTTAGAGATACGCAAAGCCGACCGCAACCACATAATACTGATAGGGGGAGCGGAATGGAACAACTCTTTCGAGTTTTTCACCGATTGGACGTTTGACGACAACATGATGTTCACCTGCCACCGCTACGGAGGAGAGCCGACAGCCAAATTCATCGACCAGATAATAGCCTTCCGCGACAAGACAGGCCTGCCTATGTATATGGGCGAAACCGGACACAACACCGACGAATGGCAAAGCGCGTTCACGAAAGTGTTTATCGACAACAACATAGGCTACATTTTTTGGCCATACAAGAAAATGGGAGGCGAAACAATGATGAGCATCGCCAAACCTGAGAATTGGGATTTGATAATCGATTTCGCCGAGTCCGACCGCTCATCGTATAAAAACATACGCGAGGCGCGTCCTGACCAAAAAACGGCATTGAAAGCGATGAACGACTTCATAGAAGCCTGCAAATACAAAAATTGCGCTCCACAACAGTCGTATATCGAATCGCTCCGCCTGAAATGACGGATTATCCCGTATCCACGAAATTCACGGCACAGGCACAACAGGACTGTAAGCCCGCGATAAAACTGTTGAAAATGCGGCCGGCATTACGTAAATTTGCAAATATGAAACCGCTAATCATATTTCTCGCCTTATTGGCCACAGCAACGGCATTCTCACGGCAAGCGCCGGATTTCGGCATGGAAACCCGCGACGGCGGCACATACAGCCTTGACAGCCTCCGCACACCGCTGACACTGCTGTATTTTACCAACATCGACTGCGACATCTGCGAAGAAGCCGGCGACAGCATAGCCTCGTCGCCGGTTGTCGGTCGCTCCATTGCCGACAGGCGGCTCACTGTTCTTTCCGTATATGTGGGCGACGACCGCGACGGCTGGCTTCGCCGCAAACCGCGACGGCAATGGGTGGAATGCATAGACAGCGGCATGAGCGTCTACGGAATAGCCGACTACGATTTCAGCTATCTGCCGGCGTTCTATCTGATAGACAACCACCGCAACATCATGGCTTCGCCGCAATCAGTCGCTGAGATTGAAAGAACAATATCCGGCACACTTCCTGCCCGTGAGGACGAATAAACTTACCATACACCAAGTTTTACGACAAATAGGACATTGCAAATAAAACAATTTTCGTAATTTCGCAAACAATTAAAAGCTCTTTATCCGTAATATGAAAAAAGCCATATTGTTTTGCATCGCAATGCTGATACCTGTTGCCGTAAATTCACAACAACGGATTATCGACACCTCGCGCCCCGATAAATTCATAACATTCGGCGTGCGTGCCGGGCTTAACTCGTCGGGGCTCGACAACAATTACCTGTCGGTTCAACCGGAAATGATACAAAACAACTTCTATTGGCGCACCGGCGGACACTTAGGAGGAGCTGTTGACATGTACCTGCGGCAATTTCTTTCCATACAGACCGGTTTTTATTGGGAGAACCGCAGTTTCGACTGCTCCCTGATGGCAGCCGACTCGAAAGAGGACTACATGGGAAGCATGTTTGTCAACGCGCGTTTCAACTATTTGCACATACCAGTGATGCTGTCGCTGAAATTCAATCTCCTGCCCGACCTCGTGAGCGAATTGGATTTCGGAGTGTACTACGCCATCGGTGTCGGCGGAAAGAAAAAAAGCCATTCCTACATAGCTTTCGGCGATGAGGACAGCGAGCTGATCTTCGACACAGCCAACACCGAAACAGGATATTTCAGCGCGGGAAGCAAAGATTTTCTCGCCGTGAGGAAATCGGATTTCGGATTGAAAATCGGAACCGGCTTGACTTTTTTCAAGCACTACTACATAGGAGTGTTCTATCAACGCGGACTGAAAAACATCGCGAAGCAGAACGAAGGCTCGCCGCGCTTGGAATTCCACAACAACTGCTGGAACGTGTCGCTCGGATATAACTTCTAAACATTCTTATTCTTCCGTTTTTTGGGGACAACCGATTTACTATCCGATTCTGACAAAATATAATCCTTTGCCTTTACGGAGGATATTACAGAATGTCCGAGTTGCGACTCAAGCTGTTTTCTTGCCGCTTTTGCAACAGATCCACCGCTCTTGGCCGTTTCAGCGTTCTGCCTGTAGCCCTGTGGATTTCTCTGCCGTGATATTTCTGTCGCAGAGGCTTCTGCAAGCGTATTAAGAGCAAGCTCAACATTGGTCATATTGTCCCTCAGACTTTCTTTCTTCAATCCTTTCAACCTTTTATACTCCCTCGTTGTACGCCCGCTCCACTCCTTTGTGATAATGTCGGTCAATGACGCATATTGTTGGTTTTCAACCCCGCCACGCCGCCATTCATCGGTAAGTTCCTTTCTCACCTCTATGCTTTTTAACCGTTGGTTTATCCAATTATCAGAATATCCCAACCGTTTGTAATCCGTCACTGCCTGCTTTATGGAAAGTTCAGGGTCTTGCATCTGGTCGAGCCGAACAGAAGCAACAGCAGCCATCCACATCTTAAATGGCTCCGCTTTCGGCGATGGTATGGACTGTATCAAGCGCAGGATTTGCTCCGTATCGGCAACGTCAGTCAAGCGCATTTTCCCGTCAGCAGCGCGAAGCTTCAAACGGTTACAATTTGTAACCGTTTGATTTCCCTCTTTCATCAATCTGTTTTTTAGCACTTTCCAATAGTTTCTTGCGCCTTGATAATCATTTCCTGTCAGTGCTTCAACAACGTCTACAACGGCAAAATACCATTTCTCCCGGCTGTCGTCCCACACCGACCGTATTCTCTTTTCCTCGAAAAGTTTCAATGATTCTTTTACTCCCATATCAATGAAATTATAAATTGCTACCACTTTACTACTTGCGTTCCGATTATCTTTCCTTTATAACCCATATCTATAATGGCAGACGCATCAAAGTAGAACGGTTCACGTTCAGCACAGAAATCCACCAAAACATTCGTGTCAAGAAACACTCTCATTTTGCCCATTCTTCCCACATTTTCTCCGTTTCACGCTCAAAGTCGAAACCATCCGGCAATCTGCCTATGCTCATCGCTTTAACTTCCGGCGAAACACTTTCTCCTGCAGAGCGATGAGGAAAAACAAGTCTGTTGCTTTTCTTTTGCTTATGTGCTATTTCCTCATACACCTTGTCTGCCAACCATTTTTGGTTGTCAGTACTAAGAGACTTAACCAAATTCCATACACTGTCCAATGATACGGTTGCTTTCATACTTGTTCCTCCTATCCGTATTTCTCATATTGCAAAATTAAAGATTTATGTGGAATGCGCAATATTTATCGTTCGTTTTCATTTGCTTCTGCGCTCACCTTTCACTATCTTTCCATAAGAAAGGATGCGGCTCGGCATAATCAAATTTGAAAACTTCGTTTTCATTTGCTTCTGCGCTCACCTTTCACTATCTTTGCCCCATAATATTAAACAACCTGATTATGATACTCGACTCGATTCTTTCGTTAATCCCGATACAAGCCGCAGCCACAACCGCCACCGCCGCAGCTCCTGAATTGTCGGTATGGGATTTGTGTCTGAAAGGCGGAATAATAATGATTCCCCTGCTGCTGCTGTCGCTTGTCAGCATCTACATATTTGTGGAACGCTGGCTCGTAATACGCAAAGCCGCGGTGGACGACGACACATTCATGAAACGGATAAAAGACTATATACATGACGGCGAGATAGAAAGCGCCGAACTGCTTTGCAAAAAAACGGCCACACCTTACGCGCGCCTAATACAAAAAGGCATTTCACGCATAGGCCGCCCGATGAACGATGTGCTTGTGGCCATCGAGAACGTCGGAAACATCGAAGTGGCTAAACTCGGCAAGGGATTCACATGGCTTGCCACCACTGCGGCAGGCGCTCCGATGCTCGGATTTCTCGGCACGGTCACCGGTATGGTGAAAGCGTTCTTCGCTCTTGCAAGCGCCGGCAACAATGCCAACATCAGCATCCTCGCCAACGGAATTTACGAGGCGTTAGTGACAACTGTCGCCGGTCTGATAGTCGGCATCATTGCCCTGTTTGCCTACAACTATTTGTCGGCACGTGTCAACCACGTGATGAACCAACTCGAAAACAAAACAATGGAGTTCATGGATTTGCTCAATGAACCCGCCTCGAAATAAAGACCTACAGCAATGGCACTAAAACGGCAAAACGAGCTACTCGCCACATACAGTATGGCATCGATGACCGATGTCATATTCCTGCTGTTGATTTTCTTCATGGTCACGTCAACACTTGTCTTTCCGACCGCGCTTGAAGTAAATCTTCCGCAAAGCTCCGAGCAGACAGCAATAAAGCCCGGCACAAGAGTCTACATCGACAAAGACCTCCAATTATACGCCTCATTCGGCGAAACAGAGCCGCAACTGCTTGCGGAAGACCAGCTGCTGACATTCCTACAGCTCACCCAACAGCAGGATTCCACACAATTCATTGCGCTATACGCCGATGAATCGGTGCCTTACGGGAAGATAGTGGAGGTTCTTGACCTGACAGCGCGCCACAATCTGAAAATGGTGCTTGCCACAAAACCGGCGTCGGTCAACGACCAGATGCTTCGAAAAGAAGCAATCAGGCAATCCTTAGAAACAACCGTAGCAGAGGAGCAATAACTGAAATGAAAGAAAATAAAAACAGAAAATACGACCTTATCGCCATCATTGCCGCCCTGTTGCTGCATGGCGGGGTATTTCTGTTGATGTTATTCAGTTATCTCGAATACACCGCACCTGAAGAAAAACAGCCGTTACAAGCAAAAACCGACATCACATTCGGAGGTGAATACGTGATGCTCGGCGACATGCCGCTGCCAAATCTCAACGACGGAGAAGCGGCCGGAGCCGCGTCAGACAACACATCGCTCCAAGCCGACGACGATTTGAACTCCGGAGAGCAGGGTGAAGGCACATCGCTCGTTTCGACAAACGAACAGTCCGACATGACTTCCGAGAAAAAGCAAAACGGCCCGTCGAAAGAAGAGCTTGAGGCTCAAGCGCGCGCAAAGAAAGAACGCGAACGTCAGGAAAACGAAAGCCGCAAAATCAGCAGCAGCGTAAAAAGCGCGTTCGGCAAATCAAGCGGCAAAAGCGGCTCGTCAAACGGAAACGCCGACCACGGCGCACTATCCGGACAGCCGGGACACACGCTCGGCGTAGGCTACACATTGTCGTCATGGGGACGGCCGGCAAGCAGTGTGGACGGCGAAGTGAGAATAAGAGTGAGAGTCAACTCCGACGGCAAGGTAATAGAAGCCACATACGCCGGAGGAAAAGGAGCCGCAGCAGCCAACAATCAAGTCCGACGAAGTTGCGAGCAGGCTTCTCTTCAATCACGTTTCTCCGTTCCGAAAAATTCAAGCGGGACAAAAGTGGGAATGATTATCTGGCGATTCGAATAAGCCTGCTCGCAAAACACAGCGTTCACTGTATTTTAATAATATAGGATGCGGCTCGGCATAATCAAATTTGAAAACTTCGTTTTCATTTGTTTCTGCTCTCACCTTTCACTATATTTGCATATAAACAAAATCGTATAATTGTTTATGAAAAATAAGGCATCACGATTAAACACAATACTCAATATAATAGAATCGCAAAGCGTAAAAAGTCAGGAAGAACTTGTGAAATTGCTTGACAAACGCGGTTATCAGGTAACACAGGCCACCCTCTCGCGCGATTTGAAGAAACTGCGTGTGACAAAAGTCGCCACCGAGAAAGGCGACTACATCTACATACTGCCCAACAGCAACGACATAAAAGACAAAATGCTGACGGTAGGCCAGCTTCCTTTCCCGCAAAACAACAATGTAGGATTCGTGTCACTTGATTTCTCAGGCAACATAGCCGTCATCAAAACACGCAACGGATATGCCGGCGGTTTGGCCTACGACATCGACATGAGCCATCCGGCGGAAATTCTCGGCACAATAGCCGGAGCCGACACTGTTTTTGCAGTACTCAAAGAAGGCGTCACCAAAGAGCAGGCGTTGCAAGTGCTGCAACATTTCATACCAATAACCCACAGTATAACAAAAGGAAATGACTGACACAGACAACATAAAAATCGAAATAGCGGGCGAGCAGCATATCAAATATGTCGACGAGATTCTCGACACCATCGCGCGGGCCGCAAAAGTGCGCGGCACAGGCATTGCCAAACGCTCACCGGAATATGTAAAACAAAAAATGATAGAGCACAAGGCGGTGGTGGCCACATGCGAAGACAAATTTGCCGGTTTCAGCTACATCGAAAGTTGGAGCAACCGCCAATTTGTGGCCAATTCCGGACTTATCGTTGCCGACGAGTTCAGAGGTATAGGCCTCGCAAAACGGATAAAACGCAAGATTTTCGAGCTTTCAAGAAAAATGTTTCCTGAGGCAAAAATCTTCAGTCTGACCACAGGCGCCGCTGTCATGAAACTAAACAGCGAGCTCGGATACCGACCCGTGACATTCGCGCAACTCACCGACGACGCGGCTTTCTGGAAAGGATGCGAAAGTTGCGTCAACTTCGACATTCTGCAAAGAAACGGGAGCAGAATGTGCCTCTGCACAGGTATGCTCTACGACCCGGAAGAACATAAAAACGACAAACCTGACAACAATTAAAAACCCGACGATATGGAGAAAAAGAAAAAAGTAGTGGTGGCCTACAGCGGAGGATTGGACACATCCTATACAGTCATGTATCTCGCAAAAGAGAAAGGCTATGAGGTACATGCCGCATGCGCCGACACAGGAGGCTTCAGCAAAGAGCAACTCGCCGCAAACGAAAAAAACGCCTACAAATTGGGCGCGACTAAATACGTGACGCTCGACGTGACGCAGGAATATTATGCCAAGAGCTTGAAATACATGATATTCGGCAACGTACTGCGCAACGGCACATACCCCATATCCGTCAGCTCCGAGCGCATTTTCCAAGCCATAGCCATCGCGCGCTACGCCAACGAGATAGGAGCCGATGCCATTGCGCACGGCTCGACAGGCGCGGGCAACGACCAAGTGCGTTTCGACATGACATTCCTCGTGCTCGCGCCCGATGTGGAAATCATCACCCTCACACGCGACAACGCCTTGAGCCGCAACGAGGAAATCGAATATCTGCGCAACAACGGATTTGAGGCCGATTTTGCCAAAATGAAATATTCCTACAACGTCGGGATTTGGGGCACATCGATATGCGGAGGAGAAATACTCGACTCGTCAAAAGGGCTGCCTGATGAGGCATACCTGAAACAAGTGACAAAGAATGGCAAAGAAGAGCTGCGCATCGGCTTCAGGCATGGAGAAATCACAAGCGTAAATGGCCAACAATTCGACGACAAAATCGCTGCCATACGCAAAATCGAAGAGATAGCGGCGCCCTACGGCATAGGCCGCGACATGCACGTCGGCGACACCATAATCGGCATCAAAGGGCGCGTAGGCTTCGAGGCCGCAGCTCCCATGCTGATAATCGCCGCACATAAATTCCTCGAGAAATACACCCTGACCAAATGGCAGCAATATTGGAAAGACCAAGTGGCCAACTGGTACGGGATGTTTCTTCACGAAAGCCAATACCTTGAGCCCGTAATGCGCGACATAGAAGCCATGCTCGAATCGTCACAGCGCAATGTCAACGGCACTGCGATAATGGAGCTGCGTCCGCTCTCCTACTTTACTGTCGGAGTAGAGTCGCCCGACGACTTGGTCAAAACAAAGTTTGGAGAATACGGAGAAATGCAGAAAGGCTGGACGGCCGACGACGCAAAAGGCTTCATCAAAGTGCTTTCCACTCCGTTGAGAGTATATTATGCCAACCATCCGGAAGAGAAAAAAGTGTAACAAGCATGAATCCCGACAAAAAACTGCGTCGCCCTCAAAACGGAAAAATTATAGGCGGAGTATGCGCCGCTTTTGCCGACTACTTTGACCTTGACGTTTCGCTTGTGCGCATCGCCTACGTTGCCATAAGCTTAATGACAATATTGCCGGGAGCACTGCTCTATATCATAGCTTGGTTTGTAATTCCTAAAGACGAAAATTATTATTGATCATGATAAAAGCCGGTATAATAGGAGGAGCGGGATACACCGCCGGAGAACTAATCCGATTGCTGCTCAATCATCCCGATGTAGAGCTTGAATGGGTAAACAGCACAAGCAATGCCGGAAACCGCATCGACAGCGTGCATCAAGGACTTGTCGGAGAAACCGATTTGAGATTCATTTCCGAGACGCCTTTCGACGACACCGATGTGGTGTTCTTCTGCACGCCACACGGTGAGTCACGCAAATTCATCGAATCGCACAGTATTCCGGAAGGAATGAAAATTGTCGACCTGTCACAGGATTACCGCATCGACGACGGCACACACGACTTTATCTACGGGTTGCCAGAGGTAAACCGCAAATACATCATACGCGGAAAACACGTGGCCAATCCCGGATGCTTCGCAACAGCCATACAGCTTGCGCTGCTCCCGCTCGCAAAAAACCTGCTGCTCAACAGCGACATCAACATCACGGCAATAACGGGAAGCACAGGCGCGGGAGTGAAACCGACCGCGACCTCACACTACTCATGGCGCAACGACAACATATCAGTCTACAAACCGTTCCGCCACCAACACCTTGCCGAGATTCGCCAGACGCTAAGCACAATGCAAAACAGCTTTAACAGCGAAATCAACCTAATCCCGATGCGCGGATGCTTCTCGCGCGGAATATTTGTAGCCGCATACATGGATTGCCCGATTGCGGTTGAAGAGCTGAAAAAGCTGTATGAGGACTATTATGACGACCATCGCTTTACGTTCCTGAGCGAGCGAATGCCCGATTTGAAAGATGTGGTCAACACCAACAAATGTATCCTCCACCTGTCTAAAGAAGGCAACAAACTGTTAATCATTTCCGTAATCGACAATCTGCTGAAAGGGGCTTCAGGCCAGGCCGTACACAACATGAACCTCCTGTTCGGCCTGCACGAGCGCACAGGGCTGAATCTCAAAGCATCGGCATTCTAACCAACCGCAAGACAATGGAACTATTCGACGTATATCCACTCTTCGACATCGAGATAGTCAAAGGCGAAGGATGCTTCGTATTCGACAGTGAGGGCAACCGCTATCTCGACCTTTACGGCGGACATGCCGTAATATCAGTAGGCCACAGCCATCCGCATTATGTGGAAGCGATAAAACGGCAATCTGAAAAATTAGTGTTTTACTCCAATTCCGTGCGCAATTCGCTGCAACAGCGGCTTGCCGACAAGCTCGGCCGGATAAGCGGTTACGACGACTACCGGCTGTTCCTCGTCAATTCCGGAGCCGAAGCCAACGAGAACGCCCTGAAACTTGCGTCGTTCCACACCGGACGCTCGCGGATAATAGCTTTCTCGAAAGCGTTCCACGGGCGCACATCCCTCGCTGTGGAAGCCACCGACAACCCGAAAATCGTAGCGCCTGTAAATGCCAACCACCGGGTGACATTCGTCCCGTTCGGCGACATCGAGGCAGCAAAAGAGGAAATAGCAAAAGGCGATGTGGCGGCAGTTATGGTGGAAGGCATACAAGGCGTGGGAGGCATCAACGTCCCGACTGATGAGTTCCTTCAAGCTCTGCGCGAGGCGTGTGACCAATACGGCACAATACTCATAGCCGACGAAATCCAATCCGGCTACGGACGAAGCGGCAAATTCTTCGCCCACCAATATTCCGGCATAAAAGCCGACATCATAACAGTGGCGAAAGGCATTGCCAACGGTTTCCCGATGAGCGGCGTAATAATCAGCCCGAAATTCAAGCCCGCACATGGAATGCTCGGCACCACATTCGGCGGAAACCATCTCGCGTGCGCGGCGGCCATCGCCGTGCTCGACATTTTCGAGCGTGAGCATCTCGTGGAGAATGCTTCGGATGTCGGAAACTACCTCATGGAAAAGCTGCGCGGCATGCCGCAAATAAAAGAAGTGCGCGGCAAAGGCCTTATGATTGGCTTAGAGTTCGACTTTCCCGTAAAAGAGCTGCGCTCCGACCTGCTTTTCAGGCAGAGAGTATTCACAGGAGCGTCGGGCGCGAACGTCATCCGCCTGCTCCCGCCGCTTACCCTCACCCGGCAACTTGCCGACGACTTCACCCACCGGCTAAAAAATTCATTGGAAACATATAAATAGACAGCTATGATAATTAGCTCAATCCTTGACACCGACTTATACAAGTTCACCACATCGTATGCCTACATAAAACTGTTTCCGTATGCGATGGGGACGTTCTCTTTCAACGACCGCGACCATGTGGAATATGACGACGGATTCCTCGACGCGCTGAAAAAAGAAATAGCCGGCATGGCGACAATAAGGCTCACCCGAGAAGAGCAGGACTACATGACGCGCGACTGCCGTTTTCTTCCGCCGTTCTATTGGGAATGGCTCGCGTCTTTCCGGTTCGAGCCAGAGAAAATAAAAGTGTGGCTCGACACAGAGCGGCATCTCCACATGGAAGTGTCCGACCTGCTTTATAAAGTGACGCTCTACGAGGTGCCTCTCTTGGCAATCGTTTCAGAGCTGAGCAACTCTTACTGCGGCCATGTGCCCGAAACAGAGCCGATGATAAAGCGGCTGCAAAGCAAAATCGACATTTCCGACAACAATGCCATGCCGTTCTCCGAGTTCGGCACCCGGCGCCGCTTCTCATACGATGTGCAAGACATCGTTGTCGGCTATTTGAAAAAACATTCCAAATACTGCACAGGCACATCCAACTGCCATTTCGCCATGAAATACAAAATGAAGATGATGGGCACGCACCCGCACGAATGGTTTATGTTTCATGGCGCGCAATTCGGCTACAAGCACGCCAACTACATGGCGCTTGAGAATTGGGTTAACGTCTACGACGGCGACCTCGGCACAGCCCTCGCCGACACCTATACCTCCGAATCGTTCCTGTCCAACCTGAGCCGCAAACAGGCGAAACTGTTCGACGGGGTGAGATGCGACTCCGGCGACGAAATAGGATTCATCGATTTGCTGATTGCGCGCTACAAAGAGTTTGGAATCGACCCGATGAGCAAAACAATCATATTCAGCAATGCGCTGAATTTCGAGAAATGCCTGCGCATTTTCAACTATTGCAAAGGAAAAATCAAATGCTCATTCGGCGTAGGAACCAATCTGACCAACGACACAGGCTACAAACCGGCAAACATAGTAATGAAACTGTCGCAATGCAAAATGACCGCCAACCAACAATGGCGGGAATGTATCAAACTGTCGGACGACATGGGCAAACACATGGGCAGCATCACAGAAGTGCAAGCCTGCATGCACGAGCTACGCATCTGATTCATTTTTTGATTATGCCGATTTTTTTCATCCATTGCGCAATTTTTCGTAACTTTGAATAAAAACACAGGCAGCATGAAAAAATTAATTGTTTTGACAGGAGCCGGAATAAGCGCGGAAAGCGGTATCTCCACATTCCGCGATGCCGGAGGGCTGTGGGATGAATACCCGGTAATGGAAGTGGCAAGCCACGATGGATTTATGCGAAATCCCGCATTGGTGCACAGTTTCTACAACCAACGCCGCAAAGAATTGCTTTCATGCCGGCCCAACGCCGCGCATTTAGGATTGAAAGAGTTGGAAAAATGGTATGATGTGCATATCATTACGCAAAATGTCGACGATCTGCACGAAAAAGCAGGAAGCGCCAACGTATTGCATCTGCATGGCGAGCTAATGAAAGTCCGGTCCATGCGCGACGAGAGCCGCGTCTACACACTGACACCCGACAATTTGGAAACATCGCCGGAAACACGCGACAAATACGGAGATCCCGTGCGCCCACACATAGTGTTTTTCCAAGAGCCCGTACCTAATATAACCGCGGCAGCCGAGCTTGTGAAACAGGCCGACATATTGGTGGTGATAGGCACCTCGCTCGTGGTTTATCCAGCGGCGGGATTGCTGTACTACGCGCGGCGCGGCACTCCAATCTACTACATCGATCCAAAGCCTGCGGAAATCGACATGCCCAACCTGACCGTCATACCGGAAAAGGCCACCGAAGGAGTAGCCCGCCTCATCACCCTCCTCCAAAACCCCTAAACCAAATGTCACTGTTTTTACAATATAATTTGGCTGTTTTATTTTATCATGCTAATTTTGTCAGAAATTGACAAAAACACAACCCATATCCAATCATCTCAAAATTCATGAACACGAATTTTACAAATATGGGGTGCAGAAAAAGTTTATAGAATAATCGCAAAAGAAAATAATACGCCAGAAATTCTTACTCTTGTTTCAGAATACTTAACTTCTACGCAATAAGAAAAAGTTAATATGATTAACCAACTTATTTCAGAAGAGACAAAACGAATAATATCATCTGTTAAATCAAAAGATGATGTCAATTCCACACTCGACAATGAAATATCAACTGAAATCGGCCAAGCCGAATTAAACGATATTTTCAGAACCACTCATGCCCATTTCCTTTTGGACTTGATATATATTTACCTAAAAGAAAAACATGTCGCCGACATCGAAGAAGTAATGGGACTGTACTTCTTTGCAAACAAGAATTATCAACGGCATCCGATAATTTCGTGTATTGATATTGACAAAATTCCACAATACTGTGAATATCTTCATATCGCTTTTCTTAATTCTAAAATAGCAATACAAGGAGGAAAATTAGTAAGACAAAAATCAAAAGAACATTTAATAGAATTAGGAGCCGTATATACAAAAGAATCAATCGCTTATGACATTGTCAAAAACACGATTGACAATTTGGGACAATTTGATTCCGGTATCTCCATCTTAGATTTTGCCTGCGGCACAGGACGTTTCTATGAAGCAATAATTAAAGCGCTTGTTAGCAAAGGCTTTGAGAAAGAAACAGCTGTTTTAAACAACGCATACGCTTTAGACATAGACAAAGAGGCTCTTAACATTACCCGGCTAAAGGCTCTTTCATTCTTAGATGAAATAACATTAGAAAAAATAAATATTCTATCAAAAAAAATAATCCTGAAAAACGGATTAGTAAGATACAACATCTTAGATCCGCAGAAAGAGGCTCTCGACTACAAAGATTTTGAAGGACATGTCAAATCAGGATTTGACGCGATAGTTTCCAATCCGCCTTATTTGGTTCTTAAAGCCAATAAATCAAAAGCCGGCCTCAGTGACGCAAAAAATATCGCACAAATGGTCAGTTATTTTAAAAAATCCAATTTTTATAAATACTCTATCGAAGGTATGCTAAACTTATATCAGCTTTCTATAGAGAGCATGTTGGCCATGTTAAAAAACAAAGGCGAATTAGGCGTTATTTGCCCATCAACATTATTTGCAGATTTATCCGCGACAAAACTTAGAAAGCATCTGCTCACTTCTAATAAAATCCGCTCAATCAAATTCTATGCTGAAAAATCTTCATTATTCGAGAATGTGTCGCAAGCAACAAATATATTTTCCCTACAAAAAGGAGATACTACAAATACAATTTCAATAACCAAAGACAATTCGTCGTTTACAGTTAATCTAAAAGATGTCAGAACGTTATTCCCCAGCAACTATGAGGTGCCCGGCATAAGCAATAAAGAATGGAATATACTGATAAAATTATCATCCTGCAATAAACTAAAAAACTTGTCAACAATACGAAACAAAAGAGGCGAATTGGATTTGACTTTGTACAAAAAATTTATTACAAAATCCACTACCCCATTCAGGCTTGTCAGAGGAAACATGATAGGAAACAACTCTATCAAAGACTTAAACGGTGAATATGTGACAGAAGATTTTATCAAAACACGCTCAAAAGAATATTTATCGCACGACTTTCAAAAAACAAGGCTGATTTGTCAGCAAATATCCAACAGTGACTGCCCACGACGCCTAAAATTTGTATTTTGTGAAAGTTCTGACATCTTGGCAAATTCTTGCAATTATTTATCCGGCGACTCTGAAACGCTAAAAAAACTATATATTTTGCTAAACAGCAGCCTGCTTAATTGGCGTTTTAAAATTACAAGTTCCAATAATCATATCAACAATTACGAATTGGATGAGCTCCCTGTCGTTGACCTGAATATGATAAATGGCAATCTCTCTTTCTCAAGCCAAAAAGAATTAGATTCATACATTGGCAAATTATACGGATTAACTGATGAAGAAATAATGCTAACAGCAATCTGATGAAATTATATAACCACATAGCATATAAAATGTGCGCCCACGAGGCGGAAATAGCCGAATATATCAAACCGGGTGGAAATTGGAAAGACATCCCGGAATCAATAAGTGACGCAAGATTAAGCAGCATCCGCAAATCAGGAGGACGTACCACATATTATGGCAGATTGAGATGGGATGCTCCAAGCTATACGATAGCCACATATTTTAACAGGATACCGAATGGCTGCAATTTACACCCGGAACAATGCCGGGTTATTTCCATTAGAGAGGCTGCACGATTTCAGTCGTTTCCTGATGATTTTGTTTTTAAAGGCACGCAGGCCTCAATATACAAACAAATCGGCAATGCCGTTCCTCCTTTATTATCCCGATATGTGTCAACTTTGCTGAAACCGCATCTTAAAAGTTTCAATTTCATTGATCTGTTTGCCGGTTGTGGAGGCTTGTCCGAAGGTTTTATAATGAACGGTTACAACCTGTTGGCTGCCAATGAAATTGACAAAAACATATTTCTCACAAACAAACACAACCATTCCAAGTACACAGAAGAAAAGAACTTCATACTTGGGGATATAACAAAAGATGAGGTTAAACAGCAAATCATCGGCAGCTGCAAAGGCAAAAGCGTTGATTTAATTTTAGGAGGCCCGCCATGCCAAGGTTTTTCTTATGCAGGTTGGCGCAACCCAAATGACCAACGCAATCAGCTATTCCGAGAATTTGTAACTATTGTAACAAAGTTAGAACCGTACTTTTTTGTAATGGAAAATGTACCCGGCATTATTACAATGAAAAACGGTGAAGTTATTAACGAGATAATAAAAGCATTTGCAGACGTAGGGTATTATGTCAACAATCTGCTAAAACTAAATGCGGCTGACTATGGCGTGCCGCAAAAACGTAAACGCATAATCCTTATTGGCTGTAAGGATAATATTACCCTTACACCGGCACCGTTGTTTCAGGAGAAAAAAAACACTCAAAATCTATTCGACGCTGTTGAAGAAAAACTACCATTCTACATTACCGCAAAAGACGCAATCGGAAATCTCCCAATTATTGGCGATGGCGGCGGATGCAATGAAATGGATTGGGAAATAGAACATCCGGCTCCATACGATTTGCTTATGCAACGAAAAATAAGTTTTGATGAGTTCTATGCTCAATGCAAACTATCTCAATAAGGCCACTCCGCATCGAAAATAAGATTGCCAAGATGAGCTATTGACATATTCAATAACTTATCCGCTTTATCATAATCACCATTTTTTATAAGCCCTATGACTTTGTGAACTTCATTTTCAACCTGACTATAATATGATTTTGCTCTCCTATTCCCTTTCATAGAAAATTCTGACAAAGATTCAAAAGCGACCCTTATATACCTCTCCTGATTTTTTCTTTTATTCTTACTATCCACTTCTTTTGATATTATTTCAATCTTTGACAAATCAAAAGGGTCAAAATTATTAAATCTGTAATCCACGAGTGAATATTCCGGATGTAAAAACCTTATCAAATACTCCTCGCCTGTAGCTTTCCAAATCTCAGAAAATATGAATAGTATATTCTGGTGATTTGTTGCCATTATTCTACTCGCTACTTTTGCGCTCTCATCGTCGTAAACGACACATTTTAACTTATCCCATAAATATTTAGAATGCCAACTTATCACTTCTCCTCCATTATTTTCTATTTCTCTCAATGTCTGGACATCTTTATAATTGAAACGATTATTCTTGGAGCTGTTACATGATTGGCACATTGGCGCAAAATACAAATGATGTCTAAACCCAAGAGAAACAGGACCTATATGGTCTGCTGTCATACGCTTCTTTTTATGGCATATCGGACACATATAAGTTTTATTTCCTTTATGAAATTCACCCATCAACCTATTTGCAAGATTATAGTTGCCGTCAGACCATTCTTCATACGCTCTACGATCTTGCATATAGGTCTTCATATTATCGGAATGCCTTCCTTTATCAGTTCTTTCTCTGCAACACAATCCGTCCGAATGATATCCGTCAAAACGATCCGGACAGTTCGACATTGCGCCGGGCGAAAGCGGCTTAAGACATTTATCCGTAAATTTATCTTTAATCTGCTTTTTTAACACCGATGAATCAAGACCATTCCGCAAATGGAATCTGCCCGCAATAAAATCCAAACACTCTTGTGTAAAGCAATATTTATCTATTATTTCAAATATAGTATAATCACTTTGTCTTAAATTTATTCCAAAATAATTATTGACAGATTTCAAAAGATTCTTATTTGGATAAACATATAGAATGCTCAACGGTTTTCCACAACATTGACAAACATGTATTTTAGTCGGATGTATCATCCGTGCCGCTATCGCATAGCAGCCTTTATCAATAGGAATGCCTAACCTCCTGCAAGCAGCGTCCCACCATGCCTGACGAAGTTTCCCATGTTTCGATTTTCCTGTCACTACCCATTTTATGGTGCCATCAGCTTTCCTTTCATAAAACAGGCCTTTATATGCAGGGCTTGCAACTATAAATTCGGTATATTTTTTAAAATTGTCGTGCCAAGCCCTATCACAACTCTCAATGCTCTTCATAATTCTTCAAAAGCTCGTCTAATTTCACATTCAAAGCATCCGCTATTTTCTTGGCATTTTTAAGAGAAATATTGCGTTCAGCCCTCTCAATCATTCCGATATAGGTACGATTAAGTCCGGCTCTAAAAGCTAATTCCTCCTGTGAAATATTCAACAGTTTGCGACATTGCTGGACATTTCTTCCAAATGAAACCATTATGTTATCAACTCTTGGCATATCTATACTCATAATATTTTGCTAAAATATCGATATTGTTAACAGTCCGCAACCGACTACCCGTTGCATATGGAGCATGAAAATAAAGTAAAACGCACAATAACACTGCCAACGGACAATTCAACAAAAACACCGGACAGCCTTTGTTTTGCTCTTGACTTTCACTGTCTTTTGACAAGGCAGGATGCGGCTTGGCAACACAAAATGAACAAATTCTTTGAATTGCTCCCTACTTTCACTATCTTTGCAGCCGAAATATCTTTTGATGAGGATTCGCGATATTCTAAATGCGATTGAGGAATTTGCGCCTCGCGCTTTGCAAGAGAGCTACGACAACACAGGCTTGCAGGCAGGCGATACCGCAAATGACTGTAAAGGAGTGCTCCTGACACTCGATGTGACCGAACGTACCGTCGACGAGGCAGCAGAGCGCAACTGCAACCTTATCATATCCCACCACCCGCTGCTATTCAAAGGGATAAAGTCAATAACACCCGCCACTGAGACAGGCAGAATAATAATGAAAGCATTGGCCAACGGCACAGCAATCTATGCCGCGCACACCAATCTCGACAACGCCAAAGGCGGTGTGTCGTTCAGAATGGCAGAAATGCTGGGTCTAAAAAACATACAGGTGCTTTCTCCACAACGAGGAACATTGACAAAACTTGTTGTGTTCGCACCGGCCGACTATGCGCAGGCTGTGAGCGACGCGCTTTTCAGCATCGGAGCAGGCAATATAGGCGACTACGACTCTTGCAGCTACACAATGGATGGCAGATGCACTTTCCGACCCAAAGAAAATGCCAAACCGTTCATCGGTGAAAAGGGAAAGACGCATCATGGCGATGAGCAACGCATAGAAGTAATCATCCCGTCATGGAAAGCGGATGACGCAATCAAAGCGATGACGGCAGCACATCCTTACGAAGAGCCGGCCTACGACGTGATACCGCTCGCCAACGCCGACATGCACAACGGAAGTGGTGTGGTAGGCGACATAACGCCGACAACGCTGTCCGACTTCCTAAAACGGTTGAAAAGCGTGTTCGGGACCAAATCGATACGCTACAGCGGACAACCGTCCGGCACAATAAAACGTATAGCCATGTGCGGAGGCAGCGGAGCTTTCTTGATTGGAGAGGCTTTAGCGGCAAACGCCGACCTTTATGTTTCCGGCGATTTGAAATACCACGACTTTACGGCATGCCGCGGCACAATAGCCCTTGCCGACATAGGCCACTACGAAAGTGAGCAATGCGCAAAAAAAATAATACAAGAAATAATATCGGAGCAATTCACCGGTCTACCGATATATTTCTCCGAAACAGATATAAACCCGATTAATTACATATAAAGTTATGGCTAACGAGAAAAAGAACGAGAAAGAGCAAAAAGAATTGACGGTGGAGGAACGCCTGAAAGCGGTGTATGAGCTGCAAACACTGTTGTCGGAAATCGACCGCATAAAAACGCTGCGAGGAGAGTTGCCTCTTGAAGTCAAAGACCTTGAGGACGAAATAGAAGGCCTGAAAACAAGAATACAGAATTTCAAAAACGAGGCAAACGAGCTCAACAAAGCTGTTGCCACAAAAAAGAACGAAATTCTGGACGCTAAAGCCGCAATAGAAAAATATACGGAACAGCAGAACAATGTACGCAACAACAAAGAGTTTGACTTCCTCGCCAAAGAAATAGGATTCAAGCAGTTGGAAATCGAGCTTTGCGAAAAGCGTATCCGCGAATACAGCGAACAGGCAGAAAACAAACAAGCGGACATCAAAACGGCAGAAGAGCAGCTCGACGACCGCACCCATGTGCTTGAAGACAAAAAGTCAGAGCTCGACGAAATTGTTTCCGAAACAAAGCAAGACGAGGAGAAACTTCGCGGCAAAGCAAAGGCTTTGGAAGAAAAAATCGAGCCGCGACTGCTGAAAGCCTTCAAACGCATACGCAGCAACGCCCGCAACGGATTGGGAATAGTCACAGTACAGCGCAACGCCTGCGGCGGATGCTTCAACCGCATTCCGGCGCAACGCCAAATGGAAATAAAGATGCACAAAAAAATTATTGTCTGCGAATACTGCGGACGCATCATGATCGATCCCGAGCTTGCCGGTGTAGCAGAAGCGGAATAACAAATTTTTCATATTACGCCATGAGGATGCTTCCGGAAAAGGAAGTATCCTCATTTTTTATTTGCGGCAACATGGAATTTATAGCACCGGGTAGCGTCATAGCGCGGCAACACGACCAATTGTAAATCCTTCGAGCGGTCGACCAGAGATCCCGTGCCCTCGCCAACAGTTATTCCCTTGGCCGACAAAGCCTCCGTCATGGCGCGGCGCGCCACCTCCGGAGAATTGTTGTCCTCGCTCAAATGGCATAAAAACACATATTTCAACTTGGGATTGCAGATTTCAGCCACAAAAGCCGCGGCATCCGAATTGTCGAGATGCCCCGTTTCCTGCTTTATGCGGTTCTTCAAATACTCAGGATAAGGTCCGGTCTCAAGCATTTTAGCGTCATAATTGCTTTCTATCACCAAGTAATCGGCTTGCGACATATAATGCCTCGCGCGGTCTGTAACAGCCCCCAAATCAGTGGCAATGACAAATTTCGAGTCGCCAAACGACACAGAAAAACCGGAATTGCACGTGCCGTCATGAGGCACCTCAAAGGCGGTAATCTCAAATCCTGCGGTCTTAAACGGAATCTCTTTAAAAACAGCCACGTGATAGTCCCTTATTCTCCGTGAGATGCTATGCCGGCGGAATATTCCGCCAAGCACTCTGTTGGTGCAGAACAAGGCGGCGGTTTTATACTTGCGAAGAAAGGCATACACATAGCGCACATGGTCGCTGTGGTCGTGTGTTAGGCATATACCCTTTATCGACTCAGGACTTATGCCGTTTGACTGCAGCGTCTCAACCACTTTCCGCATATCCACTCCGGCGTCAATCAATATTCCACCCTCCTCATTCCCCAAATAAGAACAATTACCGCTGCTGCCGCTCCCGAAACTGATATATTTCAGCACAGCCGTATCTTCCGGGTCGGCAAGCGGAGTGTCAAGCTCCGAGATTTTGCAGTCATTGCCAGACTGCAACTCCGCACTCCCGCCGCGCTCACCCGCGCCTTCCTCGCCGAACAATGAATACTGATAGTGATTGAAATATATTTTCTTAGCCATCTCAATAATATAATAAAAATATTGCAGGACGCTTGTTGTAGTCAAATTTCCGACGCGTCCATTCGTCCACAGTGAGAGTGACAACCGACTCGTCGTCACACGTAAGATTGCAGGCCACACACAGCCGAAGGCTCTTTCTGACCGTGTTGCAGATGTCTGTTATCATCCTGTTGTTCCGATAAGGCGTCTCAATAAATATCTGGGTTTGGCCGGATGCGATGTCGCGCTCCATCTCATGGAATTTCTTTACCCTTTTTGCGGAATCGACAGGCAAATAGCCATGAAACGCAAAACTTTGCCCGTTGAAACCGGAGGCCATAAGCGACAGCAAAATGCTCGACGGACCAACCAACGGCACCACTTTCAAGCCCCGCGATTGAGCCATTGCGACAATATCAGCGCCCGGATCGGCGACAGCCGGACATCCTGCCTCTGAAATCACCCCCATGGCGTTGCCTGCCAATAACGGATTAAGATATCCGGAAATGTCCTCGCGCCGGGTATGCTCGTCAAGAGTGAAAAATTCTATGCCGTCAATCCCGATATTTTTATCGCATTTTTTCAAGAAACGCCTTGCCGACCTGATATTCTCCACAATAAAAAACTTTATTTCCCTCAGCACTCTCAGATTATAGTCAGGCAGCACCTTATCAACCGCAGAATCGCCGAGCGGCACAGGAATCAAATACAAAGCAGCGTCCATGAAACAGAAAATTTAACCGCAAAGTTACTCAATCACCCGCAACCTTGCAACAACTCATCTGCATAACAACCACACAGAAGGAATCATAACAGCAACAACAATCAGAACATTAAACACAAACAGCCGAATTGTTCTGAGCTTCGGGCATAGCCGTCCAAGCAAAGGAAGAACCGCTAATATGGCAAATGTATACGGAATCAACCTTAAAACAGGAAAACTAAGCTCACCTAAAGAAGGTATCAACAAATAATATAATACAATTATACTGCTTTGTGTCAAAGTCTGTATCCACAACACGTATTTTTGTTTACTGTAGGCATTGAAAATCCTTATGAACATATTATATGAAAAACCTACAGGCAAATAAAGCATCATCAATGCCAACAAATCGGAAGTCAACTGCAAAGACGAGCCGGAAATATTGGTCATACCAAATAAAATTTCCACAATCCAATCACTGCAAACTGACATCACAACAGCCAATAACAGCAATCCACCCGAAACATAAATCACCAATTTCTCTGTCAGCATGGCTATTTTATAAACATCCCCGTTGCTGACAAGGCTGTTAAACTTTATTGCCATGACATTTGTGATTTGCGTAATAAGAAATATGCCTGGTATGTTGGCAATTTTATCAGCATAATTCATCGCCGTAAGACTCCCCTCCTCAAAATCAGAGAACAAATACTGCGGCACATACATTGCTATCAGATAGACAATAAATCCTAACTGCGCATAAATGCCATAAGAAAATGTGTGTTTTATTTTCTCAAAATTAAACAAAGTAAAGTTCCAACCAAGTTTTTTCCGCATCATCCACAAAATCACCACTACATTGATAAACGCACCTGCCAACAAGCCTATTACCACAGACGCCAATCCCATTTCCTCATGAAACACAACAACGAAAACAACTGCCAAAACAGAATTTACCGCATTTGCAAAATTAGGCATGGTGAAAAACCGATATGAGGCCAACACTTCCGTAAGCAAATTAACAAACATCGTCAGGAAGACCAAAGGTGTGCACCACCTAATCAAGTCAACGTTATTCTCAATGGTTTCTGCTGGAAACGATGATATTATTTCAAAAAAATACTCCGTAAAAAACAATCCCAAAATTGTAATCAATGCTCCAACCACTCCATAAATCACAATAAAAGAATTGACTAAACTTTCCGACTCATCCTCTCCTTTGTTCACTCTAAGCCTTATAGCCTCAGGAACAACAACCGAGGTGGTGAGATTCAAGAAAAAATAAGATATAAACAGAATTATATTATATGTAAAAAAGAACAAATCAGTCCCCGAATAAGAACCAAAATAAAATCCTATAAGCCATTGTTGTATAAAAGCTATTACCTTACCGGTCACATTCACAGCTGACGACTGCACTATCCCTTTTTTATATGACTCAGCTTTTAACAGCATTTTATTTTATTGTTGACTGACAGCCTCATTATACAGACGAACAAATGATTCGCATGCATCACTCCACAAAAGATTTTTCTCAATATATGAAGATACAGACTTCTTAATTTTCTTATATAAATCCCCATTAGCAAAAATATCGCATACTTTATCTTTCCATTCCTCAGAAGAAACACTATTTATAATATAGCCGTTTATCCCGTCTTTTATAATAGCGGCTCCTCCGGCTGTCATTGTCGAAAGGACAGGCACACCGAAATACATGGACTCCAACATCACCATACCATATATTTCATACATCGACGGAAACACAAACAAGTCGGCCATCCCATATATTGATGGCAAATCTTTTTGCCATATCTTTCCTGTCCAAACCACATTGCTTCCGGACTCCTTTTCCAACTTTTTTTTAGACGGGCCATCGCCAACAATTACCAATTTATATTCTTCAGGCATAATCATCATCATATTGACAAGCATGTCGACTCTACGCCGTTTACTTTCCACTGTTCCTACATAAAGAAGCACCTTGTCAGTTTCCGACAATCCATATTTTTGCCGTACATTTCCCTCACGGCAAGATGTAGAGAATTTTGACTCATCAAGTCCGACAGGAGTAATTAAAGGCTTCGACGATTTATTATATCTCTTAATGTATTCAGCCGCTTTTCCCGTTTTGCAACCTATTGCCCTAACATTCGACAAAACATATCTGCCAAACGTAAAATTAAACGACTTCTCCAACAATCTTTTAAAAAAATTTCTGTTGACATCATACGGACCTTGCACAAGCACACACGGAATATTATATTTTTCACATAATCTTACAGCCTGAAAAGTCCCAAACATGCCAAAGTCATGAACCTGCACCACGTCAGGCATAAAATCGCGTATCAAACGGCCTAAATGAATAAAAAATCCTATGGTCTGATTCAATTTCTTAATCCGCAAATAATACTCTGTATAACAATCACAAACTCTTTTTTCCTCTCTTTCCCCGGCGAAAACAACTCCCACGTCATAGTCTTTCACAGAAAGTGCTTTAGCCAATCCGAGTTCCTGATTGTTGTACATGTCATTTGCCGTATAAGACAAACTGCTCCGTATTATCAACAAACGCTTCATTAAAAATTTTAAGAATTAAACATTACAAATGTGCGACCGTTATCAAACTGCTCGGAAATACGGCGGAACGCCGACATGTATCGTTTACGATTTTGTCCGCTCCGCACAACAAGGACTGACAAATCGCATTGCTCTGCGACAGGCTTCAAAGCATTGCTCCCTTTCCACGACGGCATACATAAAACCACATAGTCATAACGCGCTTTCAATTCAGACAACAAATCTGCAAATCGAGGAGAGAGCAACACGTCCTTAACATATTTGCCGCCCATCGGAACGACTTCTATATTGCCCGACACATTGCTGCGATAAAGTATGTCGCCGGCTCTCATATCCTTGTCATTCACAAACTCACCAATGCCTTTGCCCGTTTTGCCGCATAATCCGCCTGCTATTGATTGAGAGGGCGAAAGGTCGACCGCAACTATCCTATTTGAGGAAAGAGCCAACAATTTGGCAAGATTACATGCGACAAAACTCTTGCCCTCACCATCAAAAACCGACGAAACAGCTATCAACCGGGCTGATTTGTCCATTATATCATTGCGCAATCTCCTGAAACCGTCGGCAACCGCATTATCCTCAGAGAAATCAACCTCCGGCGAGTCCTGCCGGGCTATCTCCGCAATAACCGGCAAACCTATATAGCGGTCAACATCCGCGCTCAGCACAAACTTCTTAGCAGTCAGCGCACGGTATGCACACCAGAGTGTGGGCAACAGCAACGACATCAGCAGAGCCAGGCCAAACACAACCACTTTGCTCGGAGCGACAGGCTCCACATCCCTATAAGCATTATCCACCACTCTGCCTATCGGAGAGCTTGCCCCTATCTTGAGCAAGCTGCTTTCCCGCTGCTCGATAAGAAACATATACAAACTGTTTTTTATCTCGCGGTCGCGGGTCAAATCGACATATTCTCTTTCGTAAAGCGGCAATTTGCTCAAACGCTGAGCATATTTGCCATTTTCGTCAGAGTAATCGCGAAACGCTATCTCCGCGCTTTCGCGGGCTTTGTTAATTGTTTCTATCACACCAAGCCGCATAGCGTCGAGTTGCGCGTTGAGTATCTGCAACGACTTATTATCTTTCTTTGCCGACATGTCAAGCCTCATGCGCTGCAGCACCAAATCGTTATAATCGCTTATCGACTTGGCGGCGCTTTCGTATTCCACGCCGCTTGTCACAGGAATCAACGAATAACGGTTAGCCGGATCTTGCAGAAAATCATTTATCATGTCAAAAATCGCCAACTGTGTCTGGTGCTCCACCACCATTTGATTGTTCATTGTGGCTTGCTCAAGCAGCACTTTCGCCTCTGTTTCCAAGTCAGTCAGGCTGTTGCCGGTCTTAAACTCCTCAAGTTTCTTTTCCGAATCATGCAACTGCACAGTAAGCGAGGCCAAACGCTCATCGAGGAATTTCAGCTCACGGCTTGTCTTGTCAACATTTTCCCCAAGCCTGCGCTCCCCATAAAGCTCCACAAGTTTGTTCAGCACATCAAGGCCGCGCCGGGTATCGTTGTCCTCCAATTCACAAAGCATACCATTCGATTTTTTCGAGGCGTTTCCTATCATCAAATCCGTAAGATACTGCTCTGTCATCTTATCGTAGGTTGAAAGCACTATCCTGATATCCCGCTCCTCACCGATCTTGAACAATGGAGTCTTGTCTATCACAAAAGTTCCGCCCGTAGGCAGTGTGACAGTCATCGGCAATTTACAGCCCTTCTCCTCAAACACCTTATCAAACATCCCCTGCTTGACAGTCACATCAACAAGCCCGTCAGTCTTGATTTTTATAGAAAAGGTGGCACCGGACGACAGCGTGTCAAACACAGCGTCAGGCGCAAGCACATCGACAGGCGATTTCTTGTAAAGCGGAAGATTTCTAACACCGTCGCGCTCGATATAAGTCCTGTTCAAACCGAGAGATTTGACCATGTCGCGTATCAGGCTGTGAGAAGACAGCACCAACAGCTCATCATCGACAGATCCTGCAGAAAACGATCCTATGGAAAAATTGCGCATCATCGTAGCCATCATTCCTCCGCCACCGCTGCCGCTTTCTTGCTCTACAAGCACTTTTGCATGAAACAGGTATACCGGATTTTTCTTATATACATAAAAAGCGCCGAAGCCGACAAACAGCACAAACGCCATGACATAATAATGCCAATGCCTCTTTATTTCATAAATCGTTCTTCTCAAATCGATTGTTCCACCGTCGTTTTTTTCCATATATCAATATCTTCTTATTTTCAATCCAACATTTTTCCACACCGAATAACGCCCGGCAAGAGGAGTTTTCAAAATATTCACGGCCTGACGGCCTTCTATATGTTTCACTTTTGCCAACACCATCCCGAGTACGGCAAAAAGATTTTCTCCAAAAGTATTGAGAGCGCCGCATGCCGCGACAGAATCGACAATAATCAAAAGCAAGACCGACATTCCCGACACAAACATGAATATGCCGCACTCCCGATGCACAATCTTAAGCCTCTTGCCGAACCACACAAACAGGGCAACAAACAACGCAATGCCCACGACACCAAACTGCGCTAATTCCGGATAAAAAGTGTCAGCCATAAACGAGTCAAAATCTTCCGACAATCCCCAAACAACATTTATTCCGTAATCATAGTAAAGCGAGGAATAATTATATAACGTGGACGAGCAAACCGTGGCAAAAGACGCCAAGCCGGAGCCAAGCCAAAAATGATCGGCAAGCACTTGCACAAACCCATAATACAGAACAGGACGGGCTGCCATCATGCCTAAATCATACTCACTGTCAGCCGAAGAAAGTACTTCATCAACAATCCCACTGCCTGAAATAAAATAAAAATCAAATTTTCCCCATCCCACCAAAGCCGCCATAAACAACAACACAGCCATAACAGCCATGTTTTTCATGGATATTGTCGTGACAATACGCGGCTTATAAATGAATATAAGGAACAGCAGCAACACGACCGACACATAGTATTTAGAGCGTGAGCAGGCCAATCCCATCAATATCATAACCATTATCCAAAACAAATCATTTCTACGCTCCGCCTTGTCATCACCATCCATGAGCATCAGAAACACTACCACCCCGCATAAAAATATTGCCCCCAAATAATATTCATGTTGCAGGACATCATAAAAATAAGGTGTATAATAAAAACACAACCCCACAAAACCAATGGCAACAAACAGGAATTTCACAACAGTAATTTGCCATTTCGAGAACTGCGGAGCAATAGCATACGCAACACTAAAAGCAATCACCGGCTTCAACTGTGTCCAAAAATCCATCGTGACCGCTTTAAATATGTTGTAATGGCAAAATCCGAGTGTATAAATATAGTAAAAGAACAAAATGCCGGCGGCGACAAAAAAAGTCTTATATTTCTTCCATGATTTGTTGTAAAGCACATCGACAAACCCCAATGCCAACATCATCAGCAGCACCAACTCGTCAAAAGGCTTAAAAAGCGTAGGAGCAAAAAAAGAGCTCACCACCAACAAGCAGTACAGATAGAAATATGCCGTCGACAGCTTTATCATGGCACAGCAGCTTACTTTAGAGTCTTATTTATTAATAAACAATGAAATCATCAACGACGCAACTACCGAAACCGCGCTGATAACAGCCGACACAATCGACACTTTAAACGAATTATTCTGATTATACTCGGCATTTACGACCCTTACCGCATTAGGCTCCACATAAACCACATCATTCTGCTTCAAATAGAAATACGGAGAATTTACGGAATTGGCATCACGCAAATCAAGACGATTAAATGTGCGCTCACCGTTTTCCTCGCGTATGACCATCACATTCTCCCGCTTGCCGTACATCGACATGTCGCCGGCACCCGCAAGCGCGTCCAACACCGTATAACGCTCGGTCTTCACAGTCTGCGCTCCCGGATTTTTCACCTCGCCAAGCACATTGACACGGAAACTCGCAAGCTCCACCCTGACTATGGGATCCTGCACATGCTTCGCGACCTCATTTCTCAGCAGCTCTGTGGCCTCAAGTGTCGACAATCCGGCAACCTTCAGATTTCCTATGACAGGCACTGTTATTTCTCCGTTTTTGTCGACAGTATACAATGAATATGTTTCCGACAATGTCGTTGACTGGTTCATATACTGAGAACCGTCGGTTGTGGTATAGGTGGTTTCCCCCATTCTGAACACTTCAGTAGCCTCCGGCACAACCGAGCTGATTAAGACCTTCAGTTGGTCGGCAGGAACTATTTTCAGAGCATAATCCACATTTTCTATCGAGCAGCTTATCGTGTCGGCATTTTGAAAATAAGCCATTGTCTTGTTGGATTTACAAGACACAAACAACAAAGAAAAAACCGACAATACTATAATGGTTAAACTATTTTTACTCATGCTTTTTTACGTTTGGCTATTATTTAATAACGTGTAAATCCGCCGAATATTTCATCAGCGCATTTATTTCGACGGCAAAGTTAAAAAATAATATACAAAATCCTTACCTTTGCCCGTGCCAAAACTGATTTATCTATGCAATCTGTAAACTCTTTATATGTTTTAATTGCCATTGCTGTAATATATCTTATATTAGCCACCGTACAATCAATCTATATATTGAGGCGCAAGACCGCTCTGACAAGACTTGCCGACAAACAAATTGCAGATGACAGCAAACAGCCCGGGCCGGTTTCCATTATAGTGTTTGCCAACGGCTCTAACTCCGCGCTTTTAGACAAGTCGATACCGGCAATCATGGAACAGCGTTACCCTAAATTCGAGGTAATTGCGGTAAACTCCGACTCATCAGCTTCTACCGACGACATTCTTACACGCCTTTCTTGCAAATATCCTGAATTGCGCAGCACTTTCATCCCCGAAACAAGCTGCAACGTGTCAATCAGAAAACTGTCGGCGACACTCGGCATAAAGGCGGCCACATACGACTCTGTCCTGCTCACTGACGCCGACTGCATACCGCAAAGCGATGAATGGCTCAACGACATGTCGAGGCATTTCGACGACGAAACCGGCATTGTGATAGGCTACTGCCGCAACAATTACGGCCAAGACTCAGCCGCAGGGCACCGCTACCGCGTTTTTGACACCCTGATGACCGATTCTCAATATTTGGCTTCAGCCATAAGAGGACACGCTTTCAGAGGCGACCGGAGGAATATGGCATACCGGAAACAATTATTTTTCGACAACAAAGGATTTTCACGCACGATGAACCTGAAATTTGGAGATGATGACATTTTCATCAAAGAAATATCATCCAAGACAAATGTGGCGGTAGAACTGTCGCACAACAGTATTCTAAGTGCGCAATACGATAACGTAAAAGACTTCTACACATCCGACAAAATCCACAGAATGTTCACTGTCGGAAAAATCAGCCCACAAACCATAAAAACGAGCTCAGCAATGACAATCATAAGATGGCTTTTTCTTCTATTGTTCCTCTCTCTGCTGTGCCATGCCGGGCATCTGTTCTTCCAAAACTCCGAGAAGTGGTTAATCCCGGGCATCATCTGCGCATACACAATCATCATCTACTTGGCTGAAACTTTAATATTCATATTTTCCATGCGGAAAACAGCCCAAATACTACAAGCCCCAAAACTATTCCTCACAATTCCGATATTCAGATTCATGCGCCCGTTTATCAATTTCCGGTTCCATGCAAAATCATCCCACTACGACAATTTCACGTGGGAGTAATAAATATCTTTCAATCAACAGCACAAATGCAACATCTTATGGGACGCCTGCTTACATTCGACATAGCCAAAGCCATTTGTATCATACTCGTGGTCGTCGGACACTACTATCCCGACAACTCTCCCGGATGGTACAAAAATATACACGACATTATTTACTCTTTCCACATGCCGCTGTTCATGTTCGCAAGCGGATACATCTATATGTTCACAAAGAGCAACCGTATTCACGGTTTCTGCTCAAAAAAGTAAGGCGGTTGCTTATTCCCTATTTATCAGCGTCGATACTGATAATAACGCTCAAACTCGCGTCGCAACACGGAAACGCCCTTGTGGAAAACCCAGTAACATGGATGTCGTATATCCGCATGTTTTATTATCCGGAGGCAGGCTTTTTCCTTTGGTTTATAATAGCTCTTTGGTGGATGTTTGTGCTTGTGCCGCTTTTCAGGACAAAAAAGCAACGGCTCGTCCTTTTTATGCTTGCGATAATTCTGAACTACCTGCCGATTGAAGCAACAAGCATCCTATGCCTGCAACAAGTAAAAACGATGCTCGTGTTTTTCATGCTCGGAGTTGTCATTGCCGATTATTCCAAAGTCAGGAGCCTCTCATCATAAGAATTAACGGAGCCATAGGATTAGCCCTGTTTTGTGCCGTGGAAACCATAATGCTCGCATATCCCGGCACTATGGCAGGAAAAATTGCCGAAACAGCAGCCCCTTATCTCGGAATTTGTGCAACAATCTACATATCAAACATAATTGCAACAGCAAAAAGCGGTCTAACCAAGTTGCTTACAACAATATCAGGCTCTTTATACATAGTCTATCTTTTCATACCACCTTTGAGGGATTGGCAAAAGCAATCATGGATAAAATTCCGTATTTCGACGGATATGACACAGCCGCTTTTATCATCGGATGTATCATTGTCATAACTTGCGGAACAGTTCTGCCTGTCGTTACCCACAGACTTATTCTTGACAAGGCCCGCATAACCCGGTTTTTATTCGGGCTGAAATAAACGCGGCGAATAAAAAAGCGTACGCTTTCCGGCTGTTTTTTAGCCAAATCCCAACCTTTTACAGCCGATTTGCAGTATCTTTACGGTTGTAACAATAAACTCGTCGTCTGTGGAAGCGGAGAAATTAGGAGAAGAAATATTGAGGCAACTGCCGTATGAGCCCAACGGGCAGCAAATGGAAGTCGTGGCGGCTTTCAGCAAATTCGTCACCGACAATGAGCCACGGCCGGCTTTCGTGCTCAACGGATATGCCGGGACTGGCAAAACATCACTGACAAGCGCGCTTGTACGCGCATTGGCCTCCGTCGGGATACGCGCCATATTGCTCGCGCCCACAGGCAGAGCCGCCAAAGTATTCTCCTCATATTCAGGACACGGAGCCTCGACTATCCACCACCACATTTATCAAAGCCGGCAATTCGACCCTCAATCAATGGCATTCAGCCTGCGGCGCAACAATTTCAAGAACACATACTTCATAGTCGACGAGGCCTCTATGATAGCCAATCGTCCCGGAGAATATGCCGTATTCGGGACAGGCCGTCTGCTCGACGATTTGATAACATACGTGTACGAAAGCGAAGGATGCCGGCTGATTTTGCTCGGCGACATAGCACAGCTCCCTCCCGTTGGCTATACCGACAGCCCTGCATTGTCGCCGGAGATACTTCATGGCTACGGATTGACCGTCTACAGCTACACTCTGACCGAAGTGGCCCGTCAACGCCACGATTCCGGCATCCTGCAAAATGCCACAATGATAAGAAACATTATCACTTCGGGAGAATTAAAACCGCCTGTCATTCATGTTGCCCGATTCGACGACATGGAAGTGGTCACCGGAGAATTTCTTGCCGAAAGGATTGAAGAATGCTACGATAAGGATGGCATAGATGAAACAATAATCGTAACGCGATCCAACAAAAGCGCCGTAATGTTCAATCAGGGAGTGCGTGGCAGAGTGCTTTACATGGAAAGCGAGCTATGCGTCGGCGACATACTCCTCGTGGCGAAAAACAACTATCATTGGTCGGCAAACAGCGACGGGAAAATGGATTTCATAGCCAACGGCGACACGGCAATAGTGCGCCGGCTGTCGGGAGTAACGGAGATGCACGGATTCCGGTTTGCCGACGCCACTCTCGAATTTCCTGACTATCAATGTGAATTCGACGCAAAAATAGTGCTCGACGCGCTTTATTCCGACACACCGGCATTGAGCCGCAGCCAAAACGAGAAGCTCTACATGTCGGTGATGGAAGATTATGCCGACATACCGCGGCTTAAAGAGCGATACAAAAAGCTGAAAGAAGACCCGTACTACAACGCTCTGCAAGTGAAATTCGCATATTCGGTGACATGCCATAAAGCACAAGGCGGACAATGGCGCAACGTGTTCATCGACATGGGATACATCCCTGAAGATGCCTATAAAAACATCGACTTCTACCGTTGGCTCTACACATCGTTCACACGCTCCTACGGAAAAATTTACCTGATAAATCCTCCATTGCCCACCGACTGATCTACCAAAATTCCGTAAATTTGCAGCCGGAAAAAACGAAATGATATGAAGATCGGAGATATAGTACGTTTTCTCAATGCCGTAGGCGGAGGGAAAGTGACAAAAATAGAAGGCAACATCGCGTATGTTGAGGACAACGACGGCTTTGAAACGCCGATATTGGTGAAAGAATGTGTAGTGGTCGATCCCGACGGCGGCATGATGCCGAAACGGAAATTCGGATCAAACGAGCCAAGCAAATATGAGGCGCCTGCAATCACTCATTCCAAACCCGCCCCAAATACTGAACCGGGAAATGCAGAAACGGCAGAAGAAACCGCCGGAGGCGATGTGCTTAATATCGTACTTGGCTATGAGGCAAGAGAAATCAAACATCTCAACACCACCACTTTCGACGCCTACATCATAAACGACAGCAATTACTATCTGTACATACTCTATGCGTCGCGCAACAGCGATGGCAAATGGGAGAGCCGCTACAACGGAATAGTGGAGCCCAACATGCAAGTGCTGCTCGAAGAACTGAATCATGACGACCTGACAGAGTTGGAACGCGTCTGCGTGCAATATGTGGCATTTAAACAGGACAAGCCTTTCAAACTTAAAAATCCCGGCGCTGTGGAGTTCAGAGTCGACGCGACAAAATTCTACAAAATGCACTGTTTCCACGAAAACATGTATTTCGACAACCCTGTCATTGCCTACGACATAGTGAAAAACGATGTGCCGCAACGCAGCATGGTAATCGACAGCGGCATGATAGAACAAGCCATGCGCGAAAAGAAGACAGCCGACAAGCAGCAGAAAAAGCCGGTCAGCAAACACGCTGACAAGCAACATAAAAAAAACGAAATCATAGAAGTTGACCTGCATATCAACGAGCTCCTCGACACTACAACAGGCCTGTCAAACAAAGACATGCTCGACGTACAGCTAAAAGAGTTTCGCCGCGTAATGGATGAGAACATCGGCAACAAAGGCCAAAAAATCATATTCATACATGGCAAGGGCGAAGGCGTGCTGCGAAAGGCGCTGCTTGACGAGTTGAAGCACAAATACAAGCACTGCGACGCTCAGGACGCGTCTTTCCGCGAATATGGCTTCGGTGCGACATTGGTAACAATCCGTTAACATGATTTTCTATTTCTCAGCGACAGGCAACAGCAAGCATGTGGCAGAACTGCTGTCAGCCGCCATTGGCGACAGCCGTCCGACAGACATGCGCACCCTCTCCGGCTCCGGCCGCCACATCGAAATCAACGAAAACGAGAGCATAGGATTTGTCTTTCCTGTTCACTCGTGGGGTATGCCTAAAACCCTGCCGGAAGTGATTGCGGGCATAAAATTCAAAGGATACAACCCTGAAAAGAGCTATTGCTATATGGTGTGCAGTTGCGGCGATGATTGCGGACTGACATTCCGGCAATGGAGTAAAGCAGCAGAGCGAGCCGGGCTGAAAGCAAGTGCCGGATATTCGGTGTTCATGCCCAACACATACGTGCTCCTGCCCGGGTTCGACACCGACGACAGCAGCCTGACCGAAAAAAAGCTGAACGCCGCCCCAAAAAGAATTGAGGAAATTGCCGCAATGATAAGATGCCGAGCCATTGGCGACCACACATATCACGGTCGTTTCAGCCGCATGAAGTCAGGCTTGATTTATCCTGTTTTCATAAAAACCATAACCGACAAGCCATTTCATGCCGACAACGACAAATGTGTAAAATGCGGAAAATGCCGCACAGCGTGCCCGACAGGCAATATCACAACCGAGAACGGCCTCCCGAAATGGAACGGGCATTGCATCAACTGCCTCGCCTGCTATCATTATTGTCCTGCCAAATGCATCGACTTCGGCAAGATGACACGCCGTAAAGGGCAATATCATTTTAAATAACCAATCCGCTTTCACCCTGCCATTTACCCACGGACTTGGCGGTGCCGCGCATCAACAGCAATAAGATAAACGCATCCCGGCACAACATTTTCAAGCGAGTTTGATTATTCTGCCCTCGATTTTCATTATCTTTGGATAAGATAAGATGCGGTTCGGCAGAACCAAAGATGAAAACTGTGTTTTCTATTTGTTTCTGCTCTCACCTTTCATTATCTTTGCTCCTAAAGATATGCGATTATGAAGAAATTCACTTGCGTCGACGACATTGGCGACCTCAAAGCAGCCGTTAAAGAAGCGTTAGAAGTAAAAAAGGATCGTTTTGCCTATAAACATTTGGGCGAAAACAAAACACTGCTGATGATATTTTTCAATTCATCGCTCCGCACACGGCTAAGCACGCAAAAAGCGGCAATGAATCTCGGAATGAACGTGATAGTACTCGACGTAAACCAAGGGGCATGGAAACTCGAAACCGAGCGCGGAGTGATAATGGATGGCGACAAGCCGGAGCACCTGTTGGAGGCTATTCCCGTAATGGGCTGCTATTGCGATGTGATAGGAGTGCGCTCATTCGCCCGTTTCGAAAGCAAGACCGATGACTATTCAGAGAAAATCTTGGAGCAGTTCATCCGGTATTCCGGCAGGCCTGTATTCAGCATGGAAGCGGCCACCCGCCACCCTCTGCAAAGTTTCGCCGACTTAATAACCATTGAGGAATACAAGACAAAAGACCATCCGAAAGTAGTGCTCACATGGGCTCCGCATCCGAAAGCGCTGCCACAGGCCGTGCCCAATTCATTCGCCGAATGGATGCGCAAAACCGACTACGATTTTGTAATCACCCATCCTCACGGCTATGAGCTCGCCGAAGAGTTTACGGCGGGTGTGCCAATAATCTACGACCAAAACGAGGCTCTCTCCGGCGCGGATTTTGTCTACGCAAAAAATTGGTCGGCATTTACCGGACCCAACTACGGAAAAGTGCTGAGCACCGACCGCTCATGGACAATCACATCAGAAAAAATGGCGTTGACCGACAATGCCCGGTTCATGCACTGCCTGCCCGTAAGAAGAAACATGATTGTGAGCGATGAGGTTATCGAAAGCGAACGCTCTATCGTCATACCGGAGGCCGCCAACCGTGAAATATCGGCAATGGTAGTGCTGAAACGCATTCTTGAAGATTTATAAAAAGCCCTATATTATGAAACGATTGATTTTTCTACTCATATTAGTTCCTATGCTTGCGTCGGCCACAGGCAACACTCGCTATTGGAATGAAGGCCCGTTGTCGTGGAGTGATTTTACAGGCAACCCTGTGATGAAAACCACTCCCACTTACTTCAAAGGCCGCCTGATGGTAAAATCGGAGATAACCCAAGAAGAAAAATCCCGTTTTAACATCGAGACATCAGTTTCAACCTACGCTTTTGCGGAGATGGACAAATCACAATCCTACGCCGACAGCGCATACCGCAGCGACCGTATGCTCCGCTATCACCAACTGCAATTCGACTTGCTCGAGCTTATGCGCCGCCGTCTGCAGGCCGATCTCAACACAGGCATGACGGGAATAGAAGCCGACAAACGGGTGGCATATTATCAAAATCTTTATGACGAGTACATTGCCGACATCGCGCAACGCACTGTCAACGGCAGTAACGACAACCGGCTGCAAGAGGAGGAATATTTTGTGCGCAAACAATTGGACGAGTTCCTGCTTCCTGCTGTCCCGGAGGTGAAACCCGGCAAATTCAGCTACGGATGGTATATAGGGACAGGCGCGTTTATCCCGACAGGCGACATTGCCGACGCGTTCGGCTATTCATGGCTTTTCAACATCGGTTTAACAGCCGGCTATGACAGGCTGTTCCTGAAAGCCGACATTTCCTACGGGCAACCGCGGTTGGACAACATCAGGAACGAGCTGTTCGGACGTGAGAACGAATGGGCGGTCAACCGCTATGCCAACCAGCTTTCGGGAGTTGTGGCTATAGGCTACCGTGTCCTCGACACGAAACATTTCGCAATCACAATCAACGTCGGAGGAGGCTGGACCAACTATGCGTGGGACGTGGCCGACTACATTCACAACCCCGATCCGGAGGAGGCGATGAATCCGGAAACGGAATATGTGATAAATTCCGAGATAAGGCGCAACACCATCCACAACTTCAACTACATGGCCGGGCTCGACTTTGATTGGAATTTCCATACGGCAGTGTCCGACAAACCGTTTTTTCTCAGCGGACGGCGTGAACAATACACATCCTCACTACGGCTGTCGCCATATTTCATGCACCAGAAATATTCCAAACTCACACCCGGACGAAGCGGTTTTCAAGTAGGCATAATGCTGTCGTACAGCGGACTTGCCCGCGCTTTAGGGTTCAAATAAACTATAACGGACATGGCACTGACAATACCACATTGTTATCGGCTGAAACTGCTGCCTGAAACAACAGAGATAGCAATCAAACTGATAAAAGACGCATTCCAGCAGCGCATAGCCAAAGCTCTGAATCTCCGGCGCGTGACGGCTCCGCTCTTTGTGCTTTCGGGCACAGGGCTTAACGACGACCTCAACGGAGTGGAGAAAGCGGTAAGTTTCCCCGTAAAATCATTGGGCGGGCGACAGGCTGAAGTGGTGCATTCGCTTGCGAAATGGAAACGCTCCAAACTCGCTGCCTACGGCATTGCCCCCGGCTTCGGCATCTACACCGACATGAACGCCATCCGCACAGATGAGGAGCTCGACAACATCCACTCCATTTATGTGGACCAATGGGACTGGGAGCAGACAATACGCGACACCGACCGCAATCTTGACTACTTGGTCGCGACAGTAAGAAAAATTTACACCGCGCTGAGAGAAACAGAGCAAATCGTGTACGACAGATTTCCGCATATCACGCCCGTACTGCCCAACGATATCAAGATAGTGCATTCCGAAGAATTGCTGCAAATGTATCCCACGCTTTCGCCAAAAGAGCGCGAGGCAGAGATAACAAAAAAATATGGTGCCACATTCATTGTGGGGATAGGAGCGGATTTATCCGACGGAAAACCGCACGATGGCCGCGCACCCGATTATGACGATTGGATTACGCCCAACAATGCCGGCTATCGCGGCCTTAACGGCGACATAATGCTGTGGAATCACGTGCTGCAAATTCCTTTCGAGCTGTCGTCGATGGGCATCCGCGTAAGTCCGGAATCGCTGATGGAGCAGTTGCGCGCAAGAGGATGCGAAGAGCGTGCCGCGTTGCCGTTCCACCGGTCGCTGCTTGCCGGAAAACTGCCATACTCCATCGGCGGGGGCATCGGGCAAAGCCGTCTGTGCATGTTCCTGCTGCAAAAAGCGCACATCGGGGAAGTCCAAGCGAGTGTTTGGCCTGAGGAGCAAATAGAGGAATGCCGTAGAAACAATATATTTTTAATGTAACTGAAAAATGCCGAGAACAGAAAAAGAATTGCAGGGAGTAACCCTTTTGGGCAACACCGCCACACGCTATCCGGACCAATATTCGCCGGAGGTGCTTGAAACATTCAAGAACAAACATCCGGAAAACGAGTATGTCGTCACATTCATCTGCCCGGAGTTCACAAGCCTTTGCCCGAAAACCGGCCAGCCTGATTTTGCCAAGATAATCATAAGCTACATACCGCGCGAGGATATGGTGGAAAGCAAGAGCCTGAAGCTGTATCTTTTCAGTTTCCGCAACCACGGCGACTTCCACGAGGATTGCGTCAACATCATAATGAAAGACCTTGTGCGTATCATGAATCCGCGCTACATAGAAGTGCGGGGCATTTTCACGCCGCGCGGAGGAATAGCCATACATCCTTTCGCCAATTATGCCGACGAGGAGCATCAAGAAATGAAGCGTCAACGGATAATGGCAAATTTCAACAATAATTTATGATTTTCTGCCGTCAAAAGGCTAATTGCTTTGTATATAGTGCAAAAAATTTATATTTTTGCACTGTATACAGTGCAAAGATATGAGATTAATATAAATTAGGCACTTCTATATAATCTATTTTGTCATCGTCGTCAAACGAAACATACATCCAACCAAAATCGCAAAAAGAACCACCAAACAAGCTTTCTTTTGGGGCAATCCCCGTTAGTTTTTGGAATTTATCCTTATCCATCCCTACTTTTATTTCCTCACCTTTATACATGTAATAAACCTGTGGCGTATAGATTGTAAATTCAAGCAACACCCTTTTGGGGTCAACGACGTTTTTTCCTTTGGCGGTCGTGATTGTCATCGTTCGCTCTCCATTCAAGAAACATTCTCCATACATTTTTAAAAGCAACCCCTCCGACCACTCTATTTTATCATAAAGTCCCGGTATGGAAGACGGTATGTCCTCCTCATACATATAGTACCTCAAAACATTGCCTAACGACACCTTTATTTCCCATTTCTCTTTTCCCGATATGCTTATCTCAAATGTTTGTGCCGTTGCCGTAACACAGAAAAAACAGCACAATAAAAATATTACCTTTCTCATAATGACTTTTTTTCCAAAATTACAAAATATTGAAACATATTCAATTACATATATATTAAAAAATTGTTTAAACAATATTTTTGCTACCTTTGTAGAAGATAGGATGCGGCTTGGCATAACAATCTCAAACAAGTTTGATTGTTCTACACTCGCCTTTCGCTATCTTTGCATAAGACAGCCGTATCTCGGCATAACAAGAAAAAAAGCAATGTGATGGAAAAAGACTCTATTATAGTGTTGTCCGGAGGGATGGATTCGGTGACACTGCTTTACGAATATAAAGAACGGATAGCATTGGCCGTAACGTTCGGCTACGGGTCAAACCACAACAGGCGCGAGGCTGAGTGCGCCCGGCTGCATTGCCGGCGTTTGGGCATCAGACATATAGAAATTCCGCTCGTATTCATGGGCGAATACTTCAAAAGCTCATTGCTCGAAGGAGCGGATGCCATACCGGAGGGCAACTACGACGACGAGAACATGCGCTCGACGGTCGTGCCGTTCCGCAACGGCATAATGCTTTCGGTGGCCTGCGGATTGGCAGAGAGCCACGGATTGAAACATGTGATGATTGCCAACCACTATGGCGACCATGCCATCTACCCCGACTGCCGCGCGGGTTTCGTCGAAGCCATGTCGGAAGCCATGCGCAACGGCACGTATGACGGCATCACCATAATTGCCCCCTACACGTCAATAACAAAAACCGACATAGCGCGACACGGGAAACAGCTCGGCATAGACTATTCCGAAACTTATTCATGCTACAAAGGCGGAGAGAAGCACTGTGGCAGGTGCGGGACATGCCGCGAACGAATAGAGGCGCTGCGCGATGCCGGAATTGACGACACCACGCAATACGAGCAAGCCTGACTTTACAACCACAATAATAATGCGCATCATGAAAACCGGTTTAGCCATTATCAGTGCCCTGATTTTCTGCCTTGCGGGAATGGCACAGAATACAGAAGACGACAATCGCGGCAGCGACGAGCTCATCGGACGTGCTGTCGCACTGATGGACAATGGAGCTGTAGGCACAGCCATTTCTGTATTGAACGGCGTGCTTGAAAAAGAGCCCGACAACATGGTTGCACGGTATGAGCTCGGATATGCCCACTATATCAACGACAACATGCCGCGCGCAATAGAGGAATTATCAAAGATTGTAGACAAATGGAGCTACAACGAACAAGTTTATTGTATGCTCGGCAACTCATACGATATGAACGGACAGCCCGATAAAGCTGAGGAAGTATATAAAAAGGGACTGGGAAAGTTCCCAAAAAGCGCATCTTTGCTCAATGAATTGTCGGTCATCGCCCTAAAAGCTGACGACTACAACAAGTCACTCGATTATTGCCTGCAAGGCATAAAAGCCAATCCAACGTATTCACCGTGCTATTTTCGCGCAGCATCTCTGTTCCTGCAATCTGTGTATCCTGCATGGGGAATGGTCTACGGGGAGATGTATATGGCAATGGAGCGGAAAAACGGCGACCGCATAAAGGAAATATCCCGGCTGATGATGGATGCCTGCAAACGGTGCATAAAAATAGAGGGTGATTCTGCAAAAGTCAAGTTCGCCAACGACACTATCAAACTATCGGAAAATTTTACTCCGGAGCAACTAGAGGCTGCTTTATACAGTTTCGACTTGTCCGGTTATGAATTGGGGATGGCATCTGCTGTCGGAATATCAAAGATAAAGACAGTCGATGAAGAATCCATGTGCACAGTCCGCAAAGCATTTGTCGACAAGTTGATAGCCGACAGTGTGTTTACGGAAGATCCTAATCCTTACGTAAAGCACCTGTTGGCAGTCAGGGCATCAGGCTACGAGAATGCCTACAACCATTTCGTGACAATGGGCTGCGACGCGGCGGCTCTCAGCAAATGGGCAAATTCACATCCTTTCGAGTGGAATCGTTTCGCAGATTGGCTTAATGCCTACACTCCAGACATGGGCGACGGGACATACTGAACAACTCTTAAACAAACAGCAGCCCGCGCCTGATTGCGCGCACAATCATGTCGGCCATGTTGCTGGCTCCAAGCTTGCGGAAAAGCCGTTTGCGATAATACTCGACAGTGTTTGACGATATGCCCATGCCACGGGAAATCTCATCGGTATTCTCACCCCGCGCTATGGCTTTCAGTATCTCCAATTCGCGCTCCGACGGCATCAGCTGTTGCTCCATAGTCAGGCAAAGCTCGTGGATGCGCGGACTATAATAGCTGCTGCCCACAGAAACCTCCGCCACTGCCATCGACAAATCTGTCAAATCACCGGATTTCAGCACAATGGCATCGGCTTCGGCAGACATCATCGCTTTTATGGTCCAAAGCTCCTCATGCATTGTATGGAATATGCACGCTGATGCCGGAGAAATTTGCCTCAACAGCCCCAGAAGCTGCAAGCCTGACATGTCCGGCAACTCCACATCGATGATAAATATCCCGTAATTCTTATAATGTGCAGCCGACAAGGCCTCTTCAGCCGAAGAAACCGCGTCGATACATCCAACGTCATTCTCTTCCGACAATAATGCCTGCAAACCGTGTGCCACTATCCGGTGGTCGTCGACAATAAGTATATTGGTGTTTTTAAGCGTTTCCATCCGAATAACCGGTAATTTTCAAAGTTATCGACAATTTCGAGCCATTAATTCCATTGCCGCACTCAATCTCTCCGCCTATGCTCGCCACACGGTCGCTGATAGTGCGCGTGCCTATGCCTGATTGCATATCATTTTTTTGCAGCCATGAGCCGTTGTCCTTAACCACAAGCGACAAATTGCCGCCATCGTCCAACGACAACGACACAGAGGCCTCTGAGGCTCCGGAATGCCTGATGATGTTCGACACGGCTTCCTGTATGATGCGATACAGCTCGTATGCCGTGCCTGAAGGTATTCTCCTCCATTCACCGCCTGACGAATGATAGTGGAATTTTATGCTGCCGGACGGCAAATTCGACAGATAATCGGACAATATCTCATCAATATCGGCATGTTTAAACGAAGGCGGCATCATCTCATGGGAAATTCTACGCAAATCGCCCCTGATTGCCTCTATCCGCCCGAAAGTGGCGTCGCCGCCCGATTTTCCTGACTTCATGTCAATGGCAAGAGCCAACAAATCGTTGCATACACCGTCGTGCAGCTCACGGGCAAAGCGAGAGCGCTCACTCTCAAGACCGTCGATGTATTTGCGCGACAGCATTATCTCCGTTTTTTGTCGGCTTGACCTCCGGCGGAACAACATCCACACCACAAAAAGGGCAATCATGGTGAATACAACGATAATCGCCGCTGTGAGTTTCGTTATTCTTGATTCCTGACGCAGATTGCTCTCCATCAGGCGACTGATTTCCAACTCCTTTTCCTGTGTGCGGAAACGTGCGGTATATTCCGACAATTTCCGTTCTGCCTCGCTGCTGCGCACCGAGTCCATGCCCTCATTGGCCTTGTACGCCAAACGATAGGCCGCGCGAAAATCGGCAAGGCCGGCAAGACATTCGGCTTTGAGAATATTAAGTTTATATTCCGGGACAACGATATTGGAACCGGCAAGCGACTCCAACCGCTTTATGGTAGCCAACGCTCCACGATAATCTCCGGTAGCTTTCTGCAAATTGGCTTTAGCCTCCAAAATGCCGGCCGCGCCATTGTTGCCCGGAGGCAAAAGCCGCGACAGCTCCTCCCCTTTCGACAAATAGCAGGCGGCTGAGTCATAGCGTTGCAGGTTCATGTATGCCGTAAGCAAATGGTTTATTATCTTTAGCTGCACGGGATAATAATTTACCGTTTCACATTCATCATAAGCATGGCGCAGCAACGACGCGGCTTTCTCGTCATTCCCCATCTTGCTGTAAGTTATGCCCTCGTTGGCAAGAGCCGAGAAATATTCAATGCTTGCACCCGCTTTTTCTGCAAATTGCGCCGCCCGACGGGCATATTGCAAACTCTCGCCGTAACGCTCCTGCTCGCAATAAAGCACTGAAAGATTGTTTAGAAGAAACGATGTCGACTCATAGTCCTTGAATCTCAAAGCCATATCAAGCCCCTTTTGATAAACAATCATGGCAGAGTCGTTCATTCCCAACCTGCGATATGCTACCCCCGCGTTTCCACACGCCACAATATAGCTGCTTGTGTCGCCCGACTGCTCCAACAAAGGCAACACTATGTTGCCATACTCTACAGCCCCCCTCATATCTCCGGCCGATATACGCAGAAACATCAGCTCGGCGCTGATCAACGCCCGGAGGCTGTCGTTTCCGGAGGCATATTTGAGCGCGTTGCGAAGCTGTTTCTCGGAGTTGTCATAATCACTCAGCATGTTCAGATATTGAGCGTAAGTAAGTCCCGCTTTTGCCTTTCCGGAATTATTGTCGGATGCCCCGTAACAGGCTAAGGCCTTCTCAAGAAACACGCCGACACTGTCGCCCTCGCCGCGCGAAATGTCATAACATGCCTTTTGGTAATAAAGCTCTCCGACGACCGCGCTGTCACCGCTTTTCATGGCAAGCGACTCTGCCCGTTTGAGAGCGTCAGGCCACAAATCTGTAGTGTCGGATGCGTTGTAACAAGCCGTACACTCATCAAAAATCCGCCAGACGTCGGCGTCATCTCGTCTGCCGCATCCTACAGACAATACAATCAAGAAAAATAAGGCTATCGGGCACCTTCTCATGATCTCCTGTTTTTTTGAAATTGCAATTTTCGACAGTAAAGATAACGATTTAAACCGACAGTAATGACTTCTTCTGCAATAAACTGCACACATCCGCATCCCGGCTACGGAAAACCGTAGCGCAAAAACCATACTTTCTTCTGCAAAACGAGCCATTTACCAAATAAATTTTGCATCTTTGTAACCGGCCGACAAAAGGACGCGAACACAGACCGAACATAAATATGACTCAACATAACACAATCAAGCTGTTTGAATAAAAGAAAGTCCGCGCCATTTGGGACGACAAGGATGAAGAATACATAAAATTTAAATCATGGATAAAAATAAAAGTTTAAGTAAAAGCAAAGAAAGCCTCTCCCAAAATGCAGTCAACCTTTTTGAGCAAGTACGGCAAAAAATCGTGCTTGTCAGAGGCTGTCAAGTCATATTGGACTCTGATGTGGCCGCACTCTATGGCGTAGAAACAAAACGAGTAAATGAAGCTGTTAGAAACAATCCGGACAAGTTCCCTAACGAATACATGTTTGAGCTTGACAGACAATAACTTGCTTGTTTGCGGTCGAATTTTTCGACCGCAAACGTATCACCAAAGTCACGAGTTCTGCCTAAAGCATTCACAGAAAAAGGATTATATATGTTGGCAACTATATTGAAAAGCAAACAGGCTGTAAACGCAACTTTTGCAATCATTGAAACTTTTTCGTCTGTCCGCCAAATCAAGCGTGAACTACGCGAGCTGCACAACGAAACAGATGCCAATGTACAACAATCAAAAATGCGGCATTTTGGGGAAATGCTTTCAAGTATCGTGATGCCCGAATTGGAAACATCCGAAACGGAATCGAGCATGGAAATCAATTTCCTGATAGGCAAAATAAAGCATACTGTAAGACGAGTGAAAAGACAGAACGATACGGACTATACAGAAGTGAAATAACCAAGAATTATGAAAACCACATTACATACAGAATGGACGGTTGCTGACATCTGCAAAGGCTAACAATCTCCATTACTCATCTACGAATGTGAGGGAAAAGACAGATTGGGTTTCCACTACATTCTCTATGGTGGAACGCGGAACCATCGTGGCTTGGGCGAGAATGGCACAAACAGGTACGCGGGTTGGAGGATTCTCTTTTGCTGCGGCAAACGGCCGGCTGAAGCCTTAACTTTGCGCCGACACCAAAGCTATACCATGAACTACACAGCAATAACCGAAGAAAACCGCCGCCGACACGCCCGCTATCGCGACTGCGGCTACAACCCGCTGTCGGGCGAGGGATGCTGCGGAGAACGCCTCCCGGTAGAGATGCCGGGCGGCGGAAAAGCGCTCGTCCCCGTCGCAATGCTGCGCGACCCGGAATATTCCGCCGCCCTCACTCTCCGTGAGTTTGAAACGCTGAGAATGCGCCACGACTTCGAGTTTTGGTGCGCCAAATGCGTGACCGTGAAAGACAAGGCCGGATACCGCGACATAAAACTGACGCTCAACCGCCCGCAGCGCATTATCCTGCAAGAGCTGGAAGCGATGCGCACGGCAGGCCGTCCGATACGCGCCATTATCCTGAAAGCGCGGCAATGCGGCATCTCGACACTCATCCAAACCTACATGGCTTGGATACAGCTGACACAGCGCGACAATTGGCACAGCCTCGTGTGTGCCCACGTCAGGGACGTGGCTGCAACCATAAAAAACATGATGGTGAAACTGCTCGCGCGATACCCACAGGAATATCTGCCCGACGGCAACGAGCTGCGGCTGCGCCCGTTCGAGGGAAGCCGCAACATAAGCCGAATAGAGGGCAGGCAAAACACAATAACCATCTGCTCCGCCGAAAATCAGGAAGCCGCGCGGGGCTCCGACATCGCCATGGCCCACTTGTCGGAAGTTGCGTTCTGGCGCGAAACGCCGGGGCACGACCCAAACGACATCATCCGCTCCGTATCAGGCTCAGTGGCACTTGCCGAGCTCACACTCATCATAATGGAATCCACCGCCAACGGAGTGGGCAACTTCTTCCACACCGAATGGCTCCGGGCCAAAGCCGGCGAAAGCGACAAGCGTCCGGTGTTTATCCCGTGGTACGAATACGGAATCTATTCGCTGCCTGTCGGCGACGTTGGCGATCTGTGGAACTCGCTCGACGACTACGAGCGCAAACTGTGGGACATGGGACTGACTTTGGAGCAGATAGCGTGGTACCACGCCAAACGCCGCGAATACGCCTCCCACAAAGCCATGAAAGCCGAATACCCCACCACCGACATCGAGGCTTTCACAAGCACCGACCGCATAGTATTCGACCGCGAGGGAGTGGAACGGCTGCGGCAGGACTGCTGCCGGCCGGAACAGACAGGCGACATGGCCGGCGACGCCGCAACCGGACGCAAAGCCCTGCAAGGCGTGAAATTCGTGCCTTCCGACGGCGGACTGCTGAAAATATGGAAAAACCCGGCAAAAATATCGCGGCGCGACAGCCGCTACATAACGGTGGTCGACGTTGGCGGACGCAGCGACACCAGCGACTGGTCGGTGATTGCCGTCATCGACCGCGGCGAGGAGCGCGGACAGAAACCCGAATTGGCGGCACAGTGGCGCGGACACACCGACCACGACCTTCTGGCATGGAAGGCCGCGCAAATCGCCTTATACTACAACAAAGCCCTGCTCGCCATTGAGAGCAACACGCTGGAAACCGAGTCAACCGAAGGCAGCAACGCCGGCTACATCCTCGACGAGATAGCCGACCACTATCCCAACATCTACTGCCGCAACGTCTACGACCGGCTGACAGGCACATGCTCGCCGCAAATAGGCTTTCACACCAACCGCAGCACAAAGCCGTTGGTGGTCAACCACCACATCGCGACCGTGCGCGACAGCCGCTACGTGGAGCACGACATGGACGCCGTCGACGAGCACGCCTCCTACGAGCGCAAGCCCAACGGCTCCTACGGCGCGAAAGAGGGATGCCACGACGACATCCTGATGACGCGCTGTATCGGCCTCTACATCGCCGACCTCATAACCGGCGAGGAGCCGCCCGACATCACGCCCCTGAAGCGTCCACCCGTCCGCCGCTGCTGACCAGTCCCACTCAGCGGCGGCAATCATCAGCAACTCCGCACCAAAATAATAGACCGGGATCTATCCCCGTATCGAATGTTTTTCATATTTTTGTCGTAAATTGTCAAATTCAAGAATGTACGCAATAGGCAGCATATTAAAAGAATTAAGAGAAGAAAAGGACATAGCTCTTCAAACGGTTCGTGACGCATCCGGTATCGACATGGCGCAATTAAGCAAAATAGAGAACGGGCACAGGCTTCCCACCGCAGAACAAATAAAATCACTCTCGGAAATCTATGGTTGCGACATAAAACAACTTATGATACAACGTGAAAGCGATAAGATACTCAACAACATAGAATATCCCGATTTGGCGGCGGAGTCACTGAAAGCCGCTGAAAACAAAATACGCTATGGAGAGCGTTATCTGTCGCTGTTTCAAGAATATATTTATCCAAACCCGATAGAGCTGAAAAGCAGACGCTACATAGGGAATAAAGCCAAATTAGCTGAATGGATAATGGACAAAATAACCGCCAATGCTCCCGATGCCCACACTTTTTGCGACCTGTTTGCAGGAACAGGCGTTATTTCCGATTGTGCTATGACAAAATATTCCGGAATAATAATCAATGATTTGCTGTATTCGAACAACGTAATCTATAAAGCCTTTTTCGAAAAAGGTGATTGGAATAAAGAGAAACTATACGACATAATCAGCACTTATAACTCATTGGATGCAGAATTGCTGACAGACAATTATTTCTCTGCCAATTTCGGAGGTAAATTTTATGAATATAATATCTCCAAAATCATAGGTTATATACGGCAGGATATAGAGGACATAAGACCAGAATTGACAGAAAAAGAATATAATATTCTGCTTGCCACATTAATTTACAACATCGACAAATTAGCCAACACAGTCGGCCACTTCGACGCTTATATAAAAAAAGACATCAAATACAGGCCTTTGAGATTACGGCTAATTGACGCGAGATCCTACGACAATGTGGAAATCTATCGTGAAGATGCCAACAAATTGTCACGCAAAATAGAATCCGACGTGGTTTATATAGATCCGCCTTACAATTCACGGCAATATTGCCGCTTTTATCACCTCTACGAAACATTGATAAAATGGGATATGCCACAATTATACGGAGTGGCTCTTAAACCGGCTCCTGAAAACATGAGCAGTTATTGCACGAGCAAGGCTCTCACAGCTTTCGAAGATTTAGTTTCCAATCTGAGAACAAAATACATAGCAGTTTCCTATAATAACACATACAATTCCAAAAGCAACTCATCTGAAAACAAAATACGCCTGACCGACTTGAAACGGATTCTTGAAATGTGCGGTGACACGGAAATGTACGAACATTCACATAGTTTCTTCAACACAGGCAAAACAGAATTTGAAAATCATAAAGAATTATTATTCATTACAAAAGTAGATGACGAAAAAAGAAATAAATCGTTCTCCTCTCTTTTACGTTGGAGATAAATATAAACTTATAAGTGAATTAAAAACTTATTTTCCTAAAACGATAAAACGGCTTGTGGAACCGTTTGTAGGCGGAGGCTCCGTGTTTTTAAACGTAAAAGCGGATGAATATCTTTTGAACGATATCGACAGCCACGTAATACAGATACACAAATATCTATGCGAACAAGCCTATTCGGAATACGCTTTTTTCAACAATCTGTTTAGCATTATCGACAGTTACGGATTATCATGCTCATACAAGAACAATGCCATACCACAAGAATTAAAAACCCAATATAAAAAAACATATTTCGCAAAGTATAACAAACAAGCGTTCAACACATTAAAAGAGAATTACAACAAGTCACAAAAAGAAGACACATTAACATTGTATGTACTGTTAATCTATGGATTCAACAGAATGCTGCGTTTCAATAAAAAAGGAGATTATAATTTGCCGGTAGGCAATGTGGATTTCAACCTTAACACTTACAACTCTTTAACACGCTATTTCAAGGAAGTGAAAAACAAATCCATAAAATGGCATAATATGGATTTCAATAATTTTTTTAAAGAAATTTCTTTCACCACCGATGACTTTATATATTTAGACCCCCCTTATCTAATCACATTAAGCGAATATAATAAATATTGGGATGAAAAGAGTGAAACCAATCTCCTTTCAATTTTAGATACGCTTGATACAAAAAATATAAAATTCGCAATATCAAACGTAACCAACTATAAAGGAAAAGAAAACGGCATATTCTTAAAATGGTCATCCAATTATAACGTACACAACATAAAAAGCAATTATATAAGTTATCACGACAACTCAATAAAAGAGTTCAATGAAGTGTTAGTTACCAACTATTAATCCCTCTATTATGAAACAAGCAGAATATAAACCGTTATTATACACAACCACAATCCGCAATCCCGAAAGGTTCAAGGATTTCATGAATGTCTTGAAAAAATTCGACGGAGAAATATTAAATGACACCACTATCGAATTATTTGAAAGAAAACTTTTCAAAATAGGACTATACCGTCCGAGAAGGATATCCGAATCAGTCGCAATCAAATGGTCGACAACAAAATCAGGAGAGTTCTCGGAAACACCATTAACCGATGAAGAAACAAAATACATATATGACGCAAACGACCCTTTGAAACATCCTGACATAGCAGGGCATCAGGATGCCGGTTTCAAAAGAGGTTGGCAAACACGATTCAACACTCAATTTTTATTGATGAAAACACTTGGATTCGTGTACTATAAAATAGGGGAACCCATCAAATTTTCGGAAACAGGCAATTATCTGGCAAATAGTGTGTCGATAAAAGTAGAAGACGACACTATCACAAGGGAGATTGTAAACCCACAATATGAACAAATGGCTTTTCTTCAAGCCTTTTCAAAACAACAACGCCGCAATCCTTTCATACGGGAGCTGAACGACAATATCCCACTTATTCTGCTACTGCAAGTGATTAAAAAACTGAATGCCGACCCTGAATACAATAATTGCGGCATATCGTATAAAGAAATACCGCTTATCATCTTTTGGAAAGACAACAATGCAGAAAATCTTTATTTGAGAATCAAGCAATTAAGAACAGAACACGGCTACAATCCATCCAACGAGGTTATAGAAGACATTTGCATAAATGAAATCTTGGGAGGTTTTAAAAAATTCAAACTCAAATCAATAGTTTCAGAATATCCCGATGAATTTGTCAGGAAAATGAGAATGACAGGTCTTATCTCTTTCAGAGGCGGAGGGAGATTTATCGACATAAATCATGCAGAAGACGAAAAGACAGACTACATTTTAAAACATTACTCCAAATATAAGAAATACTCTTCCGAACAGGAATATTTTGATTACATGGCATCTGTCGACACAAAATTATTTGCGTTAAAGGCCATGCACATATCTAAAAACGCCTCATCTGAAAAATTAGGAGAATGGACATCTGTCTACACATGGACAAAAATTAAATCGGAATTAAACAATCTATCAAAGAAAAGCTCATCAAAAGATGAAGTTCTTAAATTCATCGCCGCACCAGCAAGATTGGAATTTCTTACCGCATTGGCTATTAAAATAAAATACCCGGACATCACTGTTATTCCAAACTATCCGTGTGATGACACAGGTTTACCCACATCGACCGCAGGAGGCAACGTCGGTGACATCGAATGCCACGAAAGGGGAAAAGGCATCCTAATAGAAGTGACAATGGCCGAAGGACGACAACAAACCATAATGGAAGTGTGGCCGATAGAAAGACATTTGGAAACATTCAAGAATAACTGTGATGAAAATGCCCAATGCGTATTTATAGCACCGAGCATCTTCAGTGACACTTTCAGACAAATCAAATTTGTACGGGCAGATAGCGGAAACGTAATCCGCCCGTACAAAATATCCGATTTTATAGCATACTTGGACTCCGCTGAAACGTTGTATTCCGGCGCTTAATGGCGGAGGGAGGTGAGGGCTTTGCCGATGCGCCCCAAACCGTCGAGCAGGCGGACACGCGGACACGCGATGTTTATTCTCATAAACCCCTCGCCGGCAGCACCGTACATCGTGCCCTCGTTGAGCCATACCCCGCCTTTTTCGATAAACAGTTGCTCAAGCTGTTTCGACGAAAGGCCGGTGGAGCGGAAATCCACCCACACAAGATACGTCCCCTCCAACTCCGTGACAGGGTATTGCGGATAATTGTCCCCGAACCATTTCTTAAGCTCAACGTAGTTGGCATAGATATATTCGCGCAGCTCGTCGAGCCACTGCTCACCGTCGCTGTAGGCGGCAATGGTGGCAATGACCCCGAACGGGTTGACATCGCAAACCTCATTGATGTTGATGGCCTTGTCGATTTTCTTGCGCACGGACTCGTCGGCGGCGACAATATTGGCTATCTGAAGCCCGGCGATATTAAACGCCTTGCTCGGAGAAAGGCATGTGACAGCCGACCGTTGGAATTCGTCGGCGACAGAGGCAAACGGCACATAATCGCAACCCGGACGGGTAAGCTCGCAATGAATCTCGTCGGACACCACCGTCACGCCATGCCGGGCGCAAATCCCGCCCATCCGCAAAAGCTCGTCGCGCGTCCATACCCTTCCGGCAGGGTTATGGGGATTGCAAAGCAGATAAATCTTCACCGCCGGGTCGGAAACAGCCCGCTCAAAATCATCGAAATCGATATGATAGGTATTGTTTTCATAAACTAACGGAAGTTCGACAGCCTCACACCCGTTGTTGCGTATCGAGGAGAAGAAGCAGTTGTAGACAGGCGTATGTACCAGCACTTTGTCGCCCGGCACAGTCAACGCCTTTATTATGGCGGAAACAGCGGGCACGACTCCCGATGTATAGATCATCCACTCCTTGTCGAAACGCCAATTATGCCGCCGCGCGAACCATCCGGTGACAGCCTCATAATAAGCGCCGGGCACTTTTGTGTACCCGAAAATGCCGTGCTCCACCCTTTTGCGCAACGCCTCCGTAATGGCCGGAGCCGTGCGGAAATCCATATCGGCCACCCACATCGGCAGCACTCCATCCGCCGCGCTGTCCCACTTGTAGGAGTTGGTGCCGCGGCGATTTATCAGCTCATCAAAATCGTATCTCATATCAAACCGGCAATTATAAATTTATCTTTTTTGTCCAACCTTTAGTCCACAGCCTTATGAGGAAAATAACGCCGCGGAAACACAGCTCCACGCACATCGCTATCCACACGCCGCGCAGTCCCATCAACGGGGCGAGATAAGCGGCAAGCGACAAGCGCACCGCCCAGATGCTCACAAGGTTCATCAAGCTCGGCACAAGCGTGTAGCCCGCGCCGACAAATGCTCCGTAGGCCACTATCGAGGCCGCGAACATCGGCTCGGCAAAAGCCTCGATGCGCAAAGCCATCACACCAAGCTCGCGTATTTCCGGCACGGGGGTCATAACTCCTATTATCTCCGGAGCAAAAACATACATAATCACCCCCATCACCCCCATTACGGCTATGCCCATAAGCACGGTGATATTGGCGAACCTCAAGCAAAGATGCCTGCGCCTCGCCCCGACACTTTGCCCCACCAACGTGGTCGCGGCGTCGGAGATGCCATATCCCGGCATGTAGCACAGGCTCTCAGCCGTAATGGCAAACGAGTTGGCGGCTATCGCGAACACACCCAACGGAGCCACTATGACGGTAGTCATTATCTGCGCTCCGCAAATCACGGCGTGCTCCAATGCCAACGGCGTGCTTATCCTGACCGCCTCGCGAAGCACCTCGCGGCGAGGAGTGAAACTGCCTTTCTCACCCGCGAGCCTCAACTCCGGCGACTTGCGGCACAGAAACCAAATCATCACAACGGCCACCACCACTTCCGCAAACCCCGTGCCCAAAGCGGCCCCGACAACGCCCAGCCCGGCACCCGGCATGTTTACCGTCAACCCAAGCAGCTCAATTTCCCTCGTAGGAAAAATCAGGAAATAATTGAACACCACATCGAGCAGGCACATCAGCACATTGAGCATACTCGGTATTTTCATGTTTCCGCTGCACCGCAGCATCCCGCCCGACAGCTGAATCATGAGCAGGACAGGGAGAAACAATGAGAATATCATGAAATAGTGGGACGCGCCGGGATTAATTTCCTCTGTTCCGCCAAGCATTTCCGGGAGCACACCGCTTATTCCGGAGCCCAACAGAGCCATGAAAAGGCCGAACACAGCGGCGGCGACAAACGACTGCCGCAACACTGACCGCGCCCTGCTGAAATCATTTGCGCCAATCAAATGGGCGACCTGCACTGTAAAACCGATGGCGGCGGCACTGCACAATCCCATCATCAGCCACGTTGAGGTAGACACCAACCCTATCGAGGCCGAAGCGTCGGCACCCACGCTTCCAACCATCGCCGCGTCGATATATTGCATGGCAATGGATGAGAATTGCGCCACTATGGCCGGGATACTGAGCTGCACGACAAGAGAGAGCTGCTGCCGCAACGTCATATTCCGGCCTTCACGAATCATCCGCAACAGCCGGTCGACTTTCACATTATGTGCCTCTGTAGCCATTCTGTCGCAAAATTACTCCACAACTTTCTAATATCAATAACCGTTTTACCGATTTTATTACCTTAAGCACCGAATCTCACAACAAAAAAGAAGAATGTATAAAAAGTTTCTTCTTCCGGCATGGTAAATTCAATTTGTGTCGAAATGTACAAAATAATGACATTTTAATTTCTTTTTATTGATATTTTTGGTTTATTTTGAGATAAATATCAACATAAAACAAAAATCAGATGAAAGGATTTTTTACATTCTTATTCGGGACGCTCGCCGTTGCCGCCTCCGGGCAAAGTTTAAACGAGCAGTTCGAAAACGGAATTCCTGACAGTTGGACCGTGGTCAACACGGACGACACCTACAAAATCGAAACCGTAAAATATTCGGAGGAATACGACCTTGCCAACAATATCATTACCGGCTACGAATCGGGAGGCGAACAAGCCATCAAGTCAACCACAGGGTACAAAATGGAAACCGAAGAAATCGACCAATGGCTAATATCGCCACAAATAAGCGTGGAAAGCGGCGACGTGCTCAACTTCATGATGGCCTACCATGCCGCCTACAGCGGAAACACATGGACAGAAGAAGCCAACAGGATAAAATTTGATGTCATGGTGTCGACCGGCGGGACAGAGGCAAGCGATTTCACCACGCTGCTTTCCCTCACGCCACAAAACGTGGCCAACTGGAGCAATTACAGCATCGCTTTAGACCGGTTTGCAGGACAGCAAGTGCATGTGGCTTTCCGCAATTATGGCACTCCGGCAGACACACCGCTGCTGTCAAACGCCTTGTATATCGACAATGTGCGCGTTGACAAAAACCGTGTGTCGGACTTGCAAGTGACAGCCATAACAAGCCCCTACGCAAGCTGCGCCACACAGCAGAACGTCACGGCTACTGTCAGCAACACAGGTTTCGACTGCGCATCATTCCAAATAAGCTACCAAATCGACAACGAACCGGCTGTGACAGAAACGGTCGGCACACCGATAGCCGGCGAGGAGAGCATGACATACACGTTTGCCACGCAGGCGTTGCTGACAAGCGGGAGCCAGCACAACGTGAAGGTGTGGGCTGAAGCCGCTTCCGACAGCAACCACGACAATGACGCCGCCACTGCGGAAGTGGAAATCGGCAATGAAATAGACTACCCGTTCACAATGACCGCCGACAATGCGGAAACAGCTTTCAGCAGCAGCGCAAACCGCAAAATGGGCTATATCACAATGGGTTGGCAATACACCAACGACGACATGATGAAAGGTTGGGTGTTCAACTCCGGAATAGAAAGCTACCTGCTCTCATCCTGCATAATGCTACCCAAAGGAATTGTCAAGCTCAGCTTTGACTACATGGCATTGTCGCAATGCAAACTCAACGTTTATCTCGTCAGCGAACCGGGCAAGTATGACAACCTTGCAGGATCAGTGGAATTGCCCACCGCCGAAACTTATTCACCGGCAAGCCTGACCTTTACAGTTCCGGACGACAACGTATACAATCTGGCAATCATGCCCGATGCCAATTATGCCGGCTCGTTCTATATGGACAATATCCGCATCTCCGACGCGGAAGACGACATAGAAACCGTATCGATAGACTCACCCATGCTCAACGCCACACTCGTGAAATCGGGAGTCAGTGTGTCGGCATCGTTCCGCAACGGCGGTTCAAAGACGATAGAGAACATTCCGGTATCGTTCTCTTTAGACGGCGGCACGGCAGTCACAGAAACCATCGGGGCGATAGAGCCGGGACAAACGGTAAAACATACTTTCACAACAGCCACGCTCGACCTTGCAACGGCTGGGACACACACATTGAAAGTGTGGGCGGCATTCGACGGCGACACCAACTCAGACAATGATTCCAAGTCATTGGAAATCACATCCTACGAGGCATATACATTCCCTTACTCGACGAGTTTCGAAGCCGATGACAACAACAGCCATTGGATAAGATACAATGCCGACGGCAATATAATCTATTGGGAGATAACCGGTGTAGTCGACGGGCAAGTCAACTATGCCAAAGACGGCACACAAGCCGCATACATAAATTCCGCAGCGGGGATGGAGCATAACGACTGGCTAATATCGCCGGCTGTCGACGCCCAAAGCGGCGACGCCCGAATTTCGTTCTACTATACCACACGCATGAGCTCAAGCTCCGGCGACGACGGGTGCAATATCGATTTGTATCTGTCCACTACCGACGATCCGGAAAAGATAGCAGAAAGCGAGCCGCTTGCCCGATTCACGCTTACCGACGAGAATGTGCTTGTCTACAAGCAAGGCTATGCTTCCGTAAAAATCCCTGCGGACGGCACTTACTACATAGCTTTCTACAACGGCGGCATGGGCCACGACATCATCCTTGACGACGTGCGTTTCGACCAAGCCGAAGACCTCAGCATCGTTTCTGCCTCCAACTCCGCGCAGTCGGGCTTCAATCTCACAGACAATGACGTCACGGTTGAAATAGCCAACCACGGGACAACGGCACAAAGTGGGTTCAAGGCCGCATATTCAGTCAACGGCGGCACGGCAGTGGAAGAAACCGTGAGCCAAAGCATAGCACCCGGCGAATCGTTGAGCTACACATTCAGCAAGAAGGCCGACGTGTCTGCGCCCGGCACGTATGCCGTGACCGTGTCAATCACAGCCGACAATGACGCCGACACATACAACAACTCGTGGATTATTCCCGAATTCACGTCGTATGCCAATGCGGTGATACCGTATTCGGAAAATTTCGACACGGAAGAGAGCCGCGAGAAATGGACAGCGGGCGGACAGTGGACAATAGCGGCCAACATGTCGACAAGCCAGTCGGCCTATAACGGGCAAGGCGGGCTATACCACACAGGAGCCGCGCAAGACGGGGGCGACTGGGTGTATTCCGGATGTATAGAGATACCTGCCGGAACTTACGATTTCAGTTTCTTCTACCGCACATTCATGAACATGACCAATGTACAGCTTTACGGCCAAAATTTCTCCGTATACTTAGGCACTGACCGCAACCCTGAAGCGATGACAATACCTGTGTATTCAGCAGAGGGAGCGATAGTTTCCACCAAAGTCTACGAGAAAGTGCTGCGACAGGTTGAAGTGCCCGAGCACGGCAACTATTACATAGGAGTGAAATGCAGTTCCACATCGACACTCGGCAATCTCTATGTAGATATGATTTCAATATCCGAACCGGTGCAGGAGGGGATTGTACTCGGCACCTACCAATCCGATTTCGCGGGCAATGACGATGAATGGTACCGGTACAATCCGGGCGACAACTTCACGCAATGGCAAATTGCAGAAGGAGTAGACGGAGAGGAATGCCTTGCCACACAATGCACAAGCTATTTCTACAGCAACAATGACGCGGATCTTCCCGGCTTGTTGGTAGCCCCAGCATTCAAACTGAAGAAAGGCGACGAAATAAGCGTCAGCGTGGACTACCGCATCAATGTGAGCAACATCGAAGACCTCACTGATGAGAACAAGGAGAAAATCAAAATAGGGCTATACCTTGCAGACAAGAACCTGCCACAGGCATTCACCACAGAAATGGCGACCGGCACTGCCGTTTCCGACGAAGTGCAGACAGCCACCGGCAAAGTGACAATACCTGCCGACGGCATATATTACGCGGGAGTGCTTGCCGGAGGACCGTCAGCCTCCATTTCCGGGACGGTGATTACCAAATACGAGCTTTATTCCGTCAAACTGCAGAACGACAATGAAGGAGGCGCCACCGCAGCAGAAACGCAAAAGCCTTTCGTTTATTCCGACAACGTAATAAGGATGCCGGCAGATTACAGCACGCTGAACATATATTCCGTAAGCGGCCTGCTCGTAGGACAATACTCCGGCGTCGAGGAGATTGACCTCAACAACCTTGCCGACGGAGTCTATATCGTTTCGGTAGAAACAGACAGCGGAACGGCCACAGAAAAAATCATTGTAAAATAACTTGAGCCTGATATAAAAAAACGGCATCGGGGCAATTTAAACCGCTTCGATGCCGTTTTTTCTCAAAGAAATCAGAACGCGGCCTGCCTCAGCACCGTTTTTCCCAACGGGACAAGCTCCACGCTTTCGATTTTGCCTGTATTCACATTACCCAACCTAACAACAATTTTACCTTTCTCATAAACAGCTCCATTATCATCCAAATATCTATAAATACCGGCTTTTTCCTTTGCCTTGTAATAATAATCAGCGTATCCCGGAGCATATTCCCTGCCTTTTATCTCCTCAGATTTAATCGGATAGGCGTAGAAATTGGCGCCGTATGCAAAATAATGCACGCCTTTCGCGTCCTGCACCACACGCACCTTAGTATCGAAAGAGAGCGATATTTCAGCCCCGCCGGAGAAGTCGCCATCGATTACCACATAGCCGTCGCGCAGCTCATAACCGGCGCTGCAATCCACTCTGTCGGCCCAAGACGGCACCCTTATTTTTAGCGTCACCCTGCCTTCGGATTTGACGGAAAACGTGAAACTGTTGCCAAAAGGATAGGCTGTGACAGTCCGCACCGACACACGCTTTCCTCCCACTTCCGTATCGAGAACAGACGGCATCAGCACATTAGCAACCAACGCACCGGAGGCGTCAACCATCCACGCATTTTGCAGAAAATAAGGGATTATGCGTCCCGCATTAGGCACACAGCATACAGCGGCATCCTGATGAGCCGGAGAATATTTGTAGCGGGTCTGTTTTTGGTTGGGGTCAGCCGCGCCGTTGCGCGTGCCGGTCATCTCATAGGAATTGTCAGTCTTCAGATACGCTATGAGCCCCCTCTCCGGATGCTTTGCGCCGAGAGCGGCGTTATAGAATATATTCTCAATCTGCTCACCCCAAGCCGCATTGCCCGTGCGCCGCAAAAGCAGCCCGTAGCTGTCCATCAGCTCGTGTGAGGAGCAAAATTCGTAGCCCGTATCAGTGGCGTCGGCATCGCGCCCGCCAACCCACTCGTCGCCAATAGCCCCGCCGGGCACTGTCGTGGCCGAATGAATTTTCTTCAGATAGAGGTTCAACGCCGTTTTCAGCTCCGGGTCATCCGACGCGCCGGCAGCCACAGCAACCGGTCGCAAATGCTCGTAGGTATGCACACCGTGGCATTTCAGCTTGTAGTTCTCATCCAAAATGTTTTTCAGCTGAGCGTCCTGCTCCCACTGAAACCATTTCGAGTAATCCAAATATAAAAACAGCGCATAATCCTCGTATTTGCGGTCGCCCGTCATACGGTACATGCTGTCAAGCACATCGGTAAAAACCAGTCCGTGTCCGACACCGCCATTATAGGCCTCACCCGTGTCGAACGGAGCAGAGGCATTTACAGGCCAATTCTCCATCAGATTGTCGACAGCCCTCACGACAGCCGTCCACACCCGCTCGTCGCCTGTAAACTCATAATAGGCAATCAGCCCGCGGAAAAGCGTGGCTTTCGCCCACAACTCGCCGTTCTCGCCGGAATATCCATATCGAAGCGATTTATCGTAGATGCCGATGTAGCCGTCGTCGTCCTGAGTGGACAAAATATATTCGACACGCTCGCGGCAACGTTCCACAGCCCGCTCATCGCCAAGCAGAAAAGCGTTGCGTATGTAGCCGTCCCACCAGTTGGACTGCGTTTCCGAGTTCCACCATTTATACTGCTCGTCGCCTTGCGCGTCGCCCTCCCTCAGGTTGCCAAGCTCTTTCAGGACACTGCCCTTATGGAGCCTCTCGCTGCCGTAGATAGAGTCGGACATCAAAGCCGGGACAATCTCGTCCAAATGGCCGACAAAGCCGTCCATGTCCTTCCGCATCTGCTCCTTTATCCATCCGGAAGGCCTTATGTCGCCAAGCGGCAAGACTTTCAGCACAGGCTCAACGGAAATCTTTTCCACTTCGATTTGAGAAAAAGCATGAAAAGCCAACATACCGGCAAGAATAATCAAACCAAACCTCATATATCATCTTCTCATTGATATTTCACGCATATATTTTACGTTGTCGACAGGAGAATCGCGAGGAATCTCACAACCCGCCATGAATATCCAGTTATCAGCAGGCACACTCGCCTTTATAGCTTCAAATTTCTCTTTTATTGACTCCTTAGTGCCCTCAAGCACCTCCGTCACCGGATCGATGTTTCCGCAAACCATCACGCCATCACCCATAACCTTGTGGGCATTCGCCATATCGACCATCCAATCGACATCAAGAATATCAACATCCGTTTCGGCCAACGACGGCAATATATGCGTTATGTCGCCGCAGATATGCAATTTGACGATAGCTCCGTTGTCGTGAATAAACTTAAACAGCTCACGGTGTAAAGGTAAGCAAAATTCATCGTACATATCCCGTGAAATCTGAGAGCAAATGGCATCGCCCACCCCCATGATGTTTGAGCCGGCCTTTATTTGCGCCAGAGCAAAATTCTTGGCCATTTGCAGGCACTTGCGCTGCAAAGCCTTCACCATGTCGGGCTCCATTATCATGTTCATCAGCAGCTCAGACACTCCCGACAAATCGGCCGACTCGGCAAGCGGCCCTTCCACCCAGCCTATTATAGGGAACGGCTCACCCAACTTCTCGCGGAACAGTTTCACGCCCTCGATACGGTCGAGCGTGCGCGGGCAGGAATAAACATCGGGGATTCTCAATTTCTCGACATCAGCCATCGAAGTTATCAGCTTGTCGACTTTCGGAGAGCTGTCGCCATCGAATGTAATTTTCGCGCCGAAAGCCGAAGCCTCGCGATAAGAGTCGGAAATCACGCTCACGGCATCATGGTCGTACATCTCCAAAAGCCGCAGATTCGACTCGACAAGCACACGGTAGTCCTGCATGAAGTCGCTGTAGGTCTTTCCGAACTGCCGCGCCGCGTGCATCATGAAAATAGGGTGAAAATATATTCTGCCGTCACCCGTTTTCGGTGTGGCGAGAAATTTATGGGTATTTTCCAATTTTGCGTTCATAACAATTTATTTTTTAAGTTCTTATCAATCTTTTATTCCATTTATTCAGCCGACTGCCTGACTTTCGAGCCCGAAAGGGCGTAATAAAGGATATACAGCTCGCCGACGATGACAACAGTCCACGTCATGCGCCACACACCGCCCATCGCGTCGGCAAACACGCCCTGCAAAAGCGGGAGCAGAGAGCCGCCTATCACACCAATCATAAACACGCCCGAAGCCATCGACGTGTATTTTCCCAACTTGTTGACCGACAACGTAAAAATCGAGCCCCACATCACCGAATGGAAAAATCCGACAATGACGAGGAACCACGGGTTGTCGAACACAATGGCCAAAACAGTCGACACAGCCGCAAAAACAGCGGCCACGCCAAGCTGCACACGTGGAGAAACGCTCCGCATCGAGCTCGAAATCAGCCGCCCGACAAGCATTCCGCCCCAATACAGGGTAGCCATCAACGCCGGAATTGCAAAATTTATTCCGAATATAGTCAGGGAGTCAGAGCCGAAGAAAGAGAAAACCCGTCCGGATTTCTCCAATTCCATAGCGTACAGATTAATATTCTGCCCGACACAAACCTCTACCCCAACATAAAAGAATATCGCCACAATTCCCAATGTGAGATGGCTGAACGACCAAACCGACTTCTCCAACTTCTCGCCCGCCCCGGCTTTCGTGCCGGCAATGTCCGGAAGCCTCATCTTGGAAAGAATCAGCGCCACAACAAAAAACACGAGCGTAAGCACGAGAAAAGAGGTCTGTATCTGCCCAATCTCCAAATCTTCCACCGACAGTCCGCCAAACACAATCCCCGTCACAAAAAACGGAGCGAGAGTAGTGCCCAACGAATTGGCCGAGCCGCCTATGTTCAGACGCTGCACAGGCTGCGTGTTTTTCACATCGCAAGCCGTCAGATACGGATTAATCACCACCTGCAAAATCGTGGCAGCCGCTCCAACCACATAAGAGCCTATCAGAAAGACCACAAAACCCCATGGCACTTTAGCCGAAGCCACCGTGAATTTCGCGTCGGGAAAGGCCGTAGTAAACACCGCCGAGAGCCAAAAAACCAGCAATCCCACCATCAATACAACCAAAGCCTGCAAGAGAGTGCGCTTATAACCGTATTTAGTCACCCACGAGGCACCTATCCCCCCGGTCAAGGGATATGCCAGAAACCACACGAAAGAAATCAGAGTGGCAAACGTGTTTTTCAACTCGCCGGCCTCGCTGAGAAACACCGTTTTCAACGGCCCTTGGAACTGCCCGTTTGCCGTAGTGAGAAAGCCGACAAAGAAAAACAGTATCACGAGAGTAACAAACGGGGCGAGATAATTCACTTGTCTGTCAGTCTTAACCATAATTACGGAATTTAATCAACCAACTTGAATTTAGCGGACTTCACATCGGCACTGTTCCTGCCAATCATAACCTCGAAATCGCCCGCCTCACACACATAATCAAGGTCGTAGTTATAGAACTTAAGCATATCGGCTGTTATCTCGAAATCCAAAGTGACAGACTCACCGGCTTTAATAAACACCTTCTTAAAGGCTTTCAGCTCTTTCAGAGGGCGTATGATGCTCGCATACACGTCCTTAATATAAAGCTGGACAGTTTCATAGCCATCGTATTTTCCAGTATTTCTCACGGTGACGCTCGCCGTCAGCCTGCCTTTTTCGCCCATAGAGTCATGGTCGAGAGTTATGTCGCCGTATTCAAACGTGGTATAGCTCAAGCCGTAGCCGAAAGGAAACAAGGGCTCGTTGGAAACATCAAGATACCCGCTACGGAATTTCTGGAACCATTGGTCCATCGGTTTTCCCGTGTTCTTGCAATTATAGTATATAGGAATCTGTCCCACGTTGACAGGCCATGTCGAAGTCAGCTTTCCGCTCGGATTGACATCGCCGAAGAGCACATCGCCAATGGCATAGGCCGCTTCAGTGCCACCAAACCACGTGTTGAGAATGGCAGGCACATTTTCCTTTTCCCACGTGATTGTGAGAGGCCGCCCCGTGAACAAAACCAAGACAACAGGTTTGCCGGTTTTTACAAGCTCTTTCAACAAATCCTGCTGCGGCTTGGGCAAATTCAAATCCGTGCGGCTGCTCGACTCCCCGCTCATTTCCGTAGACTCGCCAAGCGTGGCGACAATCACATCGGCCTTAGCCGCAACATCAAGAGCCTCTTTCAAAATCTCCTCATCGGAGCGATTATCCTTTTCAAACTCTTTGCCAAAATACACACGCTTGGCGTATTCCTCGCTTTCGAAAGGCTGGCATCCACGCGCATACAGCACCTCAGCCTTTCCGCCGGACACTTCTTTCAAGCCCTCCACCACAGTTGCGGCACGATAAATGTCGTGGGGATAGAACCACGGGCCCAACATCATCGGACGGTTGTTGCCATGAGGCCCTATGACCGCGATAGTGGCATCTTTCCTCAACGGCAGGATATTACCCTCATTCTTGAGCAGCACAAAGCTCTCGCCAGCCAATTTGCGCGCAACTGCGCGATGCTCGTCGGTAAAGAAGTCCTTGTCAGGCCGACTCTCGTCGATATATTTATACGGGTCGTCAAACAAGCCCAATTTATATTTCGCCTCAAGCACCCTCCGGCAGGAACGGTCGAGCACATACATAGGCACCCGTCCGGACTTGACAGCTTCCGGCAGCATGTAGTGATAGGCATAAGCCTCCATATCGATGTCAGTCCCGGCCTCCAACGCGCGGATTGTGGTTGACACCGGGTCGCCTATGCCATGCCGCGGCAAATCGTTGATGCCGGCATAGTCGGTAACGACCAGGCCATCAAATCCCCACTGCTTGCGCAACACCTCATCGAGCAGCCATTTGTTGGCAGTAGCCGGCACATTGTCGACCTCGTTGAACGACGACATTACCGTAGCGGCACCGGCCTCAACCGCAGCCTTATAGGGAGGAAAATAATCATTATACATACGCAAACGGCTCATATCCACCGTGCTATAGTCCCTGCCCGCATCGGGAGCCCCATAGAGGGCAAAATGCTTGACAGTGGCCAATATCTGGGTGTCGGACTCAAAGCCCGGCTCACCCTGATAGCCTCTGACCATAGCCTTCGCCATCTCGCTGCCAAGATAAGGGTCCTCACCGGCACCCTCAACCACACGCCCCCAACGAGGGTCGCGGGAGATGTCGACCATCGGGCTGAAAGTCCAGCACACGCCGTCGGCACTTGCCTCGACAGCGGCAACACGGGCCATCTGCTCAATCAAATCCATATTCCAAGAGGCGGCCATGCCGAGCGGCACAGGAAACCCCGTCTCGTATCCGTGTATGACATCCATAGCAAACATCATCGGAATTTTCAGACGGCTTTCCTCAACCGCAACCTTTTGATACTGCATCACCTTATCCACACCTTTGGCGTTGAGCACAGAGCCCACTTCACCACGCCGTATCATCTCTGCTTTCTGCTGTCCCGGGCTATTGACTTGCTGCTCGCCCGAAACAATATCGTCGCCACCGGAAATCTGGTGAAGCTGACCGATTTTCTCCTCAATGGTCATCTTGTTCATCAAATCCGTGATGAATCTGTCCATTTTCACATCATTCTCGTCGGGCGACGCACCAAAAGCGAATCCACCCGCCACAAGCATCAAAAATGCCGACGCAAATATTTTTTTCATAACATATCAGGTTTTATGTAGTTTTCTGTTTTTTTGATTCTTAATACACGAAGTCATTTTGCAAATCGCACATCCATAAGGCAATTTTTTGACCGAAGCCCCCACCGCAATTATTCCGCTCACCGATTTTACGGGCAACATCAGGCATGAGCCCGTCAAAGAGATGCCCGTCCGTCCGTCAGCCGGAAGCAGGCTGAAAAGCCGTTTTTGGTCGGAGAGAGGCCAATCGCAATATCCCGGACTGTAATTGTTGCTTATGCGCCATCCCCTGCCCTCAACATTCTTTGAGAGAGTGTCGACAAGCACCGCGACGACAGCCTCCGCCAAGACAGAGCCCAAAGTGTCGGCAATCAACGCCCCAACCATATCGCCAGCTTCCTTGTAGTTTTTGCAATACTCATCGAAACCGCCACCTATGGTAGCCGTGAATAGCGCATAGCAATCCGCCCCTTTCATGGCGTGTGTGATTATCCGTCCCGGAGCCAACTCGACATCACCGACAACCACACGGTCGTTGCCCTTCACATATCCGTCGAGCAAGACATAGCCGAAATGAGGCTTCACCACCGACCGCAAATCATCCAATATTTTATCAATCAATGATCTGACATAGTCGCTCGGGGCATAATCGCCATAGCCCATCAGCCGCAACGCCTCCCCCAAGTCGAAGGAAAGCCTGTCGAAACCGCAGTCAAAATAACCTATCTCTCTCATCGCCAATATTCCTTCCTATCTCGAAAGATTAAATTGCTCCACAGCACGATAAAAAGCCTCAATGTTGCACACAGGCGTATGCGGAGGGACATCGCAACCGGAAGAAATCACAAAATTATCGTATCCGGCAGTTTGCTCCAACAGTTTGGCAGTGGCCTCATACAGCTCGTCGGGCGAAGCCTGCCGGAACAGCACCACAGGGTCGATATTCCCCATGACAAGCACATCTTCCGGACAAGCGTCGAGAGCTTCCACCATATCGATGGCATTACCGAAATGGTAAGCGGCTGCACCCGTCTCAAGCATTGCCGGCGTACACTGCCCGGTGTTGCCGCAATTATGGAGTATCACCATGAAATCATCATCCTGCACCGCCTCGATGATTTTCCTGACATACTTTGAAGAGAATTGGCTGCACCCGTCGTTCGACAACAGGCCGGCAGCCGGCTCTGCAATCAGCACGCCCTGTATGCCCTGCTTTTTCAACTCGGCGCAATAAGCCGTCAGAAACTCCGTACATTTATCAAGCAGCAGCTCCGCCACCTCCGGCTCGCAATAGCACGCCATCATGAATTCCGACATGTCATAAAGCCGTCCCGCCAAAGAGAACGGGCCAATCATCCCTCCGAAAACCGGCTTATCGGTGATGTTCTCAGCCGCCAACCTGTTGGCCAACAGATACTGACCTATTCTGCCTTTGTCCATGCCCGGCACCTCAAGGCGCCGCACCTCATCGATGTTTCCCACCAATTTTCCCACAACAGTAGGGATGTCGTCCTTAGGAAAATCGACTTTTGCTCCAAAAGCCTCCGCCTCGACAGTAAGGTCCATAATCACCGAGCAGGCAGCCGACGGAAAACGCTCGTCGAGCGCCTTAATAGCCTGAAAATGCACCTGCCCGTCGGTCACAGCGTCGTAGACCGTCCTGCCCGTCATCTCGATGCCCGGGTGGGTCATAATGGGAATGGCGACACGCTTTTTTCCGGCCATCACCATTCCCGCCCAATCTCTCATATTCATTTTTCTCATAGTTCTATCGACTGAATTTATGCAACACCGAGCAATTCCTTTGCCTTCACCACCGCCGAATTAGCGCTGTCGCTATATCCGTCGGCCCCTATCTCGCGGGCAAAGCCCTCGCTGACAGGCGCGCCGCCCACCATCACTTTCACTTTGTCGCGCAATCCGGCATCCTGCAATGCCTTAATAACCGATTTCATATATGGCATGGTCGTTGTGAGCAACGCGCTCAACCCGACAATCGACGCATTGTTCTCCCTGACGGCACCAATGAATTTCTCCGCATCGACATCCACGCCAAGATCGACAACTTTGAAACCGCATCCCTCAAACATGGAGCCGACAAGATTTTTTCCTATGTCGTGGAGGTCGCCCTTGACCGTGCCAATCACCACCGTACCGAGCATTAAGGATGTGTTCTCGCCTTTCAGCAAGGGTTGTATGAGAGAAAGCGACATTTTCATGGCCCGTCCCGCCATAAGCAATTCAGGGACAAACACTTTATGCTGCTCGAATCGCCGTCCGATTTCTTCCATTGCCTTGATAAGATAATCATCGATCAAAACCTTCGGCTGTATGTTTTCCGCAAGAGCCGCTTTTGTCACTTCCAAAGCCGCATTGTGATTACCTTTCAGTATCGCCTCGTAAAGTTCTTTCAAATCTGTCATGTCTGTTTTCTATTATAGATTGTTGTTAAATTTCACTCAAAATATATCACCACCGAACCGTTTCCCGGCAGTTTCAAAGGCTCGCCTTTCACTATCCGCCGTCCGGAAAAAATGTCGACACCCGACTCCTTTCCCGCCAGACGCTCCCCGAAACGGTTCCAATCCAAGAGAGCCTCACCGTCGTTGCCGTTGACGGCAACCATCACACACTCATCGCCGTCGTAGCGGAAATAGGTGTAGACATCGGCCTCCGGCACAAAGTGCATCAGCTTACCACGGCACACCACAGGATGCCGCTTGCGAAAATGCAACAAAGTCCGCACATGGGCAAACATTTCGGCCTGCCGGCTGTCGCGCTCCGAAGCGTCGAACAAATCGAGAGTATCCTCCGGCCAACCGCCCGGAAAATCAGGCCGGTTCTTATGCGGTCCGCCACGCGAATCGTTCTCGAAGAGCAGCTCCGTGCCATAAATCAGCTGCGGCGTGCCACGCAGCGTCATCAGCATTGTCATCACCGTCTTCACTTTATCAAGGTTCTTACCAAGCATATTGTAAATACGGTCGATGTCGTGATTGTCGGCAAAAGTGACCAGCTCACGAGCCGCGTCGCGATAAAGGAAATCCTGCGCTATGACATTATAGACGGCTTTCGTCGTTCCGCCCCACATCTCCACATCGCTTGTCAAGGCGGTAACAAGAGCCCTCTGCAAAGGAAAGTCCATTGCCATCGGCAGGTTGCTCGCAAATCCGTTATATTTTTTATAATCTCCAACCCAAAACGACAAAAACGCCGGATTGTCGTTCCACACTTCCCCCACAAATCTCATTTGCGGGTATTCTTTCCTGATATTTGCCGTCCATTCGCTGCCTGCCCGTCCCATGTAGAAATAGGTGTCGACCCTCAACGCGTCGAGGTCGGCATACTCAATCCACCACACAGCCATTTGCGTCAGATATTTCAGCACAAACGGATTGTCGAGGTTCATGTCGGGCATACAATCGTAGAGCCAAGTCTTCCCTTGCAAATTCACGTCGGAGGCAGAAGCGTGCAAATCGCTCAAAGGAGGCAAGGCAAAGCTGCCGGGAGTGGCAGAAAGCTCATGCCTGTTGACCCAGTCGGAGAAAGGCAGGTCGCTCATCCACCAATGCCCCGATCCACAGTGGTTAGGCACTACATCCTGAATGATTTTCAGCCCTTTAGAATGAGCCAAACGCACAAAATCACGATACAGCTCATTCGTGCCGAAATGCGGGTCGACGCGATAATAGTCGGAAATGGCGTAATGATGATAAAATTGGTTGTCCTCAAGCATCGGAGTAGGCCAAATGGCAGTCACGCCAAGGTCGGCAATATAATCCAACCGGTCAATCATGCCCTGAATGTCGCCACCATGCCTCACATCCATGCGCGAACGGTCGAGCTGCTGAACCGAGCCTTTCACCTCCACCAAATCGTTGCCGGTGTCGCCATTGGCAAAGCGGTCGGGGACTATCAGATAGATTGCGTCGTCGGGGGTAATCCCGCGCCGCAGTGAAGAGCCGTCGCGCCGCGGCAATATCTCATAGGCGATTTTCGCCGCCGCGCCATCTTTCTCAACCGACAAGACATACTTGCCGGCTTTCTCCACGTCCATGTCGACAAAAAGATAGTTAGGACTGTCGGCCTCATAAATCCGCGCCACATCCAAACCTTCGCCATCGACAGTGACCGACGCGCCTTTAAGGTCGTCGCCGTAGAGCATCAACTGCAATCCGGTGTTCATTCCCTCCCACCAGCAAAGAGGCTCGCACCGCTCAATATCGACAGCTCTTGCTTCCGCAATACACGGAAGCAAAGCCATCGAAACAAACACTATTTTATATTTATGGAGCTTATTTCTCATAGAACACGTAATGACCGGTCAAGTCGCAGAATTTCACGTAATAAGTGCCCGCTTTCGTCACACTTATAGCACCGCTGCCGGAGTCTTTTCCATAGGGAAATGTGGTCCCCGCCCAAGTAGCGGAGCCGCTTTCAAAGACAACGTCGCCCTCCGAGAGTCGCACATCGTCGGCAAACCAGATATGAGTGTCGTAGAAAGCCTGCTCCAACTCCACCGTACCGCCGGCAGCCGAGCCCGACATGGACACTGCGGCATATTCCGGCGCACCTGCCGCGTCGTAAGGCACCATCGAGAACGACATGTCGCTCAAGCTGCAAGTTATCGTGTAGTATCCGCCTTCCGCCGGCTCGACATTGGCGCCTGTCAACGACAGTTTGCCGTCGGTCACGCCATATTGTGTGTAAGTGCCCAAATCACCATCGGCCTGAAATTTTATCTGCCCCTCATAAGTCACGGGGTCAAAACCGAGAAAATGCCCTGTATAGGTGTCTTTAGCCAAAGGGTCGTCGCGAAACATTACATAACGGTAATTATTAATATCCCACGCATAGGGGTCGCCGGTAAGCCAAGCCCCGAACATGGAGCCGAGCAAATGGAAAGGCGCCATGGCGTAGGAAGTCACATTGACCGACTGCGTGGACTCTGAATAAAGCTCCGGAAGAGCCGGAGTTGACGAGCCGAGCACCATCGGTTTAGCCTTTACCCTCACCAAGAGGTCGGCAGGCACACCCATCGGCATCCCGAGGCTGTGCATTATGGTGTTGAGATTGTCGGAAGTCACACCGGCCTCCAACAAACCGTTGCCAACAACGATTTCCTGCACTTCCGAGAAATCGGCTGAAGCAGAAAACTGCAAAGAATAGGCGGAAGAAACGTTTCTTCCGAAATCGGCGGGAGTCCACGAGAATACAAATGCCGTGTCGGCCGCGTTGTCGGACGAGCAAACCAACGGCTCGTCGGTATCAACCATAAAATTGCCCGGCGCGGCCGTAGGGGCAAGGACGATATTGTCCAAATCGGTGTCGCAAGAGCAAAACGCCACAAGCGTCAGACAAACAGCCGATAAATTTCTAATTATATTTTTCATAACAACTGTCATTTTTTAAGATTAATAACCTTCATTCTGCCTCAAATTTGGATTAGCCATTATGTCGGTAGCCGGAATAGGAAACAAATTCAAATCGTCGCTGACGCCCATTCCCTCTTTCACGCCGCCTTTCCATTGCCACAGATAGTTTCCTGAAGTGAACAGCCCGTAACGTATCAGGTCGGTACGACGGCAGCATTCCCAATAAAGCTCGCGCGAGCGCTCGTCCAAAATGTCGTCGAGCGAAATGGCCGACACATCAGCCGAGTCGTCGCCAAAAGCACGCTCTCTCAACTCGTTGAAATATCCGACGGCTTTACCCATGTCGCCACCCGCGCCGCCACGAAGAACCGACTCGGCATAAATCAAATAAATCTCGGCAAGGCGGAACAAAGGGTAGTCGGTGTCGGCAAACGCCTCTTGGAAATTAGAGCCATACTCACCCGAAGAGGTCACATTGCGGAATTTTGCGACAGCAAGCCCCTGTTCGAAGTCGTTGACATTGTCGACATCGGGATTGTTTCCGAAGAACAGGCGACGACCGTCGTTATCGTCAAATCTTTCCGGCAGCTCCTTACGCGAGCGGTTGCCATACCATCCGCCAAGTCCTCCCATTCCGAAATATTCCTGAAAGTTGATATCGGGAGTGTCATCTCTTGTGACGATAAAAGACGCGTTGATAAGAAACGAAGTTCCGCCGTAGCTTTTGTTGCGCTGCCCGTCATAGCAAATCGGCAGAATCACCTCCGGATTATTAACATCGTTGTCGGCCATGAAAAGCTCCGGGAAGCTCGGCTTCAGCGAATAGTATTCCGGCACCAAAATCTTGTTGCAATAGGTGATTGCGTCGGTGTAGCGCTGCTCGCCGGTATAGACCTCGGCATTCAGATACATTCTTGCGAGCAAAGCCCAGCAAGCTGCTTGGTCGGCGCGTCCGTACTCATTGGTTTTCGGAGCTTTCAGCTTGTTCTCTATATCAATCAGCTCGCTCTCGACATAAGCGAATATTTCGGCTCTTGATTTTTGCGGAGGCAAATCTTTGCCGACAGAGGAATTCTCGTCGACAAACGGAGGATTGCCGAAAGCGTTCATCATCACCCAATATTGGAAAGCCCTGAGGAAACGCGCCTCAGCCCGGAAATATTCTATCTCTTCGGCATCGCCGCCCGAGATGCCACGCTCGGCGAGCTTGTCGGGAGTGGACTCGCGCAGAAACTCATTGGCCAAAGAAATCTGATACATGGAGCGGTAGTAAAGGCCGGAAATAAAAGTGTTGTTGGCCGACCAACCCATATAATTCAAGTCGGGAATGCCGGCATCGGTCCAAGTGCAAATCGCCTCTTCAGTAGTGAGGCACTCCAGATTGAACATACACCTGACAAAGTCGGCAGACGCGCCGTCGCCCAATGTGATGTCGTCTTTAGTGGCCAAATCGTTTCCGACATTGCCGTATGCGCCGTAGACTTTGGCAAGCACCGATTTATACCCCTCGAACGAAGAATAGACTTTCTCAGAGGTGAGGTCGTTGACAGGGAAACGGTCAAGATCGTCCAAGCACGATGTGGAGAGCTGCGTCAACAAAACGGCATTCAGCAGCAGAGCAGCATATCTCAATATATATTTTTTCATAACATTCCGATTTTAATAGTTAATGTTGAAGCCAAGCATGAATATTCTCGGACGCGGATAGAAGCTGCGGTCGACACCACCGGCTATTTCAGGGTCGATGCCGGAATATTTGGTTATGGTGAACACATTCTGCACCATGAGCGTACCCGTTATACCGATTTTTTCCTTGAACACCCGCCCGAAATCGTAGGTAAGGCTGAGATTGTCCATCTTGACAAACGAGGCGTTCTCCAAATAATAGTCGGACAAAGGCTGCCCCAAATAGAAACCGCTTTCGAGCACATTGCGCGGAGCGTTCATTATAGTCTGGCTTGGACTGAGTATGTTGCTGTAGGTGGCGAGTCCGGAGTTCATGTTGTTGTACACATAGTTTCCGAAACTGCCGCGCAAAGTGGTGCTGAGCGTCCAGTTTTTATAGGACAGCGAAGTACTCAGACCCATCGTCACCTTAGGTTCGGCCGATTTGGTGCGATAGAGGTCGTCGCTGTTGATTTTGCCATCGTGGTTCAAATCCTCATAAACGCCCTCCAACGGACGTCCGTTCTCATCGTAGACCTGCTTGTAGAGATAGTAGGCGAAAGTGTTGTAGCCCACACTGTGAATCTGCACCGTGCCGCCCGTAGAGCCGAAAATCCAGCCTTGCGGAATGCCCTCATAATCGTCGCTGTCGACCAAAGTGAGCTTAGTCACCTTATTGTTGTTGTAGGCGATGTTGAATGAAGCTGTCCAGTTCCAGTCTTTCGACCTTATCAAATCGGCGTTCAAAGTAAGCTCAAAGCCTTTGTTCTCCAAGCTGCCGACGTTGGAAATCAGCTGGTTGCTGAAATTGCTCCCGGCAGGCACACTGACAGTGGCCAACAAGTCTTTCGTTTTCTTTATGTAGAAGTCCAAACTACCGCTCAGACGGTTGTCGAAAAATCCGAAATCTACGGCAGCGTTCCATGTTTCGGTGGTTTCCCACTTAATCTCACTGTCGTAGGCCGAAGGGCGATACATATAATAGTATTTGTCGCCGAATTGCTGCTGCACTACATTCGAGCTCACCTCATAACGCGACAGGTAGGGATAGTATTGATAGATGTCCTGCTGTCCGGTCTGCCCGTAACCCACACGCAGCTTCAACTCGTCCACTTTGTCGGCGCCTTTCAGAAACTCCTCTTTAAGCCGCCACGCAAGCGCGACAGAGGGGAACGTACCCCACCGCGTGTCGGGGTGGAAGCGCGAAGAGCCGTCGCGGCGCACAGTGGCCGTAAGAAGATATTTGTCCATCAACGAATAGTTCAAACGCCCGAAAGCCGATATCAATGTGACACGGGTTTCATCGAAAGGAAAATCGGGGACATCGACCTCCTCGCCCGTGGCGCTGTAGTCGGTGAAATTGTCGGTATGTGTCAGCCAGTCCTGATAAGTGTAGCCCGCTGTCACGTCGAAACTGCTCCGGATAGAAGGCACATCTTTGGTGTAGTTCAAATAAAATTCCAACAATTTGTTTTTCTTGCTGCTCGCGTATTCCATATACTGCCCGTTGCGTGAAGCCATTTGCGGAGCCCATTCAGGCACCTGCACAAGTCCCTCGCCGTCGGAGTAGTCATAACCGAGATTGAGAACGGCGTGCATGTCCTCGAAGAAATGAAAACGATAGTCGATTTGCGCATTGGCAATGGCTCTGTAGACGCGCGATGTGTTGGAATAAGTGCTCAGGAGCAAAGCCGGGTTGGTGGCCGCCTGTGTTTTCAGCGAGCCGTCGGGCAGCAGCCACGTGAAATAGCCCCCGTACTTGTCAAATCCCTGAGCCTTTACGGGCTGCGTCGGGTCGAAAGACACAGCCGTCTGGATAGCGTCGGTGTTGGCAAAACGGTTGTTGATTTTCGAGCCTTTCACCGACACGTCTATTTTCAGGTGATTGTCGAACAGGCGCGGGTTAAGATTGACAGCCGCCGTCATACGCTCCATTTTCCCGGTCTTCAATATTCCTTTCTCGTTCAGATAGCCAAGCGAAATGTTGTAGGGCAAAATGTCCTTTATAGAGCCTGAAACACTGAGATTATTGTCCGTGCCGAACGCCTCCTGATAGATTTCGTCCTGCCAATCGGTATTGGCCGAACCGAGCAAAGAGCGGTATTCATCGGTGCTGCGGGGATTGTTGTTGACAATATCCCTTACCTCATCGGCAGTAAGCACATCCAACTTGTCGGCAATGGTCGACAAAGAGAACTGCGTGCTGAAATTCACACGGACAGGCTGCCCCAATGTGGCTTTTTTAGTGGTTATGATAATCACACCGTTGGAGGCGCGCGAGCCATAGATAGCGGTAGCCGACGCGTCTTTCAGAATGTTCATCGACTCGATGTCGTTGGGATTTATAGTGCTCAACAAGCTCGGCGAGCCGGCAACACCGTCGTTTTCCAACGGCACACCGTCGAGCACAATCAACGGGTCGTTGCTGGCCGTCAGCGATGCTCCGCCACGAATGCGGATACGGCTGCCCGAGCCGGGAGCTCCACCACTCGGAGTGACCTGCACACCCGCCACTTTGCCGACGAGCATACGGTCGGGAGAAACCGTCCCGTGGTTCAAGTCTTTCTCGCTGATAGAGGTTATGGCACCCGTCAAATCCTTTTTCTTGACCGAGCCGTAGCCAATGGCGACCACCTCATTCAAGGCAATGGAAGAATCGTCGAGGATAACATCAATCACACGCCTGTTTCCCACTTCTATTTCCTTAGGAGTGGTGCCTACAAAAGAAATTACCAAAACAGAATTTTCAGATGGTACACTGATACGGTATGCGCCATCGATACCTGTAGCGACACCGACAGCGGAATCTTTCACTTGCACTGTCGCTCCGGGCAAGGGCTCCCTGTTGGAGTCGAATACCTTTCCCGTCACTTCAAACGACTGTGCCCTCACAGAAACAAAACTTAGCAATATGCAACAGAGGCATATCAATCTTAATCGAGAAGTTTTCATTGTAAAGGGATAGCAAATTTTTAGTTAGGTTAATTAAAATAATCTATCGATAGGTTTGTCGATTACAAAATTATTACAGGCACAGGCCGTTATCAACAAAGCCCCGTTTTTTACAATGAAAATATAATGAATATAGAGGTTATATTGCTGATTATCAACAAAAGTCGGCAGAAATAATATAATAAAAATATTCGCTGTTTTCAATAAACAGCGTCCTCATCGGCTGAGAAAGACTCTATTTTCATAATCCGCCTCTCAAAATCGGCGTTAGGCACGAGCGAGCGGTTTTTCACTTTAGTCTTATACGTGTTTATGGTATTAACCGAATAGTTAAGGAACTCAGCTATTTTCTCATTGTCGGTCACGCCGAGCCTTATCAGGGCAAAAATGCGCAGCTCGGGCGTAAGCATGGAGTTTGAGGGCAATTCGATGCGGAACTGCTCGTCGAACAGCTCGTTGAAGCCGGCGACAAAGTTGGGAAACAGCTTCAGGAACATCGAGTCGAATATGGCGAATTTAGCTTCTTTGTCCTGCTTGGTGTTGCCCGATTTCAGAAATTGCTGCAACTCACCATACTGCTTTGCGGCGAGCTTTCTGCCGGCGGCGAGCTTAAACCGCTCCATCTCGGCCATATACTTGCGGTTCAATCCAAAGAAATAGCCTATGTATTTTTCTTTCAGCAGACTTGCCTCACGCAGTTTTTTGTAGGAGGCGCGCAAGTCGCTGTTTTTCTGCAAAATCATTCGCCCCCTGTTTTTCAGCTGCCGCATTTGCCGCAGGATGAAATATCCGGCAACGACAAGGCAGACGAGCAGCATCACAACAAACGATAACGCCACAAAGAGCCTGTTTTTGCCTTGCCGCTCTATCTCATAGCGGTTTCCCTCGATGATAGGCAGAATCTCGCCTGACTCCAGCTTGCGATGACGCGCGTTGAACGAAATGGCGTTGTCCATCGACAGTGTAATGTAATAATAGGCACGGTCGATGTCGCCATACTTATAAGCGATATCGGCGAGGTCGGCAAGCGCGGAGCTTTCCTTGACCGCGAGCCTGACATCGTAGGCGGCGGTTTCCGTCAAATAAGCCACACCTTTTATTGTGTCGCCCTGAGCCAAATGAAACATGGCGAGCGCACCAAGACACAATGCCCGGCTGCGGTCGTCCAAATCAGGCTGCTCAAGAATTTTGCCCGTAAGCTCAATCCCCTCGTTGTAGTCCTTGCGGCAACGTATGATATTAAGCTCCTGAAATTTCACAAACGAGGATTCCTTGTCCGCGCTCGCGCCGATAATTGCCTGACTGTAGGCAACCGACTTATCGGAATATATCTTCTCATAAGGGGCAATCCCTATCGACAAAGCCATGTCGAGATAGAGCTTGGAGTAAGACGAATAGAGAGCCAACCGCTGCCCGGGAGAAATGCTTACGGAGTCGATACGGTCAAGATATTCTTTAGCCTCCAAGAATAAGCCGGCTGAATCGTTGCAATAGGCAAGCATGAGCAACGCCGAGAAAACCATGCCATCGTTGTCCTGCGCCACCGCAAGGTCGAGAGTTTTTTTGGCATAGACAAGCGCCGAGTCGAAACACAGATATTGATATTGGTTGAACAGTTCACCGTAAATGCCATACAAGGCGGCAGTGTCTGATTTTTGCGACGAATAGAGAAGGCGTTTTTTGGCCTCCGAAATTTTGTTCAGACGAATGTCCTCGTAGCGGGTACGCTCTCCCAGCACTTTGTCGAGCCGCGACATATACATCTCGACAGAATCGCGATTCGAGGCGGCAGAAGAAAACGCAATCGCGCACATCAGACAGAACAAAACCTTACGGATGCGCATAAGCGGTGTCATTTGCGGCGGCGTAAAGCATAGGTGCGAGAACGCAACATTTCGCCGAACTCCTCCAATGAATCGTATTTCATCTGCTCTTCCGGCGAGATTATGTCGCCTATCGATATATGGTAAGTGGTGTCGTGGTGGGCAAACACCTCACCGGGCAGACGCAATGTGCGCAATTTCCAGCTTATCACGCCAAGAATATTGAACCACAAGCTGTTGTGCCCGTGAAAATAGACAGGGACGACCGGCACGTTTAGCTGCTTTATCAACCGGATAATCGATGGTTGCCACCGGCGGTCCTCAATACGGAGCCGCCAATTAAGTTTCGACACCGCTCCGGCCGGAAAGAATCCGAGCGGATGCCCGCTTTTGACATGCGCCATCGCCTCCTTGATGCCTTTCATGGTGGCAAGACGCTTTTTCGGGTCGTCAGATGCCATAGGGTCGACAGCTATGAAATTCGGACGCATTCCACGTATGGCATTTAAAATCATATTGACCATCACTTTGTAGTCAGCCCTACGAGAAGCCATTATGTCGATAAGCATTACACCGTCCAACGCGCCGAAAGGATGATTGGAAACCGTTATGAACGCGCCTTCTGGCAATCTGTCGAGCACAGAGGCATTGTCTATCCGCTCCGCAATCCGCAAATCGTCGAGCAGCCCGCGCACAAAGGCCGCGCCCGGCGTATCAAGATTACGGTGGTGAAGATAGTTGACATCGTCCATCTTCAGCCATTTCATCATACGCCCAACAAGTTTCGGCTTACCGTCGAAAAAAGGGACTATCTTACGGAAATCATAATAATCGAGCACGGTGCGCTTTTTCGCCTCATCGCATGACTCGCCGGCAGGCGCATTGCCAAGTATATGACCATTGCGGCCAATCGCCGCTCCCGACCGGTGCGGATTGTCGGCGGAGGGTTTGGCCGGAGCTTCTTTCCAGCCGACAATTAATTCGTCTTTTTCATCTTTATCACAACGCATATTCCAATGGTTCTTCAGACAAAGTTAAGAATTTAACCCCGATTATGAAAATCAGGCAAGAGTTATGCCTCTGAAAGCACCTTTTTATACACCTCCATTGTCTGCCGCGCTATATTGTCCCAATCGTAATTCGACAAATCGTATTTCCGGCCAATCCGGTGTGCGGAAATCTTTGCCGACAAACTTTCGGTGAGCGACCGCAAATCGCCGCTGCGGAAAAAGTCGCCGCTTTCAAGCTCCGGAATCTTGTTTGCGGGGATATCGCTGACAAGCACATCCAAGTCATAGCTCATTGCCTCAAGCAACGATATCGGCAGCCCCTCATGCGAAGAAGGCAGCACAAACAAGGCGGCATTCGACATTATCTGATTGAGCCGCTCTCCTTTTATAAATCCCGTCAGCACCACTCCGTTGTCGGCAGCCTGCATCTTCAGTGCGTCAGAATAGGCGTCAGGATGGTCGGCATCGCCCGCTATCACGAGCTTAAATCCGGCGTGCGGCGCTTTTTGGAAAGCGTCAATCAGCATATCGAAGCGTTTCTCCTTGACGAACCGTCCCAAAGCCAACACATATTTGCCGCTTTCCAAACCGAGCGACTCTATATAATCGGCTCGTCCGGACTTCACCGGCCTGTTGACACCATTGAAAATCAGATTGGATGCCCTGCCGTATTTACGCAGCAATATTTCCTCTATGACCCGCGAGATGACAATCACCTGATTGCTGAATTTGGCACCGTTGCGCTCACCCAAGCGCAATACGAATTTTGCTATCCGCCCCCATTTCTGCCTGTCGTAATCAGGCCCGTGGTGGGTCATGACCACTTTCAGTCCGAGCAAACGCGCAAACGGCACGACAAAAGAAGGACCTATGGCATGAACATGCAAAATGTCGGCCTTCATTTTTTTTGCCGCCAAGACAGCCAAGAAAGTATGTGTGATAGCCTCAAAACTTTTTTTTCGCGGAGCGAAAATGTCTTTCAGTTTTACTCCTTTATATTCCGCAACTGAGTTATGGGATGTGACATAGCAGGAGCGGCGAATCACCGTCACATCATTGCCCATTGCCGCAATACGCGGAAACAACTCCTCGCAATGTGTTTCCACACCGCCCTGAATATCAGGTATTCCTCTCGTGCCTGTAACAACAATCTTCACGGTATTGGAAAGTTTTAGAACGTTTCTCTCAAATCGCCCTGACAAGGGTCTTGCCCCACATCATACCACTTTTTATCCAAGCAGGCCGGTTTTCCCTGCATGCTGCGCAGCTTGTTGCGCAAAGCCCACTGCAAAGGATAGCGCAAATATTTGTGCATCACCGGAGACGCCGTACCTACCATCCAACAGTTTTTCGGGCATTTCCTTACCATTGAGCGGACACGGTCGGCCTGCTCGCTATGCCAGATATCCATAAAGTCGGCCACATCGCGCAAATTTCCCATCGACTCTTTCCAATACTTTTCTTCCAGCCCGTTGCAAGGATACACTTCCCCATACGGGTCGATGAAGAAATTCATTGTGCCGGCCTCGCAAGGAAGCATCCGCCTGCCGCCCTCTATATAATTGATAAGCCCCATGTTGAAAAAGGCACGGAACCACGACTTCGGATGCGGCTCTTTAAGCTGCATGTTCACAAGCTCCTCAAAATCGGCGCATACTTCCGCCTTGTTGGTCACCACGTTGTCTTCTTTATGGAAATAATAAGAATTGTGGAACGAGGCGGTCGCAAATTCCATACCGAGCGATTTCGACAATCTGTACAAAGCAAGCATGTCTTTGGAGTTGTTGTTCGACACCGTACAGCCGAAACCGATATCCCTGACTCCCATTTCTTTCAGCCGCAGCAATGTGCGCAATCCCTTGTCGAAGCCGCCCTCTCTGCCGCGCAGCTCATCGTTTTTCTGCGAGAGTCCCTCAATGGAAATTCTGATGCCTATTTCAGGAAACCGCTCCGCCAAAGCTATGACGCGGTCCTCAAGCCAGCCTGAGGTGGAAATCACTATGCGGCTCGTCTTGGAGAAACACACCTCGACAATGTCGGCAAGGTCTTCCCGCACAAACGGCTCGCCTCCCGTAAGATTGATGAATTTCAACTTCGGAAGTTTCAACAATTCCTCTGCTTTCAGCTCTTTGTCCTTGTCGGTGGGATTTTGCCATATATTGCACATCTTACACCGCATCGGACATCTGTATGTGAGTATTATAGACGCATCTCTTGGTGCACTCGCCATATTTTCCATTAATCCAACATTTTCACGCCTTCAATTAATAACGGAACACAACGTCCATTTATTGTTTGAACACGCATAAATCCAAAAATATTTCCATTAGTTGTTTTTATAAAGTCCGAGAATCTCACCCAAATAGCGGTTTTCGGAAAATTGCCCTATTGCTTTACCGGAAATGCCCTCATAATCGAACGGCGTTTCCCATGCCGTTTCTATCGTTCGGCCCAAAGAGTCGCAATCGCCGGAGCGGAAAAGGTAGCCGCAATCGGGTGTGACAAGCTCCGGGATGCCGCCGATTTTCGCCCCCACCACGGGAGTACCCAAACATAAAGACTCGATTACGCTCAAGGGATTATTGTCATAGCATTCAGAAGGCATTACCGTAAATTTCGCTTCCGCGACATAGCGTTTAACCTCCGACGGGCTCAAATGTCCGAGAAACTCAATCTTGTCGGACGCATAAGTTGATTTAAGACTTTCAAACAGAGGACCACCGCCCGCAATTTTCAGCTCATAAGGCAATTTTTTCGCGGCAGACAGCAACGTTTCCACTCCTTTCTCTTTCGACAGCCTCCCAACATAAAGATAATACGGCTTGCGCTCCTTGCGGATTTCAAGATTCTCTACCATGCTTTTCGGCACGAAATTGCAAATCACCTTCAGTTTCAGAGGGTCGAACCCGTCCTTTATCATCATCCCCGCCATAAAGCGGCTCGGACAGACAAACACGTCAGTGGATTTTTGCAATCTGTCGCGATTCCAATACCCGGCCTCCAGATAAGCAAGTATACTGCCCGGCAATCCGCCTTTCATGCAGCGGCTTTTAACCACATTGAACTTGCTGCCGCCAACACATTTCTCACATATCGACTTGTTGTGAAGGCAAGAATAAGAGGGACATATCAGTTTATAGTCATGAAGAGTCCAGACGGTTTTTGCCCCGTATTTTTTTGCCATCTCCACAACGACAGGCGATATGTAGGAATGAATATTGTTGAAATGCACGACATCAGGCCGGAACCGCTCAAGCACTTTCGCAAAAGATTTTTTAACCGATTCCCCACCAAAAATTCTACATGCGGCTTTCAGACGATTGCCCAATCCTCCGGAGAACTCAACCTCCTTGGCGAACAAGTCGGAATATCCGGTCGGGATATTCTCCTTGTACTGCATCGAGAAAACCGCCGTGTCAAAGCCGTTTTCCCTCAGCATTCTCTCTAAATTGATGGAGCAGACACAATCCCCGCCTCTGTTATAGTAGAATTTATTTACAATCAAAACTTTCATTCTGCAAACTTACGGAAATTTCTCCACATAAGCAGCCACAATGCCGCCTTAATCGATAAAATGAGGGACATCTTGGCAAACACGGAGTTTGCGGCGACATCCCTCAGTCAACATTAAACGCCTATTTCCAAGTCCATTACAGAACTATTCCTCAAATTCAATCAACGGAGCGTCGGTGCCCACGACATCGTCGACAGCGACAAAGACACGCTTAACGACGCAATCGCGCTCCGCCGTAAGCTCGTTCTCCATCTTCATTGCCTCGTAGACAAGCAAGAGGTCGCCTTTCTTCACTTTGTCGCCGGCTTTCACCTTCACCTCGATTACTTTTCCGCCCATAGGAGCGCGCTCAACCGGCCCTGTGATGGGAGCCTCCTCCACTTTTGCTTTGGCCTCTTCCTTAACTTCCGGAGCAGCGGCTTTATGCTCAGCCTCACGGCGCTTTTTCAAGAAGCCGTTGGCCACCGAAGGCAGCAACTGCAGCAACAGATACTCCTGCTCGTTCTCGGCGAGTTTGCATCCGCCAAGCTCTTTGAGCACAGGGTTTTCCGGAGCTTTATAGCTTGCCACGTCATAAGGACGCTCTACGGGGCTTCCCGTGATTTTCTCCCTGAATGCAGGGTCGATGGCAACCGGAGTTTTACCGTATTCACCTTTAATCAAGGCAATGAATTGGTTGGATTTGGTCGTATAATCAGGATTTCCTTTTTTGCGGTCGATGGCAAGGCTCACAGCCTGACTTCCCACAATCTGGCTCGTCGGAGTGACCAACGGCACCAGTCCGGCGTCGCGGCGCACCTTCGGGATAAGGTGCATTGCCTCGTCGAGCACATCCTCAGCGTTCAAAGCCTTCAGCTGAGCCACCATGTTTGAATACATTCCGCCAGGCACCTCAGCCTCTTTCACCAACAAATTAGGTTTCGGGAAATTGAAATATTTCTCAATGGCATGGCAAGCGTCGAGCAATGTGTCCTCATCACCGGCTTTGGCGGCAGCCACCGCGCGGTCGAACTGAGCATCCACATCTGCCGGTAGCTTGTCTGCAAGCGGATCGAAATCTATCGGGAAGTTGCCTTTGTGCAAATCAAAGTCGGCAAGCGATTTACGCACCTCCTTCAACTGACGGCGGATTTTTCCGACAGCCTCCATGTTGACCTCAACATTAATGTCCAGACGGCGGGCGAACAAATATACAAGCTCGATAGCCGGAGCAGCCGAGCCGCCTCCAAAATACCATATATTAGTGTCGATGATATCCACGCCGCTTATCATGGCCATAACCACCGACGCCAATCCGTAGCCCGGAGTGCAATGCGTGTGGAAGTCGACAGGCACTTTCAAGGCCGCTTTCATCTTTGAGATAAGCGACGCGGCGCGGGAAGGATTGACCAGACCGGCCATGTCTTTCAAAGTTATGATTTTGGCTCCATAAGCTTCCATGCCTTTGGCTTTCTCTATGAAATACTCGTCGGTGAATATCTTTTCAGGAGCGGCGACCTCAGCCTTTTTGCCGAACAACTTGGCGAAAAATCCCTGCTTGGGAGCAGCCACAGGCTCCTCTTTCGGGTCGACAGTATAGCAAACCGCGCCATCGGCGATGCCTCCCATGTCGTTGATGAGCTTAATGGACTCCTTTACGTTGTCCAAATCGTTGAGGGCATCGAAAATACGCATTATGTTAAGGCCATTCTTAATGGCTTCTTTGTAGAATCCTTCAAGCACAGACGTGGGATAAGGGACGTAGCCGAACAGGTTGCGTCCGCGCGACAAGGCTGTCAGTTTGGAAACACCGCCCATAGCGTCGCTGATTGTTTTCAGCCTGACCCACGGATCCTCTCCCAAATAGCGCATGACAGAATCGGGCACCGCGCCACCCCACACTTCCATCGCATAAAAACCGGCATCCTTATACAAGGGCAGCAATTTATCGATGTTTTCTTGATTCATTCTTGTGGCAAACAATGATTGCTGTCCGTCACGCAGAGTTAAATCTCTAACTTTCAGATTTCGACTCATATTGATATTGTTTTTATGGTTATATGTTGTTAGTTGTTTCGCTTTTGCAATTATAATGATTTTTTTCAATACATAAAAATTTCCGTAATAAAGTTTTTCGCCCCGAAACAGCCAATCAGCCCAAAAACTAAAAGCAAAAGCCGCAACAATGCCGAAGAGCAACAATTTGCGGCAACAAGGCAATAATTTGTAAGCATATCCGGTGTTTTTAGACTGTTTTAAAACAGCCGGCTTTTTTATGGCGTCATTTGTTTATGTATTTTTAACACTCTAATCGTAAACATTGTCTATCGCCTCGATAGGCACAGCCACCGAAACAGAATCCGCGCCAAACGACTCTTTATAGCACGGGCTGAAGCCGGGAGGCGGAGCGGGAAACTCCTCGTCCTGCTTGTATGGCAACGATTTGTCGGAATAGACCTGCGTCATATAGCGTCCGTAGATTGGCAATGCGGTCGAGGCTCCTTGCCCTTGCGCCATATAGTTGAAATGGATGTAACGCTCGTCGCCTCCGACCCACACACCGGTCACAAGCGACGGGGTGAATCCCATGAACCAACCGTCGGAGTTGAAATTGGTCGTTCCGGTCTTGCCGCCCATTTTGGCTGTTATGTTGTACGGGGCGCGGCGCAGTCGGTTGCCCGTACCGGCGTTTATCACATTTTGCAGAATGTCAATCATCTTAAAATAAGCCTCCTCGCTCATCACCTCCGTGAATTGCGGACGGAATTCGCTGATGACATTTCCGTTGTTGTCCGTGATTTTCGTTACGTATAGAGGGTCGACCCTAAGCCCCTTGTTGGAGAAAGCCGTATATGCCGTAACCATCTCTTTCACAGAAATATCGCAAGGACCAAGACACAACGACATCACAGCCGGCAATTCTGCCGTGATGCCGAACGTGTGCATCGTGCGAACCAAGGCGGCGGGCGACAGCTCGCTCATCAGCCGAGCGGAAATCCAGTTGTTGGAATTGGTCAATGCCCAATAAAGATCGACCATCTCGCCTATCCGGGCATGGCTCGCGTTGCGCGGCGTCCATACCTGCCCTGCCGGAGTGACGATAGTGGGCTGCGAGTTAAGGAACATGTCGCAAGGCGTGTAGCCCTGCTCGAAAGCGTAGGTATAAAGAAACGGCTTCACCGTAGAGCCTATCTGCCGCCTGCCCACGCCTGCCATGTCGTATTGGAAAAATCTGAAGTCAGGTCCTCCGACATAGGCTTTGACATGGCCTGTATGCGAGTCGACAGACATCATGCCGGCCCTGAGAAACTTTTTCTGGTAGAGAATCGAGTCGCGCGGCGTCATCGTGGTGTCGAAACCGCCGTCGTAGGAAAACACCGTCATCTCCGCCGGAGTGCCGAAGTCGCTGAAAATCTCGTCGTCGCTCATTCCCGCAAGTTTGTCGACACGGTAACGCTCGCTCTGCCTGATGGCCTTCTCTATCAGTTGCTCGACAGTGACGTTTCCAAGCTCAGCCGCATTGCGCGTATAAGGTCCCGATTTGCGCTTCTCCTTGTCGAACTGCGGCTGCAGCTTATCGCGCAAATGCCCGACAAGGGCATCCTCCGCATAGCGTTGCATCCGCGAGTCGATGGTAGTGTAAATACGCAATCCGTCGGTATAAATATTGTATTTGCTGCCATCGGGCTTACGGTTCTTCTCAACCCATCCGTAGAGCGGATTGGTTTCCCAAGCTATCGAGTCGTCGACAAACCGCTGCCTGTCCCATTCGGGATAATCGCCGGAATCGGGTTTTCCGGCCTGCATCATGAGCCTTATGGCCTCGCGCAGATACGGGGCAATACCGTCTTTGTGATCCACCTTGTGGAACGACAGCACCAAAGGCAAGGCAGAAAGAGAGTCGCGCTCGGCCTCTGTCAGCATCCCGGCTTTTTCCATCTGCGACAGCACCACATTGCGCCGCTGGCGTGTACGCTCGTTGTAGCGCACCGGATTGTAGCGTGAGGGATTTTGCACCATGCCCACAAGCGTGGCTGCCTCCTCTATGGTCAGCTCGGTGGGAGTCTTTCCGAAATACACATAGGCCGCAGTCTTTATGCCCACGGCGTTGTTGAGAAAATCGAAACGGTTGAGATACATCTTCAGAATTTCCTCTTTGGTGTAATATCGCTCCAGTTTCACGGCGATTGCCCACTCCACAGGTTTTTTCATAGCCCGCTCCCACAGGCTGCTCGAACTGCTCGAATAGAGCTGCTTGGCAAGCTGCTGCGTGATAGTGCTGCCTCCTCCGGAGCTTCTCTGCCCGAGAAAGACCGTTTTAACAAGCACGCGAGCCAACGCCCTGAAGTCGATGCCGGAATGGCTCTCGAACCTAACGTCCTCAGTGGCAATCAAAGCGTTCACCACATTTTGCGATATTTCGTCGAAATCGGCATAGACACGGTTGTTTTTGCTCTGATAGAACCGCCCCATCTCCTCTCCGTCGGCGGTAAAGAGCCGGGTGGCATACTTGTCGTTAGGATTGCGCAAATCCTCGACAGGCGGCATATATCCTATCACACCATTATATATCAGCACGCCAAAAACCACTACAGCCACCACAGCCACAGCGTTAAGCGTCCACAATACCCTGACAATTACGCGGGATGCCTTTTTGCGTTTCTTGACAGTATTTCCACTAACTTCTGTCATTACAGCATTTTCTATGTTCCACAATCAATTACAGACACAAAAGTAGTAATTTAAATTCAACGCCACATTAATTTGTCGCCACAAATATGCTCCGTTAAGAAGAAAAGACTTATTTTTGCAAACATGGACATCAACAGCAAATTACTTTTGGAAGAGCGCGTCGTAAAGATACTGAAAACAGTTTATGACCCGGAAATCCCCGTCAACGTGTATGACCTCGGTCTGATATACGGCATCGACGTGAGCGACAGCGGCAACGTCAAAATCGACATGACATTGACGGCGCCCAACTGCCCGGCATCGGATTTCATAGTAGAGGACATACGCATGAAAGTGGAGAGCATCGAGGGAGTGACGGGAGCCGACGTAAACATCGTATTCGAGCCGGAATGGACACAGGACATGATGACAGAAGAGGCGAAACTCGAATTAGGCCTTTTATGACAAATATGGACGGAAGGCACAACACATATTTCCTTTCGGATTTTCATCTCGGGGCAAAATATATCCCCGACAGGATAGCACAAGAAAAGCGGATAACAAGGTTTCTCGACTCTATAAAAGACGACGCGGGCGACATCTACCTGCTCGGCGACATACTCGACTATTGGTATGAATACAAATACGTGGTGCCTCGCGGATACGTCCGCTTCTTCGGAAAACTTGCTGAGCTGAGCGACATGGGGATAAGGATACATTGGTTTATCGGCAACCACGACATCTGGATTTTCGACTACCTGCCGAAGGAAATCGGACTGACTGTGACCGACGGCGAGGCGACTGTGGAAATCGGAGGCAAAACGTTTTTTCTCGCACATGGCGACAGCGTGGGGAAACGCAAACTTTCGTTCAGAATGCTACGCGCCATTTTCCGCAACCGGACATGCCAGAAAATGTATGCCGCGATACATCCGCGCTGGACAATCCCGTTCGCGCTGAACTGGTCGAGAAGCAGCCGTGCCGGCGACGAATATCCGGAATATCTCGGCGAGGAAAATGAATATTTGGAAAAATTTGCAAAAAACTACACAGGGCCGCATATCAACTATTTTATTTTCGGGCACAGGCACATAATGCTCGACAAAAATATAGGAGCAAACTCTCGCCTGATAATATTGGGCGATTGGATAAACTTCAACTCCTACGCTGTATTCGACGGGAAGGAGCTTAAACTTAGAAAATATATTTAACAACATGTTTTCAACCATTTAGGGGCAGCATTCCCGCGTTGTAACAATATTTAACATAAAGTTTTAAATCAGACAAGAGTGAGCCAACAGTTTATCAGCCAAAATATTACCTTTACCAATAGTTTGAAGCGGGGTCAAAACTATGTTACATAACATGTTTTTTTCTTTGCACAGCAAAAAATAAAGGGTCACATTTGCATCACAAACCTAAAACAATCTTTTTTACCTTAAAAAATTATACCTATTGGAAACCTATAGAGGAAGGGACTTTGTGAAAAAGTTCCTTTTTTTTGCGCCATTTTTTGAACACATTGCAATCTGCATTGTTATTACTACAAAATGACAATTTAAACTAATACGCATTATGAAAAAATTACTATTCACGGCACTGCTTGCCATATCGGCAATGGCAGCGCAGGCGGCAGGGCTGAGGCAGATTGACATGAGAGCCAACATGCGCAGCGATTTCGGGCTCGGAGTGGGAGTAACATTCCAACTGCCCATGAATTTTGAGGTGGCCCCGACACTCAACTACTATTTCAACGACGTGCATACGCTCACAATCGACGCCGATTTTCGCTACCGCTTCGAATTGCCGCGCAATTTCGACATCTATCCGCTTGCCGGCCCACTGTTCTTCCACTGCGACGATGTAAACAAAATAGGCCTGAACATCGGCGGAGGCTTCGACTACAACATCAACTCGGCATGGGCGATAGGCTTGGAACTGAAATACCAATACGTGAACCATTGGGATGATTTTTACATGTCTATCGGAGCCGCATATAAATTTTAGGAAATTATTTTTCTTAAAAAATTGCGGAAGTGTTGCACAATTCAAAAAAACGCCATACCTTTGCACACGCAATCAGGAAACTGATTAGCCGATAATGATGATTCGCTAGCTCAGCTGGTAGAGCACAACACTTTTAATGTTGGGGTCTTGGGTTCGAGCCCCAAGCGGATCACCAAAAGAAAAGCCAAAAGGCGACAACAAAAAGACAAGTCCTACAAAATCAATATTTTGTGGGACTTTTTTTATTGTCCTATGGCGACCTTGACCGCCAAAAAGAGGGAATTGACGGACAAAATCAGTACCCAATTATCTTCAAGAGCCACGCATAAGCGATGGGCGGGATTTGCCGTTCTAAAAACCACCCATCAAACTGATTATAACATCCTTATTCCATGTTTATGAGCTGAATATTATCGGTATATACTCCAATCGTCGGAACGGAACGGGACTGCTGGAAGTCCGGCAGAGTTGACAAGGTTTACCCGGCAGTAGTCTTTCCACGCATAGCGCACGGCGACAGGCTCAGCCACCTCCGGAGAATACACCTCCAACCGTCCGCCTTTTATCTCCGCCACAGCCGGATGAAACTCTTTGTCGGAACCGGCCACCTCAAACGATTTCACAGCCAATCCGTCGGACGTTGACAGTCCGCCGTCGGCATAGTCGAACTCCAATACCAACCGCGAGCCCTTCGTTTCCAATGACTTAAACACCGGCCCGGAATATACCACATCCCTGCCGTACTGCTTCGCCAATGCCCACAGGGCGAACCGCTCGCCCACCTCACGCTTGTGGCGCGGATGGAGGTCGAGAGAGTCGCCGACATCGACCGTTGCCACCATTCCGATGTTTTTCAGCCCGCTTTTGCGCCACACCTGAAACTGCGCGTCCCTAACCCCCAAAGAACGGGCATTGGCATAAGGAGCAATCTGGGCAAAATAGAAAGGCATGTCCGGCTGCTTCCATTCATGGCGCCAACTGTTAATCAAATTAGTCAACGCCTCCTTATAGTGCTTATCGACGAATACATTTGACTCCCCCTGATACCATATATTCCCTTTCACCGTAAAACCAGCTATAGGGGCTATCATTCCGTTCCAAAGAATAGAAGGCACTTTCCACGGATATCCGGCCTTATCCATTTTATCAAACGAATATTTCTCCAACACTTCCGAATATTCCGGATTATCCTCCATTATTGACATTTTAGTCCACGCCTCGATTATCGTTCCTCCCCAAGCGTCCTGCACAAGTCCGACAGGCACTCCGAGCTCTTTGTGCAGACGTTTGCCGAACACAAACGCCACCGCAGAGAAATTGTCGGCATTATCGGCATTGCAAACAAGCCACTTTCCGGCAACATCGTCTTTCTCCACATCCAAAGAAAGCTGATGCTCAGCCCTGAACAGCCGTATATCGGGATAATCACTGTCGGCCAACTCCTCTTCCCACCCGACCATACCTTTTGACCAAGTGTCTTTACCAACCGGAAATTCCATGTTGCTCTGCCCTGTACAGAGCCAGACCTCACCGATCAGTATATTGGAAATGCTGACAATGTTTTCTCCTTTGACTTCAAGCGTTTGAGGCTCGTTTGTAGCTTTCGGGGAGCGCAACATCACTTCCCACTCGCCATCCGCATCGGCAACGGCAGCACTCTCCGCGCCCCACGACGACACAACTGATATTCTCTCACCCGCGCCGGCCTTGCCGAATATGCGGACATCCGCATCTTGCTGCAGCATCATATTGTCTGAAAATATCGAGGGCATTCTCACCTCCGCGACAGCCACCGGCACAACAAGAGATGCCAATAACGCACATATATATCTACACACTTTCATATCTATTGCTTTATTTTACCATTTGTCGGAACGGAACGGGACAGCGGGAAGTCCGTCGGCATTGACAAGGTTTACACGGCAGTAGTCTTTCCACGCATAGCGCACGGCGACAGGCTCAGCCACCTCCGGAGAATACACCTCCAACCGTCCGCCTTTTATCTCCGCCACAGCCGGATGAAACACTTTATCGGAACCGGCAACCTCAAACGATTTCACAGCCAATCCGTCGGACGTTGACAGTCCGCCGTCGGCATAGTCGAACGCCAAAACCAACCGCGAGCCCTTCGTTTCCAAAGATTTAAACACCGGCCCGGAATATACCACATCCCTGCCGTACTGCTTCGCCAATGCCCACAGGGCGAACCGTTCGCCCACCTCACGCTTGTGGCGCGGATGAATGTCGAGAGAGTCGCCGACATCGACAGTGGTCACCATTCCGATGTTTCTAAGCCCGCTTTTGCGCCACACCTGAAATTGCGCGTCCCTTATCCCGACAAACGGGTCTTTGGAATAGGCCGCAAGTTGCGCGAAATAAAACGGCATGTCGAGCTGTTCCCATTCATTGCGCCAACTATTAATCAAATTTATAAGCGTTTGCCGATAATATTTGCCAACATACACGTTTGACTCTCCCTGATACCATATATTCCCTTTCACAGTAAAACCAGCTATAGGGGCTATCATTCCATTCCAAAGAGTTGAAGGGATAAGCCAAGTCCATCCCTCTTTCTCCATTTTGTCGCGGGCATACATATTAAGCACATCCGTATAGCACGGATTGCCATCCATCACATCCATTTTGGTCCATGCCTCTATGGGAGTTCCTCCCCAAGTGTCCTGTATAAGCCCGACAGGCACTCCGAGCTCTTTGTGCAGACGCTTGCCAAACACAAACGCCACCGCAGAGAAATTGTCGGCATTATCGGCATTGCAAACAACCCACTTTCCGGCCACATCGTCTTTCTCGCCACCCGGAGAAAGCTGATGGGCGGCCTGAAACAGCCGTATATCGGGATAATCGCTGTCGGCCAACTCCTCTTCCGAGCCAATCATGCCTGTCGCCCAACTGCCGTCACCCTGCCGGCCAACGGGATACTCCATGTTGCTCTGCCCCGTACAGAGCCAAACCTCACCGATCAGTATATTGGAAATGCTGACAATGTTTTCTCCTTTGACTTCAAGCGTTTGAGGCTCGTTTGTAGCTTTCGGGGAGCGCAACATCACTTCCCACTCGCCATCCGCATCGGCAACGGCAGCACTCTCCGCGCCCCACGACGACACAACCGATATTCTCTCGCCCGCGCCGGCCTTGCCGAATATGCGGACATCCGCATCCTGCTGAAGCATCATATTGTCTGAAAATATCGAGGGCATTCTCACCTCCGCGTCGGCAACCGGTGCCAAAAACAAGCCAAACAGCGACGCAATTATATATCCAATCGTCTTCATGTCAGTTTTATTTATTAACTATCACCTTTTCAATAAGATTCTCAGTATAAGAATAACCGAAATAAGCAAACGAAGGCATCGGCTTCGTTATGATGAAATTTGCTTTACGTCCCGGCATAATGATGCCGTATTCGTCGCCAAGCCCCATAGCGTAAGCTCCATTGACAGTAGCGGCATTCAAGGCCTCTACAGGCGACATTCTCATTTTTATCGACGCGAGCGAAAGCACAAACTTCATGCTTGCCGACGGCGACGACCCGGGATTATAATCAGAAGCGACAGCCACCGGCAAACCGCCATCAATCATTCTCCGTGCAGGGGCATAAGGCATACCAAGGAAGAAAGCGGCTCCCGGCAAGACAGTAGCCACCGTACCGCTACCTTTCAGCGCGGCAATCTCCTCATCGCCTGTATGCTCCAAATGGTCGACAGACAACGCCTTGTATTCCACACCTGCCTGTATACCCCCCGAACATGCCAATTCGTTGGCATGTATCTTAGGCCGTATTCCATATTTTGCCGCAGCCTCAAGAATGCGTCCGGTCTGCCCTACGGTAAAAAAGCCCTCATCGCAGAACACATCCACAAAATCGGCAAGCCCCTCTCTCGCAACCTCCGGCAACATTTCATTCACAATAAGAGATACATAACCGTCGTGATTGCCGGCATATTCGCGGGGAAAAGCATGAGCGGCAAGAAAAGTGCTTCTGACAGCAACAGTAGCAGACTCTTTCAAGCGGCGGATCACTCTCAACATCTTCAATTCACTCTCAGTCGACAATCCGTATCCGCTTTTAATCTCTATCGCGCCAGTTCCGCCTTCCACACAGCGCATAAGACGCTCCAACGACATCTCAAATAAATCGTCTTCCGAAGTGCGCCGCAATAAATCCGCGGAATTCAGTATGCCTCCGCCTCGTTTGGCTATCTCGACATACGACAGGCCGCGTATCTTATCCTCATATTCTCTCTCACGGCTTCCGGCATAAACTATATGTGTATGCGAATCCGCGAAAGCAGGAAACACAAACATACCGGAACAATCCTCAACAGCGGCGTCAAGCAAATCCGCGTCAGAAATACCGGCCATATCGCCGAAATTCTCCACTTCGCCGTCGGACACCACCAAAAAGGCGTTATCGACAACCGAAACAGTCCCCATCTCGCTTCCCTCAAGCAAACCCACAGGCTCACGAGAAGCTCCGAGAAGCTGCTTTATGTTTTTATAGACAGTCCTCATAAAGATAATCGTGAGTTTTCAGAAAATCTATCGACTTTGCTATTTCTGTATACATCACTCTATCGACATCCACAAAATCCACGCACTTGCGATATTCTTCAAACAAACGCTCTATTGCGGGCGAGCTCTTCATCGGACGGCGAAATTCCAAAGCCTGAGCCGCATTCATCAATTCAACGCCAAGCACCTTGTAAACGTTTTCCACAACACGGGCACATTTTGTCGCGGCGTTGGCCCCCATGCTGACATGGTCCTCCTGTCCGAGCGACGACTCTATGGAATCGACCGACGCCGGAGTGGCAAGCTGCTTATTTTGGCTCACAACAGAAGCCACGGCATATTGCGGTATCATAAAACCGCTGTTCAAACCCGGTTTGGCCACGAGAAAAGCAGGCAAACCGCGTTTGCCGGAAATGAGCTGATATGTACGCTGATTTGAGATGCTTGCTATTTCCGACAGGCCTATCGCAAGAAAATCATTCACCAAAGCAAGCGGCTCACCATGAAAGTTGCCGGCAGAAATAACAAGGTCATCATCAGGCACAACCACAGGATTGTCTGTCGCGCTATTTACTTCAGTTGTTATCACTTTCTCCACATAGGCAATCGTGTCTTTCACCGCGCCATGTACTTGCGGGACACAACGGAACGAATAAGGGTCCTGAACATGTTCCTTATGGCGGGCTATCAGCTCGGAGCCTTGCAATAAACAGTATATGCGACGGGCTGTGTCAATCTGTCCCTGATGAGGCCTCACGGCATGTACAGGGGAAAGGAAAGGACTTATCATCCCGTCGTAAGCGTCTATGCTCATTGCCGCTATATAATCCGCCCAACGCGAAATCCTCTTCGCCCTGACAATGCTACACACCGAATAAGCCGACATGAATTGAGTGCCGTTGAGCAAAGCAAGCCCCTCCTTCGACGCAAGATTTACAGGTTCCCAGCCCATACGGCGATTTATCTCCTCTCCCGAAAGCCGCCCGCCTTTATAATTCACCTCACCCATTCCAAGCAAAGGAAGGCACATATTGGCCAAAGGCGCAAGGTCGCCCGACGCTCCAAGCGAGCCCTGCTTATACACAACAGGGATTATATCATTATTGAAAAAATCCACAAGCCGTTCCACCGTAGAGAGCTGCACTCCTGAATATCCATAGCATAGCGACCTTATTTTCAGGAATATCATATATTTCACCACCTCTTCCGGCACCTCTTCTCCCATTCCGCAAGAATGCGACATGACAAGATTGCGCTGCAAATCGCGTAACGAGTCATGGTCAATCGAAACATTGCAAAGCGAGCCAAATCCGGTAGTCACGCCATATATCGGCTCATCGGAGCTTTCTATCTTTTTATCCAAATATTCCCGGCAACGCAGCACCCTCTCTTTTGCCTCATCGCCCAAAGCGATTTTCTTTTTTCCTTCAATTATCCCGGCTATCTCATCGACCGTAACAGGAGCCGGGGAAATATGATGAACTTCTTCCATAACAATATTGTAAACTATAAACTTAAATTTTCAAGCAAAGAATCGTCAACAAGATTTGGCATAGTGACGCTCAGGCCGGGAGTCTTTTCCATTTCACGCCTGATAGTGTCCATCGAGCCCTTATTTCTTGCCCAACTACGGCGGGCTATGCCATTGTTCACGTCCCAATAAAGCATCATTCTGATATTCTCAGCCGATTCCTCAGAGCCGTCTATCACCATCCCGAATCCTCCGTTGACAACTTCGCCCCAACCTACTCCGCCACCGTTGTGGAGCGATACCCACGTCGCGCCTCTGAACGAGTCGCCTATGACGTTCTGCACAGCCATGTCAGCAGTGAATTTCGACCCGTCGTAGATATTTGACGTTTCGCGATACGGAGAATCGGTGCCCGACACATCATGGTGGTCACGCCCGAGCACGACAGGCGCGGAAATCTCACCCCTGCGGATGGCACGGTTGAACGCCTCTGCTATTTTCGTGCGCCCTTCGCAATCAGCATACAGAATACGGGCCTGAGAGCCCACAACAAGATGATTCTTTCCGGCCTCCTTTATCCAGTGTATGTTATCCTCCAACTGTCCGACAATATCATCTGGAGCAGTCTGGGCAATTTCCTCAAGCACTTCGGCGGCAATGCGATCGGTAACGGCAAGATCCTCCGGACGGCACGACGTGCAGACCCAACGGAACGGGCCGAAACCATAGTCGAAGAACATCGGCCCCATGATGTCCTGCACATACGACGGATAGCGGAACTCACCGTTTTCTCCCATGATATCCGCACCCGCACGCGACGCCTCAAGCAAAAAAGCATTGCCATAATCAAAGAAATACATTCCTTTGGAAGCAAGTTTGTTGATAGCGGTCACTTGTCTGCGCAACGATTTCTCAACTTCAGCCTTAAAACGCTCCGGATCAGACGACATCATCTCATTCGACTCCTCCAAAGTGAATCCGGCAGGATAATAGCCTCCGGCCCACGGATTGTGCAACGAAGTCTGATCCGACCCCAAGTCAACTTTTATATCCTCGTCGGCAAGACGCTCCCACAGGTCAACGATATTGCCCTGATATGCAATCGAAACAGGCTTTTTGTCGGCAACAGCTTTTCTTATGCGCGGAATCAGCTCATCAAGCGATGTAAACACCTCGTCTACCCACCCCTGCTCAAAACGTTTCCTGACTGCTTTCGGGTTAATTTCCGCTACCACGCCTACCACACCGGCTATAACAGCCGCCTTTGGCTGTGCCCCCGACATGCCTCCCAAGCCGGAAGAAACAAACAGTTTTCCCGCAAGCGATGCCGCGCGGCTGCCTTCCTGCCGACGAGCGGCATTGAGCACAGTAATGGTAGTCCCGTGCACTATGCCTTGAGGACCGATATACATATACGAGCCGGCTGTCATCTGTCCGTATTGTGACACCCCGAGCGCGTTGAACCGCTCCCAATCGTCAGGCTTGGAATAATTGGGAATAACCATGCCATTAGTGACAACAACTCTCGGAGCCCTCTTGTGCGACGGAAACAGCCCCAACGGATGCCCGGAATACATCACCAAAGTCTGCTCATCGGTCATCGTCGCGAGATATTTCATCGTAAGGCGGTATTGTGCCCAATTTTGGAATACGGCGCCGTTGCCGCCATAAGTAATCAACTCATGAGGGTGCTGGGCGACAGCCTTGTCAAGATTGTTGTTAATCATCATCATTATTGCTGCGGCCTTCCGTGATTTATAAGGATAATCGTCGATAGGACGCGCGTGCATATCGTAATCCGGGCGCAAACGGTACATGTATATGCGCCCATAGGTTTTCAACTCATCGAGAAACTCAGGAATCAACTGCTTGTGATGTTTAGAGTCGAAATAACGCAAGGCATTGCGCAAAGCAAGACGTTTCTCCTCCGCCGTCAATATGTCTTTGCGCTTCGGTGCATGATTAACGCTTTCATCGTAAGGCTTCAACGGAGGCAGCACATCAGGAATCCCCGCAAGTATCTCTTTCTGAAAATCAGTTAGTTGCTTTTCCATAAATCAATATATCATTTGTTTTTTGAAATAATCCGAGCCACCATCTCCATAATCTCACTCTCTTGCCGCGAGGCATCGCCGGCAATACGGTCGGCCTCAGCCGTCATCTCATCGGCTTTAGCCCTGTCTTTCAACCCGGCCGCGTTGATTTTTACGTTAAGCATAGCACCAAAAACAGCGGCTCTCACAGCCAAAGCGCCGACACCGGCATCCGACACCGAATTAGGGTTGCCTTGCTCAACCATGGCGCGCAACACAGAGAATGCGCGCATAGAGCAACGCATCGTACGCAACGGTACTTCTGTGGCATATAGAGTTGCGCGTTCCAACGCTTCGGCTCTCGCCTCTTTTTCCTGTTGATTTGATTTTGGCATTGAGAATACATTCATTATTCCATTGAATGCAGCCGTATCCTCGTCCACCAAGCGTATCAGCTCCGACATTACGGCATGACCCTCTTCGGCATACCGCGAAAAATACTCCCACCGGTCGTCCCAACCCGGTTTATGAGCCGACAAATTGGCCACCATTGCAGCCAACGCCGCGCCAAGCGCACCCATGTAAGCGGAAACCGAGCCGCCTCCGGGAGCCGGCGACTCACTTGCCGTTTCCTCCGCAAACCCTTCACATGTCATGTCGACAAGACGTTTCGACTTATCGGCAATCATATATTCTATCACCTTCTCATCAGGCTCGAACGGACGCAAATCATCAAGCCCCATCGATTTAACGGCAATCTTGATTATCTCGCTTTCCGCTATGCCTGCCGAGCGGTGCTGTTTCCGCAAATAATATTTTCCTGCGTCAATCAGCACACGCTTAGGCACCATACCGACTATTTCCGTGCCTGTCACACGTATCCCACGCGCGGCCGCCTTGTTGCAGACCTCCTCAAAAGCCACATGCAAAGGAGTGGAATTAATATCGGTGATATTCATCGACACTTGCGCGATGCCATATTCCGCAATATACCAGCCGATGGCTTTCGTACCCTTGAGAGTACCGGGTATCATCACCTCTTTGCCGTTCTCATCAATCACTTTCTTTCCTGTAATGGGATTGCCTTCACGCTTGACACGCCCGCGTTCCCTGACATCAAACGCAATGGCATTGGCACGGCGGGTAGACGTGGTGTTAAGATTGAAATTTACCGCAAGCAGAAAGTCACGGGCTCCAATCACGGAAGCTCCGCTTTTAGCCACCGGCTCAGTAAATTCATCAGGCCCGAAATCCGGTTTCATTGCCGGATTAGCCAATTTGTTTTGCAATCCTTCATATTCACCTTCCCTGACTACCGCAAGATTGCGCCTGTCGGGAGAAAAAGCCGCCGACTCATAGCAATATACCGGTATGCCCAATTCTTCGCCGACACGCTTTGCGAGCTTACGGGCATAAACCACCGTTTCTTCCATAGTGATACCTGACACAGGAACTAACGGGCACACATCAGTGGCGCCCATTCGCGGATGCTCGCCGTGGTGGGAACGCATATCTATCAGTTCTTTTGCTTTACGCACAGCCCTGAAAGCTGCCTCGCACACAGCTTCCGGCTCACCTATAAAAGTGACGACCGTGCGGTTTGTAGCCTCTCCGGGATCGACATCGAGCAAAACCACCCCTTTCACAGATTTAATTTCGTCAGTGATACGGTTAATCACCTGCATATTGCGCCCTTCACTGAAATTCGGCACGCATTCTATAAGTTTCTTCATCATAATGGTATATGTTTACAGAAAAAGCGGCTTGGGACATTGCCGTTGCCGCTTACAAAGTTAAGATTTTGTTTGCCAAATACAAAATAGCCGCACGTCATCGCACTCTTCCATTTTCTGTTTTCCGGAATCGATGGTCAGGTTATCGCCGTTTTTTAGTACTTTTGTTAATCTTATATATGCAACATCGATGGACTACCGTATAAGACACGACAAAAGCGTCAAGGCAACAGAAGTCATGCTGCCGGCCTCGAAAAGCATCAGCAACCGATTGCTGATAATCGACGAGCTCTCCGGCCATGAAGGCAAATTTCACAACATCGCCGTGTGCGACGACACGACGGCAATGCTCGACGCGCTACGCCTTTACCGCAATTCCTACAAGCGGCAGACACTGCCGGTCAACACCGGCGCGGCAGGAACGGCCACACGCTTTCTTACCGCGTTTTTCGCTTCGCAACAAGGAAGCGATGTGATGCTCGACGGGTCGCCAAGAATGCGCCAACGCCCGATAGACGAACTTGCCGACGTTTTACGCGGACTTGGCGCAGAGATAACTCCTGTCATTCCTCCGGGCGGAGTTGGCTGCGGTGGCCTGCCATTGCACATTCTCGGAAAGAAGCTGTCATCACAAGGCCGGGAAATTCAAATAAGAGGCGAAATAAGCTCACAATACATATCCGCTTTGATGATGATAGCGCCATACGTCACAGGCGGGCTTTCACTCGTTTCTCCAACCGGATTCATTTCTCGCCCTTACATAGAGATGACCGCCTCTCTCATGAGGCAATTCGGAGCGACAGTGGAAACAGGCGATAATTACGTAAAAATAGCCGAAGGCAAATACAACAATGTGGAAATGACAGTGGAAAGCGATTGGTCGGCCGCAAGCTATTGGTATGAAATAAAAGCCCTCAACCCAGATTTAGCAATAAAATTAAACGGGCTGTGCAAGAACAGCCTGCAAGGCGACAGCCGCGTGGCTGAATATTTCCGGAATTTCGGAGTGACAACACAATTCGAGGGTGACAGTGCCATACTCGGATATGACAATTCTTTAATTACCCGAGAATTGCATCTTGACCTGTCAGGACAGCCCGATTTGGCACAGACAATAATCGTGACCGCCTGCCTGAGAGGCATAAAGTTCAGAATAGACGGATTGGAAACTCTGAGAGTAAAGGAAACCGACCGGATAGCGGCGTTGGAAAGCGAATTGCGCAAATTAGGCTACCGACTGCGCCACACATTTGGCGCGGCGGGATTGGAATGGCATGGTGAAACAACCGATACCGGCAAAAATTTACGCATATCGACATTCAAGGACCATCGCATGGCAATGGCATTCGCCCCGACGGCACTGAAAATTCCCGGTTTGACGATAGAAGATGCCGGAGTTGTAAACAAATCATACCCAAAATATTGGGACGATTTGCGACAAGCAGGTTTCATATTGGAGGAAACAGAATGAAAGGAGCACTGATAATATTGGCGGCAACAATATCAGCCGGACTGATACTGTATATTTTCCACCGCATTGGAGAAGCCCGCGAGCGTCGCAACCCGAAGCCGGCGGCACCCACTGACAACGAAGCGGAAAAGCAACTACCTGCTGAACAAGTTTGTTGCGGAATGCACATCACATGCGAGAAAGACTCACTGCTGCAGGGCGTTTCCACAGAAATAGTGTATTACGACGACGAAGAATTAGACGAGTATGCCGGCATCTCGCCTGACGCCTACACCAATGAGCAGACCGAGCAATTCCGCGATGTGCTGCTCACACTGCTGCCCGACGACATAGCTGGCTGGGCGCGCTCGCTGCAACTGCGCGGCATCGCGCTTCCCGAAGCCGTAAAAGAGGAGTTGCTGCTGCTTGTCAGCGAAGAGCGCGAGAAAAGAGCGGCAAACCATTGACAAAAAAATCTCCCTCCCGGCATAACATCCGGCAGGGAGAACCAACATTTATGAATATTCCTTAGACAATCAGCAATAAGCGGACCAATCGGTCTTCGACATGTCACCTGATTTCATAAATTCCTCATGGAAACCGAAAGCGGCGCGCAAGCAGTGCGGAGTATGGCCGCCCTTTCCGAGTTTCAAGTAATCGCGCAGCAACTGCCGGTATGCCGGATGAGCGCAATTCTCAATAATCAGATGCGCTTTCTCTTCCGGATCCTTTCCGCGCAGGTCGGCTATACCCTGATCGGTAATCAACACAGCAACCGAATGCTCGCTATGATCGAGATGCGAAACCATCGGAACGATGGTGCTTATTTTTCCTTCCTTAGTTATCGACGGGCAACTGAATATCGAGATATAGGCGTTGCGGGTAAAGTCGCCCGATCCGCCTATGCCGTTCATCATCTTCGTGCCTGTCACATGAGTGGAATTGACGTTGCCGAATATATCAGCCTCAAGCGCGGTATTCATCGTTATCAGGCCAAGCCGGCGTATTATTTCCGGATTGTTGGAGATTTCACCCGGACGGATAAGCACTTTATCGCGGAAGAAATCGATATTTCCGAAAAAGCGGTCCATCGTTTCGTCGGAGAACGTGAGAGCGCATGTGCTTGCAAAACGGCATTTACCTTTTTCCATAAGGTCAATCACCGCATCCTGAATAACTTCAGTGTACATCTCAAATTGCGGTATTTCCGCGCTCTCCTCCAACCCGTGGAGCACGGCATTGGCAATATTGCCCACACCCGACTGCAACGGTAAAAATCCTTTAGGAATACGTCCGGCGCGCAATTCTCCGACAAGAAACTTGCAAACATTCTCGCCGATGCGCATTGTCGTTTCATCAATTGGAGCAAAACCGTGCACATGGTCGCTGCTCGACGAATGCACAATCCCAACTATTTTCTTCGGGTCGACTTTAAGCACAGTCGAGCCGATGCGGTCAGATGGCTTGTAGATAGGTATCTCACGGCGATAAGGGGGATCGGCCGGCACATAAATATCATGCAAACCGCGTATTTCCGACGGGATATGCTCGTTAAGCTCGATTATTATTTTCTCGGCCATTTGCGCAAAAGTAGGGATATTTCCAATACCCGCGCCAAGCAGTATTTCCCCGTCATCAGTCACGTCGGCTGCCTCAATAATGGCAAAATCGACTTTGCCGAAAAATCCGTAGCGCATGTTCTGCGCAAGTTGCGACAGATGAAGATCAAAGTAATGGATTTTATGGGAGTTGATGGCATTGCGCGTATCTTTGCACGACTGATACGGCGTACGTGTATTTACCGCGTCAGCGCGGCTGAGCTCCCCGTCGATATAATCGTTGGTCGACGCTCCGGTAAACACATTAATCTTAAACTCCCGTCCGGCCTCATGCTCTTTTTTGGCTTTGGCGGCGATAGCCGGAGCCACCACTTTCGGTGTGCCCGCCGCAGTAAAGCCCGAAAAGCTCACCGTAGCGCCATTATGCACCAAATCGGCGGCTTGTTCTGCTGTCATTATAGGAAAAGACATAATGTATGATTTAAAATGTGAATTTACTTATTAACTGCAAAATTAGTGATTTTTACAGAAGTAATATTTGTTTTGCGCCAATAAAGTTTCATCTATATGGTCTGCATCGATGAAATAAGGCTCAATATATCCACCGCGTCGTGCACGGTCGGCACGTTGGCTATAAGCATCGAGCGTTTGCCGTTGTTGTCGCGCAGCTGGCAACGCCGGGGATTGTCCTGCAAGAAATGCAGAATACGTCCGAAAGCCGGCGACTGGTAATAAGCCACATTGTCGCCTGAAACAAAATACAGGTGCATCCTGCCCTGCTTAAGCACTATTTTCTCTATGCCGAGCGTACGCGCAATGCGCCGCAACGTCACCACCAAAATCAATTCCATGGCCTTATAGGGAATCTTTCCGAAACGGTCTTCAATACGCTTGCAGAAAGCATCCACCTCTTCTTGGGTTTCCATGTTGTCAAGCTCCTGATAAAGCAGAATACGCTCACTCTCCTGCGGAACAAATGTGGCCGGGAAAAGTATTTCGAGGTCGCTTTCGATAGTACAGTCGGAGGTATACGACTTGTCATCGCGGCTCTCATCGGCAAACGTGTCGGCAAACTCTTCCGTTTTCAATTCGAGCACAGCCTCTTTCAGTATTTTTTGATAAGTCTCATAACCGAGATCGGCAATGAAACCGCTTTGCTCGGCTCCAAGCAGATTGCCGGCTCCGCGTATGTCGAGGTCCTGCATCGCGATATGGATTCCGCTCCCGAGATCAGAAAAACTCTCGATAGCCTGCAACCTGCGCCGCGAAACAGGAGAGAGAGGCAATCCCGGCGGCACAAGCAGATAGCAGAACGCTTTTTTATTGCTCCGGCCAACCCGTCCTCTGAGCTGATGCAACTCGCTAAGCCCGAAATTTTGGGCGTTGTTGATTATTATCGTGTTGACATTCGGCATATCGATGCCCGACTCTATTATGGTAGTGGCAAGAAGCACATCATATTTATGGGCGGCAAAATCGATAATTGTCTGCTCCAACTTGTCAGACGGCATTTGCCCGTGCCCCACCACTGTACGCGCGTCGGGGACAAGCCGGCGAACCCTCGCCTCAAGCTCGAAAAGCTGCTCGATACGATTATTTACGACAAAGACCTGTCCGCCGCGTGCAAGCTCAAAATTAACAGCCTCGCGAAATATATCGTCATCGAGGGCGGCAACTGTCGTCAATATGGGATAACGGTTGGGCGGCGGGGTGTTAATAGTGCTGAGATCGCGCGCTCCCATCAATGAGAACTGCAAAGTACGCGGAATCGGAGTGGCCGACATGGTGAGCGTATCGACATTCACTTTCATCTGCTTCAATTTCTCTTTGACACCAACCCCGAATTTTTGCTCCTCATCGACAATCAGCAAGCCTAAATCTTTGAATTTAACCCCTTTGCCAATCAGCTTATGAGTGCCTATTATTATGTCGATTTTTCCGGAGGCGAGCTCGGAAAGTATTGTTTTCACGTCTTTTGGCTTCCGGGCGCGCGTAAGATAATCCACTTTTACAGGAAAATCTTTCAAACGCGATGAGAAGGTAATGAAATGCTGATAAGCAAGCACTGTCGTGGGCACAAGAACAGCTGTCTGCTTTCCGTCGACAGCGGCCTTGAACGCTGCCCTGATGGCCACTTCCGTCTTCCCGAACCCAACATCACCGCAAATCAGCCTGTCCATCGGGCGGTCACTCTCCATATCCGCCTTGACGGCCTGTGTCGCTTTAAGCTGGTCAGGAGTGTCCTCATAGATAAACGAGGCCTCAAGCTCCTGCTGCAAATATCCATCGGGAGAAAACGCGAAGCCCTTTTCATCGCGTCGGGCGGCGTAAAGTTTTATGAGGTCGCGGGCGATGTCCTTCAGCTTGCTCTTTGTGCGCTCTTTCATCTTGTTCCACGCACCCGACCCAAGTTTGTTAAGACGAGGCTCAACCCCTTCTTTCCCACGATATTTCGCAAGTTTATGGAGCGAATGAATCGACACGAAAATTTTGTCGTCGTTCAGATAGGTGAGCTTTATCATCTCCTGCATCTTTCCGTTGACATTCGTCCGCACCAAGCCACCGAATTTACCCACACCATGGTCGACATGCACAATATAGTCGCCCACTTCGATTTGCGACAGCTCTTTCAACGACAACGCAAGTTTTCCGGAACGCACACGGTCGCTTTTGAGCGTGTATTTATGAAACCGCTCGAAAATCTGATGATCGGTGAATACGCAGATTTTCAAGTCATGGTCAACAAACCCCTCATGGACCGTGTTGAGAACGGGCTCAAACGGGATACGGTCGCCACGGTCGCTGAAAATCATCCGCAACCGCTCAAACTGCGGCTCGTTGTCCGACAGTATGTAAATCTTATATCCCTTACCCTCAAATTCTTTGAACGATTCGCTGATTATATCGAAATTCTTGTGGAACACGCCTTGCAACGAGCAGTTGAAAGCAATACGGGCATCATATTTCCCGGTATTGTTCATCCCATAATGCACCTGCCGGAACGCATCGAGCGCTGATATAAACTCTTCCGGGTCGACAATGTTAAGCATCGCATTCGCATCGCCCTCTTTTGCTATTACAGTGCTTTCCGAAATTGTTTCGGACGCGACAGCTTTTATGCGCGACTCAAGCCATTCGCGGTCGTGAAGCAGCAATACAGTGTCATTGCCCACATACGACAGCAGCGAGCGCGCTCCTGCCGAATGCCCGCTGATATTGTTTACAACGCAAATACTGTCTGTCTGCTGCTCAGACAATTGCGTTTCTATGTTAAATGTACGGATGCTTTCTATCTCATCGCCGAAAAAATCTATACGGTAAGGCAACTCGTTGGCAAAAGAAAAAATATCGAGTATCGAGCCGCGCACGGCAAACTGCCCCGGCTCATACACATAATCGACCTCATTAAACCCGTATTCCCGCAATTTTTGCGCCGTCAGAGTCATGTCGGCAATGCCGCCTTTTGTGAATTGCAGCGTTTCCGACTTGATTTTTTCCTTCGAGGCGACCTTTTCGGCAAGAGCCTCCGGATATGTGACCACCCATCGGAGTCTGCCGTCGTCCCACCGATTCAGCACTTCCGCCCGCAAAATCTGCGACGGAGGATCCTCTTGTCCGTATTTTATATCGCGCTTATATCCCGAGGGAAACAGCAACACGTCTGTATCACCGTTTATCCGGCATAAATCATTGTAAAGATAGCCGGCCTCGTCGAGGTCGTTGGCAACAATCAAATAAGGAGATTCTTTCTCCGGCAAACGGGAAAAAAGCATTGCCGCCGACGAGCCTGCAAGCCCGTCCAACGCAAAAGTTTTTATTTGTTTGTTGCCAATAATGTCGCTTAAAGCCTTACGCCGCGACAATGTATCGAACAAATCACATAATTCGGAAATTTTCATTACAGCAATTTGATATTGCAAAGGTATATAAAGAATTCGATTTTTCACGTCAGGCTCATAAGAATGCCAAAACTTCAATGGGGCTTAAAAATCTGCATCTTCACCCCGAAAGAAAAACGCAGAATGTCGCGCATACTGACTGTACGGTTTGTCGCCTTGCTGACTATATACAGCTCGTTGGTGCCAATCTCGTAAAACACCCCGATCCCGCGCAGCCACTCATACCTGTCCGGATAAAACGTGAGGCTCTGCCCCAAGAATATCGAAGTGCGCACTTTTGAACTGAAATTATAATAACGGTTAGGATATTTTCCCGGCTCACGCTGCCAAAAATCCTCTCCGTTGATTGCCGTGAAATAGAGTCCGCAGGTCAGCGGCTCATACGACAGCCAATCACACACACGAATGCTCCACGGGGTATAGGTCTGCTTCACCGTAAACGTAAAATGCAGCTTGTCGGAGTAGCGTTTCGGCAGAAAACCAACAAAAAAATCACTGTTCCACTGATTGCGCCTGCCGTATTCCCAACCGGCTCCAAAAGAAAGAAATCCCATACCTCCGGCATACTGCACCTTCACGTTTTTAGGCTTCAACCGCTCCCAGCCGTCGTATTTCCAATTAACCCGCTTATCCCAACGGCGGACAGCTACTGTATCGGCAGCACCGGCAAGCACAACGCCACACGTCTGCAACACCATACAAGCTGCCAACAGCCTAAAAATCCACCGCCTCATACTCATAACCGTTCTCGTCAATGGTGAAATGAAGATAGACACGCTTCTTTACGCACGGACACTGATAATAAATCACCCCATCATCAAAAAAATCATCGGCAGCAAGCTGATGCCCATGCCCGTAAACACAGAATTGCAATCCCGGCAACCGGCGCAGATAAAACTCAAACACATCGGCAATGTTATTGTTAAACTGCTCAGAATAAGGCCCGGCATGCATGGCCACAACCGTTTTATCCACATCGTCCGGACTGTTTTCGATTGCGCCGCCCAAGAACGACAAGTCAGGGACGGCCTCAGAATAGTCAAACTCCAAAGCGTTGGTATTGACACAAACAAATTGCACATTGCCCGCCTTAAAAACAAAATTATCGTCGCCAAAGACACGATTGAACACCTGCTTTCCGGTAGCCACACAGTCATGGTTGCCAAGCAGGCACACATAAGGAACCGTCAATTTCTCCAAAATGTCGCGCTGCAGCTCAAACTCCAACTTTGCGCCAAAATCCGAAAGGTCGCCTGTATGCAGCACAAAGTCGATGTCGCCGCGTGCATTTATGCTAGCCACAGCATCTTCCGTTTCATCATACCAACGCTGGGTGTCGCTTATCACAGCAAATGAAATCCCGTCTCTCCCATCCAAAACAGTTTCTATTTCGGCAATATTTTCTTTATTGACATCCGTTTTTCCGTTTATGTCAAGATCGTAAGGATGATATTCTATCATATCACACCCCGCCGACAACAACGACAAAGCCGCCAACCAGCTAATCCCACTTTTTCCTAAAGCAACATTCATAACGCAAATTTCTGAAAATTTCCCACTCGCACTATTATCGCATCGGCCTGATAATTATCCTAAAAGGCGGTTGTTGTAGCTATATTTACAGAACTATGGCTAAATTTGCCAAAGCCAAACTCCGAAAAAATGACAAGACGAATATTAGAAGACAAAGATTTCGGCAAAATAATAGTAGGGACACGCTCCAATGCCCGCAACATATCGCTCGGAGTCCGCGCCGACGGCCTCCATGTGACGGTGCCGCCCTATACAAAACTCGCCACAATCATTGAAAGCGTCGACCGGTACCGCCAACAACTGCTGCCCTCGTTTGAGAGAATCAAGCCACAGACAATCGGCCCCGATTTCCGGATCCGCACCGAATGCTTCATGCTAAAACTCCTGCCCGGCAGAAACCGTAACTTCACACTTCATTACGAAGAAAGCGAGGTGACACTTTTCTATCCCGCCAATACCGATTTCAGCGATAAGGCCGCACAAACAACCATCCGCAACGGCATCATACGTGCGATGAAACATTGTGCCGCATCGGTGCTGCCACCAATATTGGAAATGTTTGCACAACGGCATCATCTGAAATATAAAAAAGTGAAAATCAACGGGGCGCGAAGCCGTTGGGGAAGCTGTACGGCAGCCGGCACAATCAATCTTTCGTGCTATCTCATGCTCCTCCCACCACATCTTTCCGACTATGTATTGCTTCACGAGCTTGCGCACACGGTTGAAATGAACCACGGTCCTCGTTTTTGGCAATTACTTGACTCGCTGACAGAAAGCAAAGCCATGAACCTCAGAAAAGAGCTGCGCAATTATCGCCTGCCATTCTGAGCAATAAACACAACAACCCCTAATTTCCTCGCCGCGTCGTCTGTAAGCCGCACCTTATTCCAACACGCGAACTTGTTACCCTAAAACATGTCAAGCCAAAGAGGAGTGTCTTGCAAACAGACAAAACCATGTCCGGACAGTCATTTCACGTTAGAATAGGAAACCGTGATTATGCCTTCGTCATTTTCAGCGACTCTGACAAACACCGTACCTGCTCCGCCATCAAAAGTATCCTGATATTTCCCTTCCTCACCGGCCACAGGCATATACCGCTCTTCAAGAAACAGCTTTACGGCATCCATACTTGTGCCCGGTTTCAAAACTACTTCCGACCGATAGAGCACATCCTTATCGCCTGCAAAATAAAAGCCGAAACTTGCCGATGCTCCCATCTCGTCAAGAGTATAGATTATCCCATCTCCGGAAGAGGAATATTCTTCTCCGTACATTTTCTCTATGATATCTTTCCTGACCGTAAAATCCGAATGATACGGCTCTACGAGCAGCGAGCTGACAGGCACGACATTAACCGTGATATAATCCTGTTCGGAACCGCTTTTAACGCCCACCATTGTTTCTCCCACATAATTAGCCGTAATCAACCCGTTCTCATCCACAGTGGCATGAAACTCATCCATGCTGCCGAAACGTACAGGCTGCTCCGAAATGACCTCAATTTGCGATTGTTCGCCTTTATGCAGGGAAATCTGCTTGGAAGAGGTAATCACCATTGATTCGTCATCACCACATGCCGACAACAACAGCATTGGTAGCACTGTCAAAAAAATCAATTTTCTCATAAACACAAATTTACCGGCAAATTTAGCATAATTCATCCGTTTACAGAAAAATATTGGTGGCAATAAGAATGGCGCTTACATCAATAATTTTGAATAAATCCGGAGATTTATTATCTTTGCCTAATAAAATTATTAGCATAACCTCACAAAATTTCCAAACACTATGCAACGTTCTTATTTTCAGCTAATAAAGAACAGAATATAAGAACCGAGAAAATTTATCCAAGTGATTTACGGATCGCGTCAGGTGGGGAAAACCACTTTGATAAAGCAAGTCCTGTCGGCGATTAATATCCCATATCTATTTGAGACTGCGGACGACATAATCGGGACAGATAGTTTGTGGCTGAGAAATTTGTGGTATAGAGCAAGGTTGTTGCAGAAAAAAGAGGGGCGTGAACTTGTTTTGGCTGTAGATGAGGTTCAGAAAGTACATAATTGGAGTGAAGTGGCTAAGAAAGAGTGGGATATGGATACATTTAATAATATCCCAATAAAATTGGTGATATTAGGGTCTTCTTCACTTTCGATTCAACAAGGTTTGACAGAGTCGTTGTCAGGTCGTTTTGA
>CALUMI010000005.1 GCA_944321725.1 uncultured Muribaculaceae bacterium
AGCGTTCTTTTGATTAGTGCAGAACATTGTAGAATATAGAAGCCCGCTGGTTTCCATATCGTTACCTGTTAAGCTGACAATCTTTGTAAGTCCCTTGTTTTCAATGGGTAAGAAGAATTGATATGTCTTGCAACATGAAATACACAGAATTTCCCGTAAGCTATTTTACAGGCATACCCGACATCAGTTTTGATTTATACACTTTATCCGAAGGCAAACTCTCAATTCCCATAAAAATTTCATATCACGGCGGTGGCATAAAAGTCGACGAGCAAGACAGCAATCTCGGATTAGGTTGGACTCTGATTGCCGGAGGCGCAATAAGCCGTTCGGTATACGGACTGCCTGACGAAATGCAAAATCGGGGTTGCACGGGATTACTTAAACTCTCCGACAACAACAAACAATTCCGCAACTATATAATGAGCAAACAGGACGGATACGACCCCGGCAATCTGACTGAGGCGCAAAAAGAAAACATTGCCACAATACTCAATTTATGCAGTGATTACGAATCCGGCAAAGTTGATGTCGCCAATGATATATTCCAATTTAATTTCAACAATAACGCCGGAACTTTAATATACGACATCGGAAATACCAACAAAGCTGTAATAAGTTCCACATCGGCGGTCGAAATATCACCGTCAACAGTTCTCGGCTCATATCCTTTGGAATTTGTAATGACAGACGAGGAAGGGACAAAGTATTATTTCGACATCGAAGAGAAAAGTAAGCATGTATTCAGTTTCGGCCCGATAAATCTGCCGCAACAGACCGATTCTATATACTACACTTCCGCATGGCTTTTGTCGAAAATTAATAATATACATAACGACAGCATAATATTCCATTATAAAGAGTTCGGGCAGAAACGCGTTTCTGCCAACGGAGCGGGACTGCTGCAAACCGGCGGAGAATATAAATTCGACAAAGAGTATGGGTTCGGCGCACATTACGGCGGAGGAACAATAGTTTATTATACCAAACTTTTGTCAGCGATAGAAAGCAGTGCCGCCATCGTACAATTCACTTATGACAGAGATTATGTTTCCGGCATCAAAGTCGTGACAAATGACGACAACCGTGCTATTGTGAAAAACTTTAAAATAGGTTATCGCTCTTTACACGACAGCAATCACAGGCTGCTGGAATATGTCAAAGAAAATTCCCTTGACATTTATAAATTCGACTATCATCTGATGGACGGATATTTACCATTCCGTTGGCAAGACGCCGACTACGGAGGATATTATAACGGAGCAGGCAACACCGACACATATCCCGAACTTGACGATACGTATGTCATGGGAGCTACTGCCAACAGAGACGTATCGCCGGAAAATTGCATTTACGGCTCATTAAAATCCATTTATTACCCTACAGGAGGAAAAACCACTTTCTATTGGGAACCTAACGAGTATGGATACATAAAAGATAAAAGGGTAACAGACTCGACTGTGGAGATAACCTCGACAAGCGACACGGAATTATGCGGACTTATAGGCTATGAAAAGCTCAAAGTAGATAATTTCGGTGTCGGAGAGGAGGCTGAAGTCACTATGGATTTATCAACTTATTTCAAGCATTTGGACGAATTTATTTTTGATTGGCCTGACTATAACGCAAGCCATGATCATCTCTTAAATGTTTCCACACCGATTGATTATCCGCATGTCGTGTTCATCAAAAACGAAGTGTCAGGCAATAAAAAAGAACTCGCCAGATTTTTTATCGACAGAGAAACCGTAGGTGATGGAAGTCCTGTTTATGTTCCTTTGGAAAAAGGCACCTACACGGTGGAATTGCGCAGTCCGAGAGGCTCGTTTGAAAATGCTCCGGCCAATACCGAACTTATCAACCGTTTTGAGGAAGGGCCGGCCGACTATGGCAAAATCTTAATCCACAACAAAGCCGTACAGTTTGACTCAGAAGTGACACACAAACGTTATTGGCCTGGCTTGCGAATAAAATACATATCATCAGTGGCAAGCGACAACGATTCGATAACCAAACAATATCTTTATTCAGTGCTTGACCCAACTTTCTCATCCGGCACAATATCCCGCGAGCCGCAATTTCTTTCTTATTATGATTTTGTTGCTCCAAAAAGTTTGTCAACAACGGCAATGGGGTTAATTCATACGGAGCTGATTTCACTTTCGACAGAAGGACTTTATTCCACTCCTTTGGGACGGCAAGGAGTGGAATATGAGGCCGTAGCCGAACGTTACGTAAAGAAAATAGGAGATCCTCTCGACCCTGAAGCCGGTGGTGAAAACACTGTCACTTATATCTATTCTTCACAGAAAACTCCAGAATACAACGACATCAACAATACGGATTTTTTATCTTCGCAGCCTACATCTCAACAAATGTGGACATCAAAAGCCCATTTACGCGGCAACTTGTTGGAGAAACGCTACAACAAGTCGGGAGGCTCAGGCTCTACAGCTCCCGGTTATTTGGTCTACAAATACGATTACAACATACATGAAGATCCGGAGGAGCATGTATTCACCACCAACATGTTCCGCGTGGCTGATTTCACCTACAGCGGAATGGCCGGACGTGGTATAGACTACTCTATAGGCAAATATCAACTTATTCCGTATAACAAGACGCTGAAATCGGAAACAGTAATCGAAGGTGACGACATCGGCGGCTTTAATGGCTCAGATCCTGATGATTTTTACAATACAAAAACAGAATATACCTATTTCAACGACAAATATACCTCCTCAAAAGACTATAAACTGATACGCTCAAAGAAATTTACCGACTCCGACGGCACTGTCACAGAAACATTCTATGTCTATGAAGAAGTAGATGATGAATATCTGCCATTGGTCGAATTAGAAGTATCAGTTGTCGACGGAAAAATTGTTGACGGCAGGCGCATGACATATTATCCCGATTCACATTTGCTGAAAGCTGTCTATGCGCCGGGATCTTCGACAAAAGGATATGCGGCCACATCCTCGTTGAATTTAGGCAACAAAACCGGCGGACACCGCTTGCTTATGTCCTTATTCACCAAACCGGAATATGAATACAACTATGACACAAACGGAAATATAGTGCAAATAAAATATAACGGTGATGTTGTCGCCTCATATCTGTGGGGATACAAAGGCTCTTATCCCGTAATCGAGGTGAAAAACCTTGAGTATGACAAATTGGCCGAAGGCTTATCCGAATTAGGCTATACTCCTGAAAATCTGTGGTGGATAACCGACAGCGAAAGGATAAAAGGACTAATGGCGGCTTTGAGAAAGAAGTTTGTTGGCTATGAGGTTACAACTATGGCATATCATTGGCTTATCGGTGTGGTTTCGGCTACCGATTCTCGCGGCATCACCACAAATTTCACTTATGATGATTTCGGCAGGTTGTCGGACGTAAAAGATTTTAACGGATATTTCATAAGAAAATACGATTATCATTATGCTGAATAACTATTTACCTGCAATCGCTGTCTTTTTGCTGTCAATTCCGGTGGTGTCGTTTCCGTCGCATAAATTGACATGGGACTGCAACGGATTGAATATGTGCGATTCTATAGGAAAAACGACTTTAAAGCCTTTCAATCCCGGCAAGCGCGGATCTGAATGCCTGTGGAATTTCTCCAAAACAAGAAACTCCGGAGAATCATCTACGGAATATAACAATGCCGCATCCGGAATATCTGAATACGAGAATCACAGAAACAGCAACTACGTTTACCGCAATGACTCGCTTTTCCTTTCCGGATTTTTTGAGGCCGGAATGTATGTGGAATATCCTGTTCCGGAATTGGTGATGCGCTACCCTATGCAATACGGAGATTCCGTAGCAGGCTTTTTCTATGGTGAAGGCAGTTATGGGAAACGTTTGCATATACGCAACGCCGGATGGTCGTATGTTTGCGCCGATGCCGCCGGTTCTGCCATATTGCCGGATGGCGACACCTTAAAGAATGTCATCAGAACACATTACCTGCGCACAGGCACTACTTCAATCTCAACAAATTTCAAACGCTCGTTCAGTTACACAAACGACTCCTCACTGTTCTCTCAAGATTCCATAAACCATTGGCTGAAAAACGACAGCATATTGCACCATATAGAAATATGGCGTTGGTATGCCGAAGGATTCCGATACCCTGTGTTCGAACGCCGCGACTATACAATCACCAAATACGGCGTGCCGATAGATTCCATGTCGCTGGCATTCTACACATCTCCCAAAACACAAATTTTCGATTTGGCATACGACCCCGAAAATGAGGAAGCAAGAAATAACCTATACGACAATCTCCGCTACCCTCTTTTATGCGGAAAACATAGCGCAAATCCAACCGGCAGGCAGAATGCCCCATATCATGGCAACGGCATGACAGACGACAAAACTGATTACGGTGTGGAATGCTCCATAAACAATTCGTCCGGAACTTCTGTTCTTACTATAAAGTACATGCTGCCCGACGGCGCGGTTGCCGACATCAGCATTTTTTCCTCTTCAGGGAAACTGATGTGGAGGGAAGAGGATGCCGGCAGCAAAGGGACAAACTCAATCGATGTGCCAATGTCCGGCTATATCGACGGTGAATACCTGATAATGGTGGAAATCAACGGAGAGATTTATTCTGAGAAGGTTCTGAAATTATAAATGGTAAAAATATGTCACATTCAAATATATTCCACATAGTTGCGGTGGCGGCGGTGATTGCGGCGGGAGCGACGGCGCACGGGCAGACCCCCGGAATGAACTATGTGAGGGTGACAGAGCCGAAAACGCCGAGCGCGTCCGACCCCTCCACGTCGGGCGGCGCGGCGAAAGTGACCGTCACATACTTCGACGGGCTCAGTCGCGAGATTGAGAGTGTGGCAGTGGCATCGTCGCCCGACGGCAACGACATCGCCACCCATACGGAGTACAATTACCGGAATCTGCCCGTAAGGAAGTTCCTGCCGGTGGAGTCGGGAAATGACGACGGCAGTTTCGTCACGCGCGGCGACATCATCAGGCTTGGAGAGGAGCAGTACGGCGACAGCCGCCCTTTCTCGGAAACGCTCTATGAGGACGACCAGACACGCAGGCCTGTAGGCGAGTACAAGCCGGGCGACGACCTCGCGGGAAGGCATGTGTCGCTCTCCTACTCGTTCAACCAAGCCTCCGGAATGTATGCCTGCACGCTGTTCAAGCTCAACGGCGACACGCTGGAAAACCGCGGCGTATACCCTGAAAACAGGCTGAAAGTGACATGCTCGGCCAACGAGGACGGACACGAGACTTACGTCTTCACCGACAAGCGCGGACGGACCGTATTAGAACGCAGGGTGATGTCGAACCAACTGCCGGCGGACACGTATTTCATCTACGACATCTACGGCGACCTGCGCTACATGCTCAGCCCGGAGGGCGCGTCGAAAGTGACTTCGCCCGGACGGTGCGATACCGGCATTCTCGATCGTTATTGCTACCGGTACCGCTACGACAGCCGGCACCGCATGATCGAGCGAAAGTTGCCTGGATGCGAGCCGGAATATTTCGTGTACGACAAGGCCGGGCATCTTGTCTACTCGCAGAACGGCGACGAGCGCAGGCAGGGTGTATGGCACGCCATAAAATACGACGCGAAAGGCCGTAAGGCTCTCGAAGGAACCACGGCAATGGGCGCTTCCAAAATGGGAGAGGCCGGGAGGGTATGGCTGCAGGCGCAGCTCCTCGACAGGAAATTCGTTGTCACCGCAGAGCCGGAGAAGGACTACGACATGCAGCTGTTTTACGCACATCAAGACGACAGTTACGGCACTTTCACCCGGCAAATAGCATATTTCTACGACAACTACAGCCATTGGAACAGGCAGGAATGGAACGACGAGCTGCCGTTCAACCTGCCGGGATACCCCGCCGACAGCTGCCTGCTCGACGCCACCGGGCTGCCAACCGGCAAAGCGATGGTCAGCGGCGGGCAGGTGTGGATAACGGCAACCGTCTACGACCGGTTTGCCAACCCGATAGTGGAATGCGCGCAGGAGTACCACGAGGGATATACTTTCTACACCGTCACCAACCGCGATTTCAGGGGGATGCCGACACAGACAAAGAGCAAAATGTATTATTTCGACAGCAAATCCACACCGCCCGTGTCGGGCGAGACGCTCTACGCCTACGACAACGGCGACCGCCTTGCCTTTGTCAGCCACAGGTACGGCGACAAAGCGTATTGGCGGGTAATTAAGGTGAACGGGTACGACAGGCTCGGTCGATTGATAACGGAAAGGATACCGGATGCCGCCGGAGGACACACGACGGAGTTCTCCTACAACCCACGCGGGCAGGTGACCGGACTCTCCGGAAGCCTTTTCCGACAGGCTCTGCACTACACCGACAACCCGTTCGACGGGCCGGTGTCGTTCTCCGGCAACCTGTCGGCCACGGAGGTCTCGTCGCTCAACATCGCCAACGGCTCGCCAACGCTCGCCATGCGCAAGATTTCCTACACCTACGACGCGCTCGACCGAATCACCGAAGCCGCCGACTGCTCCGGAGACACCGGCGGATACACGCCCTTTGAGGAACGTTACCGCTATGACCGCAACGGGAACGTAGTGTCTTTCAGCAGGGACTACGGCGGACAACATTGGGATATCGTGCAACTCATCTACAACGGAAACCAAATAATGAGGGTGACAAGCGCGATAAAGGATGCCGACTATCTCGGCAAGCTACCCAAAATGCCTTTCTACCATGGGAGCATTCCGCTCGACCCCGTGCGCTACGATGCCGTAGGACGGCTTATACGCGACGACACGCGGGGCATCGACACGCTGAGGTATGTCTATGGTCTTGCGCAGCCTTTAGAGGTGAAGTTCGCCAACAAGAACAGGATGATAAACATCTTCCGAGCCGACGGCACAAAAATATCGGAGCGCATAACGCTCAGATACCTGAACACCGTCGAAACCGCCGGAACGGCATCCGGAGATGAAAGCTACAAGTTCCACGACTTTTCACGCTACTTCTACGGCCCAATTGTCGGCGAGCATGAAACGGGCAGCACGATGCGCTACCGCATCTACAACGATGCCGGTTATGTGCTCTACGACCCGAAAACCGGTGTGGGTGAGTACCGCTTCTACATACGCGACCATCTCGGAAACGTCAGGGTAGAGACCGACAGCGACGGCAACGTGGTCCGCGCCGTCGACTACACCGCCTCCGGAATCCCCGTAGAGCGGCGGTGGCTGGCCGACCCCGGCCCGGAATGCTTCGGAGGCTTGGCCTATTACGACGAGCTCGGAAACGGCTGGTACGACAACAACGCACGCGTAATGGAGAGCCTACTGATGAGGTTCACAGCTATGGATCCCCTCTGCGAGAAATACCCCTCCATATCACCCTACGCGAACTCCCTCTGCAACCCCCTCCGTTTCTCCGACCCCACAGGATTGGAGGTGAACTACGACAATCTTACAGAGGAGCAAAAGAGAAAAGTTAATGCCACTCATGAGAATGTGATGTTCAGCGATGTTTTCAAACAAATTTACAATTTTCTCAACGACAAAGAAAATACGACAGTTTATCTCGCTTTCGGCACTACATCGCAACGGGCTGACGGCTCGCATGTGCCGGGACAATATGACCCTGAAACAAACACCATTACATTCTATGACGGAAACGACAATGTCGGCACAGCGACTTACGCGGAGGAGTTTGTCCATGCATATCAGGACGCTAAGGGAATACTTACTGATCCAAACTATAACGCCGAGTACGAGGCAAAACTTATTGTCACAAGCATGGCAGGAGAAGGCGGTGTATTTGGCAGCATAGAAATGTTTGGAGGAAAATCCAAATCATTGACTCAGTTTTTGAATGAAATCAGAGATTATGGTATTCAATTAAATGCGGAATTTATGCAAAGATATAGAACAGAAGGCGCAGAATTTATAAATTACCATACATCAATAAAAAGCAACTCTAACTATTTACGTCCTATAAATAGTCCATCTTCATTATTTCTTAATCTTTACAACAAATAATTCCCAATGAAAAAAATAATAACATTTACAATAGCATTATGTTTCCTGTTTGTGGACATTAATGCACAAATCAAAGCCCCAAGACTGCTGTCTTTCTCACGCCCTGAATTAATATCACTAAAACACACGACACGTTGTGTAATGACAATACATAGATTATTTGGTGATTCCATAATTAAAAAGGCAATGAAGACAAAACGGTGGTATGACATTCGTATACGAACAAATTTCAATGACACAGTCACTGATATAAAAATAATGCATGGGGGAAGAAAAGATAATGGCACAGGTGAAGATATTGCAAAATTTTTAGATGACCATAAATATGAAATAGTCAGCAATTATATATCAACATACGGATATATTTATGAATATTATGTAAAAGGGGATTATCTGCACAATTTTGAAGAACGAGTTAAATACTTGAATTACGATATTTTATGTTTTACATTTCCATACACATGTTTTGATATAGACATCATAATGGAGGACAATGTCGATAGGTTCTTAGAAAAAATTGCTAAGTATGAGTACTGCCCTATAAAGACAAGCATCGACGAGGGCATAATGCCTGAGAGCTACTTTTGGTACATAAAAGAATTCCAAAAAATCTATGGCATCGAGAACCAATCATATTAAAACGGTGACTGAGCCTCTATACAAATCGGGAATGGCAGCCACCAACGCTGACGAGCTCGGAAACGGCTGGTACGACAACAACGCACGCGTAATGGAGAGCCTACTGATGAGGTTCACAGCTATGGATCCCCTCTGCGAGAAATACCCCTCCATATCACCCTACGCGAACTCCCTCTGCAACCCCCTCCGTTTCTCCGACCCCACAGGATTGGAGGTGAACTACGACAATCTTACAGAGGAGCAAAAGAGAAAAGTTAATGCCACTCATGAGAATGTGATGTTCAGCGATGTTTTCAAACAAATTTACAATTTTCTCAACGACAAAGAAAATACGACAGTTTATCTCGCTTTCGGCACTACATCGCAACGGGCTGACGGCTCGCATGTGCCGGGACAATATGACCCTGAAACAAACACCATTACATTCTATGACGGAAACGACAATGTCGGCACAGCGACTTACGCGGAGGAGTTTGTCCATGCATATCAGGACGCTAAGGGAATACTTACTGATCTAAACTATAACGCCGAGTACGAGGCAAAACTTATTGTCACAAGCATGGCAGGAGAAGGCGGTGTAGCCGGCTCTCTTGAAATGTTCGGAGGCGATTCTAAAATGTTAACTGATTTTATTGACAGTATATTAAAAAATGGCATCACATTAAACAATGATTTCTATAGAGATTATAAAACCGGAGGCTCAATATTTATAAATTACCATAAAAATATTGGCAGCAACGCTTTTTATTTCCGTCCAATAAATTCACCATCATCTCTATTCACTGAACTATATAAAAAACCATAACTATGAAAAAATATTTAATATTAATCCTTCTCCTGATAAGCACATATGGAAATTCTTTACATGCGCAAAAAATTAATGTATTATTAGCACCCACATACGATGAGGGTATATTGGTTTTAATGAAAACTACAGCACGAATGACACTGACCGTGCATAAATTATTTGGAGACTCAATTATTGAAGAGTGCATAAAAGACAAATCTTGGTGTTTTATTTCAATATCATTAAATCCTAATGGTTATCTCACAGATTGTCATGTCAGAAGCAATCAACAAGAGAAGAACAAGCGGCTTGCAAAATTTATTGATTCTCATAAATATAGTATAATTAATGAATATATACAGACTTATAGATATATTTACTCATGCTATATACCAAAATTTTTATTTTACAGCCTGAGTAATATAGCACGTAGCGGCTATTATTTTTGGTTTTCCATTCCATACACAGGCCATACCGGCATAGACATCATAATGGAGGACACTGTCGATGGGTTCTTAGAAAAAATTGCTAAGTATGAGTACTGCCCTATAAAGACAAGCATAGATGAGGGCATAATGCCTGAGAGCTACTTTTGGTACATAAAAGAATTCCAAAAAATCTATGGCATTGAGAACCAATCACATTAAAACGATGACCGAACTCTGCAAATTGGAAATGGCAGATGCCAACGCTGACGAGCTCGGAAACGGCTGGTACGACAACAACGCACGCGTAATGGAGAGCCTACTGATGAGGTTCACAGCTATGGATCCCCTCTGCGAGAAATACCCCGCCATATCCCCCTACGCAAACTCCCTCTGCAACCCCCTCCGCTTCTCCGACCCCACAGGTATGGATATTTATGAATTAGATCCGGATGGAAAATTAAAAAAAAAGATATGAAAATTCTGACTATGATCAATTCATAATAACACAGAATGACAAAAAGATTTATTCTCAACAGTATGAATATGGGACAGTGGAGAGTTATGAAAAGCTGAATACTGAAGATAATAATATAGAATACGACAAATATACAATATCAAATAATTCTGCCGCATCTGAAATCTTTGATTTTCTATCAGAAAATGCCACTTCTGAGTTTTCTAAAATCTCATATACAGATAATGGTGGAACAGATAAAGATATAATCGCAACTGCAGGATTAGAAGACGCAGAGCCGGGACTGACAAATGAGCTGAATAAGATGTTTGACAACAACACCTTTATTTATGACATCACACACAATCATCCAAGCCCACAAAAACAGCCTTCGTCTGAAGATATTAAATTCAAGCAACTGTTTTTACAGAAATACCAACAAAACAATTATCCAAAATTCTACCTGTTGCACAGCCAAAAAGGTGTACCCAAAACATGGTTGGAATTTTAAAAAATCACGTTTATGAAAAGATACATATTAATATTAGCCTGCGTTTTGCAATGCCTTGCCGCATCAGGCGCCGACAAATCAGACAGATTTTGGCGGTTTAAAGGAGAAATTGTCGACATGAAATTTCCAAAAATGGAATTATTGAATCCGGCAATCAACACCGCGATCGACTCCTTGTCCGAAGTATTGCGCGATCCCCGACGCTATAATGATTGGTACAATTTGCGAATTAAATTATCTGACAAAAATAAGCCTTCGCAAGACTTTCTCGATACTCGTAAATATTTCATTCTTAAAATATCAAATGATCCTGTCTACCAAGAACGCTCTTATGTCTACATCCATGCACTTGAGAATGACAGTTACCCAATCCCACTAAGAGAATGTGATGTGCCGAAAACAAGTTTTGGAGTTTATGAGTATAAAGGAAAACAATTTTTGACAGACATCAATGACTACAAAAATTTTAGAGAGATGACGGACTCAGCATCTATTCCGGTACAGATAGAAAATGATGACGAATTTCTTACAGATTGGGAACGTCCAACGCTCTCTAAACAAATATTCTGCTCAGTGACACTAAAAAATCAATCCTATCACATGGGAACATCAGAAAACGGACGCCCTTACCAAATTAAAAATCAAAAAATAAAAACGTATCCAGAAAAAGATTTTACGTTAAACAAAACACAACCATCATATGATACAAATACCAAGAAAGCTGTTGCTGTTGCAAAATCCAACACAACAGGATTAAGCCACAATGACCCCTTTTTTTGGTACTATGACTACATGACCCAAGCCGGATATAATTGGCCTGTCATTTGCCATAAGGAGCATTTTTTTTGTCGCGGAAGTTTATTATGACGCAACAGGCTTGCAATATGTGCAAATATCCAACATCGACAAAAACAAAGCCCAAAAACTTTATACAGCATCAGACAACTATGCTCTGTTGGAATGGAACACCGAGCCTATGCCAAAAGAGGACAAACAGTTAACAGGCAAAAAATGGCTGTTTGTGCCGAAAGCCTTAATGCCGGTCGACAACATGAGGACAGACACTGTCCAACTTGATTTCAACAATATAATCTCAATCCGCCATAATTTCAGATATTGCTTTATTGACGAAATATTGTCACCAACCCCAAGATTCTCTGTAATTTCAAACGAGTATTTTGACGATTTTTATAAACTGCTGCAATTCGACGAATGAAACCGGCACTAAAATTTGGTGGGGATGTAAAATTTTTAAATAATTTGGCGGATTATTTGTTTTTTTGTATCTAAATTTGCAAAACAACTTTTAAATTACAAACAAAACAAGAAAAAAATACAAAATGACATGAGCGGATAAATCTGCCGGCCGCCTCAGAAGTTTTTCGGAAGAAGCACCGACATATAAAGAGAATGCTAAAAACAAACATAAACCATTAAAACAAAAACAGGATGAAATTACGTGACTATTTTATTGCGTCGGCTGTCGCAACGCTTTCTTTGTTTCCTCATGGAGTGGCGGCGCAAGAGGCGACCGTGCAGACCGAAACGCTGCTTCACGGATGCGTGATCGACGCTGACGGATGGAGTTGGCAGTACACCCAATACGGCTTCTACCAATTTGCTCCGTCCGCTGATTTGGACGTGGAACTTGTGAAAGCCGACAACACAATGTCGGCCAAGAACGGCATTTATGCCGACGGAAAATATTACTTTTCCACATCATACGAAATGGTTGGCGAGTTGCTGTATATGTATTGGTATTGTTATGACGCGGGGACATTGACTCAATTGTCGAGTGACTACTTTTCTTATCCCGACAAGGAGGATCTGATGACATCTGCCTGCACTTACGACCCTGTGACAAAACAGGGATATGCCGTGAGCCTTGATGCCGGCGGAACAATCATTTTCAACAACGTTGACCTCGAAAGCGGCATACTCACGCCGATAGCCTCCGGTATGCCGGTGCAGCTGCTCGCCATGGCGGCAAACTCTGTGGGCCAGCTTTACGGCGTTGGCAGCGACGGAAAGCTCTATTCCATCGAAAAGGCAACCGGCGGGCTGACGGAAATCGGCGCGACAGGCGTGCAGCCTGAGGGCGACCAGTCGATGGCTTTCAGCATGATGGACGGTACGCTCTATTGGTGTGCCTACCGGCAGGACACCACTTCGGGACTGTATGAAATCGACGTGCAGACCGGCGCGGCCACGCTTATAGCCGACATGCCGGAAAATCAGCGTATTGTCGGGCTTTATGTGACCGACCCTGACGTGTTGCCGGGAGCTCCAGCCACTGTCGCCGACCTTGAGGCCTCATTCGAAAACGGAAGTCTTGACGGAACGATACAGTGCACCGTACCTTCTGCCACATTCGACGGCAATCCGTTGTCGGGCACTCTGACCGTGCGCCTTCAAATCGACCAGTCGGCACCGGAGGAAACACAATGCGAGGCCGGCAGCCGTTTCTCTGTGTCGAAGAGTCTGACGCAAGGCGAGCATGTGATAACGGTTACAGTGGGCAATGACGTAGGATTCTCGGCTCCGGCCACAGTGTCGCTGTATGCAGGCAACGACGCTCCGGCGGAAGTTGGCAATCTCACATTCACAGCCGACGGCCTCAACGCCTCACTCACATGGGATGCACCGATTGAAACCCTTCATGGCGGTTATCTTGATGCCGAAGGGCTGAACTACAGGATTGTGCGCAATCCGGGCAGTGTGGAAGTGGCCACTGGGTATAAAGGCACGTCGTTTACCGAAACTTTGCCCGAACAGCTTGCGAGCTACTCATACACAGTGACAGCTTTTGTCGACGACATTGAAGGAGCGTCAGCCGAGTCGGAGAAAATAATTTGCGGCGACGCGATGAGCGTGCCTTACGCCGAAACGTTCGACACGGCAGAAAGCCTCGATCTCTTCACGAGCTTCTCAGAAGACGCGGAAGGCAACATGTGGGAATGGGATTCTTACGAAAGTGCCGTCAAATACAACTATAATTCTTATATGCAAGGAGCGGCATGGCTGTTCACGCCGCCAATCAAACTCGACACGGATTGCGAATACCGCCTCTCGTTTGACGTGAAGACAAGCTCGTCGTATAAAGAAAATCTGAAAGTGACGTTTGGGCAGACCAACACAGTGGATGGACAGACCGTAATTCTCGATTTGAACCAGTACACATCGGCGGACGGAGCCTACGAAACGCATACCGTTTCAATCAAGCCGACAGCCGATGGCAAATACTATATCGGTTTCAACGCATACAGCGACCCGAATATGTACTATATCTGTGTAGACAACATCCGCCTCGAGCAAGGCGCGTCGATGCAAGGGCCGGGCGGTGTGACCGATTTGGCGGCAGTGGCCGGGCCGGAAGGGGCATTAAGCGTCAACCTGTCGTTCAACGCGCCGACAAAGAAGTACAACGGCGAGGATCTTGGCTCGCTTTCAGAAATACGTATTTACAAAGGCGATGAGGCAGAAGCGGCACACGTGTTCGAGCAGCCTGAAATGGGCAGCCGCTTGGAATGGACCGACGAAAACGCCGTTCACGGCATGAACACTTACCGCATAGTCGGCTATAACGACGAGGACGGCGAGGGCGAAACCGTAACCGCACAAGTCTACGCCGGAGAAGACGTGCCTGCAGCCGTAGACAACCTGCGGATTGTGGGCGACGCAACCACAGCTACCCTGAGCTGGGACGCTCCAGCCGTAGGGCAGCAGGGCGGATATGTGAATCAGGAGGCGTTGACCTACAGGATTATGCGTTATGACGAGCTTAACGTAGGCTACTATGAGATAGGCACTACAAATGAGCTTTCCTACACGGATGAAAGTCCGGAATTGGATTCCGACATGCGCCAGACACAAGTGAAGTACGTGGTAGTCCCCGTGTCGGAGAATATGGGTGACGGCGAGTGGAAAGAAGGCAAGGTGATTGTCGGCGAGGCTTACGGATTGCCGTTCAACGAGTCGTTTGCCAATTCCCAAGCGCAGACCGATGTGTGGATGACCGAAGTGATAAGCGGCTCGCAGTCGTGGGCTCTTGCATTGGACATGGACATCGACCCGGTTACCTCGCAGGACGGCGACAACGGCGTGGCGCATTTCTACAACATAGATGGCGGCACGACTGAAGGAATGCTGCAGTCGCCGGTGATTACGCTGGCAGGCAGCGACAGCCCGTTGCTTACATTCTATATGTACCATTCCGGAGAGCAATATGAAGGCGACTACTATCTCGGCACCATGGCCGCCGCAGGCGGTGACGGCTTCGCGCAGATAGGCTCACGCATCGACACTTACGAGGGAGAGGCTGTAACCGGTTGGAAGAGGTATGCCGTATCACTTGCCGACTATGCCGGCGAGGATTATTTCCAGTTCGCGTTTCTTGGCCACGCTTACAGTTGGGACGAGCGCATACTTGTCGACAACGTAAGTGTGACGGAGTTGGCTGATTGCGATTTCCTTGCCATTGACGACCTTGCCGGAAGCCAAGTTGACAACAACGTGGCACTTGAGTGGACTGTCCCCGACGTGCCGGACGGATTGACTCTTACGGGCTACAATATTTACCGTGACGGTGAAAAATGCGGCGATGTGGAGGCCGGAGCTTCCGCCTATACCGATGAGATGCCTGCAGAAGGCTCCCATAAATATGCTGTCAGCGCAGTTTACGATGCCGGAGAATCCGGTTTGTCGAACACGGTAGATGTGACAGTTGCCTATGGTGGAGTAGAGTCGACAGCCGCCGGAGCCACTGTGCGCTCGGACGACGGTTGCATAATTGTAGAAGGCGCGGCAGGCGTGAATGTCAGTGCCTATTCGGTCAGCGGACTGCTAATTTACAGTGGGTGCGATTACGATGCCGTTGTCAGGATTCCGGTGAGCGGAGGCGTGTATGTGGTTGACGTTGACGGACAGATAACGAAAGTGATTGTCAAATAATCAGCCATTTACCTATGGTGCAACAGGCTGTGGAAGCAATTGCCTACGCAGCCTGTTTTTTAATTATTGCTGCAAGTGCGACCGCTTTGCGGCTGTGTTGTCTATTCCGTGCAATCAGATTATGCGTTTTTTGCAGACACCAACAGCGTTTAATTTGTGGTTGTTTTTTCGCTTTTAAAGGAAAAATAGTGTACCGGACTTTTCTGTTTTTGACAAAAGTTATAATTTTGGCCTTGAAAAATTGACAGTTATGAAAAAATTAAGCATTGTCTTGCTGATAGCGATATCGGCGATTGCTAACACAGAAGCGTTGGAACGCGTGAAATACGGAGATTTCCAACAATGGATAAAGCGTAACATAAAAGAGTCGTCGATAGTGGGCGGCGTCTCTAAAACCCTTTATGAGATAGGCCCCACAGCCACCATCAACGGAAACAAGGCATACAACAACATGGGAGGCTCACCATGGGCCACCTCGAATGTCTACGCCAAAGTGGCGGGAGTGTCGAAAGGCAGCAACTCTGTATTTCCCGACAATCGCGGAAACGGCAATTATTGCGCAAAAATGACCACAATTTTCGAGCACGTTAAGGCGTTGGGAATAATCAACATGGATGTGCTTGCGTCGGGAAGCATATATTTGGGGAAAATGATTGAGCCCGTAAAAAGTACAAAAAATCCCTACAGCAAGCTTGACATGGGCGTGCCGTTCAACAAGCGGCCCAAATACTTGTGCTTCGACTATAAAGTACACATACCGGCCGGACAGCCGATGATTTATTCGAGCGGATTCGGCAGCCAAAAAGTGCTTAAAGGACGGCAGAACGCCTGCGAGGCGTTTATCCTGCTGCAACGCCGCTGGGAGGACGAAGACGGCAACATCTACGCCAAACGCGTCGGCACCGGACGCGAGCGGTACACGAAAAGCACCTCAGGATGGGTCAACGGCCATAAAATAGAAGTGCACTACGGCGACATAACAAAACAGCCGTTTTTCAAATCCTATATGGGATTAATCTCAAACGACCGTCCTTATTACGCCCGCAACAGCAAAGGCAAGATCGTGCCCGTCCAAGAAGTGGGATGGGATGCCGCCAACGTTGTTCCGACCCATATAATGGTAATGTTTTCCGCCGGTTGCGGAACCGCATACGAAGGGACGATAGGACAAACTTTATGGGTTGACAATGTCGGATTCGAATATTGACGACATCGAGAAAATAAAAGAGCGGTTTATAGCTTACATGACCTTTGAGAAAGGTCTTTTGCGCAATACGGTGGAAGCCTACGTCGACGACACCGACAAGCTGCTTAACTACACACAAAGCAAAGGCATCGCCCTGCGCGACATAAGCGAGGCGGATTTACACGAGTTTCTTTCCGTTTTGCACGATTTGGACATAAGTCCTCGCTCTCAAGCCCGTATCATATCCGGGTTGCGCGCTTTTTTCCATTTCCTGAAAATCGAGAAGTACATACCCAAGAATCCGGCAGAGCTTTTAGAGCAGCCGAAAATAGGTATGCATCTCCCGGAAATACTCACTGTGGAGGAAATCGACAGCATGGAAAACGCAAACGACCTATCCACCTACGAAGGCATCCGCAACAAAGCCATTATCGAAACCCTCTACAGCTGCGGACTCCGGGTGTCGGAGCTGATCAACCTGAAAATATCAAACATCTACTTCAAGGAAGAATACATAGTAGTAGAGGGAAAAGGGAGCAAACAGCGCATGGTGCCTATCGCGCCGACAGCCATAAGCCTGATAAAAAACTACATGAAAAGGCGCGGCTCGCTTGTGGCAAAAAAAGGCAGCGAGGACGTGCTGTTCCTGAACCGGAGGGGAAACAAAATGACAAGAGTGATGGTGTTCTACGTCATCAAAGACTTGTGCCTCAAATGCGGAATAACGAAAGTAATCAGCCCTCACACGCTCCGGCATTCGTTTGCCACCCATTTGCTCGAAGGCGGAGCCAATCTCAGAGCCATACAACAAATGCTCGGACACGAAAGCATCGCGACAACCGAAATTTATGTGCATATCGACCGCTCATATCTGCGCCGTGAAATTCTCGAGCACCACCCGCGCAATTTCAAGCACCACAAAAACATAACCGGCAATGATACGACAAATTGAACTCACCCTGCGCGGCAAAAGTCGCGGCTGCCATTTAATCACCAACGAGATACTGCGGCATCTCTGCCCGCTTCCGGAATACGGAATGCTTAATCTGTTTGTGAAACACACAAGCTGCGCCCTGACAATCAATGAGAACGCCGACCCAGATGTCCGTCATGACCTCAACGAGTCGCTTGACCGCCTCGCTCCTGAACGACAGCCATTTTACCGCCACACATCAGAAGGCGACGACGACATGCCGGCACACGTAAAATCGACACTCTGCGGCGTGTCGCTGACAATACCAATAACCAACGGCAGGCTAAATCTCGGCACATGGCAGGGAATCTACCTGTGCGAGTTCCGCCATTCAGCCTCGCCCCGCCACGTCACGGCCACAATTTATTATTGATTTCCGCGTATTCTGATTTTACAGTCGTCAAGGCTGTCGATTATGGCAAGGCTCTGCACGTTATAACCCATTTCGCGAAGCCTGTCGCCTCCGCCCTGAAAACCTTTCTCGATTATGAAACCCATGCCCTCTATTTTTGCGCCCGCCTGACGGGCAAGGTCAATCAGCCCGAGCGCGGCATTGCCATAGGCAAGGAAGTCGTCGATGAAAATGATATGGTCGTCGGGTGTCAGGAAGTTGCTGCTTATGCAAACCGTGTACACCCTGTTTTTCGTAAACGATTTCACTTCTGAAACGAGCATGTTGTCCATTGTCTTGGGCCGCTTCTTTTTTATGAACACCACAGGCAATTGCAACTGATATCCAAGCATTATGGCAGGAGCTATTCCACTCGCCTCGATAGTCACTATTTTGTTGAACTTCCTGTCGGCGAAACGCCGTCCGAACTCTTCCGCCACCTGATACATCAAATTCGGGTCAAGCTGATGATTAAGAAAACTGTCCACTTTCAGTATTCCGCCCGGCAACGACTGCCCGTCCTGCATTATCCTGTCGACCAACAATTTCATATACCTAACAATGAACAATTTTATTTTTCCGGCAAATATTGACAATGTCAGCGATAAGCCCATCGACAACTTTCTCGTCGGTCGCCCACGAAATGCATATTCTGACTATTCTCCAACCTTCCCTGCCGGATGGAGCAACCGAGAACGAATATTTTTCCGACAACTGCTCTATCACACAGACAGGCAAATAAACAAACTGCTGGTTGGTCGTCGACGGACAATAAAACTCAATGCCCGCCGCCTCAAGTGCCATCTTTATTTTCACGGCAAGACGGTCGGCTCTGCGGGCAATGTCGAAATAAACGCCGTTTTCAAGCAAAGCCGAGAATTGCAGTCCCAACAACCTGCCTTTAGCGAGCATTCCGCCGTTTTGCTTTATGAAATACCTGAAATCACGGCTCAATCCACTGTCTGTAAACACAACAGCCTCACCAAACAATGCCCCGCATTTTGTGCCTCCGACCGTAAACACATCGCACAAGCGTGCAATGTTGGGCAGGGTCAAGTCATTGCCATCCGCCATCAGCCCGTAGCCGAGTCTTGCCCCGTCGACAAACAACGGCAACCCCAACTCACAACACACCCCGCTCAAATCCTCAAGCTCGCGCTTAGAGTAGAGCGTACCTGTTTCTGTAGGAAAAGAGATGTAGACCATACCCGGCTGCACACAATGCTCGCGGTCGCAATCGGAGTAATGCGCCATCACAAGATTCTTAACACCCGCGGCGGTTATTTTCCCATCGGCGGCGGCAATCGTCAGCACTTTATGCCCCGATGCCTCAACCGCGCCCGTCTCGTGTACTGCTATATGCCCTGTAGAGGCAGCGACAACACCCTGATGCGGGCGCAATAGCGAGGAAATCACTGTCCGGTTTGTCTGCGTGCCACCTACAAGAAAATGCACATCAGCATCCGGCATCTCCGCAAGCCCTCTAATCAAAGAGCGCGCATAATCGCAATAAGAGTCATTGCCATATCCGGCAGTCTGCTCAAGATTGGTAGAGCAGAGCTTTTCCAAAACAACCGGATGAGCCCCTTCAGTATAATCGCATTCAAAATGTATCATAATGCAAAAGCATGATTATTTGGCAACACGCCACAGCATAATTATCCAAGAAAAAGGCTAATACTGCTCTTTCTCATTCGGAAAATCTCCGGTTTTCACGTCATCGACATATTTTGCCACGGCATCGTTGATAATCGTGCCAAGGTCGGCATAACGGCGAAGGAAACGCGGCGAGAAACCTTTGTTGATTCCAAGCATGTCGTGCATCACCAGCACTTGCCCGTCACAGCCATTCCCCGCGCCTATCCCTATCACCGGAATATCGAGCATCCCGGCTACCTTTGCGGCAAGCACGGCCGGAATCTTCTCCAACACCAAAGCAAAACAGCCTATCTCTTGCAGAAGTTTCGCGTCCTCAATAAGTTTCTCGGCCTCAGCCTCTTCGCGAGCGCGCACTGTGTATGACCCGAATTTGTTGATAGATTGCGGAGTAAGCCCGAGATGCCCCATGACAGGGATACCGGCAGTGAGTATACGCTCAATCGACTCGCGCACCTCTGCTCCACCTTCAAGTTTGATGCAGTCGGCATGTGTTTCTTTCATTATTCTGATAGCCGAAAAAAGAGCCTCTTTCGAATTGCCCTGATACGTGCCAAACGGCATATCCACCACAACAAGAGCGCGTTTCACCGCACGCATCACCGACTTGCCATGATAAATCATCTGATCGAGGGTCATCGGCAAGGTGGTGACATTTCCCGCCATCACATTTGACGCGGAATCCCCGACAAGAATCACGTCCATGCCAGCCTCGTCGATAAGTTTCGCCATTGAATAATCATAAGCCGTAAGCATCGCTATCTTTTCGCCCCGCCGCTTCATCTCAATGAGGCGCAGCGTAGTCACTTTTCGTTTGTCTTCAGTGTAAGTTGACATTATTATCGTTTTTTTATAATTGTGGTTTTCTTACAGGAGGATAGTCTATCGAATAATGCAGCCCCCGCGACTCATGCCGCTCTTTGGCCTGCCGCATTATCAGGTAGCCTACATTGATAAGATTGCGCAATTCGCATATCTCTTTCGAGGCCTTGCTCTGCTTGAACAACTTTTCCGTTTCCTCATAAAGTATGTCAAGACGGTTCCAAGCGCGGTCGAGGCGCAAATTCGAGCGGACAATGCCCACATAAGTGCTCATTATCTGGTTCACCTCCTTCAAACTTTGCGTGATAAGAACCATCTCCTCATTATGCTGCGTCCCCTCATCGTTCCACTCCGGCACATCATCGCGCAACGAATAATGCCCGATGTTGGCCATGCTGTGCTTTGCAGCCGCGTCGGCATACACCACAGCCTCTATCAATGAGTTGGAAGCCAAACGGTTGCCACCGTGCAACCCCGTACAAGAACATTCTCCGACGGCATACAACCTTTGTATCGACGAACAAGCGTTAAGGTCAACCTTTATACCGCCACAAAGATAATGCGCCGCCGGCGCCACCGGGATGTAGTCTTTCGTTATGTCGATGCCCAAACTCAAGCATTTCGCATATATGTTCGGGAAATGGCGTTTTGTTTCTTCAGGATTTTTATGGGTGACATCGAGATAGACATGGTCGTCGCCACGCAATTTCATCTCATTGTCGATGGCGCGCGCAACTATATCGCGCGGAGCAAGCGACAACCGTTTGTCATACTTCTGCATAAATTCCTTGCCATCGAGCGTGCGAAGCACCGCGCCATAACCGCGCATTGCCTCTGTTATCAGAAAAGAGGGGCGGTCGCCCGGATGATAGAGCGCAGTGGGATGGAATTGTATGAATTCCATATCCTTGACCGTGCCTTTCGCGCGATAAACCATTGCAATCCCGTCGCCTGTGGCAACAGCCGGGTTGGTGGTCGTGGTATACACCTGCCCGATGCCTCCGGTCGCCATCACTGTGACTTTCGACAGAAATGTATCTACTTTGTTGGTATTCAGGTCAAGCACGTATGCGCCATAGCAAGTGATATCGGGAGTGCGTCGCGTAACAATTTTCCCCAAATGATGCTGAGTGATTATCTCGACAGCAAAATGATTCTCGTAAACATCGATATTGGGATGCTGTTTCAACGCCCTGATAAGGCTGTCCTGAATCTCCGCGCCGGTATTGTCGGCATGGTGCAGAATACGGAACTCGGAATGCCCTCCCTCACGGTGCAAATCGAACTCTCCCTTTTCGTTTTTGTCGAAGCTCACGCCCCACTCAATCAATTGCCTTATTTGTCCGGGTGCACCCTTGACCACTTTCTCGACAGCGGCGCTGTCGCTCAGCCAATCGCCGGCAATCATCGTGTCCTCGATATGCTTCTCAAAATTATCCACCTCAAGATTGGTGACAGAAGCCACACCTCCTTGCGCAAAAAAAGTATTGGCCTCTTCCAAACCGGTCTTGCAAATCAACGCGACCTTTCCTGTCGCGGCTACTTTTAAAGCATAACTCATTCCGGCTATACCCGAGCCGATAACAAGATAATCATACTTATACACCATAGCCGATTAATTTAAATTGGTTGCAAAGATAGTGAAAGGCGAGAGCAGAAACAAATGAACACGAGGTTTTCAGATTTTGTTATGCCGAGATACAGCTTGTATTATGACAAGATAATCAAACTTGTTTGAAATTGGATTTTTTTATTTGGCGGTGTTGACGTAAATTTGCACGTCAAATTAAAAATCATAGTATGGGCGGCTTTTTCGGAACAATTTCGAAGAAAAGTTGTAAAGCAGATTTGTTTTACGGCACTGATTATAACTCACATTTGGGCACAAAGCGTGCAGGTATGGCTACCTATGATCCGGAAAAAGGATTCATCCGTTCTATCCACAATCTTGAAAGCTCCTATTTCCGCACCAAATTTGAGTCGGAATTACCGAAATTCTCGGGCAATTCAGGAATAGGCATAATAAGCGACACCGATTCGCAACCTATCATTATCAATTCGCGGCTCGGCAAATTCGCCATAGTCACAGTGGCAAAAATATGCAACATCGACGAGCTTGAAAAAGAGCTGCTTAACGAAAATATGCACTTTGCGGAATTAAGTTCCGGCAAAATCAACCAGACAGAGCTTGTGGCATTGTTGATACTCAAAGGTGCCACATTTGTCGAGGGCATAGAGAATGTATACCGAAAAATCAAAGGCTCGTGCTCAATGCTGATTCTCACGGAGAACGGCATTATTGCCGCGCGCGACCGCTTGGGACGCACTCCCATAGTCATAGGCCGGAAAGACGGAGCATACGCGGCATCAAGCGAATCGACAAGTTTTCCGAATCTTGACTACGAAATAGAGCGCTATGTAGGTCCCGGAGAGATATTAAGGATAACAGCCGACGGCGTGGAGCAGTTGCGCAAGCCGGAGGAAGAGATGCAGATATGCTCGTTTCTTTGGGTGTACTACGGATTTCCGACATCATGCTACGAAGGACGCAACGTGGAGAAGGTGCGTTTTGCCTGCGGATATGAGATGGGACGCGACGACGATTCCGATGTCGACTGCGCATGCGGCATCCCCGACTCCGGTGTGGGAATGGCTTTAGGCTATGCCGACGGCATGAAAATTCCTTATCACCGCGCCATATCGAAATACACACCCACATGGCCTCGCAGTTTCACACCTAGCGACCAGTCGATGCGCGCTCTCGTGGCAAAAATGAAGCTGATACCCAACCGCGCCATGCTCGAAGGCAAACGGTTGCTGTTTTGCGATGACTCGATAGTGCGCGGAACACAGTTGCGCGACAACGTGAAAGTGCTTTACGAATACGGGGCAAAAGAGGTGCACATACGCATAGCCTGTCCTCCGCTCATCTATGGTTGCCCGTTCATAGGCTTCACTGCGTCGAAAAGCGACCTTGAGCTGATTACACGCCGGATAATCAAAGAGTTGGAAGGCGATGAGAACAAGAATCTCGAAAAATATGCCACTACCGGCTCGCCGGAATATTGCCGTATGGTGGACATCATACGGGAGCGTTTCGGACTGACCTCGCTAAGATTCAACACTGTAGACAATCTTGTGAAAGCAATCGGCCTTCCAAAATGCAAGATTTGTACCCACTGCTTCGACGGCTCAAGCCACTTTTAGCACACACCACCGACATTTTCGCCTTTATCATGCACTGTTTTGTCAAACGGAATTTCATTCCATTTGATTTTTAGAGAAAAAGCGGATGTCTTTTGACTTTTAAACGCGCATTTATTATCTTTGGCTTTACATATTTACAAGCCAAAGATAAAACTACGCGCATGAAAAAAATTTTATTTGTCATGTCTGCCGCCATTATGGTGATGACAGTAGGGAATTTTGCCAACTCGCAGACACATCCAACAATTGCCGACCCACAAAAAATCGCAGCAGACACCACTATAGCAAAAGCCTTTCATGACTCTGCGCATATATACGCGACAGCAGGACTTTACCATGAGGCTGTAGCCTTTGAGTGCAAAGCGCTCGACTGCTATGAGCGTATCGGTATGCACAATTCGGACTACGCCTCTATAATGAGCGATCTCGCCTTATACCTTTATTTTACAGGTAATCTGACAGAAGCCTTTGAAATAGGAAATCAAGCCACCATTATGTTGGGGGAAACAGCAAAAGAAAACCCTGTAGACTATCTTATGTCATTGAGCAACATGATTATTTACAATTACGCTCTTGGCAACTTCAACGACGTGATAAACATAGGAGAGAATTCCCTCGATGCCATAAAAGCCGTACTTGGGGAAAACGATGAGTCTTATGCAAACCTGTTGACTTTCATTTCGCAGTCATATTTTATAACCGGCGATATCGATAAAGCATCAAGCACTTCATACGAGGCAATCGGCATATTTAAGGCAAACAACGTAACAAACACCTACAACTATGCCTCAGCACTAATAATACACGCGCAATGCGACATAAATAAAGGCAATTACATCAATGCACGCATCCTTGCAAACGAGGTTGTAAAGATACAGGAAGGTTTAAACAATTTGGATGGCACCTGCTATGCGTTGGCATTAAATGTGCTGTCACAATGCTGCTCGTTGGAGGGGAAATACGACGAGGCGAGCCTTTTAGTCAAAGAGGCTATTGATGCAATAGAGAACGCCGATGGCGACAATACCGCTATTTATGCAGCACTGCTGCTGAACCTCTCAGGATATGAAATCTCGTTAGGAAACTACAAAGACGCGGCAGAGCTGTCTAAAAAATCTCTTGACTTAATAGAACTGACATCCGGCACAGATAATCTTAGTTATGCCATAGCTTTAAAAAATCTCGCATTGTCATACAGTGTAACCGGAAATTATAAAGACGCGGTAAAACTTGCCGAGCAGTCAGCCAATATATTTGAAAACAATAATTACACTAAAAATACAAATTATGTGGAATCACTAAATGCGATGGCATTAAACTATTGTGCAACAGGAAATTATGAATTATCTACCGACATAGCGTCAAAAGCTATTGACATTCTTAAGGAAACAGGCACGACTGCCAATCCCAATTACCAACTATCCTTAAACATAATAGCTTTATGCTGCTACTATTTGGGTGATTACAATTCAGTCATCAGTTTGGGAACAGAGGCTTTAAAAATATCGGAAAAATACTATGGGGAGGACAATGTTAATAACGCTTTGTCATACAGCGTACTGTCACAGGGATATTTGTCTGTAGGCGACTATGTCAAAGCAATAGAATATGCCAACAAAGTCATCGGTTTGTTGGGGACAGACCATGTGTTTTCCACCATCGCATTAAATGTAATTGCCCAATACAATTATGTGACAGGTGAATATGGTAAAGCTCTGTCAATAGGTACGGATGTAATGCTTTTGGCTGAGAAATACTATGGAAAAGACAATCCAAACAACACTCCATACATAAATAACATGTCAATCTACAATGCCGCCATGGGAAACTACAGTGAGGCGATAAAATGGGGCACTGAAGCCATAAAAACAGTAAACAAAGCCGTTGGCAAAAACACCCTCCAATATGCGCTCTGTTGCAACAATCTCGCTTTGTGCTATTTGTATACCGGCAATGTGCAAAACGCGATAAAATTTGGTACAGAGGCCCTCGATGTCAGCAAAAAGTATCTGGCCGCAAATGGCACCGTACAATCCTTATTCCTTAACAATCTGTCACAGTTTCATCAATGCGTGGGAGAATATGCCGAAGCCCAAAGACTATCCGAAGAGGCTTTAAAAGCATTTAAAAATGAAGGATACTACAACAACGCGATTATTGACTACGGCATGCTGCTCTGCAACCTTGCCATGTGCCACTACCTTAACGATAATTACAATGAAGCCCTTGAATACGGATTGAAGGCGTTGGATCATGTCAGCAAGAAAGGGGCAGGATTCAATCAGAATTACAATGTCACAGTGTTGCAGCTAATAGCCATGATATACTGCCCGTTTGATGATTTTGGAAACATTGTCAGATACACAACAGAAGCGACCGACAAGACAAACCGGCTTATTCTTTCAAATTTTAAATATTTGACAAGCCACGAGCGCGGAAATTTTTGGTACAGGTACAATTATTGGTACGAGAACTTCCTTCCTAATATCGCATACAAAATCCACGACAAAAAATTAATGTCGGCACTCTACGACGGGATGCTGCTCAGCAAAGGAATTTTGCTCAACAGCGAAATAGAGATGAGCCGACTGCTTTTGGAAAGCGGCGATACAACTGTGGTCAGTCTTTACGAGCAAATGCGCGTCAACCGCAACATTGTAAGCAAACAGCGCGAAGACATTGCAATGAAATCGACAAGCATGAGCGACACAATAAAAACACTTGCCATGCAATATGCCGACTCGCTTGAACGAGTGGCCGACATGCAGGAGCGTGAGTTGGTGGAACGCAGCAAAGTGTACGGCGACTATACCCGAAACCTTGCCATTAATTGGCAAGATGTCAAAAGGCATCTTAAACCCGGCGATATTGCCATTGAGTTTTTAGAGGTGCCTGTCACAAACGACTCAATCGTTTATGCCGCATTGACACTAAGACAAGACTATGATTTCCCACATTTTATCGAGTTGTTTGGCAAACACGAATTGTCGGATTTGAATGAAAGCCTGTATTTTTCGTCGCCAATACTCTACGACATGATATGGCAACCGCTGGCTTCCGAGCTGAAAGGCGTGAAAAACGTGTATTTCTCACCGGCTGGCGAGCTACACCGAATCGCCATTGAATATGCTCCACAGAATGAAAGCACAGTGTTCAACGAGCTGTACAATGCCTACCGCCTTTCCTCAACACGGCAGTTAACCGTCGCCCACGATGTGATGACAGAGCCGATAAATGCCTCGCTTTATGGAGGTTTGCGCTATGATGCCACACCAACTGCCATAGCGATAGACAACAATAACAATATCATAGACAACGCCGGTAGTCGATATGCTGACTTTATTTTGCAACCAACTCCCGATTCTTTAATATCCAAAAACTTGTACATCCCGGATTTGCCCGGCACTAAAAAAGAAGTTGAGGAAGTATACAGCCTGATGAATGACATGGGAATGGATGCCGACATATTCACTGACACACTCGGCACAGAAGCATCGTTCAAGGCTTTGTCGGGAAAACAACGCAACACTATACTCATTGCAACTCACGGCTTTTACGGGAAAAACGAACCCGACAACAACATTCTGCCACCAATGATAACGCTCGACAATAACCGCTATGTGGAAGATAAGGCTATGACCCGCTCAGGACTGCTTTTTGCAGGAGCGGCCAACGCATGGCAAATACCCGACATGGCAAACAACGGAATACTTACAGCTCAAGAGGTTGCCGGATTGGATCTGAGAGGGCTTGACATGTGTGTGCTGTCGGCATGCGAAACGGGCATGGGAGAAATTACGGGAGAAGGTGTGTACGGACTTCAACGCGGTTTCAAAAAAGCGGGGGCAAAAACTTTGCTGGTCAGTTTGCGCAAAGTCTATGATGATGCCACACGGATACTGATGACTGAATTCTACCGCAACTACTTGTCGGGAAAATCAAAAATAGAATCGCTAAAAGCCGCTCAGCAATTTCTTCGCAATTATATAAACCCGGACACCGACATCAAAAGTAGCGGTGGAGATGCCATTACCCCGTATGCGGAGCCTGAGTTTTGGGCATACTTTATTCTTGTCGACGCGCTATAAACGGCATAATAGCTGATAAAAAGAAAAGCCCGGTTTTAGCCGGGCTTTCTCTTTTAAGCGTTTTGCTGTTTTTATTTCTGGTTGGCAAGGAAATTCGCGCGATCGATGTATTTATCGATATTCACACGGTAAGCCATCAGATATTTAGGATACGAGTCTTTGATTTTCTGATAAATCACAGCGGCATCGGCATATTTCTTTTGAGCGCTGAGCACCGTAGCCTTTTTCATCATAAACAACGGGGTGTAGAGCGCGTTGTCAGCCGAAACACTCACGGCTTTGTCGTAAGCGGCAACAGCCTCATCGTATTTCTTCAGATTTACAAGGCAATCACCTTTAAGCGACTCGGCAGCTGCGCCAATAAGTTCGTCATTGATGTCGTATTCATTCAAACTGTTGAGCGCCTCCTGATATTTCCCATCCTGATAAAGAAGTATGGCGGCATTGAGATTGGCGCGGTTGGCCACACTGTTACCATATTCGGCGGCAACGGCCTGATACTGTGTCAAGGCCAAAGAGTCATTGCCTTGCGACAAAGAGATGTCGGCTTTTCCTATCATTTCGATTGCGCCGTCGATTCCCGAACGGTGAATGCCGTAATAGTATCCCAATCCGATTGCTATGACAACAACCAGACCGACAACATACCATACAACCGTCTTTTTGTTTTGCTCCACGCGCTGCTCAAGGCTCGACAACGAATCGTTCAACTCGTCAATCGATGTGCGCGTGGCGTTCTTTTTGTTTTCTTTTGCCATTTTATTTTTTATTTTTCTAATTTTCAGAGCTATTGGTTCACGGACTGCAAAATTAATAGATAAAAGTCATTTACGAAAAATTTCATCTGAAATTTTCAAAATTAAAAGCCACGTATAAGCTATTTTCTCCTTTTCTTCACGCTCTGCGCACAAATATGTTATGCGCAAGCATAAGACAACATCATTATACAAAAAAATTCGTTCGGATTGAACAACGGCTTCCACGTAGCACTAAACCGTTTTACTGTTCTCACCGAACGAATATTCTTATGCGTCGCGACTATTTCTTGCGCACTACCGCGCGTCTTGGCCTCTTGACAGCCGATGCCGCCTCTTCGATTATTTTCTTGCAATCCTCAACCGTAAGCGATTCCGCGTCAGTGCCTTTAGGTATTTTATAATTTTTCTTTTTGTAGGCGATATATACGCCGTAAGGCCCGTTAAGTATTTCCATTTCCGGCTCTTCGGCAAATGTCTTCACCACTTTCTTTTTCTCCGCGTCGGCTTTGTTTTTAATGAGTTCCAACGCCTCTTCGAGAGTGATTGTTTGCGGCGAAAGGTCTTTCGGTATGGAAACGAACTTGCCGTCATACTTTATATAAGGGCCGAAACGGCCTACACCGGCCACCACCTCTTTCCCCTCATGTTCACCAATGGTGCGTGGCAACTCAAACAGTTTTAAGGCATCGTCAAGAGTGATGTCGTTGACCGACTGCCCTTTCAGCAACGACGCGAATTGCGGCTTCTCATCGCTGTCTGCGCTGCCTAACTGCACAAGCGGTCCGAAACGTCCGATTTTCACCGACACCTCCTTGCCGGTCTTCGGGTCAACACCGAGCACCCGCTCGCCCACCTTGTGCTCAAGCCGAAGATTGGAGATTTTTTCCACTTCCGGATGGAATATTTCATAGAACTTCTCTATTTCGTCGTTCCATTTGGTCTGCCCCTCGGCTATATGGTCAAATTTCTCCTCCACGTTAGCCGTGAAATTATAATCCATTATATCCGGAAAATATTGCATAAGAAAATCATTGACAACCATTCCCACATCTGTAGGAATAAGTTTTCCTTTCTCGCTGCCGAACGTTTCCGTCTTGACGCTCTCGTCCACAACCCCGTTTTTCAGCGAGATGGTGGTTATATCGCGTTTTTCCCCCTCTTTATTGCCTTTTTCCACATAGTCGCGGTTTTGAATGGTGGAAATGGTGGGAGCATAAGTTGACGGACGGCCAATTCCCAATTCCTCAAGTTTGCGCACAAGCATTGCCTCGCTGTAGCGCGGCGGATGCTGCGTAAACCGCTGCACGGCATCACACTCTTGCATATCGAGTTTCTCACCTTGTCGCAGCGGAGGAAGTGTAGAGTCCTGACCATCGGCATCAGTGTCATCATCGCTCGACTCCATGTATACCTTCAAAAATCCGTCGAATTTCACCACCTCGCCTGTGGCGACAAATTTTGCGCCGTCGCCCGATGTGATTTCAACAGTGGTCTTTTCAAGCAAAGCGTCGGCCATCTGAGTGGCTATGGTCCGCTTCCAAATCAAATCATACAGCCGCTTTTCCTGAGCCGTGCCATCAATCGTGTGATTGGAAATATAAGTTGGACGTATGGCCTCATGTGCCTCCTGTGCGCCTTTCGAGGTGGTGTGGAAATTGCGGTGCTTATAATATTTGTCGCCAAGCCGCTCTTTTATTTCCGCGCTCATCGTGCCAAGAGCCAACGATGAAAGATTTACCGAGTCAGTACGCATGTAGGTAATAAATCCCGACTCATACAGCCTTTGGGCCACCATCATTGTTTGCGACACACTGAAACCCAATTTGCGCGAGGCTTCCTGCTGCAATGTTGAGGTGGTAAACGGAGGGGCAGGCGATTTGGTCACAGGTTTTACCGACAAGCCTGTCACGGAAAATGACGCGTTTTTGCATTGCCCTATAAACTTCTCAGCGTCTTTTTTGCAGGAAAGCCGATGGTCGAGCTCGGCACGTATCGGCTGCGGATTGCCGGGTATTGTGAACAATGCCGTGACACGGTAATACTCTTCCGCCTTAAAATTCTTTATCTCCTTCTCCCTCTCTACAATAAGCCTTACAGCCACACTCTGCACTCTGCCGGCCGACAGTGCCGGCTTTATCTTTTTCCAAAGCACAGGCGAGAGCTGAAAACCTACGATACGGTCAAGCACGCGGCGTGCCTGCTGCGCGTTGACACGGTTGATATCAATGCCACGCGGATTCTTGATTGCCTCAAGAATGGCGTTTTTCGTAATTTCATGGAAGACAATACGTTTCGTTTTTTCCGGAGTCAGTCCCAATACTTCATAAAGATGCCATGCGATAGCCTCCCCCTCACGGTCCTCATCGGAAGCCAACCATACCATATCGGCTTTCTTCGCCTCAGCTTTCAACGACTTCACCAACTCTTTTTTGTCAGAGGGTATTTCGTAAATCGGGGCGTAGCCGTGTTCCACATCTATGCTGAAATCTTTTTTTTGCAAATCACGGATATGCCCATAGCTCGACATCACCTTATAGTCCTTACCCAAAAACTTCTCTATCGTTTTTGCCTTGGCCGGAGACTCTACAATTACTAAATTTTTCGGCATACTTTAATTATTAGGAATTTTGGGCGCAAAATTAGAAAAAAAATAAATACCCTTCCCCGAAAAACTTCCCAAAAAACACATTGTCAATCTTTATAACTATTTTTTCACTCCGCATCCGGGCTTTTCCATGTAGTTGTCGGTGAGGAATGTTTTTTGTAATTTTGCAGCCGCTTTTGAGAACGATTTAATGACACGGACTTTCACATACAACGAAACTGCCGGCGGCTGCCACTCAAATGGAGGCCGATGCGGATTGTCGATGTCAGTCGTCTGGATAGTGCGTTGGCAACACCTGTGAATCCGCCTGCATATTTCCGCGCGTCAGCGGGCAACACGAGAGATAGCAGCACTTCACAAAACAATCAAAAACTTACATTCAATCATGCTCATTATTTTGTCATTGCTTTTCGGAAGCATTGCCATAGGATGCCTATGCAAAAACATACAGCCGCTGAAAGTTTTCAGCGACAAAGTGTCGATAACCATATTATTGCTTTTGTTCACTCTCGGCCTTTCTGTAGGAATGCAGGACGCTGTTGTAGGCAATATCCTTAATCTCGGATTTACCGCATTTGCGATAGCCGCCGTATGCGTGGCTGGAAGTGTGGTTCTGACAGGATGTTTATCCCGTTTTGCAGAAAGGAGGCGGAAATGAAATGGATTCTTACCGTCGTCGCCGTATTCTGCGCCGGCATATTAATCGGGATGTCGGACATTGTCACAAGTGAATGGTACTCATCCGACATTTCCACAATCATTCTCTACATCCTTGTTGTTCAGGTAGGGCTTGGCATAGGCATGTCGGGCAACCTGACGAAAATAGTAAAAAACCTGAACCTCTCAACGCTTCTCATCCCTGTAAGCACCGTCGTCGGAACCATTGCGCTTGCCGCTGCGCTCAGCTTTGCATTCAGCGACCTAAGCGTTTCCGACTGCATGGCGCTCGGAAGCGGCTTCGGATACTACTCTTTGTCGTCTGTGCTGATTTCCGAAATCAAAGAGCCGCTTGTCGGGGCGCAAAAAGCAGCGGAATTAGGCATGTTGGCCTTGCTCGCAAACATATTCCGAGAGCTGATAGCCATCGGATTCGCTCCTTATTTCAAAAAAACATTCGGAAAATTTGCAACGGTGTCGGCTGCGGGAGTCACGTCGATGGACGTGCTGCTCCCCACCATAGTGAAACATTCCGGAAAGGAAATGGTGCCGGCGGCATTGGTCAACGGCATCGCGCTTGAGATAGTCACCCCACTTTTGGTGTGTTATTTCGCGTCGCTATGACAATAATTTATAAAATTAGAGTATTTTTGCGGATGAAAGAAATTTTATAAGAATATGAGATTCCGTGTCATTACCTTAGCATTGGCTTTGGCGGCAATATCGTTGCCGACATCCGCCCAAACAACCCGTGAAGAAATGTTTGCCGACATTGCAAAGACAGCAGGAGTATATTACGCGTACCCTGCCCCCGACGAGCAAAACTACACCGAAGCTCCAAAAGGATACAAACCTTTCTACATAAGCCATTTCGGAAGGCACGGCTCACGCTACCTGATAAGCGAAAGCGAATACACCAACCCCATCGACAAACTGTCGGAAGCCGACCGCGCCGGAAAATTGTCGGCAAAAGGAAAAGACGCGCTGCAACGCCTGCGTAAGATATACAAAGAGGCCGAAGGCCGCTCGCAAGACCTGTCGCCTCTCGGTGTGCGCCAGCATCGCGGAGTGGCAGAGCGCATGTACGGGGCATTTCCGGAAGTGTTTGGCGACAACAAAACCATATCCGCGCGCTCGTCGATGGTGATGCGCTGCGCAATGAGCATGGCGGCATTCGGCGACCGCCTGAAAGAGCTCAACCCGACTTTAAGAATAACATACGAATCGTCACAAAAATACATGCCCTATCTCACCGGACGCACAGAGGAATCCAACAGATACACGGGCGATAAAGGGCCATGGCGCGTGGAGTACGAAAAATTCCGCAAATCCCATACCAATTCCGGGCGATTCGCGGCCGCGCTGTTCACAGATCAGGAATATGTAAGAAAATATGTCGACACAGACGAGCTGATGTGGGAATTTTATTGGGTAGCGAGCGATTTGCAGAACATGGAAACAAAGATTTCTTTGTACGACTTGTTCCGAAAGACGAGCTGTTCGACCTTTGGCAGTGCTTTAACATGCAGTTCTACTATGGCAACGCCAATTCCGCGCCAAGCGACGGCGTTGTGATGAACAGTTACAAACCTTTGCTACGCGACATCATCGAACGCGCCGATTCCGCAATGTCAAATCCCTCAATTGCGGCGACACTCCGGTTTGCCCACGACAGCAACATAGTGCCGCTTACGGCTTTAATGCGCATCAACGATTGCGCAGTGGCTGTAGATGAGCCAGATTCCCTATACCGGTATTGGGCAGATTTCAAAGTTTCGCCCATGTGCGCCAATCTGCAAATCGTATTCTTCAACAAAAAAGGAGGGGCAGCTGATGATGTGCTCGTGAAATTCATACTAAACGAGCATGAGGCAAAAATACCTGTGGCGACCGACAAGTTTCCCTATTACCGTTGGCCGGACGTAAAGGCTTATTATGAAAAAATACTTTCAGAATAACGCTGATTTCAGTCTGCCACGATTGTGCCGGAAAATGAAATAAACCGGCGGTTGACAGGCTGTACATCCAAATAAGCGGTGCCATTGTTATAGACAGTAATGGTATAAGTGAATGAATCCTCTTCATTTCTCACTTTTGCCGTTACTATCACTTTGTCATCCTCGCATATCTCATCATAGCCCGACAAAGGAGCGTCGAATATAAGCCCCTTGCCACCTCCGTAAGGCACACTGTACCCCTCACCGGCATAAGGGAGATATGAATAAATAGAATCATTGGCGATTCTGACAGAGTAATCAGATGTGAGTACCCTCATGCCTCCTCCCATGGGCATCATTTTATCAACCGCTATTTTATAATCTTTAGAGCTTATAATATTTTCAACAGACTCAACTTTCGGTTTTTGAGAAAAACCGAATCCCGCATACAGGCCAATAAAAGCCATAAGCACCAATGTTCGCAACATAAAATCAACTTTTATTTCAGATAACAACCGGGCAAAAAAATTGTTTACACGCTATGTTTTATATATACAAACAAGGCCGCCGCACTTGACAGAATTGTGTCGTATGTGCGGCGGCTTTACAGATTATCAAGTCCGTTTCACCACTTCAAGCGGCTGTATTTTTTCATTTAATTTTTCAATGGCAGCAACCGTCGCCGCAACCACAATGGTCGTGTCCATGCTCATGGCCGCAGCCGCCACAATCACCGCAGCCGCCACCACACGAAGGATGCAACTCGGCTTCCGTGGCATCGCGAACCAACAATATCTCTCCCTTATAATGCACAGTCTTGCCGGCAAGAGGATGATTGAAATCCACTTTCACTTTCAGCGGAGTGACCGAAAGCACAAGTCCCGACACGGGATAGCCTTCCGCAGTCATCATTGTTATGGCAGCTCCCTCATACACATGCTTGTCGTCGAACTTTCCGTCCTCGCCGCAAAATATTTCGCGGTCCAACTCCATTACATGCTCATCTCGTCGCTGCCCGAAAGCCTCGTCGGGAGAAAGGGTGATGTCAAACGTGTCGCCCGCGCACTTTCCCTCGATAGCGTCGCAAAATGCCGGAATCACAGAGTCGTCAACACCGAATATGATACGGTCGGGACGCTCTTTCGTAAAGCCTACCATCTTGCTTTCTCCATCGCCATCGACTTCAAATAAATCGTATGCAAGTTCTATATACTTGCCGGGTTTAACAAATTCCATATCCAAATATTTTAATTCAAATTATCTGCCTCAATCGAAAAAATTTTGTCAAAGATAGCACAAATCGAGAGCAAAGCAATCAAACTTGTTTGAATTTGTTTCAAATTTTACGCCCATTTATAGTTGGCGTTAACAATATTTGCCGTATCTTTGCAGCGGAAACCCGGGTGGCGAAATTGGTAGACGCGCTAGTTTCAGGTTCTAGTGGTGTAACAACCTTGTCGGTTCGAGTCCGATCTCGGGTACAGCGAAAGAGGGTGTGTCAAACAGCGCGGCACACCCTCTCTTTTATATAGTCATTGCATTAAAATACGTTATATCCATTCGCAAACACTTAAATTTTCTTAATTAATAAAAAGATAGAATTTACTGTTACATAATAAATTGCGAAATAGTAAGCAAATTAGTATTTTTGCAACGGAATGGAAAATGGAGGGGGCGGAAGTTCTCTCCATTATTGTATAATTAAACTGACGATGATTGACAAAAACCTACTTGTATCGACAATAGAAAAAGCGCTTGAAGGAACAGACATGTTTCTTGTGGACGCCACTGTCGGCAACGACAACCGCATTGTGGTAGAAATAGACAGCGACACAGCCGTAGACATCGACAGTTGCGCGTCGCTGAGCCGCACGGTCGAGGCGACATTCAACCGCGACATTGAGGACTACGAGCTTGAAATAGGCTCCGCCGGACTGACATCGCCTATGCGCGTGCCGCGACAATATGTCAAAAACATCGGCAACAAAGTGGAGGTGTTGACCCGCGACGGACGTAAACTGAAAGGGACGCTCGACAGCGCCGACGACAAAGGCTTCACCATAAAAATAACAAAAAAAGTAAAGCCCGAAGGCGCAAAACGCCCCATAATGGCAGAAGAGCCCCTCACGTTCGGTTATGATGAAATAAAACATACAATATACCTAATAGAGTTTTAAGACAATGGCAAAAAAAGAGGAACCCATAAGCATGGTTGACAGCTTCGCTGAGTTCAAGGAGCTGAAAAACATCGACAAAACAACTATGATAAGCGTACTTGAGGAATCATTCCGCAATGTATTGGCTAAAATGTTCGGTTCCGACGAAAATTTCGTCGTAATTATGAACCCGGACAAGGGCGACTGTGAAATTTACCAGAACCTTGAGGTAGTTGCCGACGGCGCAGTGGTAAATCCAAGTATGCAAATCGGACTTACCGATGCCCGCGCCATCGATTCCGAATGCGAGATAGGAGAAGAGGTGACAAAAGAGATAGTCTTCGAGAAATTCGGCCGCCGCGCCATTCTGACGCTGCGCCAGACTCTTGCATCGAAAATCCTCGATTTGCAAAAAGACGCCATCTACAACAAGTTCAAAGAGATGGAAGGCGAATTGATAACAGGGGAAGTGTATCAGATATGGAAACGCGAGGTGTTGGTGCTCGACGAGGACCACAACGAGCTCATTCTCCCGAAAGACGAGCAAATCCCCTCTGACCGTTACCGCAAAGGAGAAACCGTAAGAGCCGTCATAAAAGAGGTGCTCAACACCAACAACAACCCCAAAATAATCATCTCACGCACAAGTCCGGAGTTCCTGCGCCGTCTGTTCGAGCTTGAGGTTCCGGAAATCAACGACGGGCTGATACTGTTGAAATCCATAGCCCGCATCCCGGGAGAAAGGGCAAAAGTGGCCGTAGAATCCTACGATGACCGCATCGACCCGGTGGGAGCGTGCGTGGGAGTAAAAGGCTCGCGCATACACGGAATTGTGAGAGAGCTGCGCAATGAGAACATCGATGTGATAAACTACACATCAAATCCGGAACTGTTCATACGCAGAGCGTTGAGCCCGGCAAAAATATCCTCAGTGCGCATCAACGAGGAAGAAAAATATGCCGAAGTGATGCTCCGCCCGGAAGAAGTGTCGCTCGCCATAGGCAAAGGCGGGTTGAACATCAAACTCGCGACAATGCTCACAGGCTACCAAATAGACGTATACCGCTACACGGACGACAGCGACGACATCTATCTTGACGAGTTCAGCGATGAGATAGACCAATGGGTAATCGACGCTTTGAAAGCGATTGGTTGCACAACCGCCAAGTCGGTGCTCAACATGCCGCGCGAGCAGATTATCGACAAGGCCGACCTCGAAGAAAACACGGTAGACCATGTGCTCGAGGTGCTTAAAGCGGAATTCGACGATTAAAACGCTTGCGGCTGAATGCCGCAAACGTTTCTAACAACGTGAAGTACCGGGTGATTTGATCTTTTATTTAGAAAACCTTTTTAGAATATATGGCAATAAAGATAAGTAAAGTAGCTAAGGACTTAAACGTAGGAATCCCCACATTGGTGGAATTTCTGAAAAAGAAAAACCAGAGCGTCGACGAGAACAACCTCAACGCGCGAATTACCGACGAACAATATGATATGCTGGTCAAAGAGTTCAAAACCGACAAAGATTTGAAATCAAAGTCCGAGCAGTACATATCGTCACGCCATAAAGAAAAGGCAAAACCGGCTCAACCGCAGAAACCGGAAGAAATAAAAACCGTAGTGGAGCAAATCTCCAAACCAAAGGTTGTAGGCAAAATCGACCTTGACAATGTAGGCCGGCCAAAACCGCAGGAGCAACCGGAGCAGCCGAAAAAAGAAGAAACGGCTCCGGCTGAAAACTCCGCTGAAAAAACGGCGGCGGAAACAACTGAGGCAAAACCGCAACCAAAACCCGAAAACATAAAGAACTATACACAACAGAAAATAGTGAACAAAGGACCGCAGGTAAACGCCGACGGAACGGAGATTCTGACCGTAGTCGAACAAATCGCCGCTCCGAAGATAGTGGGAAAAATCAATCTCGACGAGTTGAACCAACAAACACGTCCCAAGAAAAAGACAAAGGACGAGAAGCGCAAAGAGCGCATAATGAAAGAGCGAGGAAACAACAACCCGTCAGGCAACGCCGCTGACAGCGGTGAGCAGAAAAAGAAGCGCAAACGTATCGGCAAAGAAAAAATCGACATTGAGAACAGCTCCAACCAAAACGTACACGGAAAGAGCGAAGACAGCCAAAAGCGCGGCGGAAAAAACAAAGACCGCCAAAAGGCCAAACGCCACATCAAGCCGGAAGTAAGCGAGGAGGACGTTCAGAAACAGATAAAAGAAACCCTTGCCCGGCTGACAAACAAACCGCAAAAGAAAAGCGTAAAATGGCGCAAAGAAAAACGCGAGGCTTTCGAAGAGCGCGAGCGTGAAGAGGCCGAATTGGAAAAAGCGGAAAGCAAGGTGCTGAGGCTCACAGAATTTGTTACGGCCAACGACCTTGCGCTGATGATGGACGTGCCTGTCAACAAAGTAATAGGCACGTGCATGAATCTTGGCGTGATGGTGTCTATCAACCAACGCCTCGACGCCGAAACAATCAACATTGTGGCGGAAGAATTCGGATTTAAGACAGAATATGTGAGCGCGGAAGTGTCAGAAGCAATAGCAGAAGAAGCCGACAAAGAGGACGACCTGAAACAGCGTCCGCCGATTGTCACCGTCATGGGACACGTCGACCACGGCAAAACATCGTTGCTCGACTACATAAGAAACTCCAACGTGATTGCCGGAGAAGCCGGAGGTATCACCCAGCATATCGGAGCCTATAATGTCAAATTAGATGACGGACGACGCATAACATTCCTTGACACTCCGGGACACGAGGCATTCACGGCAATGCGCGCGCGAGGCGCGAAAGTGACGGACATAGCCATCATAATAGTGGCAGCCGACGACAACGTGATGCCGCAAACCGTCGAGGCCATCAACCACGCTTCAGCGGCAGGTGTGCCAATCGTATTCGCCATTAACAAAATCGACAAGCCGGACGCCAACCCCGACAAGATAAAAGAAGAGCTTGCCAACATGAACTATCTTGTAGAGGATTGGGGAGGAAAATATCAGTCACAGGAAATATCGGCCAAAAAAGGCACAGGAGTGGCAGAGCTGATGGAGAAAGTGCTGCTCGAGGCCGAAATGCTCGACTTGAAAGCAAATCCCGACAGAAAAGCTACAGGCTCGATAATAGAATCGTCGCTCGACAAAGGACGCGGATACGTGGCTACCGTATTGGTCAGCAACGGCACGCTGCGCGTGGGCGACATAATGGTGGCCGGAACAAGCTACGGAAAAATACGCGCCATGTTCAACGAGCGCAACCAGCGCATAACAGAGGCCGGTCCGTCAGCTCCGGCATTAGTGCTCGGACTCAACGGCGCACCAACGGCAGGCGACACGTTCCACATACTCGACAGTGAGCGCGAGGCGCGGGAAATAACCAACCGCCGCGAGCAATTGCAACGCGAGTTGAAAGAGCGCACACGCCGTATGCCGGGACTCGACGACATAGCGCGCCGCCGCGCTCTTGGCGAGTTCCATGAGCTCAACCTCATTGTCAAAGGCGATGTCGACGGTTCGATAGAGGCACTGAGCGACTCACTGATTAAGCTGTCTACACCGGAGGTGCAAGTCAATGTGATACACAAGGCCGTAGGAGCGATTTCAGAGTCCGATGTAACTCTTGCTGCGGCTTCCGACGCCGTAATCATAGGCTTCCAAGTGCGCCCGTCGATAGCCGCCAAACGGCTTGCCGAGAACGAGGGTGTAGACATACGTCTGTACTCTATCATCTACGACGCTATCGAAGAGATAAAAGACGCAATGGCAGGTATGCTCTCTCCCGACATCAAGGAGGAGGTTACAGGTACGGCAGAGGTGCTGCAAACCTACAAGATTTCGCGTGTCGGCACGATAGCCGGCTGTATGGTGCGCGAAGGAAAGATAAAACGCACAAGCAAAGTGCGCCTTATCCGCGACGGCATTGTAATCTATACGGGCGATCTCGGCTCTTTGAAACGCTTCAAGGACGACGTGAAAGAAGTAGCGTCGGGCTACGACTGCGGACTCAACATCAACAACTACAATGATGTGAAAGAGGGCGACATGATAGAAGCCTTTGAGGAGGTGGAAGTCACGAAAAAGCTCTAAACAAGAGATAGAATGGCCGCCGTATACGTCAGTATCGGTTCAAATCTTGGCGACCGCAGCGCAAATCTGCGGTTCGCCATCGAAAAAATAGAGGAGGCAGTAAACGCGGACGTGAGAGTGTCCTCCGTTTTCGAGTCAAAATCATGGGGTTATCATTCCGATAATCCCTTTTATAATATAGTGGCCGAATTTGAGACCGACATCGATGCCCACAAACTGCTCGACATGTTCAAAAGCATTGAGAGAGAAGCGGGAAGCACAAGCCATCGCGACAAATACGGAAACTATGCTGACCGCACACTCGACATCGACATTATTTCCGTAGGCAACAACATAATAAAAAGCCCCTCTTTGGAAATACCGCACCCCCACATCGCGGAACGCGAGTTCGTGCTTGTACCGCTAAGCGAGCTTTCGCCCGGATGGACCCATCCGCTGACAGGCCTCACCGCCACCGACATGCTGAAAAAGCTAAAAAGCCATATCGGACATTAAAGCCTCTTAAACGGACAGCCAACACAACGCGGGCAACATACAAAATAGCCTTTTAAATTATAACTTTGCATCAGTTTCAAAAACATGTTTAATGAACAATATTCCGCGCGGCAGCGTTAACTAAAAATGAAAATAGGCAATATTGACTTGGGCAACCGGCCGGTTTTGCTGGCACCGATGGAAGACGTTACCGATCCATCGTTCCGACTTATATGCAAAGAGCAAGGAGCGGATATGGTGTACACTGAATTTGTGTCGAGCGACGCTTTGGTGCGCAACATCAACAGCACCACACGAAAACTCCACACATCGGAGGCGGAGCGTCCGGTGGCGATACAAATCTACGGCAAAGAGATAGAGCCGATGGTTAATGCCGCAAAAATAGCGGAAGAAGCCGGGCCGGATGTCATCGACATCAATTTCGGGTGTCCCGTAAAGAAAGTGGCGTCGAAAGGAGCCGGCGCCGGAATGTTGCGCGACATTCCGAAAATGTTGGCCATTACCCGCGCTGTAGTCGACGCCGTAAAATTGCCTGTCACGGTAAAAACACGGCTTGGGTGGGATTGCGAGAACAAGATAATCACCACGCTTGCCGAGCAACTGCAAGACTGCGGAATAAAAGCTCTGACCATACACGGGCGCACACGAAGCCAAATGTACACAGGTGAAGCCGACTGGACTCTGATTGGAGAAGTGAAAAACAATCCGAGAATAAAGATACCTGTCATTGGAAACGGCGACATAACAACCCCCGAGAAACTCGCGGAATACTACGACCGCTACGGTGTCGACGGAATAATGGTAGGCAGGGCGGCAATCGGCGCACCGTGGATTTTCAAAGAGATGAAATATTATCTGCAAAACGGCAAACGCATTCCGGAAATTTCCGACAAAGAAAAAATGTCGCTGCTGAGAAGGCAAATAGAGGAAAGCATCGACCGCATAGACGAGTACCGCGGCATTCTGCACATCCGCCGCCACCTCGCGGCCTCACCCTTGTTTAAAGGCATTGCCGATTTCCGGACGACAAGAATAGCCATGCTTCAGGCAAAAACCTTCAAGGAGCTCGACAGCATACTGAACAAAATAGAAACCGACTTTTTACGCATTTAGATTATAAAAAAACGAAACAATATGAAAAAGACATCTCTACTTTTACTGACAGCGTTTATGGCCGCAAGCACAGCCGCAAATGCCGAAACTTATAAAATTCCGGTAGGAGAATTCAGCGAAATGGTGCTAAACGACAAGCTCAATGTGGTATATTCGACAAATCCCGATTCTGTGGGGCTTGTGGCGTTCGACACAAAACCGGAGTATGTGTCGCACATAATGACCGAATGCAACAAAGGCAAACTGAAAATCCAAATCTCGCCGGAGGCTCAGGACATCAAAGATCTGCCGACCATATATGTCTATTCCACATTCCTGTCGAAAGTGGAGAATTGGCGCGACGGCAGCGTAACGATAAAAGAGATAAAACCGGCCTCAAAAATAACCCTTTCCACACAAGGCAACGGGACAATAACAGCCAACGGATTAGACGCGACATCGGTAAGCCTGAAAGTGCAATCAGGCAAAGGGTTCATAAAAGTGTCAGGAAAGTGCCGCTCGTTGGAACTGATTAATATCGGCACCGGCCTAATCGACGCCTACGAAGTGGCGGCTCAAGAAGTGGAATGCCGGCTGACAGGCACAGGCTCGGCATATTGCAGCCCGCTGAAAAAGCTGAAAATACGCGGAATAGGGACAGGAAAAGTATATTACAGAGGAGAGCCTGAAAAAATAGAGAAAAGCGGGCTTACCACAGTGAAAGCCATAAAAGACGAAGGAGAAGCGGCAAGCGTGCCTGCCGACAACAAAACAACCACAGAAACCAAGCCGGCCGCGCCGGTAACAACCCCCTCCGTTGTAGACGACATGTTTGAAGAGGAAGGAACAACCGGCACATCCAAAGAAGAACGCAAACCGGTAAAACGCCCGGAAACGCCTGTCGACCCTGCAACCATCAACAATATTTAAAACCAACTGATGGCCGAAAGCGACATAAAACTGAAAACGGCGCGTACTTTGAAATGGAACACCATCGACAAGTTCGCGTCGCAGTTGCTTTATGCCGTCACAGGCATTGTTCTTGCCAATCTGCTGTCTAAAGAAGATTTCGGGCTGGTCGGGGCAATGCTCGTATTTCAGTCGTTTGCGTCGCTGTTTGTCGACAGCGGATTCTCAAGCGCACTGATACAAAAGAAATCGCCCGACGAGACAGATTATTGCACTGTCCTGTATTTCAATCTGGCCATGAGCGTGGCAATATACATCGTATTGTGGTTTTGTGCGCCTTGCATAGCGTCGCTTTTCGGCGACGGTCGGCTCGTGGGGCTGTCAAGAGTAATGTTTCTGTCGTTTGTCATCAACGCCACCGCAATTGTGCAAACCAACAGGCTGATGAAGCAAATGACCGTCAAAAACATAGCGATAAGCAACACAATAGGGCTTATCGTGTCAGGCGGCGCAGGTATATGGCTTGCCTTTGCCGGATACGGGGCATGGGCAATCGTATGGCAGACAATTGTCCTCTCGTTTGTGAAATCAGCGTTTCTATGGGCATCGTCAGGATGGTTGCCGCGCTCACGCTTCAGCATGCGGTCGTTGCGCTCCGTATTTGCCGTAGGCAGCGGAGTAATGGCAAGCTCTTTCCTCAACACTGTTTCCCTAAACATCTACTCTTTCATAATAGGCGCATACTACAATCTCGCGAAATTGGGATGCTACACGCAAGCCGACAAATGGAGCAAAATGGGCATAATGTCGTTCTCACAGATTCTCACATCATCGTTCCTGCCTGTGCTCAGCAGTTTTCAGGACAACAAAGAGCGGCTGTTGAGAGCAATGTCGAAAATGAACAAATTCACGGCATACCTTGCTTTTCCCATCATGCTGCTGCTAATAACAGCATCCGAGCCGATATTCCACATTCTGTTCGGCACAAAATGGGACGAGGCGATAATAATGTTCCAAATACTCTGCGCGCGAGGCATATTCGTAATCCTAACCTCGCTCTACAATAATTATATACTCGCCATCGGAAAAGCTAAAGCGTTGGTGAAATACGAGATAGTGAAAGACGTGCTTATGGTGGCCGCCATATTCATCACAATCCGGATGGGCATTATAGCCATGATTTGGGGACAATTCATCGCGTCGGCAATATTCTATGCTTATTCTGTAGTTGTCACATCCCGGCTCACGGGATACCGTGCCGCACAAAGCGTGGCCGATATCGCTCCTTATCTTGCCACAGCTGTCGCCACCGCCGCTCTTGTATGGCTTACCGGCAGCATGATAGCCAACGATTGGCTCAACCTGTCCTCTCAGGCTGTCGTTTGCACTGCCGTCTACTACATCATCAATCGTCTGCAACGCCAATCCGTGCAGCAGGAAGTGCTTTCGTATGCGCTCGGACGGTTCCGCCGCAAACACAATGTTTCTTAAGGGCGTTTTCTCAGAAACTGTCAAACTGCAGAGGCAGCAATGCGGTCACACCGTTTACGATATAAACGCATTCCTCTCCGTATAAATAGATTTTTATCGGCCTGCCGCCTAATTTCTCATATTCAAGTATAGCCTGACGGCACGCGCCACACGGAGCAGCGGGAATCCCGGTGAATTTGCCGTTAATGCTTGCCGCCACCGCCAATTTCTCGAATTGGGCATCCGGATATTTGGAATGGGCATAAAATATGGTGGTACGCTCGGCGCATGTCCCTGATGGGAAAGCAACATTCTCCTGATTTGACCCACAAACAATTTTACCGTTTGAAAGCAACAAAGCGGCTCCGACATGGAATTTGCTGTAAGGGGCATACGACTTTTCTGTCATGGCTTTTGCCTTATCCACCAAAATTTTATCATCCTCAACAAGTTCCGAATAGTCGCAAACTTGTATATTTGTAGTAATTTTTAATTCTTTCATAAACAACAATAGATGAATACCGGATTGTGCAAATATACAGATTTTTTCAAAAAGGCAAGTTTTTGCCTGCTAATAATTTTGCTGCCGGCCGCAGGCTTCTCCCAATCATTGTCGCCCGACTATCTTGCGTATATCGAAATGTACAGGGAAACAGCCGTAAGGCAGCAGCAAGAATACGGCATTCCGGCAAGCATCACTCTCGCGCAGGGACTGCTTGAAAGCGGAGCCGGACAATCACGGCTCGCAACCGAAGGCAACAACCATTTCGGGATAAAATGCCATAACACGTGGAAAGGCGAGGGCATCTACATGGACGACGACGAAAAAGGGGAATGTTTCCGTAAATACGACAATCCGGCAGAATCGTTCGAGGACCACGCCCGCTTTTTGAAGCGCAAACGCTACGAGCCTCTGTTCGACTTAAAGACAACCGACTACAAAGGTTGGGCCAAAGGGCTTAAAAAATGCGGTTATGCCACCGACCCACGCTATGCCACAAAACTGATAAGCATCATCGAGCTTTATTCTCTCGACGAGTACGATACAGGACAACCCAAAATAGCCGACCGCAAACATTTGGAGGGAGATGAGTCGCTCGAACACTCCATCGACATGGAAATAATCGATGAATTCAAGCTGACACACAAAATACGCCGCAAATGGGGACTCCACTATGTCACGGCCTACGAGGGAGATACGCCAGACGACATCGCCGACGAATTTGGCATAAAAGAGCGGAAATTGCGCTCCTACAACGATTTGCCACGACGCGGAAACCAACAATTCAAAGAAGGCGACATGGTTTACCTGCAAGAAAAAAACGATGAGGCGACCGAAGGCAACGATTTCTACACAGTCGGCGACGGCGACACGCTCCACTCAATCGCCATGCGCTACGGCATTAAAACCGAATCGCTTGAAAAGCTCAACAACATCGATAAAGACGACACGCTCCTGCCGGGTACACGGCTGCGCCTGCGACGCTGAAACCGCAAACGCGTGGCCCTCTTACATCCTCTGCCATGCCAAAACGCGTCCATTCGATGTTCTCAATGATTCGTTTCCGCCATAAATCACCGAGCAGTTTTCCGCCGACAATCCCGACAATTTTGAGAATCTGCCCAATCCGTTAAAATAATCCGGCAAGAACGTTGCACCCGATTTTATTTCATAAGCGTATTTCCCGCCGTCGGAATATTCTATCAAGTCAACCTCATTGCCTATGCTGTCGCGCCAAAAATAAATTTCCGGCTCTTTGCCATTATTATATGCCTTTTTTATAAATTCATTAATCACAAGATTCTCAAACAAGCCACCACGCAGAAAATGCGTGGACACTTGCTCCGGAGTTGTTATCCCCAACAATGAGCAAGCCAATCCCGTATCATAAAAATATAATTTAGGCGTTTTAACCAATCGTTTTGAATAATTATTATAATCAGGCTTCAGCAAATAGCAAATGTAGCTCGCCTCCAATATCGACATCCACACAGAAATTGTCGAGACGGCAACTCCGCACTCATTTGCCAAAGAAGAAATATTCAAAAGTTGCCCTATACGTCCGGCACACAATCTGATAAAAAGCATAAACTTGTTTAAATCGCCGATATTCTTAATCAATCGAAGATCCCGCTCGACATAAGTCTGCACATAAAACGGATAAAAATCTGTTGGAAATATGTTTTTATCATAAACACGCGGGTAAGCTCCTTTGAAAATTTCCATATCGACAGATTGGGGCAGAATGTCACCTGCCCTCATTTCAGAATGTGAAAACGGCAATAATTTTAAAACAGCCGTTCTTCCTGCCAATGATTGGCCGATACTTTCCATCAATAAAAAATTATGAGAACCGGCAAGAAGATACATTCCCTCTCGTCCCTCTCTGTCTGTATGCGTTTGCAAATATGAAAACAACGAAGGAACACGTTGAGCCTCATCTATAATCGTCTTGTCGGCATAAGTCGCTATAAACCCTCTTGGGTCGCTCGACGCAAACAAGCGCATATCAGGATCTTCCAAAGAAACATAATTGTACTCTGGAAACGAATACCGCAACAGTGTTGACTTGCCTGACTGTCGTGGTCCTGTCAACGTCACGACAGGATATTTTTTTATCAACTCCGAAAGTTTTGTTTTTAATGCTCTTTCTATCATGAAAACGCTGTTTCTGCAAATTTACGATTGAAAAATAAATTTGCAAAGAATCTTTCGGATTTATTGCTTTCCACAAGAAAATTCACCTGACGCGTATACTGTAATCTTTTTTAAATGGCTCCCCTTTATCGGTAAGGCCTTCTATGCGTACCGTATATGTGGTGCCGGATATGTCGGAACTGTAGAACGAGATTTGCGATTTACCGTTTCCTCTTAACGCTACCGACGGATTCCAATACAATGTGTGACGCATGTCCGCCACTGTTGAGCTGCGCGCCGTTTCTGTGTCGTATTTGGGAGAATAAAACACGGCCTTTTTCTGATAGCCGGGCGGAACTATCGACACGAAATTTCCATGTCCGGAATCTTTCACATCTTCTCCGCGCTTGGTTGTAATCATTATGGCTCCACCCGATGTCCCCGCATCACCAAGCATAACCGCTTCCGAAGGCCGTATGAAATCCACACGTTTCACGAAATCTATCGGGATACGCTCCATCCGCTCGACAACGGAAGTCCCTCCATCGGGATAATTGAAAGCCGGCGCCGTATGTGCCTTATTCCGTATTTCCCGGCTTTTCCTCACCTGTCTTGCAAAACTTGATCCGGCATGAGTGTCGCGATAAAAATCTCCATACTCAGAGCCTCCACCAGTGCTGCCCGTCTGCTCAAACCCGTCGACAAAAAGTGTTGTGGGATGCCCGCGAAACATGTAATTGCCATCCGGCGTCTGCAGCAGTCCGGGTATTTTTCTCAGCAGTTCGTCAATTGAGGTTATATTTTCATTTTCAATTTGCTCATAACCGAACGACCTAAAAGCAGAAGCCTCATAAGCATCTTCCGGTGCCTTGATTTTCAACCCGGTAACAATTATCTCGTCCAAAGCCACCGACATGCCGTTATATCTGTATCTCTCCGTTTCTTGCTCCACATAATTAATCCATTTGTTTTCTGCCACTCTGTCGGCTTTGTAGAGTGTTTTCGGATATTTTTCCCTGTCAAGCCCCATATTGGGATACACTGTTTTTCCCGTTTTGTCATGTTCTTGAAGCATGATTTTCGTATTTTCAGGAAAATCAAAGCCATTGCATACAAACCGGCCATTCTCGTCGGCTTGAAAAATATCCGCAAACCCAAACTGAGGAACAAACATGCTTACCATTCCGAACCGTTCAGGCCTATTCATCCATTTGGTTTTTATCACGCCACTGATTTCCTGCCCAATTTCAATCGCGCTCTTTGGATAAGCTATATTTCCTTTCACCAATGCAGGCACATCATATCGGCGCCAACCTTGTGTCATCAGCAACGCATCCAACGCTTCTTTGGCATCGGGATTTTTTGAATTGAAGTAGTATTCGGCATTTTCGACACCACCTTTTATTTCCGAACTCAACAGCAATGAGGACACGATGGAACAAATTGAATCGGCAGAGATACTGCGATTATCAGTTACCGCAACCGAAAAATCTCCTATACAGAGGCTATCGACTGATACCGTCAAGGTTACTTTCTCACGCTTACTGTAAACCTGCCTGTCGGATGAAATACCGACATCCGGGATACCGTTGTCAACAAAAAACAAACGCTCGCTCAACGGATTCCACAACTCATCGAAAAGCACGGCATTTATCACGCCTGTGGGCAATTCAGACTTATTCATTCCGAACACACCGCTTGTAAATATTTCGGACGAATAAAGCAAATTCCCCTTTTCATGAATTAACAGATAGCATTTTCTGTTTTTTCCAGCTGTGGAAACAAACACAGAATCGCCGTCTTGCGCCACATTTACCACTGTAGCCTCCGACACGGCATCTGGCAACGCAAATCTTTTCTCCAACCCGTCCTCATCCCTGCATACAGCCTCATAGCCCGCTCCTTCTACCGGAGTTAGAATAAAATATCCCATACCGGCGTTTCCCGTTTCAAACTCCGTAATCTCTCTACCGGCATCATCGACTACTCTTCCCCTGACAAATTTTCCTGTTCCGGAAACGCCTATTGCCTTAAATGCCACTTTGCAGCTTTGGCCCGCGATAAGCCATCCTCCCTCCGGATGAAACGTCACATCATAATCGCCGTCAATTTCCGGAATCTGTAAAAATTTTCGATAATTGTCGAACGCCACATAAAGGAATTTTCCTGAATTTTCTTTAGCATTATCCATCGACACAGTAATGCCGTTGACGCTGCGCGATTCTATTTTCTTTCCATCCGGCATAATGCAAATTATATTCTTGACAGGAGCCGGCTTGCCTGTCACCTTATCGGCATAACCGATTTTTACAGTAAATTTGTCACTTCCGTTGTCATATTCATAATTTGTTGATATTTCATATTTTGTGGAAATGGGATTTCCTATATGTAAAACCTTTTTGAAGAAATAGCCGTCGCCAAGCCCTTCCATAAAAGCGGTATAGGCTGTCAACGTATAACATGCCTCAATCGGCGACAACGGTAAAGCCATATATCCCGCATAGACACCGTTGTCCTCCTTAATTCTAACTCGCATGAGCACAGAGTCCGATGGGGCTTTCAACTCCACATAAAGATACTTGCTGACATTAACCGGCAAATGCGACGAGGCATCTGTCACGTAAGCGCGCATCCATATAGTGTCGCCTCCCATATAGTCGACGCGATCAGTGTGCACGTAAACCTTCTCCTGAGGAAACTCATACCTTTGTTTCTCGAAAAATTCATTTATTCCTTTTTCCCAATCCGCACCACGCACCGCAAAAAAGAAGAAAAGCGACAGAAATAAATTAACAATTTTCATAATTAACGCGCATTTAGTTTGTAAAGATAAAAAATAATACGCAATTCACAATAAAACAACATAGAAAATCACAAACAAATTGATTTCTGAAATTACAGGGTGCCTTGCTCTATGCGGGTGCAGATGCGTTCGAGCATCGCATCGTCGGGATCTGTGTCGGGTTTCCAATCGGCTTTAAGATTGACGCTGAACAATTTTCCGAAAGCCTGCCAAAACGTGGCGCGAAATCCCCCGAGAAACGCTTTTATTATTCCGTAGGACGATTGGTTGGTTTCACGGTAAATCAATTTTACAAGGACACGGGCCTGACGGCGCGAGAATCGTTTCAGCTCAGGCTTATATTGGTTGAACACCTCTTTCTCCATCCGCTTCAGATGGTCTTCACGCTCCTTTTTGGTAGGCAACGTCTCAATATACTCGTAAGTTTCTATGAGGGTGGCGGCTATCAGTTTGGCGTATGGCAACGCTTTTTTCACATCCCTCACAGTCCGCCAATAAAATTGCTCCTGCTTTTTATTTTTAAAAACCTCATCGGGGAAACAGGTTATCGGGTTAAGGACAAGCATCAGAGTGCTGTCGCTGTCTTCCGTGCGGAAATAATAGTAGCCTTTATACACCTTGTTGCGAACCGAAGGCAAATCTTCGGTCACGGCTTCCTGCGCGGACAATATCGCCGCGCACGACAGCATAATTATGGACAAGAGCCACCTCATTTCGTCAACATCTGCGCAAATATATATGCAAAAGCGTCAACTGCTTATATCTGCGGTGATAATTAACAAAAAATTAAACACCCGCGGCTAATTCGAAAGCCGCCGCGCTCAGCAACTTGTGCCCCACACGGCAGTACAGGCATTTTCGGGGATTGCAGTACTCATTGCGAACTTGTATAGCGGCCTGCGATGCAAGAGCATTGTCGATTTTCAGGCCGGCATTGGCAAAAAGAGCCGTTATGCGGTTGTTTTCAGGCTTCAACTGCTCAAGAATATGTGTGGCGCTCTCAACACGCCCGTAATTGTCGGTAAGCGTGCCGTAAGCGTAATAAAGAGGCACAACAGTGTTGATGAGTATCACATCAACCGCGCCGCGCCCTATTGCCTGAGATGCGCCGGATGCAGCCGGCTCTCCCGAAAAAGAATAATGCGTACTCCAATAACCGGTAAGAGAAACGGCAAACAATTCGCGCAGTTTTGCGATATCGCCGTCGGCATCAAGTATATCGGCCATCAGGCGAAACCCTCCATACACATACCCCGCAAGCATGGCAATCCGGCGGCAAGGAAAATTCTGCGGACGCATGCGGAACGATTTCCATACCAATCCATCAGGGCGGCGCAACGAGAATTTGTTTTTCAAGAAAGCATATTCACGACAAAGTTGCCTGTAATAGTTATTATCGGCATATTGCTGATAATTTTCAAGCATACCGGCCTGCCCGAAAAACAAAGCCTCGATTTGAGTAAGCGAATCGGAATGCTTATGCAGTAACTGCAATGGCAGGCTTTTTGCAAGCCGCTCGAAAGCGTCATTATTGGTGCCAAAGCCTATATTGCGGGCAAATGTCACATAGCAGGCAGCCTCCCAATTTCCATTGTAAAGCCCAAGCAGCCGGCGAACACGCTCCGTTTTAGTCTGAAGCCTCTCGAAAGCCATCGACTCTATCCATTCCGCAACTTCCAACGGCGACAACGACGCAATCACTTTTTTGCACGGCAGCTCAGCCTTTCCATCAACCAATGCCGAATAACGCTCAACGAAACGCGGCGAGCATTGCATCACCATTTGCGGTATCCGCTCGCCATTGGAGCGAAACACCGGAGCGTCGTCTTTGTCAACGACATGTAATATGACGGAGTCGTAGGCTGCGTCCTTGTCGTGCCCGTGCCGACGCCAATCCGACGCACGGTAATGAATCTCGACATTTCCGGCCCACAGGCAACCGTCGATTTCAATTTTGGCGTTGAAGAAGTCGGGACCGGCATCGTCATTGCGCAAACCCGGATCGAGGATCCTGATTTTTTTGCCGTCGTTGGTTGTCATCCCCGCCGGATTCCACAACCGGTGTTCCCACACATATTGCATCAGCTTCTCCATACACAAATGTCATTTGATTATGGTGCTGTCCGTTGGCAGCAGGCTATCCGGCGTGCTGTGCTTCATATGGAAGCGTACAGGCAATGTGTACCACATATCGACTGGCTCTCCGTGCCTTCGCCCGGGTATGAACTTTGGCAGTGACCTCACTATGCGCACCGCCTCCGCGTCAAAATCAGGACGCACACCTCTGACCACTTTCACCTCTCCGATTTCTCCTGTTTTGGTCACAACAAATTGCACAATCACCCGTCCTTCTACGCAATCCTCCGTTTTGGGATATCTGATATTCTCGGATATGTATTTCATCAAAGCGACATCTCCGCCGGGAAACTGCGGCATCTGTTCGAACTCGATAAATAATTTATCGCGGCTGGTTGTGTCTGTGTTTTGCGCAAGCGCGCTGCCGGTGCAAAGTGTCAGCAGCAGGAGCAAGGAAATCATTGGCCGTTTCATAGTGGTAAATTTTAAGAGCCTGTCACAAAGATAATATCTTTAAACAACATACACCGCATCCCGGCATAACAATTTCAAATAAGTTTGATTGTTCTGCTCTCGATTTGCAGTATCTTTTCATAAGACACGCTGCATCTCGGCATAACAATTTCAAACAAGTTTGATTGTTCTGCTCTCGATTTGCAGTATCTTTGCCACGTCTTTAAACAGTTATGCTATATGAAAGATTCTGATGCTGTTTCAGTTGAAGTTGACGAGGTGGCGCGGCAGCGTGCCGAAAGGGCAAAAAAAGTGACATGGGTAGGATTTGTTGTCAACGCCATACTCTCGTTGGCGAAAGTCATCGCCGGAATTGTAGGAAACTCCGGAGCCATGATAGCGGATGGCGTACACTCAATTTCCGATTTTATCACCGACATCATAGTCCTTGTTTTCATAGGAGTGTCGTCGCGCGGAGAAAACGAGAATTACCGGTACGGACACGGCAAATTCGAAACATTCGCCACAATGCTCATCAGTTTTGCGCTTATAGCAGTAGCCATCGGACTGTTCATATCAAGCGCGTCGTCGATTTCAGACGCAATCAACGGCAAGATACTGCCCGAGCCGGGGATGATAGCCTTCATCATGGCAATCATATCCATTGTGACAAAAGAATGGCTTTTCCAATACACACGCATAGCCGGCGAGCAAATCAACAGCACGGCGTTGGTGGCCAACGCTTGGCACCACCGCAGCGACGCGTTCTCAAGCATCGCCGTGCTGATAGGCATAGGGTGCGCCATGTTCTTAGGCGAAAACTGGCGCATACTCGACCCTGTTGCCGCACTGATAGTCAGCATATTCATCTTCATGGTGGCATGGAGGCTGGCTGTGCCGTCAATCAAAGAATTGCTTGAAGTGTCGCTTCCCAATGCCGTGAACGAAGAAATAGGAAATGAGATAAAAAATGTGGATGGAGTAAGGGCTTTTCACCATTTGCGCACACGCAAGAACGGCAATATCTACATAATGGACTTCCATATAAAAGTCGACCCATCGCTCACAATCACAGCCGCACACGACATAGCCGACAACGTAGAGAAGACCCTCAAACACAAATACGGGGCATCGGCCATTGTCAATATCCACATCGAGCCCTACAAAGGCTGACAGTTGCTCTGATTTGCAGAAATTAGTATCTTTGTTTCCACAAATAGAGATATAGCTATGCGCAATTACAATTTGGGATTTATTTCCGACAACGATATTTTCAAGCATGTGAAAGAAACGGTGGCTCTATACCGCAACCACATCACCTTGAAAGATTTCAACAAAAATATAATTGACCCTGTTAAACTTACGTTTGACGCAAAAGTCTATGGCAAGTCTTTGGATGAAATCATAGAGTCTGAATGCATCCGACAAATCGATAAAACCAACACTAACCGCATAGGCTATTTTCATCAGAATCTTTTCAAATACGCAGGAAATGGGTGGGAAGTACCCGATTCCGGATTTGACATCATAAATGAGGAAAAACACATTTTTGCTGAATTGAAAAACAAGCATAACACAATGAACAGCAGGGCTGCAGACAGTGTTTACCGCCACATGCAGAATAAAATTCTGCATGATGACAAAGCTATATGTATGCTTGTTGAAGTGATAGCTACACAGTCGCATAATGAAAAATGGTTTTATGACGGATTGTCACATGAGAAGATACGACGTGTTTCCATCGATAAATTTTATGGTATTGTATTTGGAGATGGATTAGCTTTTTTCAAGCTATGCAAAGCTTTACCAACCATTCTTGATGATGTGATACAAGAATTGCACGTAGGCAAAATCACCAACAGTGTGCATGACGAGTTGCACGAATTGTCGCCTGACACGTTCAAGAGTCTTTATCTGCTTGCTTTTAGAACGTATGACGGATTCCAAAATTTTTGACAGATGCATGTGTTAGGAACCATATCCGCAAGCAATTTCGCTGACATTATGGGTGTGTCGAAACTGACACTCCAAAAATGGGAAGCGAATGGTTCTTTCGTGCCTACAAAGACCGACTCATCCGGAACAAAATACTTTGATGTGGAAAATTTGCTCAATGTGCCGGAAATACGCAATATGGTATATTCTGAATGGGAAAAGGAAATGATAACACAACCTTCACACCCTTACACATCCGTTGAATTGTTTGCGGGAGCGGGCGGACTTGCTTTGGGATTAGAAAAAGCCGGGTTCAATCATCTTTTGCTTAATGAAATAGACCACGACGCTTGCGCCACATTGCGCCACAACCGTCCGGAATGGAATATAGTTGAGCAAGACATAAAAACCGTATCATTTAAAAATCTTAAAGGGAAAATCGATCTCATTTCCGGAGGATTTCCTTGCCAAGCCTTTTCATACGCGGGGAAGCAAGGCGGCTTCAACGACACGCGCGGAACTCTTTTTTTCGAACTTGCCCGAGCCGTTGACGAGATTCGTCCCAAGATTTTTATGGGTGAAAATGTCAAAGGACTGCTTGCACATGACAGTGGACGCACGCTGAATACAATCAAAAATGTAATTGCCGAATTGGGATATACATTGATAGAACCACATATAATGAAAGCCCTATTCTATCAAGTTCCACAAAAGAGAGAGCGGCTTATACTCATTGCAATCCGTAATGATTTGGCAAAACATGCCAATTTCAAATGGCCGGCACCGTACCACCGAATAATGACACTGCGCGACGCTTTCTATAAAGGAGAGCTTTACGCCTCAGACGTGCCAGCCTCTGCCGGGCAAAAATATCCACCCAACAAGCAAAAAGTAATGGAACTTGTCCCTATGGGAGGGTATTGGCGTGATTTGCCATTGGATGTACAAAAAAAATATATGGGAGGTAGCTTTGGTTTAGAAGGCGGAAAAACCGGCATGGCGCGCAGACTGTCGCTTGACGAGCCAAGTCTGACCCTGACATGCGCCCCGGCACAAAAGCAAACCGAGCGTTGCCACCCTACAGAAACACGTCCACTGACAATAAGAGAATATGCGAGAATACAGACATTTCCAGATGAATGGGAATTTTCAGGGTCATTGGCATCGCAATACAGACAAATAGGAAATGCTGTGCCTGTCAATTTGGCATACGCAATAGGGCGCTCATTAGTTCGCCTGCTCAACGGAATAGAAGAAAAATGATAATTCTTACGGTTTTTCAGAGTTTATTCAGAAAGCATTGGTATTTTTGCGGCATACATGAGAGGTTAGGCAATATAAATGCGGATGATATGAAGATACTTGTTGTGGAAGACGAAAAACAGTTGCGGGAAATAATCAAAGAATCCCTGCAAAAAGACCGGTTTGTGGTGGAAACGGCCAACGACGCCGCATCCGCGTCAGACAAGTTGGAGGCATATTCCTACGACTGCGTACTGCTCGACATAATGCTTCCCGACGGCAACGGCTTAGACATACTGCGCAAAATAAAACAGGATGGACGGAAGGAAAATGTGATAATCATTTCCGCAAAAGACGCCATCGACGACAAAATCAACGGGCTCGACCTCGGCGCCGACGACTATCTTGCCAAACCTTTCCACTTGGCAGAATTGAGCGCGCGCATACGCAGCGTGGCACGCAGGAACAATCACGGCGGCGACACTACCGTAAGAATCGGCAACCTCGAAATATGCCCCGACTCGCGCGAAGTGTCGGTCGACGGCAAACTGCTCGATTTAAGCCGTAAAGAATACGACATATTGGAATATTTCATAAACAGGCGCGGACGGCTAATCAACAAACTCACCCTTGCGGAATCGGTATGGGGCGACCATATCGACATGGCCGACAATTTCGACTTCATCTATGCCCATATAAAAAATCTCCGCAAAAAACTTAACGAGGCAGGAAGCGGCATAGAAATAAAATCGGTCTACGGATTAGGCTACAAAATGGAGGAAAACCCCTGATGAAGCTGATTTACAAAGTAATACTGCGGGCTTCGGTGGGCATGGCGGCCATCATGATATGCTGGTCTGTGCTATTCTATTTCGGAATGATTAAGGTGATCAACGATGAAATCGACGACATCCTTTCCGATTTCTCGGAACAATTAATTGTACGCTTTCTCAGCGGCGAGAAAATACCATTGTCGGCCGACGATGTGACCGGGCAATACGAGCTGCTGAAAATATCGGAGGATGTTGCCGACGAGTTGCCGCAAGTGCGCTTTGAGGACAAGGAGATGTACATATACCGTATCGACGACCATGTGGCGTCGCGCGTGATGAAAACCATATTCTACGACAACACGGGACAATATTACCAACTTACCGCCGCAACTCCCTCATTTGAAAAAGACGACATAGGCAAATCGCTGATATGGTGGACAATATCGCTTTACGCGCTCATGATGATAGTTTCGATTATAATCTATGTGACAGTGTTCTACCGCTGCATGAAGCCGTTCTATGTGCTAATCGGATGGCTCGACGCCTATAAAATAGGACAAACCAACCGTCCGCTTGAAAATCCAACCGACATAACCGAATTTGCAAGGCTCAACGATGTGGCCGTCCGCACAATGCGCCGCAACGAACAAATCTACGAGCAGCAGCGGCAATTCACCGGCAACGCCTCTCACGAGCTGCAGACACCGATTGCGATATGTATCAACCGCATGGAAATGCTGATGGAGGACGACACTCTAACCCCACAGCAAATGGAAGCCGCCGCAAAAGTGCTCGAATCACTCGGAAACCTGCAAAAACTCAACAAATCGATGCTGCTGCTCTCGCGCATCGACAGCGGACAATTCCCCGAAACAGAGAAAAACCTGTCGTTACGCACGATAATCGACGGCATGATAGACGACTACAAATCCATCTACGCCCATAAAAAAATAGAGGTGGAATACCTTCCCGGAAACGATTTTCATTGCGACATCAACCGGCAGCTCGCCACCACACTCGTGGCCAATTTGCTGAAAAACGCGTTTGTGCATGGCGACAACGGAAAAATCATAATCACATTGAGCGAACAAGCGTTTACAATCAGCAACGGTCCGGCAAAAGAGGCTCTGGATGCCGATGTGGTTTTCCAAAGGTTCGCGCAGGGCAAGCACCGCCGCAACGAGTCAAGCGGATTGGGACTCGCCATAGTGAAATCGATTTGCGAGCAGTTCAATCTTTCGGTAACATACCGTTTCATCGGCAATTACCACACATTCACGGTGGAAAAACGCCAAAAGCCGGACGACGCGCCCAATTTATAACCTGCAACCTCCGAAAAACGATTAAATTAACAGCCTTTAAGTGCTGTTTTTCGTCAAAAACAAAGCCGACACACTATCTTTGCAGTTTGTTAAGCAAGATAAACAATATCTGACGGATGAAAAAATACAATCTTTTAAACAATTCGATAGGATGGCTGATGTTTGCCATTGCAGCGTTCACCTATCTGATGACTATCGAACCGACCGCAAGTTTCTGGGATTGCGGAGAATTTATCTCACAAGGCTACAAATTGGAAGTGGGGCATCCGCCCGGCAACCCTATATTCATGCTCGCCGCGCGGTTTTTCATTAATTTTTCATCCGACCCCTCAACAGTGGCCGTCTGCGTAAACGTGATGTCGGCTTTGCTGAGCGCGGCGACGATATTGCTGCTGTTCTGGACAATTACGCACCTTGTGCGGAGGCTTCTCGTAAAAGACGACGCCGAGTCTTTCACATGGCAGCAATTCGCCATAATTTTCGGCAGCGGTGTGGCCGGCGCTCTCGCCTACACATGGAGCGACACGTTCTGGTTCTCGGCTGTCGAGGGAGAGGTATATGCCTTCTCCTCATTCTGCACGGCGTTGATTTTCTGGCTCATACTGAAATGGGAGAACCGCTGCGACAAACCACATTCCGACCGCTATCTCATTGCCATCGCCTATACCATAGGCGTATCCATAGCCGTCCACCTGCTCAACCTGCTGTGTATCCCGGCGATAGTGCTTGTGATATACTACCGCAAATTCAAAAACATCAACGCCAAAGGCTCGCTGTTGGCATTATGCGTGTCATTTGCCATAATCGTGCTTATTCTCTACGGATTGGTGCCGGGATTTGTTGAGATAGCGCAGTATTTCGAGCTTATGTTTGTCAACGGAATGGGATTCGGCTTCAATTCCGGAGTTCTCGCCTACGCTATAATCCTTTCGCTGATTTTCATTTGGGCAATATATGAGTTCAACAGGCAGAAAAGCGTCAACGGAATGAAATGGTCATTCCTGCTGAGCATCGTGGCTTCGGGAATGTTCTTTATAGGCGACGGCGTGTGGATTGCCGTGATTCTGACAATCGCACTCGCCCTCTATCTGTTCAGATATTGCAAAAAGCTGCCGGTACGCATACTTTACAACACCGTGCTGAGTGTAGCCGTAATATTCATAGGTTATTCGTCTTACGCGCTTATCCTCATACGCTCTAACGCGCAGACACCAATGGACCAAAATTCGCCCGACAACGTATTCGCGCTTGCCGACTACCTGAACCGCGAGCAGTATGGCAAGACACCGTTGCTCTACGGTCCTGTCTACAGTGCGCCTATTCTTTACAAGACAGCCGGAGAAACCCAACAACCCGTCAAGAAATACGGCAAAGCCATTTATCGCAAAGAGGTAAAGCAGTCGCCCGACGATCCTGACCGCTACAAAATGATAGGCAGGAACTACGACTATGAGTACGCTCCGGAGATGAACATGCTGTTCCCGCGCCTGTACTCCTCTCTGTCGGCCAACGACTACAGCGAATGGCTCGGAGGAATAAAAGGCCGGCAGGTAGACGCCACCGTACTCGTCGACGAAAACGGCAACAAGGTGTACAGCGAATTGAAGACAAAGCCAACATTCGGCGAGAATCTGCGCTATTTCTTCAGCTACCAGCTCAATTTCATGTATTGGCGATATTTCATGTGGAACTTTGCCGGACGGCAAAACGATATACAGGGACATGGTGAAATCACTCATGGAAATTGGATAAGCGGCATACCGTTTATCGACAATCCGCGGCTTGGCGACCAGTCGCTGTTGCCCGACGACTACGGAAAAGGAAACGCCGGACACAATGTGTTCTACATGCTGCCCCTGCTGCTCGGCATCATAGGATTGCTATGGCAGGCCTACAAAGGCAAGCGCGGAATAGAGCAATTTTGGGTGGTGTTCTTCTTGTTCTTCATGACCGGTATAGCCATTGTCCTATACCTTAACCAGACACCGGGACAGCCACGCGAGCGCGATTATGCCTACGCCGGCTCCTTCTACGCGTTTGCCATTTGGATTGGCATGGGTGTAGCAGGATTGTGGCGGCTCATGTGCGCGGCCCACAAAAAAATGAGCGAGCACAAAAAAGCGGAAGAGAAGAAAGACCTCAACAACGTGTTTGTGGCCATAGCCGTACTAATCGGCCTTGCCGTGCCTTTGCAAATGGTAAGCCAGACATGGGACGACCACGACCGCTCCGGACGCTACGCCGCCCGCGATTTCGGAATGAACTACCTGTCGAGCGTGGGCGAGAACGGCATAATCTTCACCAACGGCGACAACGACACATTCCCGCTGTGGTACGCGCAAGAAGTGGAAGGCTGGCGCACCGATGTGAGAGTGGTAAATCTCAGCTATTTGTCGACCGACTGGTATATCAACCAAATGCGCCGTCCATACTATGAGTCGGCTGCGCTGCCGATGATTGCGCCCAAAGACGCATTTGCCTACGACCAACGGCAATTCAACTATTTCATCAACCCCGACACTTCGATGATGGTGCCTGTCGAGAAAGCTCTCAAGGAATTCTATTCCGACAACTGCACAAACAACAGTTGGCAACTTCCGGAGTTCAAATATCCGGCGATGTACGAGAAAATCGACAAAAACAGCGTAATCAAAAACGGAAGAGTGCCCGCAGGGAAAGAGTCGCAAGTAGAAGACTATATTGACTTCAACATGCTGAACGACAAATACACGATATCCGACGGCGGAATGAGCTCAAGCAAAGTGATGAGCATCGACATAATCTCTTCGATAATACGGCAGGGATGGAACCGCCCAATCTACTTCGCAATGACAGTCCCCGACAAATACTACGACGGACTGATGCCTTACATGGCCTCTACAGGCATGGCATACGAGGTGACACCCGTGCGTTACGGCTTCGACGGCTCCAACTATGCGGTCAACACCGATGTGGCTTACAAAAACATAACCGAAAAATTCCGTTGGGGAGGCTTGGACAAATCCACACCCGACGATTATCCGTACCTCGACGAAACAGTACGGCGCATGGTCACCACCACACGCAGCGCGATGACCGACCTCGCGTTTGAGTTGGTGATAGAGGGTATGCAGGCCAAATCGCTTATCACCGACACTATCGGAGGAAAAATTGTGGCAAAAGGCACACCGGAATATGAGGAAGCAAGCAAATACGCGAACGAGCGTTTCGCCAAAGCCCGCGAAATCATAAATCTCATACAGACAAAACTGCCCGACTACGCGTCGCCTTACGCCCTGCAAATGGGAGAGCGCATAAGCCGGATACTCTACACACTCGGCGAGGAAACCGGAAACAAGGCCGACATCGAGAAGGCAAACAAAATCGTGGAGAAGGAACTGTTGCGCTACGGACAATATGCAAGATTCTTCCAGACACTCACACCGTCGCAGTACAACCTGCTGTCGTCTTCCGACATGTATGCGGACGTATATTATATCATGGAGCTTTTGCAACTATATAATTTATACAGCCCCGACAAAATGGAGGAGATAGTGGCAAAACTTGAGGCGGAAGGAGTGGACATCAACCGGCTGATAGCGCGTTATCCGAAAGACGAAGGACAAGGATAAGACATGTTTATCGAACAGCCGCCATTGTTATACCGCATGCTTTTTCCCGAAACGGTATGGAGAATGCCGATGAGGGAAAAAGCCGTGTTTCTGACGTTCGACGACGGCCCGATTCCGGAAGTGACACCATGGGTTCTCGACCTGCTCGACAGCCATGACATAAAAGCCACGTTCTTTCTCGTTGGCGACAACGTAAGACGGCATCCGGAACTGCTGGACGAGATACTGAGGCGCGGGCATAGCGTGGGAAACCACACCATGCACCATCTGCAAGGCTCGATAGTGTCGAGAAAACGGTATATCGCCGACATAAAAGAAGCCCACAAACTTATCGACAGCCCGCTGTTCCGTCCGCCGCACGGCATCATCCGGTGGAAACAGGCAGCCGAAATCAAAGACAATATGCGCATTGTGATGTACGACCTTGTGACGCGCGACTACAGCAAAAAGCGCAACGGACGGCAAGTGCTCGACAACGTAAAACGCTACGTGCGCAACGGCTCTATAATCGTATTCCACGACTCATTGAAAGCCGAGCGCAATTTGCGCTATGCCCTGCCACGCGCCATAGAATGGCTGCGCGACAACGGCTACCGCTTTCTTCCAATTCCCATGTGACATGGTATGTGCGGGATAAAGGAACAAATACGGGATTATGCCATCCTGTCCTGCGGATTCAATGCCTGCGGATTTGCGGAGGCCTCCTCCGTTGGCATCGCCGCCCGCGACAACTACAGCAAATGGATAGCCGAAGGCAAGCATTTCTGCATGGACTATCTGTCGCGAAACATGAATGTGCGCGACAATCCGCGCCTGCTGCTCGACGGAGCAAAAACTATAATTTCCGCAGCCCTGAATTATTATCCGCGACAATTCCAGCCCGAAAACGCGCCCCAATTCTCCTATTACGCCTATGGCAAAGACTATCACGATGTAGTAAAAGCAAAGCTCCGTAAATTGGCGGACTACATCACAACCAACACGGGCGAAATATGCAGAGTTTGTGTCGACACGGCTCCACTGCGCGAACGCTATTGGGCACAACAGGCCGGATTGGGATTTATAGGTAAAAACAACCAACTGATAATACCCGGAAAAGGCTCTTACTTTTTTCTCGGAGAAGTCATAACAACTCTGCCGACAGAACCCGACAAGCCATGTGAGCTGAGTTGCGGAGAATGCCGCAAATGCGTCGAGGCTTGTCCGTCGTCAGCGCTGTCCGGCAACTACGGGGCATTAGACGCCCACCGGTGCATCTCCTGCCTGACAATCGAATATCACGACGAATTTGCAGAACAAACGGCAAAATCACTTGGCAACCGGATATACGGATGCGACGAATGCCAGAAAGCATGTCCGCACAACAGAGCTGCACAGCCCTCCGGCGTGAATGAGTTCTCACCGTCGCCGGAGTTTCTCTCTCTGTCATATCAATCTATGGAACAACTCACTGAAGAAGATTTTCGCCGCATATTCAAAGGCTCAGCCTTAAAACGCACAAAATATGCCGGCCTGATGCGGAATTTCGCGGCAATCCGCAAAAACATCTCCCGATAAAAGGGCACAACACGGCAAAAAAGCGGCATAAGAAAAAAGCCGCGCGAATTTGAATAAAATCTTTTGCATTGCTCCCAACTTTCACTATATTTGTGCATCGATACTCCTGATAATATGATAAAACACGTGGCAAACCAACATAAAAAGACACCCTCACGCCTCAAAGTACCGTGGTGGATAATACTGATAGTCACGGCAAGCATCCTGCCTGTACTCAGTTGGCCTTTGTACATGAGAAATTTCAATTTCACAGCCGACGACACCCATGAGCTGTACCTGCTTCTTGCCTATCTGTTTCCTGTCTACATCGTATTAAGCGGATTTCTTGCATACAAATGCTACCCTGTGCGAAAAGAAATAACCTACATACTGATTGCCTTAATGTGGCTGTCGTATGGAGCCGCCTTTTTTCTGAAATAGAATTTACAAACCATATTAACAAACACCAATAAAATCACAAAACTATGATAATTGGAATTCCAAAAGAAATCAAAAACAATGAAAACCGCGTGGCAATGACACCCGCCGGTGTTCATGAGCTGGTAAAACACGGACACACCGTACTCGTACAAAAAACAGCAGGAGAAGGCAGCGGCTTCTCCGACGACGATTTCGCCGCTGTAGGAGCGCAAATGATTTCCACGATAGAAGAAGTCTACGCAAAAGCCGAAATGATAATCAAAGTAAAAGAGCCGATAGAACCCGAATACAAACTTGTCAGAAAAGGGCAGCTGCTATTCACCTATCTGCATTTCGCCAGCAGCGAGCCGTTGACCAAAGCAATGGTAGAAAGCGGCGCGGTATGCCTCGCCTACGAGACGGTGCGCCGCGCCGACCGTTCACTTCCTCTGCTCACGCCAATGTCGGAAGTGGCGGGAAGAATGTCGGTGCAGGAAGGAATGTACTTCCTTGAGCGTCCTCACGGAGGCAAAGGCGTATTGCTCGGCGGCGTGCCGGGTGTGAAACCGGCAAAAGTGTTTGTCATAGGCGCGGGAGTGGTAGGCACTGCGGCGGCGACAACAGCGGCAGGCATCGGCGCTGATGTCACCATTGCCGACATTTCACTGCCACGTCTTACCTACCTTGCCGACGTAATGCCCAAAAACGTAAAAACACTCTATTCCAACGAATACAACATACGCCAAGAGCTCGCGGAAGCCGACCTCGTCATAGGCTCCGTGCTCATTCCGGGAGCAAAAGCGCCGAAACTTGTGACGCGCGACATGCTCAAACTGATGAAGAAAGGCTCGGTAATGGTAGACGTTGCAATAGACCAGGGAGGCTGTTTCGAAACTTCTCACCCGACAACTCACCAAGACCCTGTATACGAGGTAGACGGCATAGTTCATTACGCCGTTGCCAACATTCCGGGAGCAGTGGCCCGCACATCGACATTCGCGCTTACCAACGCGACCATACCCTACGCTCTGCAACTTGCCGACAAAGGATGGCGCCGGGCCTGCAAAGAAAGCGACGAATTACGCGAAGGTTTGAACGTGGTGGATGGTAAAGTAGTTTACAAAGGCGTAGCCGAAGCATGGAATTTACCCTATACCCCTGTTGAAGAGGTATTGTAAACCACAAAACAAACACAAGATTCGGCAGCATGACTTTTCGGGGTTATGCTGCCGATATTTTTTTGTAACAAGCTGACGGCAAGCAAACCGCCGCACAATAAGAATTAAGTATGACAAATTTGTTGTAACTTTGCGGCATTCAACAAAACGACCTTATGATATGAAACATTTATTATTGCCATTATTATTGCTCATAACGATAATCACAGGATGCGACGACAACAAAGACAATGTGGAGAACTACAGCTTTCCCGTACTTTCCCACACCGCATGGGATGGACAGTTGGAAACCAACGTCGCGGAATACGGCAATGCCGACGCAGCGATAGAATTTGAAACGTCGAGTACCGGGTCGTACAGCTTCACCTACGACGATGGGACAAACGCCACCGGCAACTTCACCTATTTAGTAAGCGGGCAAATAATCATATTCCAAAAAACATGCAAAGAATTGGAAGGCTCGTGGACGCTTGTCGATACCGGCAACGGATATATGGCATTGGACAAAAACATCTCAAGCGACAACCTTGCCGAGATAACCACCTTGACTCTTAAGCAAAACATCTGACATCCGGAACAATGGAAAGAATTGACTTCAACGGCATACGCAATCTGATGTTCGACCTCGGCGGCGTGATAATGGACATACGGCGCGACAACTGTGTGAAGGCTCTCACGGAATTAGGAATGAAAGACGCCGATGAAATGCTCGGCCTCTATTGCCAATCCGGGCCGTTCCTCCTGCTTGAGGAGGGAAAAATCACACCCGGACAATTCCGCGAGGAAATGCGCAAACGCATAAACCGGCAAGTGTCGGACGATGAGCTTGACACGGCTTTCAACAAATTCCTTATCGGCATCCCCGTAAGGCGGCTCCGCGCGTTAGCTGAATTGCGCAAGCACTATAAAATATATATGCTGTCGAATACAAATCCCATAATGTTTGACAGTAAAATAAAAACCGAGTTTGAAAAAGACGGGCATCGCAGAGAAGACTATTTCGACGGAATTTGTGTTTCCTACGAGGAACTGTGCGCAAAACCCGACATCCGAATATTTGAAAATGCCGTCAGAAAATTCGGCATAAACCCGGAAGAAACAATATTTTTCGACGACTCACAAGCCAATTTGGACTCCGCTCGGAAATTAGGGTTCAAGACATGGCTTGTCGAACCCGGAGCAGAATTTACCGACGCGTTTCTTAAATAGCGACTCATGCCAATACTGCTCGACAACGAACCAATAAAAAAGCCCGTAGCCGCCACCATAGGCATGTTCGACGGTGTGCACAAAGGACACCGGTTCATATTGTCGCAACTCATCACTGCAGCAAAAGAAAACGGACTTGAAACAGCTGTCATCACATTCAAAAACCACCCGCTAAGCGTAATACGGGAAAACTGCAGTCCGAAGCTGCTAATGTCGCCGGACGACCGCCTGAAAACGATAGAGTCATCAGGAATCGACTATGTTGTGGCTTTGGAGTTCTCCAAGCAGTTGTCGAAACTGACCGCAAAAGAATTTCTGCAATATATACACGACTATTACAGTGTGAGAATGCTGATAACCGGCTACGACAACAAATTCGGCAGCAACAAAGACGACACCTACGACGACTATGCCGCCTATGGCAAAAGCGTAGGCATAGAGCTGAGGAAATGCCGGGAATATGCCGCCGGCGAAGGAAAAATATGCTCATCATCGATTCGCGCGCTTCTCTCAGATGGCAATGTACAGGCGGCGGCGGAAATGTTGGGATACAATTACAAACTGTCGGGGACAGTGGTCGGAGGATTTGCCAACGGCAGAAAGATAGGCTTTCCTACAGCAAACATTTCCGTCGGAGATACGGTTGTAGTCCCGCGCGACGGTGTCTATGCAGTAACCGTGAACACACCTGATTTCGGAGAACGGCAAGGGATGCTCAACATCGGAACACGGCCAACTTTCGACAACGGCGACAAGCGCACTGTCGAAGTCAACATTTTCGACTTTTCCGGAAATCTTTACGGCAAGCGCATCGATGTGGCGTTTGTCGCAAAAATACGCGAGGAGCGCAAAATGGGCTCACCAGAAGAGCTGCGCGCCCAACTCGCGCGCGACAGCGTCAAAGCAAAAGAATTATTATCAAAATCCATAATATGAAAATTATAAACTTTGCAGAACACAACTCCCTTGTCTGCCAATACATGATGGAGTTAAGAGATGAGGCAATACAGAAAGACATGATGCGTTTCCGCACAAACATAAAGCGGATAGGCAACATAGCCGCTTATGAGATATCGAGAACCCTCAACTATAAAAAAATCGCCACGACAACATGTCTTGGGACGGCACAAAGCAATGTGATAGACGAAACCGTCGTGCTCGCAACCATTCTGCGCGCCGGCCTTCCGCTGCATCAGGGTCTGCATGAATTTTTCGACCATGCCGAAAACGCCTTTGTGTCAGCATACCGCAAATACGTCAGTGAAAACGATTTCCGCATTCACATCGAATATATCGCAGCCCCGCGTATCGACGACAAGACATTGGTTATCTGCGACCCGATGCTTGCCACAGGCTCGTCAATGGATCTCGCCTACGAGGCTCTGCTGACAAAAGGCCATCCGTCAAAAATTCATCTTGTTTCTGTAATCGCCTCACGGCAGGCAATCGACTATCTGCGCAACAAATTTCCGGAGGACACAACGCTGTGGGTGGCGGCTATCGACGATGCCATCAACGAGCACAAATACATCGTACCCGGACTTGGCGACGCAGGCGACCTCGCCTACGGTGAGAAAACCGATTAGTCATTTGCCGCAAAAATACTTCATAAAAGGCGGAACAGCGCGATAGGCAAATGAATGCACATAACGCCACGCGTCGGCATAAGCCTTGAGATGAGTGGAAAAGACGCTTGGTTTACGGCGTTTCAACGCAAACAGCGCCCTGAACAATGTCTGCCACACAAACAACGAGAAGAAAGCCGCCGCACATGCGATTTTCCCGAAAAATCCGGCCGGAACCAACTGTGTGCGCCACCAAATAATAAAATTGAGCTTTATAGAATTGTACGAAAACTCGTCTTCTGTAAGGCTGTAGCTGCTCTTGGCGTTGAGATGCACAATCCCGCTGTTGAGATGAAGCAGGAGCTTATAGCCGTAGCGATACATCTTATAAAACAAAAGCTGGTCTTCTCCAAGAGCATATCTGAATGAATCAATCCACCGCTCGTCCTCAAAATGGACAGCAAGAAAGGCCGACTTTCTGCAAAGCGAGGCGCAACCGGCACCGCTCTGTGTCGGGTAGGCATCTTTCTTTGGCGACACACGATAGGTGTGGGCCGATGATTTGCGTATCTTAAAGCCCCATTTTGTGAAACGCGACGGCAATATCCATTCCTCAACCGCACAACGTAACAGCTGGCGGAAAGATGTGGCGGCAACGAATGTTTCCGGAATCACGCAATCCGCGTTATACTCACACAGCGCGTCGAACAATTTCTCCACTCCGCGCTCCGGAAGATAGATGTCATCGTCAAGCATAAGCAGATAGTCAGTATCCGCCTCTTCGTAACCCACAGCCCTCTGCGCGACCATACCTTTCCGGCAACGGATATACTGCTCCACTCCAACAGTTTCTTTCGGTATGTCGTAGCCTTCGGCTATATACACAAGTATTTTCTTCGGACGGACAGTCTGCTTGCATAAGGATTGCAATGTCGTAAGGTACTTGTCGCCCGACTTTCCAAGCGTGCGAATAACAGCGCAATATTCAGGATAGTTTTTTACCGTCTGCATCAGAAAAATTCAGTTTCACGCAAATTTAGTCATTCGATGCCAAACATGGAATTTTTCAACGGCGTTTGCGCAAATTTATAGTTTTATCTAATTTTGTAATACCGATAACCCCAACACACAAGAGTTATGTCAACACAATTACAAGTTGAAAACAAAAAAAGCGCGGCATTGCCCAAAGTGGCAGATTTGAGAGTGGGTATAGTAGTGGCCGAATGGAACAGGCACATCACCGATGCGCTGCTGCAAGGAGCATTGGACGTGTTTAATCGCGAGGGCTACCCGAAAGGCAATATCATAGTGCGCCACGTGCCCGGCAGCGTAGAGCTGACATTCGGCGCTTCGTGCATGATAAACGACACGGATGTAGATGTCGTAATAGTGATAGGATGCGTCATAAGAGGCGGAACACCGCATTTCGACTATGTGTGCCAAAGTGTCACACAAGGGATAACCACCATCAATACGGAGGGCGATGTGCCGGTGATTTTCGGAGTGCTGACAACCGACGACGAGCAGCAGGCTCTCGACCGCGCCGGAGGCAAATTGGGCAACAAAGGAGCTGAGGCGGCTGAGGCGGCAATAAAAATGGTGGCTTTTATCGACAGCCTCAACGATTAGCCCTTTATCATCCCGAGAAGCTCTTTTATTTCGAGATTGGTCAGCGAGCGCACCTCTTTCAGCTTGGCGACAAGTCCGTCTGCCATAGTGCATATCGACTTGTCGCTGAAAACACGGTGCATATAATTGAACGTGTCCTCAAACAGTCTGCTTATCTCATCCTCCTCCAATTGGCAAACACGCTTTCCCTCTTCCGACACAGTTTTAAAAAGCGATTGTTTCACATCGTGGAACGTAAGCCGCTTTTTATCGGCAGAGCGGCACAGCATATTGGCGATAAGCATCGCTATTGTCATCTGATAATGCCTTAAGGTAATCTCCCATGACTCTTTGGCGGGAAGAGCCGGGTTTCCGCTGTAATAGTAGTCGGATGTAAAAGTGATGTACCCGCTTTCCTCATCGTCTATATCGATTTTGTACAACAAATCCTCGCCATTGCATACAGTCATGCCTATGGCCATTCCGGCAACGCCATAGCATTTATCCTCTTCGTCTTTGTATTTCATAATCCCTTAAAAAAGCCGTGCAAAGGTAATTATAATACTTTCTTAATCAAAATCGCGACACGGCTTCTTTCAACTGCGAAAGAGCTTTCTCAAGCACCTTGCGCGGACATGCCACATTCAATCGCATGTGATACTCGCCGCCGGGTCCGAACATCTCCCCGTCGTTAAGAGCCAAATGGGCTTTTGATATGAACAAGTCGTCCAATCGCAAGCCTTTAAGCCCGGTCGCCGAACAGTCAAGCCACATCAGGAAAGAGGCCTGAGGCCGCAACGGTTTGATTTGAGGTATGTTGTCTTTCAAATAATTCTCAACAAAGCATATATTTCCCTCTATATATTCCAACAATTCGTCAAGCCAATCCTCACCCTTTGTATAAGCCGCTTCTGTGGCAAGAGTGACAAACATTGTCGGAGCACTGAACTCATTGACTTCCATCCATTTGAAAAACCCATCTCTTATGGCAGCATTTTTTATCACGCACCAAGAGCTCACTATACCGGGTATATTGAATGTCTTCGACGGGGCTCCAAGTATTATGCTGTTTGTCGAGGCCTCTTCCGACACCGTCGCAAAAGGAGTGTAGCGGTTTCCGAACAGCTCAATGTCGGAGTGTATCTCATCACTTACAACAATAGTACCGGCGGAGGCACAGATATGCGCCACTTTCCGCAAATCCTCCTTAGTCCATACAATGCCTCCGGGATTGTGCGGATTGCAAAGAATCATCATTTTAGGCTTTTCAACCGCAATTTTCGATTTCAAATCATCGAAATCCATCTTTAATGTGCCGTCAACATAATGCAGTTGGTTGTTGACCACAATCCGCCCGTTGCCCTCCACCACGTTCTTAAAAGGATGATAGACAGGTTCCTGTATCAATATTTTGTCGCCCGGCGACGTGAAATAATTTACAATATAGCCTATTCCGCGCACTATACCCGGCACATAGCACAGTTCATCCCGCTCCACCGCGAAGCCGTGCCTGCGGCGCAGCCACCCGATGATTGCGTTCCAATAGCATTCGCGCGCTATGGGATAACCGTAAACTTTATGGCTGACACGCTTTTCCAACGCCTCATAAATAGCCGGACACACCTCAAAATCCATGTCGGCTATCCACAACGGCAACAAGTCGTCACGCCCGTAGGCATCACGCAGCCCGTCGTATTTCACACAATCGGTATTCCTCCTGTCAACGACTTTATCGAAATCGAACTTCATATCCAAATCTTAATTTCACGCAAAATTAAGCAAACACCGAGAATATAGCTACCGGCAAGCGGATGTTTAAAAACATAAAGGCGGACCGCGCATATAAAAACGCTGTCCGCCACACCACTATGAAAAAACAATTACCTGTCAGAAAAACAAACCTACCCGGAAACCTATATTGCTTTGATTGTCGATATCTGTTGAAAGCACTTTGCTCTTATTGGTGGCGAAATTATAGAACCCGGCCACATGGAAGCCGAAATGCTTTGTATTGGCCGGATAAATCCGCAGCCCTATCTCAGGCGACACATAGTATCCCCAACTTTTATCCTGCACATAATAGGCATTATAGTACGATGTGTTTCGCGCAAACATAGCTCCGGTCTTTATCCCGAAATAAGGGATTAAACGTCCGTGGTCTACGAAATTCACAGCCGCCGACACTCCGAACGGAAGCTGAAACGCGGAGTTCTGACGGTCGGTTGTCAATGCCGCAGTCGGCGATAAACTTATTTCCTGACGATTGAAATATCTGTGATTGGTATGGAAATTGGCAAACGCGCCAACCGTGAAATTCGGAGTCAAATCAAAAATGCCCTCGAAATTCATGCCCCAACCGCTGATTCCCGATGCAAAATCAGAATTAAGCGGGGCATTCATCTGCCAGTCAATGACCACATGCGCATCGTCGGCAAATTTTCTCGCATAAGCCATGCCGGTCGCGAAAACAGCAACCAACCCCAACAACAAAAATCTTCCGTATTTTAAAAATATATTTTTCATACGACTATCCTCCATTTTATTCTTTGCCAAGATAATCCGACTGCCGGAAAGCCTGACTTATCCCGTTTAGCATCAAATTCATATCATAGCGTCCGTTTCCATAGCAAAAGCCATAGATTTCGGAATACCAAATTACAGGCAATCGCTTGTCCGCATCGTCTTTGTGCGAGAGATCGGCCATTTCAAGCATCAGAGAGTGTGTGACATAGTTATATGAATACGCCACAGTGTACGGATAATACCATCCTCCCCACCATGATCCCCAAAAACTATAGTCCCACCAACCGGGATACCAACCGCCTCCACCTACGACAACATGATTGTTTTCAGCAAGGTAAGACACTTGCAAGCCTAAAGACGCGGCATCTTTGTTATTGGTTCTCACATAGCCTCTGCTTTCCATTTCAGAGGCGATTTCCGATATTATCCTGTCGGAATTGTCGTCTTTCCAGAATTCGGCTCTGTTGCCATTCACCTCAAGTATGCTGTCAGGAAGATAATACGTGTCAAACGAACCGAAATCCACATCATCGGCATGGTCGGTATACACCACCAAATCGCTGTCGAGCTTATCCATGTCGGGATTTTTCTCACAAGAGGCAAACGCCAACAGCGGAACAACCAATAAAAACATTTTTTTCATAATACCATCCTCAAAAAACATGATTACTATAAACTGCGGCCTTTGAACACTGTGCTTTTATCGCTTGGCAACAACACGCCGGAAAGCCGCAAATTGTTGGAATTGAAATCCGGCATTATTTCGGCTGTCGCCTTATTGCACGACTTAAACAGGCGGATTCTCACTGTGGCCGATATTCCAACTCCCATCACGGCCATCGACACCATCGTGTCTCCGCTCCGCTTGTCGGTTGTCACGCTATAATTGGTCACATTTCCGTCGACAGTGACTCCACCCATGCCGTTTGCCCCGCTTACCGGCACATCAAACGCCGTCTGGACAGCAGCCCTGCCCTTATCGACAGTGATGAAATTTGTGCTTGACGAAACATTGACAGTATATCCCCTCTTGAACGTCACACTGCCGGCCTCCAATGTAAACACTGTATCATTGACCGCCTTTACAGCCTCCCCGTACAACAATTTATCCAACTGTTCTTCCAACGCTTTCCTCTCTTCATTTGTAAGCCCGCGCGTTTCTTGAGCAAACATCTGCATCACCACGCATATCAGCATGGCTAATGCCACAAACCTAAAACTCTTCATAACTTTTTTATTTACGCTATCAAAACAAACTTCCTACAAAAAAACTGCGCATAAACACCAACTAATTCTACCCGAATAGCAATATTTCACAAACCGGACACATATTTCACAATAAAATCATTAATAATGTATGAATTAAATATTCAACACAAGAATACGACATTGATTAAAATTTTTTTGCCATCCCGGAAATTTATGTAAATTTGCAATACAACTTCAAAATTACATAAAACCATTTTCAAAAACATTCATGCCGCCAATATCAAACAGATAATTGGCACAAAATTCTTAACTTTGCAAAAACAAAAGCAAACTTTCACAAGACAAACACGATATGGAACACATTTCACAAAGAATCCAAGCCCTGTCGCCATCGGCAACGCTGGCAATGTCGCAAAAAAGCAATGAGCTGAAAGCGCAAGGAGTAGACGTAATCAACTTGTCGGTCGGCGAACCGGATTTCCACACACCCGGGCATATAAAAGAAGCCGCAAAAAAAGCAATCGACGACAATTTCACATTCTACACACCTGTGGCAGGCTACATGTCGCTGCGCAAAGCGATAGCCGCGAAGATGAAAAACGAAAACGGTCTGGATTTCGCACCCGAACAGATTGTGGTGTCAGGAGGAGCAAAACAATCATTGTGCAATGTGATTCTTGCGACCATAAATCCCGGCGACGAGGTTGTCATCCCGACACCTGCATGGGTAAGCTACGTGGAAATGGTGAAACTTGCCGAAGGAGTGACCGTTACCGTCCCGGCAGGGGTTGACCAGAATTTCAAAATCACGCCGGAACAATTAGAGGCGGCAATCACCCCGAATACACGAATGGTGCTGCTCTGCTCGCCTTCAAACCCCACCGGCAGCGTATATTCGCGCGACGAGCTGAAAGCGCTTGCCGACATAATAGCAAAACATCCGCAAATTCTCATTCTATCGGATGAGATATACGAGCACATCAACTTTACAGGCTCTTTCACATCGATAGCCGAGTTTGAGAGCGTGCGCGACCGCACGATAATAGTCAACGGCGTATCAAAAGCATACGCGATGACTGGTTGGCGCATCGGATTCATCGCCGCTCCGCTGTGGGTGGCAAAAGCCACTACAAAGCTGCAAGGGCAATACACGTCAAACCCCTCGTCGATAGCACAAAAAGCAGCAGAAGCCGCATATACCGGGCCTCAAGACTGCGTAGAGGAAATGCGCAAAGCCTTTGAGCGCCGCCGAGACCTCGTCACCTCCCTGCTCAAAGAAATACCGGGATTGAAAATCAATCATCCCGAAGGGGCATTTTACATATTTCCGGAAGTTTCAGCATATTTCGGCAAACAACACGGCGACCGCGTAATCAACGACGCCAATGATGTGGCCATGTACCTGCTCGAAGAGGCACACGTGGCAACAGTCAACGGCGACGCGTTCTGCGCTCCGGGCTATATCCGGCTGAGCTACGCCACAAGCGACGACAACATCCGCGAGGCATGCCGCCGAATCGCCGACGCCCTTTCCAAGCTGAAATAATGACACGCGAAACGACTTATTTGGCATCCAAGCCACACTACGAGATTCTCGACGGATTGCGTGGTGTGGCCGCATTGATGGTCATCGTGTTCCACCTTTTTGAAGCCCATGCAGGAGGCAACCACCTCACCCAAATCATCAATCACGGCTATCTCGCCGTAGATTTCTTCTTTATGCTGTCGGGCTTCGTGATAGGCTATGCCTACGACGACCGCTGGGACAGGATGAGTGTTGGCACCTTCTTCAAAAGGCGCGTGATACGTCTGCATCCTATGGTAGTCATGGGAAGCATTGTCGGAGCCGCGCTGTTCTATTTCCAAGCCGCGCCATGCTTTCCGCAAATAGCCGATACGCCCGCAGCCAAGTTAATAGCAATAATGCTGCTCGGATGCACCCTTTTGCCTCTTCCTCTGAAATGGGACGTAAGGGGATGGACGGAGATGCACCCGCTCAACGGCCCTGCATGGTCGCTATACTACGAATACATCGCCAACATCCTGTATGCTCTCGTGATAAGGCGGTTCAGCAAAACTTTGCTATGGATTTTTGTGGTGCTTGCAGCATCAGCCACCACATATCATTTGCTGACTACGCCGATGGGCGACATGGTGGGAGGCTGGGCACTCAACTTGGAGCAGCAGAAAAACGGTTTTATACGCCTGCTGTATCCGTTCTTCAGCGGCCTGCTGCTCTATCGCATGGGTTGGATAATGCGCCGCCGGAAACACGCTTTCCTCTATAGCAGCCTGCTGATAATCGCCGTGCTGTCACTGCCGCGTTTCGGCGGAGAAACACGGTTTTGGATAAACGGCCTTTACGAGGCGGCGTGTATCATATTCGTCTTTCCGCTGATAGTGTCGATGGGTGCCGGCGGACGGCTCACAGGCAAGCGGTCATCGCTCGTGTGCAAATTTCTCGGCGACATATCATATCCCATCTACATAACCCACTACCCCATTGTCTACGTCTACACGGCATGGGTGTCGCGCAACAATGCCACAATCGCCGAAGGCGCGCCATATATGACACTTGTTTTCATCTCGGCTGTTGCGCTTGCCTACGCGTGTCTGCGGCTGTACGACATACCGCTGCGCCGTTGGCTGACCAACCGCTTTTTAAAACACATTCCCTCACGCAAACAGTAAAAACTACGGAATATTACCGCATTTTTTTGCAACAACAAATCTTATACTTACATTTGTATATTACAAACTTAATAAACAACGTTTTTTATGGGGGATACATTCCAATTACGGGTAAAAAGACAGTCGGCGTATGTGGCTTGCGCCGTATCCACGACTATCAGCGTAGGGCAATTTTTTCAGGACAAACTAAAGAACGGGGAAATGAAAACGTACACACTCCCGTCGCAACCAATGGAAATAACGCTTTTCTACAAAGTAACGTTAGGCAAAGACATAGTGGAAAAAATACGCATCGACCCACGCGGCTATGAATTGGTCGAAGTGGTGTTCTATTATAAAATGACCGCCGCCACGTTTGTGCCGTTCATGATGTTTTTCAAGCCTACGGCGCGCATAGTGGCCAACGCCAACTATTTCCGCAACATGACCACAAGCCGTGCAGAGGCTCAGACGGAGCAGCAAGCACAAGCCGCCACATTGCCCAAACAGCCAATTCCACAAGTTAATCAGACAGCGGCAAACACAAGCGCGGCCGTTAAATTCTGCCCGTATTGCGGTTTCAGGCTCCCGGCAGACGCAAAATTCTGCAGCAGATGCGGAAAACAGCAACCCGGCATTTAACTTGCAACAATCATTACTAACACATAATTCAAAACAAAATGAAAAACTTAATGAATTTCCGAATGATGCTCGCCGCGATTTTGGCGGCATTTGTGTTTGCGTCGTGCGCAGACAAAAGTTCAGATTTGCTTTCAATGGTGCCTAAAGAAACAAAAGGACTGCTGTTGGTAAAGCCTTTGGACCTCGCAAAAAAAGCCAATTTGCAAAACCTCACACTGAAAAACGTGTCGAAAGAGGATTTTGACAAAATAAACGCTTTCTTCAACGGTGATATGGGTGTAGACCCTGAAGAAGTGGCCGTGTTTGAATACAACACCAACATCTACGCCCTGTTCAATGTGAAAGACGAAGGCACTTTGGCATCGACACTGAGCGACATCGGATTCAGCAAAGAGTCGGTAGGCGGTTGCAACATATATTCCGACAGAAGCGACAGGATCGCCGTAAAAGACGGATTGGGAATGCTTGTCACCGTATATGGCGATGACCTTACCGGTGTGGCCGGCGACATCAACCGCTTCATCAATCTGCCGGAAGGACAGTCGGTAATGACAATACCGCAATTCTCCGAAAGCATGACAGGAAAGGACATGCACGCATATCTCAACATAGGGGCAATCTACTCGATGGCAGAGTCGGAGGCCGGCCCTTACGACAGAGAGGCAATGGAGATGATGAAAAAGATGCCAATGTATGACGAGCTTCTCAAATCACACGCTTATTTGTCTGTCAATTTTGAGAAAAACGATTTGATTTGCCACAGCGTGACACTCGACAAAAACGGCAATAACATCAACGGCAAATTCAATCTCAAAGACCTTGACAAAGGAATGCTCGATTTCTTCGATGAAAAAGCCACAGCTGTAATGGGATTTGCGATTCCGCAGGAATATATAGGATTTATAGCCGATGCCATCGCAAAAGAGGCCGGCAGCGACCCGATATTGGGGAATGTGGTAAAAACAGCCGTAAACAGTCTGGAAGGCAACATGGCAATCGGCGGCACACTGAAGAACGTACAGGACTGGTACGCCAACGACTATGCGGCGGTAATCAAGATAAAAGATGACATGCTCCCAACTGTAAAAACGCTTCTAACCCAAAAATTTAATGAGATGGGTGTGACGGCCGACAGCAACGGCAACTACACTATTCCGGCAGACCGTAATCTCTCCATTAATGTAGGCTTCAAGGATGAATATCTCTACATAAACAACTCAGCGACACCGGCAAGCACATTCTCATCATCCGACAATGCCGACAAGTTCTCCGGAAAGACAGGCGTAATCTATGTCGACATGCCAAAAGGCTCTATCTTGGCAAGCCTTGCAACTGTTGCCACAGGGATGGATTTAAGCGGGTATTTCTACGCATGGTCTGACGACAAACAGAGCGAGGCTGTGCTTCACATCGACAACAATCCGGAGGCCAACATCCTTTCTTTCATAATAAAGACAATCGACGGGATGGCGCGTTAAAAACAGACAAAATGCAAAAAATCGAACTGAGAAACGCATTGCCGAAAGTATTTGCCGGACAACCGGAAATAAAATCTGACGTATGGTTGCGGCCGGTAACTTTCGAGCGCGGCAAAAAATACTTGGTTTCAGCGCAAAGCGGTGGTGGAAAATCATCGCTTTGCGCCTATCTCTACGGATATCGCACAGATTATTCAGGAGAGATACTGTTCGACAATCAAAACACACGCAACCTCACGATACGGGAGTGGTGCCTGATAAGACGCTCCAAAATAGCCTACCTGCCACAAGAACTGAGAATATTTCCGGAGCTGACGGCCTATGAGAACGTTGAGATAAAAAACCGCATCACAAAACACAAAAACCGCAACGAGATACTCGCCATGTTCGAGCGGCTCGGCATAGCCGACAAGACAGACAGCCTTGCGGCCAAAATGTCGATCGGGCAGCAACAGCGAATGGCGATAATCAGGACACTGTGCCAACCATGCGATTTCTTTTTGCTTGACGAGCCCGTAAGCCATCTCGACATGCACAACAATGCCATTGTCGCGGCAATGATTGAGGAAGAAGCCGCACGCACAGGAGCGGGCATAATTGCCACATCGGTAGGCAACGACCTTAAAATCAAAGCAGAGGAGGTGCTTAAGCTATGAAAATATCAATAATGTGGAAATTGCTGAGCAAGCACGTCAGCAAAACGCAACTTGCAGGATTTGCGGCGGCCAACATCATCGGGCTATTAATAGTGCTGACAGGGCTGCAATTTTATGAGGATGTACGACCAGTGTTCGACGACGAGGACAGCTTCATGCGCAAAGATTACCTTGTCATAACAAAAAAAGTAGGAAATCTGTCGTCTATCAAAAGCATGTTCGGCAGCGACAACGCCAACACTTTCTCCGACACCGAGCTAGAGGAATTGCGCTCGCAGAAATGGGTGCGCAAAGTGGGAGAATTCACAACATCCAACTACCCCATATACGGAATGATAAGCCTCAGCGGACAAAACATATCATTACGCACGAGTTTTTTCTTCGAGTCCGTCCCCGACGAGTTTATCGACACAAAAGTGGAAAATTGGGATTTTGACCCGCAACATCCGACGATTCCGATAATCGTGTCGAAAGACTATCTGTCGCTCTATAATTTTGGGTTCGCGGCCTCACAAGGAATGCCGCAACTGAGCGAAAGCATGATAGGAAAGGTGCCTATCATGTTCCGGCTCACGGGCAACGACGGCAGCCGGGAATACATGCCAGGGAAAATAGTAGGCTTCTCAAACCGGCTGAACACCATCATCGTTCCGGAAGCGTTCATGCAATGGAGCAACGAACGGTATGCGCCCGGCATAGTCGACCGCCCGTCAAGGCTCATCGTTGAAGTGAGCAATCCCGGCAGCGCGGAAATACAGAAATATATGGATTCTTGCGGATATGAGATTGCCGGCGACAAAATGAACAGCAGCAAAGCGGGCTATATGCTGACCATAGTCACAGGCATAGTCATTGCCGTAGGATTGGTCATCAGCATTCTGTCTTTCTTCATACTGATTCTAAGCATCTATCTGCTTCTGCAAAAAAACACACAAAAGTTGCAGGACCTACTGCTGCTCGGCTATTCACCGGAGCAGATATCTGGATTGTATGTGAAAATGATAATCTACATAAACATCTGCGTCTACATTGTGGCCGCAATTTTGCTCGCAGCAGTCAGATCGCTATATCTGCCCTATCTTGAAGCGTTCGCACTGGACGGGAAGTCGTCGCTCATCGCGATGCTCTCGGGATTGGCGATAATCGGGCTGATAACACTCGGCAATATCGTGGCCATACGCCGGAAAATAGCATCATTATGGTATATGGAAAAATAAGAACCTAATTTATAATCTGTAAAATTATGAGAAAATTATTATTGTCAATGATTATGGCAACAGCGGCGCTCAGCGGCATTGCCTCGACAAAAGTAGTGGCCCATCGCGGCTTTTGGAAAACAGACGGCTCGGCACAAAACAGTATTGCCGCGCTTGTGAAAGCTGACTCAATAGATTGCTACGGCTCAGAGTTTGATGTATGGCTGTCGGCTGACGGACAGCTTGTGGTAAACCACGACAACTCGTTTTCCGGAAAGAAAATCGAGCAAACAACATTCGACGAGCTGACATCCCTAAAACTTTCCAACGGCGAAAACCTACCGTCACTCGAACAATATTTCGATGCCGCAAAAAAGTGTAAGACACGCCTCATTCTCGAGCTTAAACCGCACAGCGACTACAAACGCGAGGCGGAAGCCATCAGCAAAATTGTGGCAATGGTGAAAAAATACGGTTATGAGAGCCGCATGGAATACATTTCTTTCTCGCTCAATGCCTGCAAAGAGTTTGTGAAACAAGCACCTAAAGGCACGCCTGTTCTTTATCTCGACGGCAAACTGTCGCCGGCTCAACTTAAAGAGCTCGGAATCAGCGGACTTGACTATCATCTCAACATTCTGAAAAAACATCCGGAATGGATTGAGGAAGCTCATAAGCTCGGCATGGTGGTGAACAGTTGGACAGTCGACAATGCCGCCGACATGGTGTGGCTGATAGAGCATAACGTAGACCTGATTACCACAAACGAGCCTGTGGTTCTCAAAAAACTTCTGATAGAAACCTACGGAGAAAAATCCAAATAGCCATTTCCGTAAACATTAAAACCGCAAGAGTGCCGAGTGGAAAAACACAATCCGGCACTCTTGCCGTAATAAACTCTATTTATGATGAAACACCTGTTATTGGCAATCAACACACTGCAGATGCTGCTTATCAGCGCATTTTTTGTTTGGACTTCAGTAGAAATTGACAATGCGTTTCTAAAGTCAATGCTGTCGATAGTGGCTATTTTTCCGATAATAAATGCCGTAAGACTTTTATTCAAAGGGACATTATTCGGAGGTATAACTATGAATGACGGCTTTTCAGCGGCATTTTCTATAGTTCTCATAGCTTTATCTGCCGCAACGTTTTTTCTTGACGACATATCACTGTGGACGTATGTGATTGTTCTGCCGTTTTGTGTATTCGACCTTATAGGATATGGGATAAAAAAGAAACTCGACAGAGGAGAAATCAAGCGAAACGCAGACGATATTTGTCAATAAAAGTTTTGGCCTTAGGATTGCGCTCTATAAGGTCGGTAAGCAGCTCTTTCTGTGTCCAAAGTTTTTCACGGACGCCTGCCTCCCTTATTTTTATGCGCAGATTTACGCGGTCGTTGTTAAGTTTATCCCGCAAATAATCGAGAATCATCGGCATTTTCTTCTCAAAAATGTCACGCTGCGCCTCGTTCTCCACAACAAACTCATATTCGCCACCGGCTGTTTCCACAGGGTCGTCACCCGATTTTATGGTGTTAATCAACAGTATTTCCTTAGGATTGTCTTTGACAAACGCCCTCCACGCATCGAGCAGGTTGCCGTATGAGTAAGGTGCGTTTCTTGCGGTTGCCGTATATGCCTGCACAGGCTCGCCTACAACCGGAGTGTTACTGCCTCCGACAGCGTGCAGACTCGGTATCGCCATAATCTTCTTTCCTCCTGATGTCATACCGCCGGACGGAGAAGAAACTGCCGGTGCCACATTCTGCCGCGACGGTCGCGTAAAAGATTGCGACAACGGCTGTGCTTGTTGCTTGGGAGCCTGTGGAGATATAACGGCTGTCTTTGCTGCCGATTGAGGAGCAGCAGACGACGGCACCGCCGATTTTTCTATTTTGCGGATACCCGGCTGTGGCGCCGGAGAAGGAGCGTCGCCGCTAAGTTGGCATATCTTTATCAAAGTCAACTCCACAAGAAATTGCTTGTTCGTAGCGTCACGATAGCTGAGATCGCACTTGTTGCAAAGTTCCATTGCCGAATATATGAACGGCAGCCTGCATTTCGCCGACTGCTCGCGATAACGATCCTCTACATCGGATGTTACTTCCAACAGTGGGGCAAGCTCCGGGCTGTGGGCCATCAGAAGCTCGCGAAAATGATTGGCAAGACCGTTGACAAACACTTTTCCCTCAAATCCATGGTCACGGACTTCCTTGTAAATAAGCAGCGACTGTTCCACGCTGCCCGCAAGAAAAGCGTCGACAAGCCGGAAATAATAATCGTAGTCGAGTATGTTGAGATTGTCGATTACCGCCTGATATGTGATGTTGCCGCCGGAAGCCGCCGCCACTTGGTCGAATATCGACAGCGCGTCACGCATCGCCCCGTCCGACTTTTGGGCAATGACATTCAGTCCCGCCGCCTCTGTGGTGTAACCCTCACTGTCGGCCACATATTGGAGCTGCTCCACAATGTCGGAAGGCGTTATGCTTTGGAAATCGTATTTTTGGCACCGCGACAATATGGTTGGCAGTATCTTTTGTTTCTCCGTCGTGGCAAGAATGAATATCACGTATGAGGGCGGCTCCTCAAGCGTCTTCAGAAAAGCGTTAAAGGCAGCCTGCGACAGCATGTGGACCTCATCGATAATAAACACACGGTAGCGTCCGGCAATAGGCGGCACAAGCACTTGGTCGGTAAGCGAGCGTATCTCGTCGACAGAATTGTTGGAAGCGGCGTCCATCTCTATGATGTTAAGCGAACGCTGCTCGTTAAACGCCCGGCATGACTCACATTCGTTGCAAGGTTCGCCGTCGGCTGTAAGATGCTCGCAATTAATGGCCTTGGCAAAAATCCGCGCGGTAGTGGTTTTGCCTACACCGCGTTGCCCGCAAAACAGATACGAGTGGGCAAGCCGTCCCGTCTGCACGGCATTTTTCAACGTGCGAATCAGAGCATGTTGCCCAACTATACTCTTAAAAGTAGCCGGACGATATTTACGTGCCGAAACTATGTATTTTTCCATATCAAGCCAATGAGAGAAACAAAGATACTGAAAATAGCCGTAAAAATCTATTATAAAAACCGATTATTATAAAGACTTGGTTTGTTTTTGCGATTAATACCCATCTTTTTAATAGCCGCATCCATAACCAAATTTGAAAAATTTGTCACAGCACTCCCCTTTCATTATATTTGCAAAAATAATGGATGACTGTACTTCCGTACTCTTATCCACAGCAAAACCAATACAAAATAAAGTACATGAAAGCCGAAGAAGTTATAGATATAGACAGTGATTTTGTCTTAGAAATAAAGCGCATTATTAATTCTGCCCACCAAAACGCTGTGCGGAGCGTGGATTTCTGCCGCGTGCAAATGTATTGGAATATCGGAAAGCGAATTTTTGAAAAAGAGCAACAAGGAAAGCAACGCGCGGACTATGGCTCCTACCTTATCCGCAACCTGTCACGGCAGATTATGCCAGAATATGGCAGCGGTTTTTCGGTGAGGCAATTAGAAATGTGTCGGCAGTTTTATCGCACCTATCCAAATGCGAATACACTGTGTGCGCAATTGAATTGGTCACAATACAAGCTGCTCATAGCCATTCCCGACAAGGACAAGCGTGAGTATTATGAGTTGGAGGCTGTCAACGAAGGTTGGACTAAACGGCAATTAGAACGGCAAATCAACTCGTTGCTTTATGAACGCCTGTTAATGAGCAACGACAAGGAGGCAGTATTGGCTGTCGCCCGTGGCGAACGCGTGCCGGAGTCACCAACAGAAATCATTAAAGACCCTATGTTTCTTGAATTTTTAGGATTGGAACGCAGACCTGCGTATTACGAGAAAGATATGGAAGCCGCCATTATTTCACACCTTGCAGATTTCTTGCTCGAAATGGGAAAAGGATTTTCATTCGTGGCACGGCAAAAACGTTTTTTGGTGGAAGATGATGAATACTTTATCGATTTGGTATTTTATAACCGGTTGCTACGCTGTTTTGTGCTGATTGACCTGAAAACCCAAAAGCTCACGCATCAAGACCTCGGGCAAATGCAAATGTATGTGAATTATTATGACCGCAATGAAAAAACAGAAAATGAAAACCCCACAATAGGCATATTGCTTTGCACCAGCAAGAACGACACTGCCGTGAAACTCGCTTTGCCTGAAAACAACAGCACCATCTATGCCAGCAAGTATGAACTATATCTGCCAACTTCCGAACAGCTCATCCGTGAGATAAACGAGGCCAAACGCCTCGCATTAATTAATAAAAACAAGCAATAAGACAACGAAAAACGCAGATAGAATTGGAATCCATAAAAATCCGCGAAAACTCATCGGACATGCTCCTGCCTGTCTGAAAGGATTGGCATAACCACAAAATGAGGCTGCGACAAGACAGCTTCATACTGTTGAATGCGATAAATTTTGACGCTTCCGCAAGCGCGTTTTTTATCGGAAAGATGTAAATTTGCAAAGATATATCCTCAAAAGATGAAGCACAGCGAAGCAAAATCGATTGGAGAAATCATGTCGGAATATCTTAATCCGAAAGAACTCGACGACAGCATCAACGAACGGCGGCTTGAGGCGATGTGGGGCGATGTTGTCGGCCCGTACATCAACCGGCTTACGCTGCGGCGGTGGGTAAAAAGCAGGGTACTGCATGTGGTGATAGCCTCCGCCCCGCTGCGCAACGACCTTATGATAAACCGCTCTTCACTTGTGCGCCGGTTGAACGAAGCCGCCGGCACAAGTGTTATCGATGATATAGTTTTCAGATGAAAGGAGATTTTACAATGAACGAAAAAAACGATAAACCGATAAAAAAAGAAAATACCCCCGCTTTCAGGCATTCCGTACCGGTACAAATGCGGTTTAACGATGTTGACATACTCGGACATGTCAACAATTCGGTGTACTTCAGTTTCTACGACATCGGTAAATCGGCATACTTCACAACCATAAGACACGGCTCTGTGGATTGGGATAAGATAGATGTGGTTGTGGCAAACGTCAACTGCAATTTCTATTCTCCAATCTATTACGGAGAGCCGGTCTCAGTGATAACACGGGTGGAATCGATAAGAGAAAAAAGTTTCAAAATGCACCAGCGCATAGTCAACACCGTAACCAATGAGATAAAGAGCGAATGCGTCACGGTAATGGTCAGTTTCGACCCTGTGTGCAAAGGCTCGGCACGATTGTCGGAAAAATGGATAAAAGCCATCGAGGAATACGAAGGAAAAAATCTGCTCGACAAGCATACCGGCGACGAACAGAATGAAATCTAAACAACGATATATGACAGACGTAGAAAAAACAATGCGCGAGATATTGGAAGCCGAAAGCCGTGCGGTGGCCGCCATACCGGTGACCGACGGCTACAGCCGCGCGGTCGACATGATTGTCGAACAAGTGTGGAGGCGCAAAGGAAAGCTGATAACCTCCGGAATGGGCAAAGCCGGACAAATAGCGATGAACATTGCCACCACTTTCTCATCGACAGGCATACCGTCGGTGTTTCTTCATCCGAGCGAGGCACAGCATGGCGATCTCGGAATCATGCAGGACAACGACATAATGCTTTTGCTCTCAAATTCCGGAAAAACACGGGAAATCCTTGAGCTTGTCACATTGGCAAAAAACTTGAATCCGGAGCTGAAAATAATTGTAATCACAGGCAACAACAACGGAGAGCTCGCGTCGATAGCCGACGTATGCCTTTGGACGGGAAATTCTCCGGAGGTATGCCCGCTCGGACTGACCCCAACCACATCGACCACACTGATGACCGTGATAGGAGATGTGTTGGTGGTAAACGTGATGAAAACCACAGGTTTCACAAAAGAAATGTACGCAATGCGGCATCACGGAGGGTATCTCGGCAAGAAAAGCCGCGGAGAAAACGAAAAATAAACTGCAATGAACGGAGTTATCGCGATAGGACAAGCTGTGCTCGACGTGATTTTTTCCGACAACGAGCCTGTAAAGGCTTTTGCGGGGGGCAGAATAGCAAACATGGCGGCATCGCTCGGCAGAATGGGCGTAAGAACAGAATATGTCAGCGAATGCGCCACCGACGCGCCCGGCGACGCAATAGTGAAATTCCTGCAAGACAACCGTGTAGGCACAGCGTCGGTCGACCGCTTTACAGAAGGGCAATCGCAAGTGTCGCTGATTTTCCGCGACAGCGACGGCAACGAGCGATATTCACGCTACTCCAACTATCCGCCGACACGTTTCGACGTGTTGTGGCCCAAAGCGGAGGAAAGCGACATTGTAGTTTTCGGCTCGGATTTATCAATCGGGGAATCTTTGCGCAAACCGCTTGTCGAGCTTCTCGAATACGCCCGTGAGCGCAAAGCCGTCATAATCTATCTGCCCGGTTTCCGGCCTGAACTGTGCAGCCGCATAACAAGAGTGATGCCCTCAATCCTCGAAAATTTAGAATTTGCCGACATTGTAATGGCCCGCGAGTCCGACATGGTAAAGATTTTTGGCGACAGTAATCCGGAAACATGCTATCGCGAACATATCTCTTTTTATTGCCCAAACTTTATATTTGTGGCAAACGACTTGAGCATCAACATCTTTTCAAAAACCGCGAATTTAAAAATCCGGCAATGCCGCACGGCACCCTCCAACCCACTCGGGTGGAACGCGTCGCTATGCGCGGGATTTGTCAAAGGAATACTCGACAGCGGCAAATCGTCAGCTCTCTCCGACATCAGCGAAAGCGAATGGCGAAAAATAGCGGAGCTTGCACTAAACTGTGCTGCCGACAGCATTTCCACAGGTGAGAACATAATATCCGAAGATTTTGCAAAAACATTAAAAACGACACAGATATGAGACAGATACCTTTCCGTTTGGCCATATTGCCGCCGCGTGTGGCCGTCGAAACAGCCAAAGACGCCGTAATGTCGCCTGTCGACGACCGACAATTGGAACTTGCCCGGTGCCGCCTTATAGGATTAATAAAAAACGGGCATTCAGAAGAAGCGTCGGCTCTCTATCGCGAGCTTGTTTTCAGCATCGAGAACGACGGACGGATTTTCGACCTTACGACAGTGGCGTCGATATATCAGATAGGCGCGTGGCTCAACGTAAGCCAAGCGGCCTACACATCGGCCACCGACTGTGTCATCAAGTCGCTCGAGCATATCGCCTCTATTGTCCAAAAAGACACAACCACCTTTGCCATCACCGCATCGCTGCTCTACGACTACGCACTGACCTGCTATGCGCTCAACAGCCGCTCGAAAGCGGAGAAAGCGTTGGAGCGCAGCCTGAAAATCTATCGCAGACTGATAGAGAAAGGCAATACGGAATTTTTTGAGAATCTTGTCATAGCGTCATCTGTAATCACCGAAATATTCCGCTCAAAAATACGCACGCTTTACGTGCTCGATTTGCTGCAAAAGGCGGTAGAAGCATACGAGAAACCTATCAACGGCATCCTCGCCGACTGCATCGACTCCCTGTCCGACGCGATAGTGACGGAAGCCGCCACGCTGTTTGCCATAGGGCGTTACCGCACAGCCGTAAGGTATCTCACCAAAGCGTTACGGCTCAACCGCCGCGTGGCCGGAGAGTTCGACGGACGCTGCCTTGCTGTTTCAATCCGGTTGGCAGAGGCTCTAATGTATGTGCCCGCACGCAAAGAAACAGGCATACGCCTGCTCGCCTTCGCCCGCAAATATGCCGAAAGCCACAATCTCTCCAGGCAGTTGGAAGAGATAGCCCGCATCGAAAAAAACGAGGAACTCATACAATTCAACCTGCTCTCATTCCTCAAAAACATGTACACCTAAGACGCAATTCCGGGCGCAATTTTTAAATCGGCTTGCTATGAGGCGCATTATTTTTGGTTTTATATTGGTAGGGATTGCGGTTTCCGCTGTGGCGCAGATGCTTACGCAGCCGTCAGCGGAGTCGGATGCGTTGTTTGCCGCCGGTGTTGATTTGTACAACAAGGGGAAATACCGCGAGGCGATACCGCTATTCGCAAAGTCCGACAGTTTGGACAAAACATTAGTCGACTCTCTAAGCCATAGGAGTTGGTATGCCAAAAGTTGGCTCGCTTCATGCCATTATAAATTGGGTGATACTACGAATGCGATAAAATATGACAGCCTGTATTATTTACCGCCTATAGACAGGCGATTGACAAGAGCCGCAGACTCTGTTTTCTATATTGGCGATGCTTTATATGCCGACAAAAAATACAAAGAGGCTGTTGAGAAATACGGTGAAGCAGTATCTTTGATCAAGCGGAAGTTGGGAAATACCGCTTATTATATAGGATCGCCTTTGGCTGCCAAAGCGTTGAGCGAGTATTATTCAGGCGATTTATACCGCGCAATAGACGATTGGATTGAAGTTTACGGCATATTTCAAGCTGATTCTATTTTTACAAGTACCTATAAAACAATATGGCACAATATCTCTTTTGCTATTTTAAATTTAGAAAATGAAAAGCAATCTTTTGAATTAATCAACAAATTGGTTAATTATACAAGAAATCCGTATGCGAAAGTTGTGATTAGCTATAGATTAGCTGATTGTTACTCAAAGCTGCATAATTATAACATGGCTGTACAATTGGGAGAAATAGCAAAATCAGCATGCGAATCGATAGCGATTGAAGATAAAAAATTATATGGCAATAAGTATGGCTCTATTTTATCTAATTTGGCATGGGATTATAGCCATTTAGGAAATGACAAAGCTGTTTCATTGCAATCAATGGCTTTGGATATTTGGAAATTATATAATGGGGAATACAGCAAAGAATATGCGTATGGTTGCAAAGTGGCAAGCAATATCAATTATAAGTTGGGAAATATTGACAGTGCATTATATTTTGCGGACAAAGCTATTGAGATATATGATAGTATAGGAAAAGACAATATTTATTATAAAGATGCTTTGCTATTCTTAATTGACATAAACATGAAAAAAGGCAATATTTCAGAAGCGAAGAATATTGCAGAAAAAACAGTGAATTTCACAGATTCGGTATTTGGAGAAGATTCTATTCCGTATTTGGATGCTTCGAATTCTTTAGGATTAATGGAATGGGAATGTGGTAATTATACAAAAGCAGTAGAAATTGGAGAAAAGATTTTGCAAACATACAGAACTTTGTACTATTACGATGATGACAAACGTCTTTGCCATATTTTAGACAATTTGGCTTTGTATTATTCCTCACTCGGCAATAACGCAAAGGCTTTGGCTTTGTGCGAATGGTCAATAAGAAATAAAATGAGCACAGCCGACATAGATTCTATTAGCTTGGCTACGACATTGCGTAATTACGCCGGCTATCTCTATCTTGAAGGCAGATATGACGATGCCGTAAAAATTTCACTTGACGCATTGTCTATAATGAAAAAATGCTTGGGAGAATGTCACCACGATTATTTAATCACTTATGCCAATCTCTCCAGATATTTATTCTCTTTAAAACGTTATGATGACGCTATCCGCATTGCGGAAAAAGCTCGTGATTTAATAGTTTCCAATATAGGTGATGACAATACGTACTGTGATGTCGCATTGAGGGTTTTGGCTGATTCATATTTTGAAAAAGGGAAATCTGATACAGCAATTAACATATTAGAAAGATTGTCCGAACAGAAGTTTGACAGATACGGCGGTTTTACCTTGAACGGATTGAGTGAAAAAAACAGGTTGTTGAACATATATTTGTCATTGCACAGACATGATGCCGTTCCGTTATGCGCTGAGATTTCAAACATGTTGGAGAAAAATATTCTTATGTCGTTCTCGGAATTGACTTCTTATGAAAGGAGCCTGTTTTGGTCGAGATACGGAGAAGCGTTTTATGCATATTTTCAACCCCTTGCCCTGTATCGATTTCCCATGGACTCATTGGCAAGGTGCGACGCATACGATGGAGTATTGCTTGGCAAGGGCATTCTGTTAAATTCTGACATAGAGCTGTCGAAACTGATAGCGGAAAGCGGCGACAGTCTGTCTGTTGCCATGTACGGACGATTGAGGGACAACCGAATGAATTTGGCAAAACTCTATGAAAGACCTGTGACAGAAAGATTAATCAACACCGACTCGCTAACGCGAATTATAGAAACGCAAGAAAAAGAATTGCTGAGAAGGAGCAAAATTTTCGGAGATTATACAAAAAATCTGTCCGTGAAGTGGACAGATGTACGCGAAAAATTGAATAAAGACGAGTTAGCGGTGGAATTTTTGTCGTTTCATGTAAACAACGACAGCACTATGTATGTGGCGTTGACGCTGAAGAAAGGTTATGACTCGCCGAAGATGGTGCCGCTGTTCGAGGAACGGCAGCTGACGGACATGGACAAGAATTTCTACCTGTCGTCACCGATGCTCTACGACCTTGTGTGGAAGCCGTTGGAGAGTGAGATGGAGGGTGTAAGCGCTGTGTATTTCGCCCCTTCGGGGGAGCTGTACAACATCCCGATAGAAAACCTTCCGGCCAACGACAGCATCTACAACTCCGACATCCGCAACTACCGGCGGCTGTCGTCGACCCGGCAGCTGGCTTTGCGCAGGAAAGCCGCCGGTGTGCGGCAGGCGGCAGTGTACGGCGGATTGAGGTATGACGCCGACACCACAGTGCTGGTCAACGACAGCCGCAAGTACCACGCGGAGGAGTCCGCCCTGTGGGAGGAGGAAAGCCGCGCCGTTGCCGACAGCCTCAACCTGCGCGACGGCGTGAAATATCTGCCCGGCACCAGGACGGAGGCGGAGGACATCGACAAGGCTTTGGCGACGGCAAGGATAGACACAGAGCTGTACACCGACACAACAGGCACGGAGGCGTCGTTCAAAGCCCTGTCGGGCAAGGGGGTCAACGCCATGCACATAGCCACGCACGGCTTCTATTGGACGGAGCGCGAAGCGGCGCGGCTCGACAACCTCGTTTTTCTCGGCGACGACATGCCGGCGGCCGTGGCTGAGGACAAGGCTCTGACACGCTCCGGGCTGCTGTTCTCCGGAGCAAACACGGCGTTGCGAGGACTGCCGCTGCCCGACGGCGTGGACGACGGCATTCTGACGGCCAAAGAAATATCGGCGTTGGACTTGCGCGGCCTCGACTTGGTGGCGCTGTCGGCCTGCCAGACCGGATTGGGCGAGATTTCGGGCGACGGGGTGTTCGGGCTGCAGCGCGGCTTCAAGAAAGCCGGAGCCAACACGCTGCTTATGAGCCTGTGGAAAGTGGACGACAACGCCACGCGGCTGCTTATGACGCGGTTCTACGGCAACCTGCTTTCCGGCATGGACAAATACGACGCTTTGCATGAGGCGCAGCTATATTTGCGGGAATTGGAGGTGGAGAGAAGAATAGAGTACACCCCAGCCCAACAGAAATACGACAAAAAGCCCGCCTTTGAGATTATACGCGAGAAAACATACGCCAACCCCTACTATTGGGCGGCATTCGTGCTGCTCGACGGCGTGAATTGACAAAGAGTGCCGGATGTGTTCACACCCGGCACTCTGCCTTTAATGCTTAACGACAACATGTCAACCGTTCATTGCATAACTTTTAATCGTCGATGTCGATAAGGCGGAATTTGGTGTCGAACTCCAATTCCTGACGGTTGGAAAGTTTAATGTCGTAACCGTTGCCGTCGCGCTCGATTTTGAGAACTTGCGTACCCGGGAACAATTCATTGATTTTCGATTGAATCTGGCTCGGGATAAGACTTGCCGGAACTGCCGCGCATTTCACTTCAGTCCAGTTGCCATCGTTGTCGAACTCCAATTTCGTTCCGTCGGCAAAAATCACATCGTAGCTGCTGATAAACAGACCCGCATCCTCTTTTGCAATCACAACTTTATTAGTGCCGAAATATTTCTTTATAAACACCTGAGCCGCCTGCGGCAATTGAGTAGTGTCGATAACCTTGTCGTTGTCGGCTTTTGCCACTCCGAATACTGCAACCAATGCAACCAATAATACTGCTAATTTTTTCATAATGCTTTTTGTTTTATTTGTTTGATATTTAAATTTCACATTGCAAATATCCGCACGCAATCTGAATAGATTCTGAAATTTCAAACAAAATCAAAAAAAATCGCATTTTTTTGCCGGCATTCATTACCCAAAATCATTTATCCCCGTAATGACCCTCTATTTCAATCACCAAAACTGTCACCACATCGTCATAAATATCGTAAATCAACCTGTCTTTCGCCGTTATACGCCTTGAATAAGTAATTGAATCCCCTTTTTTCAAAGGCTCAGGATGCCCAATTCCACTTCGGGGATGCTCCATCAGCTCCTCAAGCAAAACAGCTAATTTTTTAAACGTAGCCGGATTTGACTTTTTATACTTTGACAATGTTTTACCGGCAGATTTCGAGAACTCAAGTCTGTAAATCATAATGATTCTAAGAACATTTTAAGCTCGTCTTTTGTCTTGCATGACACGGTTTCCCCCTCTCCATATTGCAAACGGGCTTCCTCTATCTTTTTTTCCAATTCCGGAGAAACAACTATATCATTATCGGAAATTGGAGTCAACATATATGAAGACTTGCCTCTCCGCCTGATAATAATACGCTCTCCTTTATCGGCCAAATTAAACAATGAAGCCTGATTTTCTCTAAATTCTCTCGAAGTAACTTGTATCATAACTGTAATTTTGTGGTGTACCAATATTGGTACACCACAAAATTACATATTGTTTTTCAAACATCCAAATTTCTTTTTGTACGATGCCCCTAAAATTTATCCCTGACAGGCTTTTTTATTATAACTGCCGGGAGTTGTGCCGGTTATACGCTTGAATGTACGATGAAAATAAGGCACATCGCCAAACCCTGTGGAATAGCATATCTCCGCCACAGTCATTTCTCCTTTCGCAAGCAGGCGGCAAGCCAACTCCACACGATACTCATTAAGATACCGCACAAACGTTTTGCCTGTCATTTTTTTGAAAAACACACAAAATGCCGACTTGTTCATCCCGGCAAAACGCGCAATCCCGGAAACGGATATGTGCTTGTTGTAGTTGCAAATAATATATATGCGTATTCTGTCCATCCTTTTCTGAGCCTTATCCATATTCCGGTACGCGCCAACCACGCGATAATCATTCTCTCCGCCAAGCACAGCCAAAAGCCTGACCACACAACCTATGCGCTCAGACTGCGCCATTTCTCTCATTTCTTTCAACAAAGCAATTATTTTTGCGGTGGCAGGAGCCGTGAAAGCAACTGCGTCCTTGCAATTCCTCACCCTCTCCACACATTCGGACAATTCTGGAAAATTGGCCACACGCCCAAGCAATTCCTGAGAAAACATAAGTGTGATATTCGCTATGTGCCCGGCGCGGTCGCACTGTTTGCCGTCGAAATACCAGCAATGTGGCACTCCGGGAGGTATCAGCACCACCTCTCCGCCACCAAACGGCATCATCTTGTCGCCGATAAGCCTCATTCCCGAACCTACAGAAATATACGACAATTCCCATGTGTCCTGCTCATGCAAACCTATCTGCCTGTCCGGCGGAAGAAGCACATCATCATAGACAAACAAGTCTGTTTTCATATTTATCACACACAAATTGCAAATATCCGACAATCAATAGTGACAAAATTACAAAAGCGGCAGCAAAATATCCGCATATATTTGCACAAAATTTTCAAACAGAGTAATATGAGTTATTTAGCGTCGAAACCAAGATACGAAATACTTGACGGCCTGCGCGGAGTGGCGGCAATCATAGTAGTGGCATTCCATTTGTTCGAAACATATTCCACCGGTCCCGACGAGCAGATATTGAATCACGGCTATCTTGCGGTGGATTTCTTCTTCGTGCTATCCGGATTTGTGATAGGCTACGCCTACGATGACCGGTGGAACCGCATGTCGCTGAAAGACTTTTTCAAACGCCGGTTGGTACGCCTGCACCCCATGCTGATTATGGGAACACTTACGGGAACCGCCTTATTTTATCACACTTGTGGAGGTGTATCGGCACTCGTAATGCAGACAGAATGGTGGAAGCTGTTGCTGATGACTCTTCTCGGCTGCGCCTTGTTGCCCTCCATAAAAGCATGGGACATTCGCGGACTTGGAGAGATGTATCCAATCAACGGTCCGATGTGGTCACTATTTTGGGAGTATATAGCCAACATACTTTACGGCACGCTGATACGCCGGTTCTCAACCGCGCTGCTTGCCATATTTGTGGCATTCGCCGCGTTGCTGACACTCGATTTGACACTCAACACCGATATTTTCGGACTCTTGGAAGGACGCGCCTACGCCGCCAACACTGTGATAGGCGGATGGTCGCTCGACACGGAGCAATGCTACATAGGCATTTCACGGCTTCTCTATCCGTTCTTTGCCGGACTGCTCCTGTCGCGCGTTGGCAAGACAATCAGCCTGCGGGGAGGCTTCTGGTGGTGCTCCCTGCTCGTTGCCATATTGCTGTGTATGCCGTTCATTCCCGGCGGCGAAAAGGCGCGTGGACATCACTCAACGGCATATACAATGCCTTTTGCATTCTGATAATGTTTCCGCTCATAGTATCGACGGGAGCGGGTAGCCGCGTGACAGACAGGCGCAGCGTGGCTGTATGCAAATTTCTCGGAGAAATATCCTACCCGCTGTATGTGACACACTATCCGCTTATCTATATACAAATGCGTTGGGCAGCCGAGCATCCCGAAGCCACAACAGGGCAACAAGTCATGGAGGCCTCAGGCATATTCATTCTGTCGATTGCCGTCGCCTACGCCGCGCTGCGCATCTACGACGAGCCTGTAAGGGAATGGCTCAAACAGCGGTTTCTGCTGAAACGCGGATAACCACCGGCAGCCTGACATCCGCATAAAGAGAAATATTTTCAGGCAATAATGGTTTTTCACCGTTTTTTGAGTATTTTCGCAAATCAAAACTAACGATGAAAAAGACCATTTTATTCCATATATTATTGGCATTCTGTCTTTCAGTGCTGTTTGGATGCGGCAAGAAACCAAACGGCAACCGCGACACGGCGACCGACAAATACGCCCTGTTCGACAGCCTGCTTTACATCGACACCCGACAGGCAAAAGCCGTTGCCGACACAATGCTTGCGCAGGCCGCCGACAGCGCGGAATACTACAACGCGCTTTCCTACAAAGTGCTAAGCCACATGGCTCTCAACGAGATAGACTCGATGAACGCCGCAAGCGACAAAATCATCGCGTTTGCCACAGAAAGAGGCAAACGCGAAATTTCCGATGATGCCCGCCGGCGCATGTTGTGCAATGTCTACAACGCTAAAGGCATTGTTTTCTCGTTGGACAAAATGGCGGACTCAGCATACAAATACCTAAAACTGACCATACGATATGCCGACCACAACCAACTGCCGCAGGCATATATGAACCTCGCCGATTCCTACATCCAGCAGGGCGACTATGTAACGGCGGCGGAAAACTACAGGAAAGCATTGACGCTCAACGATTCTCTTGGCAACGTCATAAAGCCTTATATCATCTTCAACGGGCTTGCCATGACTTACATGCAGATTTCCGAATACGACGAGGCAAAACGCTATCTGGACAAGTCGAACGAATATTTCTCGGAAATGGGAAATATGGACCGGTACGTGTTGCTCAACAGCTACGGCAATCTTTATTATTTTGAGAATGAATACCAGAAAGCTCTGCCGTATTTTCTGAAAGCCGCCGAATGCAGCCGCAAAGAATATGGCAGGAATTTAGACTCCTACGTGCCGGTGTTCAACTTGGCAGAAATTTATGTACTGTTGCACGACAAGCCAAAAGCGGAAGAGTGCATCGACACCTTGACAAATGTTGTCGGCCTGTTTGGCGCACCGGTGTTCAAATCCCATCTCAACACCCTGAAGCTCGCCCTTGCCTTGGAAAACGACGACATAGCCCTTGCCGACATGACTGTCGGACAAATGAAAGGGGAAACTCTGTCCGTCGAGCTCTACAGAATAAGAAACCGCTACCTGCAACAATACTACGAGAAAAAAGGAAATTTCCGCAAGGCCTATTCAACATTGGCGGAAAACAAAAAAATGGAAGACTCGCTGCGCAACATTCAGGTAAAGACACGAGTGGCCGACATCTACCTGCGCTATCAGCAAGACACTACCCTGCTCGCGCAGCGCAACTATATCAAAACACAACAGTCGGAAATCAACCGCACACGCGTCACCGCGACACTTTGGATCGTAATCGCCGTCCTGCTCGGGGCAATGGCTGTGGCCATCTACCTGCTGATGCGCCGGCAACGCGAAAGAATGGTGGCGAGGCACATCGAAAACATCGGCAAAATGCGCATGGAAAACATACGCAACTGTCTGTCGCCACATTTCACGTTCAACGTGCTAAACCATGAGATAGCATCGTATGCCGACGACGACCCGCGCCGGCGGCAACTCATGTCGCTTGTCAAAATTCTGAGGCGCAGCGTGGAGGTGTCATCTCAAATGACAGTGACCCTCGACGAGGAATTAGATTTCGTGAAGACCTACATACAACTCGAATGCAGCTCTTGGGGCAATGATTTCAATTTCACTCTCGACACGGATGATGGCATCGACACAAAATCATTTACCATACCGTCGATGTTCATTCAAATTCCGGTGGAAAACGCTATAAAACACGGACTTCGCGCCATCGACGGAGAAAAGACTCTCGCGATACGCATCAGAAAAGAATCCGGCGGGATAACGGTAAGCATTGTCAACAACGGCAGAGGCTACAGTCCGCGACTTGGCACGTCAGGCACAGGAAAAGGATTGCAGGTGATTTACCAGACAATCTTGCTGCTCAACAACAAGAACAATTCCAAAATAAAATTCGGAATAGGCAAAAACATGCCCGGCAACAAAGGATATGAAGGCACTAAAGTGACATACTTCTTCCCATCCGGCTTCGACTACTCCTGTTTCTCAAAATAACCCCACCGCCATGACAAAAGAAGAACTGCTAAAACTTTCAATCGCGCAACGGACTGCACAAAGGGATCTCGACCGGCTGAAACAACTGAAACACATTACCCGTATCGGACACGAAAAAGGAGGCTATTGGAAAATTTTAAAACAAAACTAAAAATGGCGACAGAATCATATATTGCCCTGATAATCGACGATGACAGCACCGCCACCTCCGAATTGAAAAAAGGATTGGCGAAGCATCCGGAATTTACCGTGGCGGGAGCCGCATCCACCGCCGTGGGGGGAGAAGCGCTGCTGTTCAGGCTGCGCCCCGACATTTTGTTTTTAGACGTTGAGCTGCCCGACACGCAGGGAGTGGCTTTCCTCAACTCCATAAAAGAGCGCGTCGACTGGACAATGAGAGTGGTGTTCTACTCCATGCACAGCAAATACATACTGAGCGCAATGCGCGAATCGGCTTTCGACTACCTTCTGAAACCGTTTGAGCAAGAGGAGCTTGACGGAATAATCAAGCGTTACAAAGAAAATATCGCCAAAACAGCGCCGGCTGCCGCCACGCAACACCCGCAACAGCCGGCAAACACGCTGAAAGACTGCTTTCTCGCGGCCACTGTCACAGGCTACAAAATGATTCACGTGGAAGAAATCGGCTATTTCGCGCACAAGGGATTGCGCAAACAATGGTACGCGCATCTTTCGTCCGGCGACTCACTATGCCTGAAACGCGGCACATCGGCAGAAACCATTCTCGGCTACTCGCCGTCGTTCCTCCAGATAAGCCAGTCGTGCGTCGTCAACGCCAACTATCTCGCCATGATTTGCGGCAACGAGTGCAAGCTCTATCCGCCTTTCGACAAAGCCGAGAAACTCGCCATATCGCGCAACTTCTTAAAGAAACTGCAAGAAACGCTCAACTTCATCTGACTTTTTTTGCAAAATAGTGGCATTTTCCAACCGTTTGCGACTGTATTGCGACTGAATAGTGGCAAACAGCCGAAATGCCGTTTTACGGCAAGCCGCCGATTTACTATATTTGCCATACGTATTAAGGGACAACGACGTAGGTTTTTCTCATTATTTTGCTTCTTCCCTTAATACTTAATACTTGAAACTGCTGCCACCCAAAAACTCCCTCAACAGGCTTGTCGACGGCACCTGCCTGTCGCCTATTTCCTTGAAATAGCTCAAAAAGCACAGCAGGCGGTACGCCTCCGCGTATTCCGGCACATTGTGGGGCACTTTTTTCAACAGCGGCTCCGCATAATCTTTCATCACTCCAAGCTCAAACAGCAACGAGGAGTTGAACATAGCGTCGGCGTTCTCCTGATACGGGAAAATCCATTTTTCCTCGCCGCGCCTCACGCTTTGCCAACGCGCTATGGTATCGGCAGCCGAGATGCCGCGATACTTGGCGTCGCGCACTATACGCCGCAGCAGGCGGTTGTCGGTCGTCGGCACCCAGTTATGGTCGTCGATGGTCAGAGTGGTAAGAGCCGACACATACACCTTGAACTTCTGCCTGTCAGGGATATTCCGCGTAAGCTCCGGGTTAAGCCCGTGTATGCCCTCCATGAGCAGTATCGTATTATCGGTGAGTTTCAGGGTGTTGCCTTTGTAAATCCGCTTGCCGGTGGCAAAATCGTAGGTAGGCATTTTCACTTCCTTGCCCTCGATGAGGGCGTTGAGATCCTCGTTGAACTTGTCAATGTCAAGGGCATAAAGCGACTCATAGTCGTATTCGCCGTTTTCGTCGCGCGGAGTGAGATGCCGGTCGATAAAATAATTGTCCAAAGAAATCATCTGCGGACGTATCAGATTGGCGAGCAGATGAATGGAAAGCCGCTTGGTGGTGGTGGTTTTTCCCGACGACGACGGCCCGGCAAGCAGCACCACCCTCGCGCCGCCCTCATGATAGCGTTCGGCTATCCGGCCGGCTATCGTGCCTATTTGCTTGTCGTGAAGAGTCTCCGCCACATTGATAAGCATATCCACATCGCCGCGCTCCACCACCTCGTTAAGCACCCCCACATCGCCTACTCCAACGATGCGGTTAAAGCGGATGTATTCCGTAAAAGCCTCATACATCTTCTCCTGCGGTATCATTTCCGCCGGACGGCTTGTGTCGCCCGAGAAATCGGGAGGAAGCAGAAGAAGTCCGTTTTTATACTTCACAATATCGAATACCCGCAGATACGACGTGTCGGGCACTAAATCGCCATAATAGCTGTCGACAATGTCGTCCAAACGGTAGTACACCGTATAAAGCTCCGACCGGCTGCGCAGCAGCCTCACCTTGTCGTCCATTCCGGCCTCCTCAAATGTCTTTATAGCGTCAGTGGTCAGTTTCATATAGCGTTTAAACGTCAGGCCGGCATCCACAATGGCCCGCATACGCTCTTTCAGCCGCGCCACATCGCCGGCCGACAGCACATCCTCTCCCGACAGCGAACAATAGAACCCTTTCGATATCGAATGCTCCATTTTCAGCTTCCGCTCCGGAAACAAGTCATGAGCCGCTTTTGCAAGAACCATGCAAAGCGAGCGGACATACATGCGCTGCCCCGAAGGTGTGCTCTCGTCGATAAACTCCACCATTTTCGGCATAAACACGGGATAAGTAAGCCGCTCGGTCTTGTTGTTGACGTGGGCGCATATAGGCCGTATCTTAATCCTGTCCTTCAGCCTACCGTATATTTCCAACAAGGTTTCCCCACCGGCCACATCCACATATTCTCCGGTGTTCTTACAAAATATCTGTATCGTCTTTTCCATATACATTCCGGTTTTTTCCAATATGATTAACACACCGCAACCTCCGTTTGTTCGAGCCTGCATCGTGAAGGTAGCACTTGAAACGCCAATGCTGTCTAAATGCTTTCGATGTAATCTTCAAGCGTTTCGAAGCCGTCGGCCTGCAGCCGCTCGTTCTTCAGCCGCGACTTGCGTTTGCGCACAGCCGACTCCGTAGTGTCGAGCAGCAGCGACAGCTCTTTGTTGCCGATTCCAAGTTTCACCAAAAGGCACAGCCCCAATTCCTTATTGCTGAGGCCGGGATGCAATTCTCTTAACCGCTCAACGAAATTGTCGTCATCGTGGTTAATTATCAGAGCAAGGTCGTAAATGTCGTCCTCGCTCAATTTATATGAGTTCCTGTCGCCGCTGTTTTTTATCGCGTTGATTTTTCTCATTGCCCCGCTCATTTGCAGCAGCCGGTTTTCGAGCCGGCTTTTGCGCTCACGCTCCTCTATCAGCTTTGCTGTCTTGCCGCTTATTTCGGCATTGGCTTGCGCCAACAGCTGCTCTTTTGCGATCATGCGCCGGGCTGTGCGCTTGTCTTTCCGCAATATGTAGGCTGTAGCGGCGGCCACACAGCAGGCAAAGACAAATGCCATTGTAAGGATTATAATTGTTTTTCGCTGGCTCTCTATCTCCAACCTGTCACTGTGGCGCTGAATTTGTGCATAGTCGTATTGCCGTTGCAGTTTGGCAATCTGGTTGCTGTCTTCCATTGTTTTTATCGAATCGAGCAGGCCGGCATAATTGCGGCAGTGCAATAGTGACAGCCTGTAATTGCCGCGCTTTTCCTCCAGCCTCGACATCAGATTCTCATAGTCGGCTCGCGAATACAAGGAGGAGCTTTCCACACTGCGCCGGATGTAATATTCCGCCGAGTCCAACCTGTTAAGATGAAGCAATATATCTCCCTTGCAAGAATAAATTACAGTGGTATCTACAATATCCGGAACATACTCTTGCGCTTTTCCAATAGAATTTAACGCTTGTTCATGCTCATTTAAGCGTTGCAAAATCATTGATTGCATAATATACATAATTGGCAATCTGACTTTTAACAATATTGCGCTGTCTATCATTTCTTTTGCTTTGTGCAAATCATTTTGGTATGTACATATTCTGGCCAGTTCATAAAAATTATTGGCGACATAGCGTTTGTCGCCTGCCGCTTCCGCATAGTTTTTCGATTTCTCGAAATATTTGATTGCCATTCCGTAAGGTTTCTTGTCGCACAATATTCGTCCCCAATGGTAATAAATATGGGTAAGCAGCCCATAATCATCTGTCGCTTCCGCCGTTTCCGCCGCTTTTTGGGTGAAATAAAGGTCTTTTTCTTCATTGCCAAGCACTCCGTTGACGCATCCCGCATACAGATATGCGCGTGCCAAGTTCCGCTTGTCGCCGGCAGTTTCATAATATTTCACAGCCGCCATTATCAAAGAGTCGTCAGTAGCGTCGATGAAATTGCGGTAATGTGCCTGCGACAGCAGCAGCGCATAGTATGCTTTTTCCTTTTCCCCGAGATTGCTGACGTTGCCCACGCTTTCCAATATTTCGAGCGATTTTTCGGATTCCGACATCATAAGGCTGTCGGCCTCCGCAAGTCTAATGTCAATTTTTTCTTCATGGCTGTAACGATTACAAGCCTGTGACAATATCAGAAAAAGAGGCAACAATACCAGTATAGAAATTTTCATGTTTGCTGAATTTTACACCCTAAAATTACTTGATTTCTATACTATGTCACACCATGTCACAAACTTTTTTCTCGTTATTTTTGTCATTCGTTGAATATCAACATGTTATGTACATGAAAATTTTTGTTGAAACAGCAAAATGTCACAGAAAAAATTTGGAATGTCACACAAAGGTTTAATAAATTTGAAAAAACAATTCAAACCCTAAAATTTACAGCTATGAGAAAAATTTTACTTGTCGCATTTGGCGCGATTTTCTTTTGCTCGTTTGCGGAAGATGTGGAATTAAGAAATCTTGGAAGACATACCGGTGACAGGATGGAGGTGCCGGTTGATGTGGATTTGAGCGGCGGGGTGCTGAGCGTCAACCTCACTGCCGTTGGCCACCTGACGCGCTACAGCGCGCGTGTTGTGGTAACAGGCCCTGAGGGCGTGGTCTACGAAACAGACATCGACTCCGAAAACCGCCCCGCTGTCATTGTTAACCTTAAAAAATATATAAAGGGCGGATACACCGTGACGTTCTACGACCGCGACGGCAACGTCCTCACCGGCGACTTCCTGTTGGAGTGACCGTTTGATTTGTCCATGCCGCGGTTGTGGCGGCTTATGTCCTCCCCTGTTCGCGGAGTCGGCGGGGGAGGTGCCAAAGGCGGAGAAGTCCGGCAACTGCCGGGATAACTTTTACCGTGATGAAACCTGCATAAACCATTTTAAAACCGACAGATATGAGGAAAATAACCATTTTTATTATTGCGGTGGTGCTTTCAGTTGGGGCGTATGCCGCCGACAATATTGCCGGCATGGACAGTGTAAAGGTAGCCAAATTGATTGCCCGCAACACCCTTCGCGGCTACAAAGGCTTCGTGGAACTCGGAATGGGAGCTACACTGCATGATTTCGATTATGTTGGTGACGGTATTGCCAACGATAACGAACCGACAGGCTTTGGCGTGGAAGTTCTCACAACCCACGGCTACCAATTCAACAATTTCTTCTTTCTCGGCGGAGGCGTTGGAGTCAGCGAATGCACGGAAACCAACGTGATGGTGCCGATATTTGCCGACATGCGCATCAACGTGCTGAACAGGCGAATTACACCGGTGATTGACATAAAGGGAGGTTATGCCGTAGGAGATCATCATGGCGCGTTTTTTTCTGCGAGTATCGGAATAAGGATAGGGTTTAAGGAAAAAAAGAAATCCGCCGTGTATGTTATGGCAGACATGTCATTTTTGGGAGATACAGAGCATGGCCGTATTTTCAATATAGATTTTGAAGAGAAAAACCTTGCATGTGAAAGATACTCCTTAAAAATCGGCTATGAATTTTAGTTAAATTTTAAAACCAGAATAATTATGAGGAAAACAATCATTTTATTTCTTGCGGTGCTGCTCTCAGTGGGGGCGTATGCCGCAGACAACAACACAACAGCAGGCAGTGACAGTCAGGCTCTGACGAAGAAAGAGCAACGCCGCACCCTGCGCGGATACAAAGGCTTCGTGGAACTCGGAATGGGGTTGACACGCCATGATTTAATTTAGATAAATGGCGATAAATCCGAAGATCACAAGCCACGGGGATTTGGCATTGAGGCACTTACCATTCACGGCTATCAATTCAACAATTTCTTCTTTCTCGGCGGAGGCGTTGGAGTCAGCGAATGTACGGAAACCAACGTGATGGTGCCGATATTTGCCGACATGCGCATCAACGTGCTGAACAGGCGAATTACGCCGGTGTTTGACGTAAAATGGGGATATGCCGTAGGCGACCATTCCGGCGTGTATTTCTCTTTCAATGCGGGCGCAAGGTTCGGGCTTAACAAAAAGCCCAAATCAGCTATATATATCATGGCAGAATTGTCATATATCGAAGATACGGAAATCATCGACAGCTCTGACTGTCTAAGGTATTTCTTTAAAGTCGGCTATGAATTTTAGTTTAACTTTAAAATCAAAAAATTATGAAGAAAACAATCATTTTGTTTTTTGCGGTGCTGCTCTCAGTGGGGACGTATGCCGCCGACAGCAACGTCAAAATCGGCAATGACGGTCAGCCGCTGACTAAGAAAGAGCAATGCCGCACCCTGCGCGGCTACAAAGGATTCGTGGAGATAGGAATTATTTTAGACGGAGCGGCAACATTGGGAATGGAAGATGAGCGAGGACATCATTTTGACGTGTTGACATCCCATGGTTTTCAGTTCAACAATTTTGTTTATTTAGGAGGCGGAACAGGTGTATTTGCTTATCCGCAGTTTGGCATATTGGCTCCTGTTTTCGGCAATTTAAGGATTAATATGTTGAATGGGCATATCTCTCCCGTGTTGGATCTGAAAGGTGGATATTCTTTAGGCAGATTTTATGGAGGATTTTGGAGCGTGGATATTGGCATAAGGATTGGATTGGAGAAAAAATCCGCAATGTATGTGATGCTTGGGTGCATGTTCCAAAATGATGCCAATCCTACAGTGCATTGGCATGACAAATGGTCAAACTATGTGGACGATTGGACAAACGGAGGATTCGGCCTGCGTGTAGGCTATGAATTTTAGTTTAACTTTAAAATCAAATAATTATGAGGAAAACAATCATTTTATTTCTTGCGGTGGTGCTTTCAGTTGGGGCGTATGCCGCCGACAGCAACGTTACAGCAGGCAGTGACAGTCAGGCTCTGACGAAGAAAGAGCTGCGCCGCACCCTGCGCGGCACGCGGTGGTTTATTGAAAGTGGAGCAAACGCAGCCTATAACTTGTCGCTAAGCTCTAAAAATCCTTATAAGGACACGTATGTCGGACTGGATATGTCGGCTGCAGTTGGTATGCAGGCAAATAATTTCTTCTTCATAGGGGTAGGAGCGGGAGTTTCACGATATGTGCACAACTCGGCATCAATGCCTTTATTCATTGACATGCGTATTAATATGTCAAACAGGCGTGTCGCTCCGGTTCTTGACATCAAAGGCGGAGGAGTGGTGGGCAATATAAATGGAGGATATTTCAGCGCAGGTTTAGGGCTGCGTATCGCCTTGACAAAAAACGATGCAATATATATAATGGGCGACTTCTCTGCCCAATTAGAAAATGTTTTGGCAGAAGAAGACTTGTCGAATGTCAGATTTGGTGCCAAAATTGGATATGAATTTTAGTAAAACTTTAAAATCAAATAATTATGAAGAAAATAATTACTATTATCATTTTGTCATGCTTTGCATGTGTGGCAAAGGCTGAGAATGATTTTTACACAGAGTTCAAGCAGCAGGTGACAGAGGCCTCAACTTGCCATTGAGAAGTTTGCCGATGTCGAAGCCGATGGCAACCATGACGGGGGCAGTATCGATGTGGCTTACATAAGCAGTATTGGCTCCTCGACAGGCAAGAAGTTCGTCCGTCCGCTGATAATCGTGGGCGATATGGACTTGTCCGCATTGTCGGAGGATCTTAAGATGAATCTTTCCATTTTGGCACAGAAAAGCGGGACAAGCCTTGTTGAGTTAAACAGAATTTTCGACATTGCCTACATAAACTACAATGACGGACTTGGCGACCTTACGCGCAACGGAGAAATGGTGCGTCAGGCCATAAAAAAGATAAACGCCAACAAATCGCAATATGGCTGCGACAAGAGCTACGTTATAGGATTGGGCATGGGCGGCGTGGTTGCCCGCATAGCTTTAAACAAGATGGAAATTGCGGGGGAGAATCACAATGTAAAGAAATTCATAGCCATCAATTCTCCTTTTCAGGGCATAAATATACCTGTTGGAATACAGTCCTTTTTACAGCATGTAAATTTGTTTATAAAACATGTAGAATCAAATGTCAGCAAAGAGATAGATTATTTCTCGAATCTTGAGAATATTACGCAGCTATTTAATAAACAGGCATTCAAACAATTATTAATTTATGAATATTCAGGAAATGCTATATCTTCCAACTATACACACAAATTTTTTATGGAAACGGATGCAGTTAAATTCAATCCAAAAAAATGCGAATCAATTGTAATTGCTTCAGGAAAAGATTTTGGAAGTTTTTATCTGCCTCCTTTTAACCAATTAATGTCATTACAAGATTTTGAAACACATATTCAACTGTTAAAAAAGTTAGGATATTGGGCAGCAAGAGCTACCATAAACGCTGATATAGATATAAAGTTTCTTCCAAACAGAAAAAGAGAGGCGATATACACAGGCAAATTAGGTTTTGCTATAAAGTCTTTAGTGGTTACAGTAACAGGAGTTGAGATAAGCATCAGTACTTATTCTAATTCTGATCTTTATCCTATAGATGGAACAAACGGATGCTATGTGTCAACCGATTTATTATCAAATGGAGATGATTTTATAAAAAATATGATGGTTGCGGATAAATTTACTTTTATTCCATCGTTTAGTTTATTGGATATTGGTGATTTAAATGCCTATTATAATGGAAATGAAGTAGAAATACCATTTGACAAATATTATACAACAAATGAATCGCAATCATACGGTGATTTTTCTGGAGTGGTGGATATACTTATGCAGGAGGTTGCGCCGGTAATTACGGGCGACACCCGCGACGTGCTTGGCGACGTTGTGCTGAAAGCCGACAACTTCATAGACTTGCCGTTGGTAAAATATGAATGGAAGTTCCGCAACGGTAAGTTCAAGGTGGTGTCGCAGAGCGGCGCGGAGGCAGTTGTCCGCCCGTTGGACTACAGCGGGGCGACCGACTATGTCACCGTCACCGCAACTCCTTTGCTCGATATACATGAATTGTCGGGCTTGAAAGTGACATTCCCGGAGAGGGAGATAACATCGGAGGAAATCGAGATAGAGGGACTCGAAAGCATCTCGCGGATGGGAAACACGTATTCGTTGAGCAGCCTGCCTGAAAACGGGGCAGTGGACTGGAGCTGCTCCGACGGGCTTTCGATAGAGAAGACCGACGGAGAAGCCGCCATTGCCCGTGTCAGGGAATTTTCAAGCGACCCGTGGATAGAGGCCACACTGCGGCATGGCGACACAAGCTACAAATTCCACAAAGACCTGATATGCGCCCGCATCGACAGCATTAAAATGACGGAAATCGGGAAAAAGTGGAGTCCAAACAGCAAATCTTACAAATATGGGTTTATTATAAACGTCTATCCACAAGACATTGATTTGGATTTGATTGATTTTTGTTGGACAAACACTGTTAAGATTTACAAAAAGTCGGACGACTCGCTTGTGGACGACGGACACGGCAGTCCCGGCCTGACGACCAATCCCGGCGGCCTTGCCCTGATAAAAACCGACGGATATTCAGGAGCGTGTCTGAACAATATAGAATGGGACGGAGATGGGTATGACAATCCCGTCGACACTATTCTCGACGACCCGCGCTATCCGTTCATACTGATACGTCTGGAGGATGGCAGCATTGTGAAAGTCCTGCGCGGACAAGGGAATGAGAGCCTGCCAATATCACCTATGGCAACGGATGATTATGAGCATACCGAGATTGACGGTTTTCAATTATACGGCAAAAACACGGCTGAGGTGACAATGCCGGGAGTCAGTTCGGAGGAATACGCATCGGGCGATGTTATTTGCTACATCACCGACGACTTCGGCACCAAGTATATGGTAAGCCACAAAGTCAGCTCAAGTTGGCGTGCAGCTCCGCCATGCTCCTACAGTGTGTCGCCGAACCCGGCGGGCGACAGGCTGAGCGTGAGGGCTGAAACGGCGGGCGGCGAGGCTCCGCAGGAGCCGCAGGAGGTGACGGTGCTGCTCTACAGCGAAACGGGCTTGGCGGCTCGCCAGACGGTGGACGACATCCGAGAGGGCGGCAGCGTGGATGTGAGCCACCTGCCTGAAGGCACGTACTACATGAACATCGAGGCCGGCGGCACGGTTGTCGACCGTCAGGTGATAGTGATAAGGAGGTAACAATGACATCCCCTGCTGAGAGCATTCTCAACAGGGGATGTTGAGTTTTTGTTGTGGTGATTGTGTTTTATTTGTGAGTTCCGAATGTCGGCATACCAAACGGCATACAGGTAATTTTGTGAAAAAATTTTCACATAACACAAACCCACCATAAATGAGAATAACTGACATCGCTTTAATTTCGATTATGACCTTGTCGGCGTTGCCGGCAACCGCCGCGACAGTGAGCAAAGGCAGCGGCAGCTACACCACCGAATTTCCCGGCACCGACTCCGGAGGCCGCAACCTACAACCTGCCGGCCAACCCCGCGTCAGCGGAGCCGCAAAAGGCCGTCCTGTGCCTACCAATGATTGGTGGTCGAACCTGCTATATACGGATTTATCGTCGAACGTGTTCAACTACACGACGAGCCTGCGGATGTTTGCCGACGGAATTTCGCTGGCCTACACCTCCCCCAATCAGGCCATGAGCGTGGAAGCCGCGCTGAAAATAGGGATGGAAGGACTGTCGGTGAACGGAACCACCGTTTCCGACTATTCCGATTGGACTGTGACAATAAACTGGTCGGACGAAGCCGGCACGATGGAAGCCACCGCCGGACTTGCCATGCCATTCGTCTATTTCACAAAGAGCGGCGACAGGAAAGTAACCGTGTCGGCACTCTACGGCACACCGGCCACCGACGGCAACATACTCGTGTTTACCAACGCCTACAACAACGCGAAATATGCCATCTACGCTCCTGAAGGCAGCACATGGGCCGGCAGCGGGACAAGCTACTCGTCGGATCTTGGCGGAAAGAATTATTGGTCGGCCATAATGCTGCCGGCGGAAACAGCAGACGCCATGCAGACGGCAAAAGAGCTTGAACAATATGCCTTTGTATTCCCGAAAGACACAAAAATCACATGGAGCTACAACGAACAGACTGCAACAGTACGCACCGACTTCAACGTGACAGCCGACATTAAAGAAGGCACAAACGACAAGGCTCTGATAGGCCTGCTTCCGCACCAATGGGGATACCTCTCGCACGACTCTGAGCAGCCGCAAGGCATCGGCTACAACTCGGTGAGAGGAGAGGTGAAAACACTCGCCGGCAACCATTTCGCAACGGAATACACCTTTCACGGCATTCTCCCGACACTGCCATACGTTGAAGAGGGGCAAGGCAATTTCTCACGGGCGGAATTGCAACGGCTGATAAAAGAAGTGATAAACGACAACGGGCTTTCGGATTGGACCGACTCCTACAACGACGGGCAACTCATCAACCGCCTTGTGCAGACCGCACGCATAGCAAAAGAGTGCGGCGACGATGACGACTTCCGCACATTATTCGGCCTTGTCAAAAACCGGGTGGAAAATTGGCTGACATACTCGCCGGGCGAGGTGGCGTTTCTTTTCTACTACAATAAAGATTGGACCACGCTTATAGGCTATCCGGCAGGACACGGACAAGACGAGTTTATCAACGACCACCACTTCCATTGGGCATACTTCATACATGCCGCCGCATTTCTCGAACAATACGAGCCGGGATGGGCATCCGAATGGGGAGAGATGGTTGACATGCTCGTACAGGACGTGGCCAACACCGACCCCGACAACGCAATGTTCCCCGTATTGCGCAATTTCAGCCCGTATGCCGGCCACTGTTGGGCCAACGGCATGGCAACCCTCGCGCTCGGCAACGACCAAGAATCGTCGTCAGAGGCAATGCAGTTCCACTCATCGCTGATACATTGGGGCTCGGTGACAGGCAACGACCGGCTGCGCGACTTGGGCATATACATGTATGCCACCGAGCAGGCTGCCATCGACGAATATTGGTTTGACGTAAACGAAAGGACGCTCCCGGCGGATTATCCCTACAGTTTGGTGTCGAGAATATTCACCAACGGCTACGACAACGGCACATTCTGGACATCTGACATCGAAGCGTCGTACAGCATCGAGCTGTACCCGATACACGGCGGCTCATTCTACCTTGCCTGCCACCCGGAATATATGCGCAAGCTGTGGGAAGAAATCACCCGCAACACCGGCATTCTGCAAAACGACGCCAACGCCAACCTCTGGCACGACGTGATGTGGGAATACCTTGCATATATGAATCCCCAACAGGCCATCAGCCTCTACGACTCTTATCCCGACAGGACAATGAAGTTCGGCATCTCGAAAGCGCAGACTTACCATTGGCTGCATGCGCTCGCCGCTCTCGGACAGTTCAATCCGGAAATAACAGCCGACTATCCTATAGCCGCATCATTTGTCAAAGACGGCATGGCATCCTATGTGGCGCACAACTATGGAAAAACTCCGATAACCGTCACTTTCTCCGACGGCCACAGCATTGAAGTGCCGGCAGGAAAAATGATTGTCGACAACGGCGCAAGCACCGGTATTCCGACCGTAAGGATAACCTCGCCCTCCTATGGCGAAACATTCCGGACAGGAGAAACCATAACACTGACAGCCGAAGCGTCGTCGGCATCGGCAAGCATCGCGACCGTAGAATTTTTCAACGGCACGCAATCATTGGGGAAAGCGACATCCGCGCCCTACTCTTGCCAATGGACTCCTGAACGAGCCGGCACATACAGCATCACGGCAACAGCCACCGACAGCGAGGGCAAAACGGCAACTTCGGCGGCTGTCAGCATCAACGTGGAACAGGATTCCGCCGACACGGGCAACGAAGGCTGCGAGATAATCTCCACAGAGGCGCAACAAGGCTCGTTCGAGAAAGGCTACAGACTCGTGTTCCACACAATCGACAGCGATGTGGTAATCACAGCCGAACTCTATGACGAGAAAAACGGAGCGGTTGCCTACGTATGGGACCACACAGACGGATTCGCGGAATACGACATGACACCCACAGGCGAGAAACAGTTCACATACACGCTGCATGACTGTGCTGTCGGCAGCACTTTGAGATTGGCTTGCAAATTCGCGTTTGAAAACGGAATGGCCGTCACCAAAATATTCGACTATGTTGTAGGCAACAACTGCACAGCCTATGTAGGCGAACTGGCGGACGGCGAAGTTGCCGTATACCCCAACCCCGTAGAGTCGGTTCTGCATGTGTCGCTTCCGCAAGACGACAGCCACGTGTGGGTATGGAGCGAGGACGGCACGCTCATGTTTGAGGCTGAAACAGCCGGGCAGGCCGCAATCGACACGTCGGCATGGAGTAGCGGCGTATATTTCATCCGCATCGAGAATCCGCGCGGCTACCACATAGAAAAACTAATCAAAAAATAACCGAAACCAATCAATAAAAGCCAAAACGCTTATGCCGCGTCACACATTGGAAACAAGTGACGCAAGCATAAGCGTTTTGCTTCCACACACCCGTAGTCGGGGCAGCTTGACACAAATATCATTTTTTATTGTAATTTTGCCATATATAAACAAAAGCATAATATGGCGAGGAAAGTTTTGATTACGGGAGCGGGTGGCTTTATAGGCGGCTTCATTGTGGAAGAGGCATTGAGCAGAGGATATGAGGTTTGGGCGGCCGTGAGGCACAGCACATCCCGCGAATACCTTACCGACAAAAGAATACATTTCATAGAACTCGATTTCACAGACGCCTCAAAACTGTCGAAAGCTCTGCAAAGCGCAACCCGCGAATCGGGAAAATGGGACTACATAGTGCATAATCTCGGAGCCACCAAATGCACAAATTTCGCCGATTTCAACAAAATCAACTATGAATATTTAAAGCTGCTCGTAGAAACATTGCAAAATCTCGACATCGTGCCCGACAGGTTTCTGATGATGAGCTCTATGAGCGTGCTCGGGACAGGCGACGAGAAAAGCTACGCGCCGTTCACGGCCAACAATATCCCCATGCCCTGCACCAAATACGGAGTGTCGAAGCTCAAAGCCGAGACATTTCTGCAAACTCAACCCGGATTTCCCTACATAATATTCCGCCCGACAGGTGTCTACGGCCCGCGCGAGAAAGACTACTATCTGATGATTAAATCCATAGCCAAAGGATTTGATTTCAGTGTGGGATTCCGGCGGCAACTACTGACATTCATCTACGTGAAAGACCTGACAAAGGCCGTTTTCGACGCTTTGGAATCGGGCATAAACCAAAAGTGCTATTTAATAGCCGACGAACAGCCATACACGCAAAAACAATTCCGAGAAATAGTAAAACAAGAGCTCGGCAAAAAATTTGTAATCCCCATAACAGCGCCTCTGTGGACCGTCAAAATAGTTTGCGCAATCTCCGAAAAAATAGCGGTGATGCGCATGAAACCCAGCACTCTCAATCCCGACAAATATAAAATATTACGGCAGCGCAACTGGACATGCGACACATCGGAGGCTCGCAAAGATTTCGGTTTTGCGACTCACTATCCACTGCAAAAAGGCCTGCATGAGGCAATCGAATGGTATAAATCGCACAATATGCTTTAAGCTGTACGGCAAATTCACCGATTATCAATAATTTTGCACCCGATATGGACAAACCGAAAAATATTTGTGTGTACTGCGCGTCGAGCAAACATGTAGCAAAAGAATATTTCGACGCGGCCGAAAAGCTCGGGCAACTGCTGTCTGGTCACGGCATGAGCTGCATTTGCGGAGCCGGACGGGAAGGGCTGATGGGACGGTTGGCCGACAGCGTCATCGCGTCGGGAGGCGAAGTGACAGGCGTGATACCGGAGTTTATGGTAGACAACGGATGGTGCCACAAATCGCTCACACGCACAATAATCACACCCGACATCCACAGCCGCAAGCAGAAAATGGCAGAGCTTTCCGATGCCGCGGTAGCGTTGCCCGGAGGATGCGGCACTTTGGAGGAGTTGCTCGAAATAATCACATGGAAGCAACTCGGACTGTACCACAAACCGATAATAATACTCAACATCAGCGGCTTTTTCAACCCGCTATTGCAAATGATGCAGAAAGCGGCCGACGAGCATTTCATGCGGCAGTCGCACCTTAAATTATGGCATGTCGCGCAAACGCCCGACGAAGCCATGACAATATTATTATCCGCCGAAAAAGATTCTCCGGTGGAGTCAAAATACGACGAGTGACAATATGCCGGAAACCAACGACTCAACACATACAGCAAACATTCAGGCCAACGGCATCCCGACCACAGAAGAGCCTTACTACGCCCCCACCTTCCCCGACGGATTTACCGACACTTTGGAAATGAGCGCAAAGCCCAAGCAGCTGCAAGAATATCCTGAAATGGAACTCCCCAAAGGCAACATGCCGGAATCATACCAAGACATGCCTATCCATTCCTCCGGAGTATTGCTCCTGCTTGTGCTGTCTTTTCTTCTCGTGGCTTTTTGCTACCGCACAGGCAGAAAATATTTCAATACGATATTCTCAAACATCTGGTCGGTAAAAAGAACCAAAAACCATTTGGACGACCACACGGCAAACGAAACCGTGACAATGATTGCCCTGCTGATAAACACAATATTAATGGAAGGCATCATCCTCTTCTGCGCGCTCAGCGCCTATGCTCCCCATCTGCTGCCACCGGGCATATCAAAAGGCATCGCGGCACTGTCGGGCATCGCGGCCTTATACTACGTGACCCAGCTATTGTCGCTGAAACTGATAGGATACGTTTTCGCCAAAGGCATAGAAACAGAATTATGGATACAAGGCTTCAACGCGTCGCAGTCTGTCATGGGGCAACTGCTCGCCCCTATCGCCATCATAATGCTTTTTATGCCGGAACATAATGAATTAATGCTATTTATCGCCGCCGTTTTATACATTATTGCGCGGCTTGCGTTTTTGCTGAAAAGTTTTAGAATTTTTTTTAATAGTTTTTTTCAGTGCTTCTATTTTATTTTGTACCTTTGCGCCGTAGAAATCATACCTTTGATTATCGCTTACAGAGCGTGTTTTTTAACATACTAATTCATTAGAAATCAGTTTGCTGTGGCTATTAATAAGATTTTAGTATCACAACCGAAACCATCCTCTGATAAATCCCCATATTACGACATTGCGGAAAAATACGGGGTGGAAATTGTATTTCGTCCGTTCATCAAGGTCGAAGGGCTTACCGCTAAAGAGTTCCGGCAGCACAAGGTCTACATACCCGACCACACGGCTGTAATCTTTACCGCAAAAGCGGCAATCGACCACTTTTTCAGAATAGCGGAAGAAACACGGTTCAATGTTCCGGAAACAATGAAATATTTCTGCACGACAGAATCGATAGCACTCTATCTGCAAAAATATATTGTCTACCGCAAACGCAAAATATTTTTCGGCAAATCAGGCAAATTAGACGACTTAATTCCGGCCATGGTCAAACATTCGTCGGAAAAATACCTTTATGTGGTGTCAGAAGCCAATAAAAACGACGACAGCATTCTCGACAAAAACAAAATCAACTATTCGAGAGCCGTCATGTACCGCACCGTAAGCAACGATTTTGCGGAAGATGAGCCGTTCGACTACGACATGCTGCTGTTTTTCAGCCCTTCGGGGATAAAATCGCTAATGAAAAACTTCCCCGATTTCAAACAGGGCGACATTAAAATAGGATGTTTCGGGGCGGCAACAGCCAAAGCGATTACCGGCGAGGGGTTCCGGCTCGATCTCGAGGCGCCCACAGCGAAAGCGCCGTCGATGACCGCCGCACTCGATTTGTATTTGAAAAAGAATTTGAAAAAATAAAACGCCGTAACACCGACAACGGCAACAATAAAATCACCTTGCGGCGTTAAGCGGTCAACAACCATATCGGCAAACGCGACAAGGTGATATTTTTCAACTGCCAACGCAAAACAACATGCCCGATTTAAGAATGAATAAAGCAGAAAAGCTATGCAGCCGTTCGGCTATTGAACGATTGTTTGCCGCAGGCGATTCTGTCGTGGCATACCCGCTGCGTATGGTGACAGTCTTGAGCGGGCGTGAAGCAGGAGCTACAGCCCGGTTCATGATAACCGTTCCGAAAAAGAAAATCCGGAAAGCGGTGGGACGAGTGCTGATGCGCCGCCGCATACGCGAGGCCTACCGGCTAAACCGCACCCTTTTTGTCCCCGAATTGCAAAAGAGTGGGATAAAAATAGATATGGCTTTCATTTACATCGCGCCCGAATTATCGGATTACGCGGTAATCGAACGTAAAATGCAGAAACTGCTCGCGTCGATTGCCAACAAATACAATGTGGACAATGTGCAAACTGATTGACATTTCAAAAAAAATATTGGAATGGCTGTTAATCGGACTCGTAAAATTATATCGCGCCTGCATATCTCCCCTATTCCCTCCTGTGTGCCGATTCACGCCGACTTGCAGCGAATACGCCATTGAGGCGTTGCGCAAACACGGCCCCATAAAAGGGCTGTGGCTTGCCATCCGGCGAATCTGCCGCTGCAATCCTTGGGGAGGAAGCGGCTATGACCCCGTACCTTAATGATAGCAGACGCACATACACACAACCAATTTTCCTGCGAGGGCATTATCAGCACCTCTCCCGAACGCTTCAATCCGTTGCCCGGAAAAGTCTATTCTGTGGGGCTGCACCCATGGCTCACCGCCGGCATTGCAGACCACAGCATAGAGCAATTGCGCCGGATTCTAAAATTTCCGGAAGTTGTGGCAGTGGGCGAAACAGGCATCGACAAAATGAAAGGAGCCCCTATAGAAATACAGGAAAAAATATTCCTGCAGCATATAGAATTGTCGGAAGAAACAAAAAAACCGCTAATCATCCACGAAGTGAAAGCCGCCGGACAAATTCTTGCCATCCATCGGCAAATTAAACCGAAAATGCCGTGGATAAGACACGGATTTCGCGGCAACGCGCAGACAGCGCGCATGTATTATTCAAAAGGAATTTACCTGTCGATAGGCGAAAAGTTCAACCCGGAAGCCGTAAAAAGCATTCCTGAGAGCCTGTTACTGTTAGAAACCGATGAGTCACCGCTCACCATAACCGAAATAGCCCGTAAAGCAGCCACGGCAAGGCAGACCACGACAGAAGCCCTTCTTGCGTTGTCGGCAAGCAACATCAGCACGATACTCAAACTATCCGACAGCACAATATAACCACATATTCAAGCTCCCCATTATCAAACCACCTTGCCGCGACAACAGAAAACGACAATCAACAAACGTTTGCAAACTATTTTAGGTTTTCAACGGCTTAATATAAGCATTTGAGAAATAGACTTTTAGCAAATTATTTGAGAAGTAGTGGTAACGACTAAGAGACCGTGCAATTTTCAGCATTTTGCTGTGTCTTTACTGTCAAATAACTCTTTATGCAAAAGTAGTCAAAATCCACAGCTGAGCAAAACAATTGGCTAATTTTAGTCGTAATAGGTTCTATTTAGTCGTAAATAGTCGTAAATCGGCATATTTAGTCGAAAGTACCGATTATGACTTAACATACCACATCCTGCCTTTAAGAATGATTGTCCCTGCTTCTTTCATTTCCACAAGTATGTTCCCAACCATTCGTTCCTGCTGCTCCGAAGTCTTGGTTTTAGGAAGTACATCTTTGAGATAATCAAATATCGCATCTCGCTTGGTTCCTGCCGAACCTGCATTTTGAAGATACTGCAAAATCATTTGTTGGAGTTTTGCTTTTTCCAGTCCCCTGGCGCGAGTATAATGTGGTAACTGCTTTGTCTTTTTAGCGATATCAAGGGATATGCTATATTCAGAAACAGTCCCCTCTAAAAGACCTCTATTCAATAAGTCTATCACATTCTCATCAGAAATTCGATGTCCTTTTTGTACTGAGTCCAAAAGAATACAATCATCCAATGTCAATGTGTTGTTTTCTTTTAGTAGCTGTGTATATTTTTCATTGATTGTATTCCCATATATTGTCACACCAACCTCTTTATTCAATACATCTATTTCGTAATCAGGCATCGGAAAATGACGACGTCTTTGTTCATTGAACATCTTTTTAATGCCACGACTTACGGTGTCTATCATGTTGAAATTCACCATTGCACGGCAAAGACACTCATTTCGGAAATGACGTTGTGGTCCTTTGGTTTCCAAAGCCTTTTGCAGAGTACCAGGAATAAAACTGCCTCCATTTGCATAGTAAAGCCATCCGGGATTTTCTACAAAATTGATACGCTGCTGTAAAGTATAATCCTGATGTGCAATGGCATTATGCAGTGCCTCACGAATAGTGTAGTCGTCATATTGCTTCATTGTTTCCGGGAATAGTGTTCCTCCTGGCAATTCTCTCATCGTCAGATTGTGTATCTTGCTCAATATTTTGTCAACGGTGAGAATAAATGGAGCAGTGAAATGTTCATAATCTACGACATTTTGGAATTCGTCCCGTAAAGTCCATGTAACTTCAACTACAGCAGGACGAAGTTTAAATACAGAAACAGGTTTTCCCAACAGAATAATAGCTGCACGAGTCAGTTTTCCATCGATCATTATTCCACTATTGGAAAGAAAATCTTCCACCGTCCATGCATCAATTTCCTCAGAAGGAATATTGGAAGAATGTACCTTTTTGAACATGATGCGGGCTTTCGCTACAGCCAATTCATCCAAATCCGCTATTGTCGCATTAGGAACAATTTCAGCGGACCAATCTTTTGCTTCAAAGACAGGTTCTTCCAGAATAACGGCAAGCCGTTCTTGTGTCATCTCCACCAATGAATCTTCGACACGCTGCCATGCTTTTTTATGAGCATAAACAGGACGTCGAGGTAAATGTTTTGGAATATGAATTATCCAAACCGTCTTATGTGTATCCTCTGTAGTATATTCGTCAATACTCAATCCTTCGGAAGAAAGATTGGTACAATGCTCTACCAGTTTCCACACGGCTGACTGGGCATTTAAATTAAACTTGGATAAATCTGTCCCGACAATTGCCAATGTTTTATCCTGTGCGCCTATCACAAGATGTCCTCCCTCCATATTCGCTATGGCTGATACATATGAAATGACATCATTCTTTTCATCTCCGGCAAAGGAATTCTTGAGATTTTTCATCTCTTTCCACTCACAGCGTGCATTCTCTTGCGGAAATTCACGGAGTAAATATTGTTGAAGTTCTTTTGCTGTCATAATAGAATCTTTCTACAATTTAGTGACTGAATTTGCCAATCTTTTCTCACCATCAATTTCAGTTGTATAATAACGCTGATTTAGAGTATTTAATAATTCAGTTAGTTCCTTTTCATTGGATATGCGAAATCTAGTTGTTGTAGCATCATATAGATTAGGACAATATTGGCTAATATAATTAGGTATTCTATTTTTTTGTTCGGTTGAGAAATTATTGTATCTTTCTGTTGCTTCCTTAATCCGTCTGCGATTAGCCGTTTTTACGTGATCTTTGCTAAAATCTGATTCTAAATTAATAATATCCATAGATAGAAAAGTTTCTACCTCATCATCTGTTGCTTCCCTGTACAATTCATTGATACCATTGAAAATAGATGTTATAGCATTTAGTTTTTTGAAGTACAATCGGTCCGTGTCTTTTACAAAGATACAGTCTGGAGTATCTTTTATTACTAATATATTATCTTCTTTTATGAGTCTTGCTTGATCTGAGGGATTCTGTAAATTACCCCAAGAAATCATACTCCTTTTTGAATACAAATAACTCGGGGTGATTTTTTGAAACAAAAAATATTTATCATTTTGTATGGAAACTACGAAATCTATTTTTTTATAATCCTCTCTCCTCATATATGAGTATGAAGTTGGAACAAAATTTTCTCGTAATAATGATATACAATATTCTTTTGTTGAAAAATTTTCAACGACAAACCATTCACCTTCTTGAAGTTTATACTCATCATCATAACTTCTAGCATTATCAAACTCTTCAATGTTATCAAATACTGTTGCGTCAGATAAAACTCTATAATAAGAGCCGTTTACTCCTTTAGTTTTTGAAATTAAATAGTCCATAGTATATTTATTTCTCAATATCAATATAGGTAAAGTCGTTAATTTGCCCTATACGTTTAAATTCGCATATTTCTCTTAATTTAATCTCTTTCTTAGTCATAATTAGTATTTTATGATTTCCTGTAGTCACAAAATAGTATCGATATCCTAAAATATGGAAAATCGGATTATACAAATATATTTCTGCACAAAAACATAGAATTGTAACAGCCCCATAAATGAAAGTTAAAGATACTACAGTATTTATACTTAAACCAACAAATACATAGGCAAAAAATGTAGGTAGGAAAGTAGAACTTGCAGATTCTATTTTTGTGATACTTTCCCCCTTTATTTCTGTAGGATCTAATTTATAAAACCTTGTAGTTCCATACCAAGTAGTCAGTATTGGGACAATAAAGTATAAACAATAAGAAATCCAATTAGGAAAATCTATCGGAATACTTTTGTCTGTAAGATACATCCAGATTTTCCCAAGTGTTATCTCTCTATTGGTGAAACATATGCTAATCAGCAATAGAAACGCATTAGCAACGAATATTAATTTGTATAGCTTCATATATTTATCTCAAAATTATTCTGTACAATATTATAGTTGTCCACCAACACCTTTAAACTTTTCGACAAAAGCGGCAATCTTTTCAAATACCTTATGTTTCTTAGTCAGATATAAAGGATTCAGCGGACTCATTTTTGGTAGGATATTATTAAAGTCAGTTCCATTCTCACTTGCGTACTCACGTCTTAAAGACATTTCAATGTAATGTTTGGCTTCTCTTTCATTCAGATTTTCGCTTGCTATCAAATCCGACGCCTCCTTCTTTTGCTTAATTTGTGCATATTCAAAGAACGCTTTTATAATTTCAGTCCTATCTGAAATGGCATCGAGATTAGCATCATTGATAAAATCAACAATCAGGCTTTCTTTGGCTCTGTTACCTACACTTGACCGGATAACCCTGCGGACTTCATCAATCAATGAAGATTTGTCCATCTCCTTTTTGTTATTTTCGAAAATCAGCTCAAGAATATAATCAAGGTTTATCTCCTGCGATTTAAGCAAGTCTATTTCGAAAATGACATCATCCCAGTCTATCCTTGATTTTTCTGGCTTCTTTCCCTCTTTTTCCCGTCTTAACCAATCCCGTATATCGTTATAAGTCGATTTGTAATCCTGAATGCTCCTATCAGACGGCATTTGCAATTTCTGCATTTTTGCAATATCGTCATCAGTGACAAAATAATCGTTCTTAAACGCTTCGATTGCAACCGGATTTTCTGTGTCTATTGTCTGAAAAGCCTTGAGCGTAGTAAATTCATCAAAATTCTGCAATATGTTTTCCACCCGCAGATATTCGCCAAACAGCTTGACAAATTCTTTCTTATCCTGTTCTGTAACGATATTGTCTGTATCAGGGAATTTATCATTCAGCTCTTTTACAATTTCAATATACCCTTTCCGTGCCTCTCCTGAAGCAATGTCTTTAAAACCTTCCAAATATTCCCTGTAGCTTTTTTCCAGCACTACATTTGCGGTATTTTCATCACCGAATAATTTTATGGCATCAATCGTATGTTTTTCGAGGTCTCTGAAAGTCACGATATTGCCAAATGTCTTGGTCGCATCGTAGATTCGGTTGGTGCGGGAAAATGCTTGTATCAATCCATGATAACGTAAGTTCTTGTCTACAAACAGCGTATTCAAAGTCGGAGCATCAAAGCCGGTCAAGAACATGCCTACTACGATTACAAGATCAACCTCTTTATTTTTTACTCTTTTGGCAAGGTCTCTGTAATAGTTTTGAAATTCTTTCCCGTCAATGCCATAACTTGTTCCAAACAGGGTATTATAATCGTCAATAGCTTTTGTCAAAAACTCTTTTGCGCTGAGGTCCATTGCCGAAGGCTCAAAGTTTTCATCAGGTATCTCGCCTATTGCACTTTGCTCTTCATCAGCGGCGAAAGAAAATATGGTAGCTATTTTCAATGGCTTCTCCGAGTTTCTCTGCAATCGGTTCAATTCTTCATAGTAGCATTTGGCTGCATCCACACTACTGACAGCAAACATGGCATTGAAGCCTTTGCTATCACTTTGGTTTCGATGGGTCTTGATTCTGAAGTTGTACAAAATATATTGCGAAATCTCATTTATACGGGCGGGATGAAGTAATGCCTGTTTATTTTCTGCGGCACTTAGTTTTTGTTCGTCAAGCTCTGTTTCTATATTTCTGAAACGAGGTCTTACATTGTTGTAGTCAACCTTGAATTTCAATACTTTTTCATCGCGGATGGCATCCGTTATCACGTATGAATGCAATTCCCTGCCGAACACGCTTGCTGTTGTTTCCGAGCCATAAGCATTCGCCGGGAATATGGGGGTTCCTGTAAAACCGAACTGATAATACTTCTTGAACTT